>JABAAL010000038.1 GCA_014238785.1 Phycisphaerales bacterium | reverse complement strand
GACATGTTCAATATCCCCAACGTGTATTTGATGTTCCTCATCAAGTATTGCGAATCGACTTGATTCAAGGAGCGCTAATCCATCTTCATGTAGTTGAGTTTGAAGTTTTTGTTGGATAGTGTGGAACGTATCGAAACGCTCTTTTGCCGAATCAGTCAATACTACTTGCGCTTCCGCGGGCCATGAAGTTCTATCCGGAGATAGACCGCCGCCAGAAAGTGTTGCAAAAACTGAACACGCTTGCTTTGCTAGGGCGAACCAAGATGCCATATCTTCTTCACTAGGGCGGCGCATTCCTACAATGGTGCGAAGATCATCTTGGTCCATCCCTCGAAGCACACTCGCAGTTGCTATCTCGGAAGTTATTGGATCTGCAAACCGTATCGAAGAATCTAGAAATCTATCTAAGCACTGTGAAGTTGTCTCAATCGCTGGAAGTACAATCCCCTTTCCTTTTTCAGAGGCATTCCCAACCAATGTGCTTTGCAACCTTCTTGCAACTTCTTGTCCCGAAACGAGGATAAGAACGTTGCTCGAAGAACTAAGTTCGCCATCTAAATAGTGCTCTTGCAACCACTTGGCAACCTCGGGTAGAAATGGCGTATCCCAGCCCAGAAAATGTCTTTGTATCGCTTTCATGAAGTAGGAAGAATACCAGATTAAAATTGGAAAATATGACGACACACAGTCACCCAGATAGAAGGAAATATAGAAATTGTTCCACACAAATGGGCAAATTATGTGACTGCAACGACTTAGATGAATACCTCATAGTACCGATAAAAACCTCGAAAAAAATGCGTTACGCAAGTTTCTGCTATATCTGGACTTGTGAAAATGGGTAAATAAAAATGCAAAAAAGGCTTTGAAAGGTGGTTAAATTAGTGTGGAACTGCCGATAACCTACGAGGCGAAGGGGTGGAACGTCCCCGAGCGACAGGCGCCTGAAAGGGTACTCGTTGCGTTCCTTCTCTTCTCTTCTCTTCCATCACCCTTGAATCTTCGGATTCGAGGGTGATTTTTTATTTGCGGTTGCGTAGCGCGTAGGTGAATGATAATTATCACCAACGATACAGTGACATCTGTCCAGAACTATGGTTCTGCATTTCCTGGTGCAACGTTCCCTGCAACTACCATTTGATACACGTGTCCCACTGCATTCCCCCACCGCCAAACTGAAACTGCAATGTCTCCCAAAAAACAATGCGATTGCGTTATTTACTTTAGTTTATCCAATTCTATTACGCCGTCGCATAGCGCCGATGCCTCTTTAGAATCATGTGTTACAAGAAGGGTTGATACATTTGCTTGAACGATACTCTCTCGCATCATTTTGCGAAGTTCTTCGTTGAGCGATGTAAACGGCTCATCCAATAACAAAACGTTTGGTTTTGTCACGATCGACCTGCCAAAAGCAATGCGCCTTCGCTCTCCCCCACTGCACGAAGAAACTTTTTGCTTTGCAATGTCAGCTAATTCAAGTTGTTCAAGGAGCTGCGATACGTCCGGTTTTTTTTGACCGCGTGCACGCAAGGGGAACGCGATATTTTGTTCAACCGAAAGATGCTCGTATAACGGTTGGTCTTGCATCATGATGCCAATACCACGCTCATGGGGGTTTTTGTGAGAAACGTCTACACCGTCAACCTGCACTCTTCCGCTTGTTGGTGCTACTAAACCAGTAATGCAATGCAATAACGTGGTTTTGCCACATCCAGAGGGACCTACAAGCGCGATAATTTCACCATTTTTTACGCTGATCGAAAAATCATCGATTACACGATTCCCTTGGAAATATTCATGCGATACATTCTCAACGGAAAGTGACATCCGAGTAGCATACACGGATGCTTACAACAATCCTATGCATTACTTTGGCACTACCTGCCCCCACTGCAAACGTAGACGCTCCACACGGAACGCTCGTCTTTACGACCACTGATAGTGAGGGAAACCTGATCCCCGCAAAACTCAGTTTTACCGATAGCAACGGCGATAAGTCAGATATGTTTCCAAACGCTAGCGCAGACCCTGAGCGCTTGGCCGTTCGGTATCACGCCATCTACACGCTTAAAGGCGAGGGGACAATAACCGTTCCCGTTGGTACTTGGAATGTATACGCTTCCCACGGGATTGAATGGTCTCTTGACCACAAAACTATTACCATTGAGGATGGTGGCGAATATTCTTGGAACGCCGAACTTGTACACGAAATAGACACGACCGATTGGGTCAGTGGTGATTTTCACTTACACACGCTCACGCACAGCGGACACGGCGACTCCAACATGAACGAACGCATCATTTCACTTATTGGCGAAAACGTTGAATTCGCGGTTGCAACCGACCACAACCACAATACCGATTACCAGCCAACGATTAATGGACTCGATGCAAACGAACACATCACAGCAGTTGTCGGCAATGAAGTTTCATCGCCTTACGGTCACTTGAATGCGTTCCCACTTGATGCTGATGCAAAAG
Organism: Phycisphaerales bacterium; assembly: GCA_014238785.1. Classification (GTDB taxonomy): domain Bacteria; phylum Planctomycetota; class Phycisphaerae; order Phycisphaerales; family SM1A02. The sequence continues at coordinate 10,428 of JABAAL010000038.1, read as the reverse complement.
TGGTCAACCAAAAGCTAGAAGCGCCAGAATTGTTTGCACTCATCCGTGCAGAAAAGAATGATGCGGGGGTCGTACCAATTATTCAAATCAATCACCCTCGCTGGGGAAACATCGATTATTTTGGAACGCGCGGTCTCGACCCCATTACAGGTGAATCAGATGACGACCGTTGGTCGTGGGATTTTGATTCCATCGAAGTTTTAAATGAAAATCCAGGCTGGGGTTTCTACGACGCTGAAATTACTGATATGCCAACACGATCAAGTAGGCATAGCGTGTTACGTGATTGGTACAACATGCTCAATGCGGGCAGAAACATTGTCGCAGTAGGAAACAGCGATAGCCACACAGTGACAAAAAACATTGCAGGCATCCCCAGAAATTATGTGTTTACGGGAACCGATGATCCTTCAAATATCGACCCCGCAAAAGTTGCCCAAGCAGTGCGTGCAGGAAAACTTTCAACTACGACGGGGCCCTTCCTGCGTATGACGGCAAACGGACACCCGATGGGGTCAACTATTTCAGTGCGCGACCAAACACTCGATGTGCATGTAGACGTACAAGCCGCTTCTTGGATCGACCTTGACACGGTACGCATTATCCAGAACGGCGAAGAAGTCGCCTCGATAGAATACGAAGGTCAGCGTGACGGACCATTACACCTCCGTCCACGAATTAGAATCGCAATTCCACGCGATTGCTGGATTGTTGCCATTGCACAAGGCGATGAACCCATGACGCCATTTGTCATGCACAACGACCGCGATGTCTTGCCTCTTGCCATCGCAAATCCTATATATATAGATGCTGATGGGGATGGGAAATATACGCCACCCCAAGAGTGGGCGAAGAACATCATTGCAACCGCCGACCAAGGGTTCATCGTTCGAACGTTCAACGAAGTCAATCCAACCGAACAAAGTTTGCTCATCATGGCATCCAATGACAAAAAAATGGTAGAACTTGGGTTGAAAAGTAATAAGCGCATCGTTCGACTTGCAGCGACCAGACTCGCAGAGCGAATAAAAGACCCGTCGTTGCTCACGTTATTGGCAAAAGTAGTTGAAGACGAGACAAGCGATCGCTACCTTGCATTTTCCGCATGGATGGCAATCGACGAAACCGACACCGAAGTTGGACGATTGGAGCTTAAACGATATGTTAAAAGATTTGGTTGGGATACTGCAAAACGCTACACCAAAGAACGCGCGCTCAACCTGCCGGGCGTCTTCGTTGAGGAGTGGCAAGTTGCAGGCTACTTTGCGATTGCAAACGACGACGATCGTTTGTCGAACCTTGCAAATCAAAAACAATTGCCAGAGCCAAACATCCTATCGCTTGTTGTTCCAAAAACAACCGATGGTAAGCCGCTTACGTGGATCGACATGCAAAGTGAAAAAGATGGATATTTAAATCTTTCTCTTGGCGATTCAACTGAAAATGTTATCGCCTACGCAAAATGTTGGCTGTGGAGTCCTGACAAACGCAACGTTGACTTTACGGTTGGTAGCGACGATGCATGCCGAATCTGGGTTGGTAACGAAGTTGTATACAATGACGCGACTTGGCATAGTGCTCTCAAAGACCGCACATTCGGTTCGTGTACTTTGCAAAAAGGCTGGAACCCTGTTCTATTCAAAGTCCTCAACGGTTTACAAGGAATGGGGCTCTACTTCCGCGTGCTTGATGATGACATCAAATCATCGCCAAGAGATCCTAATTAAGTACATTAATCCCCTTCAGCAGTCACGGAGAGCGGTCGCACTTTATATGGTGCATATGGCCGGTATATGAGCAAGGGACGGCGGCTCGGCTAACTGGGCATACGAGGAGCCCTCGACGGCTGGAATGGCATCACAGGAAGCCAATTGGAATAAACGCCCACGCTGGATTGTTTATTTATGTCATTTGTGGAAGCATCACGCCCATCGACTCAAATTGCTTTTCGATTTGAGGTGCCCAGCCACGGTTCGCCATTGGACTCGCGGGACTTGGATGCAAAATGGTTTCAATGTCGTTGCGATCAAGTGTTTTCATCGCACGATTCTTTGCAAACCCGCCAATGCCGACAATTTTAGATGGCTTTAGCGCTTTGACAAATTTTCGAAGTGCGACATCACAGACATCAAACACAATATCTCGTTCTTCTGATGAAAGTTTATCTGGTGTACGATTCTTGCCACCCTCTTCCATAAAACAAAGTGGGCAGTAATTGATAACAAAAAATTCGTTGAAGAAATTTTCAGCACTTCCGTATCTATTCTTGGCCCACTCCCAGACACGCCGACCACTTACTTCACTTCGTGGACAATAAAACCCTAAGACAGGTCTTTTTGGATGCACATGTTCGGGTTGCGATACTTCTTCTTCAATTCCAAGAAAATCACGTACCCAATTGACTTCTCCAAACGGCACACCCGTTTGCGCCATGCCCCACGGTCCGGGATTCATACCAATAAGCAAGACACGCCCTTCACCCTCGCCATATTTGTTTAAATACGCACGATGGGATTTCCAGGCATACTCCAATGGGTTATACACATGCGTTACTGGTTCACTAAAAGAAAGTGCGCCTACGCCCTTAGATAGCTCCCTTGTGATAGTAATGAGCCGTTTCGACATACGCTCATGGTACCATGGTGTGTCACAATGAAAAAAACATACCATTTCAAAGTGCTTGGCTGCCGCATGAATCATGCGGAGCGCCGTGAAATGGAATCAATTTTGGTTGACCGAGGTTTGCAACCATCAAGCGAATCGCCAGATCTTGAAATTGTGCACACATGCAGTGTCACAGGTCAGGCGGCAGCGAAATCTCGCAACGCAATTCGGCGCGCAAAACGAAACGGCAAGCATGTTTTCGTTACAGGTTGTTTTACAGGGACTGACCCAGAAGTTGCAAAAGAACTTGGCGATACAGTAATCACGCAAGCTGGCAAAACTCCGATGCTAGAAAGGTTTGCGCACGAAGTAGATGGGTGGTTGCAAAGGCCACATCAAAAAGAACAGCCTGTAAGCACTTCACTTCCAATTGCAACTTTGCCAACAACTCCGGGGGAGCATATTCGTGCTGAACTTCGCATTCAAGATGGATGCGACGCGCACTGTACATTTTGCATTATTCCAAAAATACGAACAACACTTCGTTCAAAAACCGTTGAAGATACGGTTGCTGAAGCAACCCGTTTAGTTGCACTTGGTCATAAAGAAATTATTTTCACTGGCATTTTCATTGGTGCGTATGGCCATGAAACTGCTCTTCGACGAAAACAAAAAACATCCAAAGGTTCTGGAGGTGAGCACCTCGCTAATTTACTTGATGCAGTTGCACAGATCGATGGATTGGAACGATTAAGAATTAGTTCAATGGAACCGGGCGATGTCACACCTGTCTTGCTCGATGCAATGGTCGCAAACAAAAACATTGTTCCGCATTTGCACTTACCCTTGCAGTCGGGAAGCAATGCAGTATTACAAAAAATGAACCGGCAATACAACGTCGATCAGTATCTTGAAATGATTGCAATGGTCAACGAACGGTTGACTGTTGATGGTCTTCCGCCTGCAATCACTACTGATATCATTTGCGGCTTCCCCACTGAAACCGACGAGGACTTTGCACAAACCGTTGGAATTGCAAAGCAAGTCAAGTATTTACACATGCATGTCTTTCCATATTCCGTTCGAACCGGAACCGCCGCCGCTCGTTGGAACCAATTACCCTCGGAAGTTGTACGAGATCGCGTGCAGCAATTACTCTCACTTGACGAAGAACTTTCTCTTGCATATCGAACACAACTTGTTGGAAGATCAGTCCAAGTGATGCTCGAGCAAAGTGATCCAGACACCCATTTATTTAGGGGACGATGCGAGCACTACGCTGAAATTACACTCAAAACAAACGCAAAACAAGGCGAGTTGTTACATGCAACAGTTACCGAAGTAACCAATGATTCCACCCTTGCAATGCAAGAATTAACAATTCTTACAAGTTAAAATCTATCGCAAGAAAAGAGCATCCACTCCAATGGACTGGGCTGGCTCGACGAAGATCTCTCTAATGCCCTTCAGGATGCACTGCTCAACATTCCTGTATGAACAGGCTCAGGCAATGTTAATTGCCTGAAAAAACTATCGAAAACAACACTAAATATTCGATATTACTACGTAGTTTGTTGCCATGACACACATGAGCTTTTATACGAAGCGATAGCGAGGGTTTGATTTGAGATTAATACGAGGAATAGTCTGCGCATGTATTGCATCTTCATCATCTGCTGATATATACCAGTGGCATGACGGCGATGGAAATGGGTCGCTCTGGCTAAGTTCTTCCTTAGTGAAGCCATACAGTAATTTAAGTTTGCAAACACTATGGTGGGCTGATTTGCAAAATGCAAATCTCGAGCATGCAAATATATCCACTTCGAATTTGTCTTATGCTAACCTCTCGCAAGCAAACCTAGACCATTCCGATCTATCATTCTCAAATTTTCATAGCGCTAACTTGCAATCTGCAAATATGAATAATGCAAATATGTTCTTTGCCGATTTCTCTGATGCAAATTTAGCTGAAATAGAAAACTGGAGCAATGCATTTTGGCTTGCTGCAAAATACACGCAAAATACCGTTTTTCCAGATGGAATGAATCCAAACGATTTTGGAATGCTCGAAGTCGCTGTGCCTTCACCTGGAGTGCTCTTTTTGATGAGCGCTACGGTTGTTTTATACAGAAGACGCCGTTAACTACACCACCAGAACAGTCATTTTGTTGAACTGCTTCACGCAACCACCCTGCAACCTCTTTTTGTAAACCAAAGTCGGGGCCTGGCCGCCAAGGGAGAACCCATTTCAAATGCCATGCGTATACATGCATACCTTTTGTTGTAATCAAATGGGAACACTAAACAAACAACGAGCAACAAGAATAAAAGAAATCGATATAACTAATACTCTGGATGGTTTGGTATTGCTTGAAATTCTTTCCAAAGAGAAAGCATTTCATCGCGGAGAATTTCTGTGCCGAAAATTTTGCGCTCTTTGCTATCTATCTTCATATCTTCATAGATTGGTGCATCATCGAAGTTGCCAAATTTACCCGCATCCTCCACGGTCGAAGCGTAATACATCTTATCGATTCTAGCCCACCAGCATGCGGCATAACACATTGGGCAGGGTTCACCAGTTGTGTACACCGTGCACCCCGATAAATTATGTGTGCCCAAAACAGCACACGCGTGACGAATCGCATTCATCTCACCATGACAGGTGGGGTCAGCATCAGCGACCACGCTGTTGGCACCTTCGCCAATAATCTCGCCATCTTTGACAATAACGCACCCAAAGGGACCACCGGCTTTCTCAACAATAGATGTTTGCCTTGCAAGTTCAATTGCCCTGCGCATAAATTGTTCGTGCGACGAAATAGTTATTTCTCTTTGTTATTTTGGCCATCATCATTGATGTCGGCTTTGACACCTTTACCAATGTGGTCTACACCCTTACCAACGCCTTGAATAATTTCTACCGTTCCTTTGCCCGCACCTTTTGCAGTATCACCAACCGCATTCATCGTGTTCTTACACCCAGCGAGAGCCGCGACGAAAAGTGAGCAACTTATAAGTACATATATTTTTTTCATAGAATAAACTCCTTGTCACCACATAATACAATACATTGCACGAACATGATGACACGCTGTACCCCTACTTTTATAGTGCTTTTATCCATATTCATTCTTCCTTTTGCTGGCTGTTCGATGGAACGTGTGCCAGCATCCGTTCAACCTATTCCATCCATTCCAACCTATGCATTTCCTTCGTGTACTTTCCATGCATTCCCTGAAGCAAGTACGTCTCTCTTTCCAAGCATTCGTCTCATCGATTGCGAGGTAGAAGATGATCTTGAACCAGAAGATGTTGAATTTGAATTCGAGCACAAGGGTGGCGAAATTTTTGGCAAACAGTCAAAAAAACGCATCGAGGAAATTTGTCTTGAAACAAATGAATATGGTGCAATCTATTATGTGAACTACGAAGCAAATCATGGCGTCCAAAATAGTCTAGGGAGATGGTGTTGCTGGAATCTAGACAATACGACTGTCCCCACCTGGAATGAACTTCTACCAGATGAACTCTGTGCTGTACGTGTCGAATCAGATGGAGGCATAGTCTACCGCGCGTCTTGGAACTACAAATCAGAACCCAGCGGACTTGCGGTCATACTTTGCGGGATGGGCGGAATGCAGCATTCATCAAAAGTACTTGGCAAAACGTTACTTCGCGATGGATGGGCTGTCGTCTATTTGTATACCATCATGAATGTACCCGAGTACAAATTGAAAGTAAAACTTAAAGGCGATACCCCAGCAAGCGCTGCAATAGATATATTCAACAAGAAATATTGCCAAGTCATAGGTGCAACAAAAGCGATACGAAATCGGATGAAAAAACAAATCCCCTCTTTGCATGCTGCTCCACTTGCTTTAATTGGAATTAGCGCAGGCGCATTAAATACTCCTGCTGTGTATCACGAATTGCAAGATGAAGTCGATGCAGTAATTCTTGTTGCTGGCGGGGCAAATATGTTTGATATTTTGCAAGAGGGAGCGTTTACAAATTGGAGATTCACAGACAATGCAGGAAATACATTTTCAAAAAATGCCTTGCTTGAGATGAATGCTTCGTATCTTGCAACACCTTCCCGTGACCCCTATTTTCTAGCGCCTGAGCTTCCACGGAACAACACCCTTCTCATTCATGCAAAATGGGACATGGTCGTTCCTGCCGCCAGCGGTGACCTTCTCTGGGAACGCGCGGGCAAGCCAGAGCGTTGGATTTACCCGAGTGGGCACCTTGGACTTTTTATGTCGCTTGGATGGCACGCTGAAGATATTACCCAGTGGCTCAATAGCAACATTAAATAACCGCCGTTTACTTAAAATCTATATGTTATGCCGACAAACAGGCTGGCATCGTCTGTTTCACCAGCAATGCCAACATTGACGCTTGGGTTCCAAGTAAAGTTTTCGTTCATCCAATACGTAACACCAATGGAAACGTATTATTCAGTAACGTTGGCGAGTTCGCTTTCGGAAGCCCAGACAAAGAGGGAACTTTTATCGATTTGCATTGTGTAATTCCTGTTAATCGAGAAACCGTACGCATCAAACATCGCAACATTCAGCGCTTTGAGTTGATCCATAACTACATCAAGTTTGCCTTGTGCATAGGCTTTATCCGCTGATGTTTCCGATGCTGTAACCGCCGCCTGTAAACTGATAGCTTCATCTCGAACAGTTTGGACCCTTGCAACGTCCTTTTGGTAGCCTTGTACGGCGTCTGCTGTGTTGAGTGTGCAAACAGAAATTAAGTTGGAATCTAGGAGCGGAGGCAGTTCCCTGCCCTCTTCACCAGCCTGTTTCTTTACCGCTGCGACATCTTCATCCGAGAGTTGGATAAATACAGTTGCTTGTTCGATATTGCGGATATATTTTCGGTTTAGCGTATAGCGATATGTATCCGCCATCTTTTTATTGTCTTCATTGACGCGGCGGATCAATTCTTTAATTTGATTCTCAACAGCACGCTTTGCCGCTGCATCTTCTTCTTCCCCAAGAAGCGTATTCATATTTGCAATTTCGCGAACTCGCGCTTGCATGATTTGAACATTTCTTGTGAACTCATTATTTGCTTCAGGTGAGTTAAGCGTTGCAATCTGAACCAAGCGACCGTTTGATGTGTCATCAGCGCCAATAACTTCAGGAGCACCGCTCACTGTTACTTCTTCGCCACTTGATGCCGAAGTTTCACTCGTTGATGAACCGTTGTCGTCGTTCTGATTTTGATCACACGCTGTAATAGCCAGTAAGCATGTACATGATCCAAGCAAAATTATATTTTTAAGTAGTTGTAACATCGTAAATGCTCTCTTCCCATTGTTTGTTGGTTTGAAATTCAAAAGGGATAGTATATAAATAATCCCTACTAAAATCGACCTCTACATAAATTTCCGAGGTCAAGAAAGGTGATACAAGGGTAATAATCAGTTTGAAGAAGATGCATCTGCAATTTCAGACGCTAAAGCCCAAACAAAGAGGGAACTTTTATCAATCTGAAGCACATAATTTCGGCTGATAGAGAATCCGTACGCTCGTACCATCTCCTTGTTAAAAGCCGATACTTGTCCAAGGACTTGATCAAGGCGCCCCTGCGCGTACGCCTTGTCGTCAGGCGTCTCTGCGTTCTCAACAACCGTTTGCATTTGAAGCGCGATGTCTCGCTTAGCTTGCATGCTAGCCACGTCTTTTTGGAAGGCCTGCGCTGCTTCAGCAGTATTCAGTGTACAGACTGAGAGCATGTTTGACTTTAAAGATTTAGGAGGCGTTTCACCTTTTAGAGAAAGTTTCTTCCTGTGGGAATCTGCTTCCTCGTCGCTGAGTTGTATATAGACGGTGGCATTCTCAATACTACGTACGTACCTTCTATTAAGCGTATAACGAAAGGCTTCCGCCATCCGCTTATTCTCATCGTTGAGTTTGACCATTAATTCATGTATTTTTGCTTCGATGTTGTACTTGATGTCCTCATCTTCTTCTTGAGCAAGAAGTGCATAGAGATTTGCAACAGCACGTCTTTGCTCTTGCATAATCTGGACATTACGAGTGAATTCATCGTTTGCCTGCGGGGTGTTGAGCGTTGCAATCTTGACGAGTTGCTCTGGCTCCGCTGGAGCGTCAGCACTTGGCAATGCCGCTTCACCCGAAGGCTGCTGCGCACTCGCTCCTGACATAATCAGGAGCGAACTTGCGGCAATCAATAATACTTTTCTAACTGTAGTAACCATAACGTATCTATCTCTCTCTTACTTCATTGAAGAATCAAAAGTCTTGAACTGCTGCCTCTTGTGATACCTCTTCTTCAGTTTCAAATTCCTCATCATCATCATCTGAGTCAGGGTGAATCCGAACGATTGGAACCATTTGAGACATTGGTGTTAGAGCACCTGACAAAGCGCCAAGCTCTTCAACTGTCAAGTGATCCATGCCATCTGCACGTAAATCCAACACTGTGTCACCTAGTATTACGGAATTAATCGTCACAGCATTTGGTGACCAACGAACAATCCAGTCACTCAAAGTACCATTTACATCAGGATCAATATTGTTACTTGAGAATTGAACGATGCCGCTGCCGCCAATGACTGTTGGAGCAACGCTGAAGAAGAAATCTCCAGCAGCCACAACATCAACGCCTTGGTCCCAGACCAACGTGCCATCGGAAGTCAATACTTGAGCAGAATCTCGTGAGATGAAGTCAATGTCATCTGCAGTTACGCGGATGTCACCAAGTGATACAAGATCGCCTAGTACAGCTCGGCCAGTACCACTTACTCGACCAGTTTGGATATCAATGTCGAACGCGGTGAGTTTTTCACCGGCGGTCATGATGAAATCGTCACCGGCATCGAATGTGATGCCATTTGTATTTTCAGCGGTAATAGTGGCAATTGCAGGAACGTTTGTTGCGCTTACGGCTGTATTTGAGAGGACGATATCGCCTTCTGCCGTTACGGTTGAAACGTTTGATTCAAATGCAATCGTACCAACTGCACCAGTTGTAATAAGGACGTCTCCACCAGCAGTAAGGTCACCACCGAGCGTTACGTCACCAAGTGCAAGGAGATCAATATCACCATCTGAATCGATTGTGCCTGAAACAAATGCATCTCCAGTCATAAGACCAGCGATCGAAGTTAACGCTATTGCAGATCCTACATCGCCGGTGATTGAAAGGTCACCTTCGATATCCATTGTCATAACGAAGGCTCCATCGATATCGCCTGTTACTGTTACGTCACCAGCACCTGCAACATCAACTGGTGCCGTGTCAATAACAATGTTGTCGGTAAGGGTTATGTCACCGTCAATAGTTATTGTTCCAACATTACCATCTGTTACAAGGTTTGCGCCGAGACTGATACCCGTTTCGCCAAATAGGTCAATACTGCCGTTGAGTGTAGCAACATCAGTTCCTGCAGCCAGTGTCAAAGCTCCGGTGTCTGCCTCTAGGCTGATGTCTCCGCTTGCTGAGAGTACATCATTGAAAGCTGTAATAACTCCAGAAACGACATCTATGTCTCCATTGGCGAGTGTGTCACCAGTAAGGGATGTGGTTCCTGTAGCGTCAACTGTGAGACTTGCTGCAGTCAGCCCATCGGTTGTTGTCACGTTTGCTGCACTTACGACAGTTGTGTCTCCCACAGCAACACCTCCACCGACTGCACCTATGAAGGTGATATCACCTGCACCTGCAGCGAGTGTCAACGATTCTGTGCCAAGTACTGTGCCATCGAGTGTATTTGCAAACGTAATCGTGCCAGCGCCTGCACCTGTGTCAACTGCAATGTCGCCAGAAAGGACCGTT
>JABAAL010000037.1 GCA_014238785.1 Phycisphaerales bacterium | reverse complement strand
TAAAGTGTTAGAAGACGCAGAAATGGAAGGAGAAATCCAATTTGCACTCTCGTTATATGGCGTTGACAAAGGCACGAATTTTCAAGATCCGCATCACCCCGAAGTGCCACCAACGAACGTGCTCTTCCTTGGTAATCACCCAGAAGATATAGCAAAGAAATATGGTATGTCCTATACGGAATACCAAGTACGAGTTGATGCGCTTGATGCAGCGTTGCTTGCAGTTCGAGATACGCGTGACCAACCATCGACAGACGACAAGATTATTACTGCGTGGAATGGCATCATGATTGCCGGCTATGCAGACGCGGGGAGAATTTTACAAAACGATGCTTGGATAGAAAGGGCAACGAATGCCGCAAACTTTATCTTAACAGAGATGAAACTTCCAAATGGAAAACTGTTACGCACTTGGCGAGAGGGTAAAGAAGGAGCAGAAGCGTTTTTAATCGATTACGCCTCTTTTATTCGAGGATTGCTTGCCATATACAGAGCAAATCATGATCAACAAATTTTGAGTGCTGCAATAGAACTCTACGATAAAGCACGCGAACTTTTCTACGTAGAAGATCAGGGTTGGTATGACACAGAAGAGGGAAAATCTGACTTATTCGTTCGAACACGCGCGCTTTCAGATGGAGCGATTCCAGCTGCGACATCGTATATTCTTGACGATGTTATCTCGTTGTCGGAGTTTACAGGTGAGCAACGATTTGAGGAAGATGTCATGGGAACAATTGACTCCGAGAGCCAGTGGCTAAACACGCAACCTCTTGCTGTCATCGTCGCTGCGAAGAATTTCGATAGATGGGTCAAGGCGCATCCCGAAGAATATGGCAAGGAGCCAACTGGTTCGGTGCAAAATGACTCAACCGTGAAGATGACGTGTGAGCCAGTTCGGGTAACGCTCTCTGCGGGAGAATCTTCTACAATCTTTGTAAAGTTGCAAATGGATCGTGGCTGGCACGTCAATTCAAATGATCCTGGAAATGAATACACAATACCTCTCTCGTTCAAGTCTATTGACGACAATCTAAGCGTCGAGATAACATGGCCAGAAAGCGTACAAATGGTATCTGCTGGTGAACGCGTCTCCGTCTTTGGAGATGTTGTAACCATTCCGATAAAATTGACTGCAAGTTCCAAAGCAAAAGGAAAGTTGACAATAATGGCTCGCTGGCAATCGTGTAATGAAGATACATGCCTCGCACCAGAAGATTTTCGCGTTCCTTGTACGATTATTGTGGAGTAACACTGGTGGCTTCTCCTCTAAAAAAGATCACCCTTATTTCTACTGGTGGCACAATTGAAAAAACATACGATGAGCAAGAAGGCATACTTGCCAACGGCACGTCTGTGCTTGAACTGATGCTCGGTTCGCTTCAACTTGATGGGGTTGAAATTACCCATATTGCCTTGATGGACAAGGACAGTGGGGAAATGACCGAGCAAGACCACCAGCATATCGCACAAACAGTTGGTAAATGTTCACAATCTTGCGACGGCGTAATTGTTATACATGGTACCGACACGCTCTCCCTTACTGGAGAACGTATAGTCAGTGAGTACCCAGAACTAGCAGTTCCATGCGTTCTTACTGGTGCTATGCGCCCTTGGATTATGCGAAATACGGATGCGCTTCAAAATCTCGTGGAATCCTTTTCTGTTGTAAAATTAGTTGAACCCGGTGTCTACGTCGCGATGCATAATCGCGTTCTGCAATTTCCAAGCGTTGTGAAAGATACAAAACAATTGCGTTTCATCAAGAAAGAAAGTTAACCGAACAGATGTCAAATACATATTTAAGCGCTCCAGTTTCTTCAGAGAAAATGCCAAAAGGCATTCCATACATCATTGGCAACGAAGCTGCAGAACGATTTAGTTTCTATGGTATGAAAGGGATTCTCGTCATTTTTATGACGCAGTACCTCTACATATTGCCCGGCGCTGGTACCGAAGCAATGAGCAATACAGAGGCGATGGCAAATTACCATCTCTTTACGAGCGCCGTGTACTTCTTTCCAATCATGGGTGCGCTCCTTGCAGACATTTTGCTCGGAAAATATTTGACGATTATGCTTTTGAGCGTCGTGTATTGTGTGGGGCACGGTGTTCTTGCGCTTATGGGTTCCACGGATACAATGCCACCGGGAATAGTTCTTGCGATTGGCTTGATTTTAATTTCGGTTGGTTCGGGTGGCATTAAGCCATGTGTATCTGCACACGTAGGCGATCAGTTTGGCAAGAAAAATGCTCCATTGATTGAGAAAGTTTTTGGGTGGTTCTACTTCTCGATTAATACCGGTGCGTTTTTGTCAACGATGCTCACGCCGTGGCTCCTTGAATGGTACGGCCCACACTTGGCGTTCGGCGTACCCGGTGTATTAATGGCGATTGCGACGTTTGCCTTTTGGAAGGGGCGAAAAGTATTTATTCATATACCCGCTGGTGGTATGGGGTGGGTGCGAGAAACGTTTAGCGCGACCGGCATCAGGGCGATTTTAAAATTAGCAATCATCTTTCTTTTTATCGCAGTGTTCTGGGCACTTTTCGATCAGACAGGGTCTTCTTGGGTATTGCAAGCGGAAGATTTAAATCGTAATTGGCTTGGGATGCACTGGCTCTCTTCGCAGATTCAAGCGGTGAACCCCATCATGATTTTGATTTACATACCTATTTTCCAGTTTGCGGTGTACCCCCTCATAAACAAAGTCTGGAAGTTAACGCCAATACGTAAGATATCCCTTGGTCTCTTTGTAATGGTTGTGGGCTTTGCCATGGTTGGCGTAGTGCAAGGTTGGGTCGACGCAGGGGAGCGTCCATCAATTGGGTGGCAAGTACTGGCATACGCAATTTTAACAGCGTCTGAGGTGATGGTTTCAATTACCGGTTTGGAATTCGCCTACACGCAAGCACCAAAGAAAATGAAATCCGTCATTATGGCGTTATTCTTGATGAGCGTATCGCTTGGCAACTTGTTTACCACAAGTGTTAATAAATTCATCATGGTTCCGGATAAACTCGTTGATGCAAAAGCACTTGTATCGACATGGAGCAACGCTGATACAACTATTGCGGATCGTAAAACTCAAGCTGCAGGCAAAGGTATCGGATACGAACAGAGTGATGATGACGGCTTTGCATTAGTACTCAAAGGCTGGGAAGAATCCGTTGGCGGTGACGATATTCGCGTTGGCTATGCGCCCGATTTAGAACGTGTGTCACTCGTAACATCTGAAGTAACAGTCATGAAGGAAGCTATTGCAATAATTGGACAGTATTGGGATGAGCACGATCGGCTCCCGTTTAATGACGGGGGTGCTCGTGCAATTAATCATTTGCAAGACCCTTGGGGCAAGCCCTTGCACTATGCATTAGTGAACCGCCGCAATTTCGAAATCACAAGCGAGGGGGCAGACAAAGTATTCATGACGACAAACGATGTTCGTGCGCAAGTACACGTAGATTCAGATTCTATTGTGCAACAGAATGAAATAGCGGACGAGGCACCTACGGGTCCAACTTCATCAATTTTCCATCCTACGCACTCTTGGATTGTTGTCCGTAAAGCGGAGATAGATGCTGCTAAAGCAAGGAAGGCAGGCGATGCTTCGGCTACGTGGGAACAATTTGTCACAAAGACCCAAGCAGAAAGCAACCCAGTTATCGTAAAACAAAACCATGCGTTTACAACAACGTGGCAAATCGGTGGTGCGACAACTCTTACAGGCGCAGCCTATTTTGAATTCTTCACATGGCTTATGCTCGGTACCGCTATCTTATTCGTGGCTGTAGGGTATTTCTATGTCCCTAAAACCTATATTCAAGGCGATGCGATTTCAGTGGATGAGTAAATTGAAACGCCAAGGGTGAAGCGAAGGAATACGATATGTTTATTTGCTGAGGTTCATTGCGCGGATTTCAAGCCGATTTCCACTAGGTATCAGGAGCATATGGGTCCATTGCTTTGAAGTCGTAGCAATCGGTATGGCCATTTGATTACGAAGGTGGATGCCATCCTCATCACCAAGTGATTGCCTCAGGACGCGGTTACCTGTTGCAACAAGCCATGAGCCGTCTGGTACGGGTGCAGCTGCTACGCTATTTGGCGCCAAAGATGCCCAGGGTATTGCACCATTGGGTTGCCAGACTACCATCCGCTTCAATATGGGGTGGTAGAAAGCATGTTGGTCATTGCCTGCGAAAGAAGGATTAGTCGTTGCAATTTGCCAAGCGAGTTGTCTTGTTGCGCCAGATTCTACGATTGGAAGGGACATCGCAGTGAGGAGCGGATCTCTTGCCCGCAAGTCAAGTTCAACGACTGCTAATTGATTTTCGTATATTCGGAAGACTCGAAGTCGATCGGTACCAACAAAAAATGGAAGGAGCCAATCGCTCTTTCCATCGTCGATAATCCGAGTTCCTCGTAGTGATTTATATACGATGTGATACCTATCATCGCCCTTGGTTTTTCGAGACCATGCATAGTCGCCAGAATTGTTCATCGCGGGAAAACAGTTCATGGAATCGTCCGAAGCAATCCATGTGAGCGAACCTGTAGCCCAGTCGATTTCCCCAATCCAACGGCCTTGTTCACCAAGTGGCGCCGTAACGAGGATGGAGTTGTTGCTTGCGAACCTGCCAAGGAGTAACCCTTTCCTTGCGATATGAAGCGGTGTAATTCGTCTACCACGCACAGGGTCAAGCGCGTGTAATTCTAGATTTGTTGAATCAATTGGTGTGTTGGCATCGCCGCAAAGGATATCTGCTGCTGGTGGATTACCAAGTTGCACAACGGCGTGGAGACCATTAGGTGAAAAAACCGGTAGTGTAAAACGATCCCAAGGAATCACACCCGCTGGCCAATCAATGTCTGTAGAAGAAGTAACTTTTGCGTTTGTAAGTGGCTTAATTGTTTCGCTGAGCGTACGTGCGGCTTTTTGTTTTTGCGCAAGAGAGACATGAGGCTTTGTTTTCTGCGCACTGCCACAATTTAAAAGAGTAGAAAAGAGGCAAAGGGCAACTGTTGTGCGAAGTGTAGAGTGCATCTGAATGCAGAAGAGGATTTTCATTTGTTCTGCGGTGTGTAGTCCGCGGCTGGGTTACGTAATCGTTGTTTGAGGAAATCCAATTCCTTGTTGTCATTAATGTTGTCGACTTGCACATCTACAGGCAAAGAAATTTCTTCTAACCGCTCGAGGTACTCTAAGTTGTATGCACCGCTGTTATCGTCCTGTTGATTAACAATCACTGGCGTGATGAAGACGAGTAGTTCTTCGCGGATTGTTTCGTCATCAATGGAAGTAAAAATAGCGCCAATAAGAGGGATATCTCCAAGAAGAGGGAATTTGCGTTTAACTTTAGATTCGCGTTCTTGTAAAATGCCACCGATAAGCACAGTTGCTCCATCGTGAAGTTGCACTTGGCTTCGTACTTGTCTTCGTGTGAAAATCGGATTCTCGCCAACACCTGTGGGCCCTGACTGGATATCAGAAAGTTCAACGTTGATAGTTAAGTCAACATTTCCGTGCGCGGTAATTCGAGGTCGAACATTGAGCATGACGCCAACGTCCCGATATTCAAATCCCCCTTCAACAAGACCACTGCTTGTAGTGTTGCTTGTGGTTCGTACGGGGACTTCTTGACCATTGAAAAAGATGGACTCTTGGTTGTCTGAAGTGAATGTTCTTGGTTGTTGAATAACACGAACATTCGTAAGTTGGTTGAGTGCGTCAAGTGCGATGCCAACATTTGATGCTCCAAAAAATGTTGCACCACCTCCGGCAAAGATACCACCGAAAATATCAGTGATATCTCCTAAAATGTCGCCGTTCATCCCAATAGTATTAGCTCCATCGGCAGTGACGCCATTTCCCCAACGGAGACCTAGAGCTAATCCTTCTGTTAGCGTGACTGCCGCAATCGTTGCAGAAATCATCACTTGACGAGTTGGTTGATCAAACTCTTCAATCAGATCAAGTACATACCCCATGTACTGTGGTGGTGCAACAAAGGCGAGTGCGTTTTGCCTGACGATTGGTACGAGGCGTATTTTTGCAATAAGGGAAGACTCGGGTGATTGCTCATCGGAGTTGGCTCCGCCTTGTTGCCAAGGGAAACTCATCTGTCCACCGGACTCGTTGTCCGTTGATGCGGCGGATTCGCCAAAACCTTCACCAGAGAGGCCTTGATCTGGTCGTTGGATTGTTGCCGAAACTCCAGGAGCCGCAAGTAGTGCGTTGATTTCCTCTGAAAGTGCCACTGCGTCGGCATGTTTTAGTTCAACAATTTTTGGCAAGCCTACATCAGAGGGTTGGTCAAGCGAGTCGATGATAGAGTCGAGGAATGAAAAGCTTTCCTCGGTTTTTGATAGTACGAGTAATGCGTTTTTATCTGGATAGGCTTCAAAACGGTACACACCGCTCATTGCTTCAGTAACGTCAGCGCGCTGTGTCTGGCCACCCGCACGGGAACCGGAACTCGATGATGTTGAGCCTCCACCAAGAATCTCCACGAGCAAGTTTTTGATTTTAATAGGGTCGCTGAAGCGCAAGAGATACATCTTGCTTGTTTCAGTTGGTCTTGGCAAGTCCCATTCTTGCACGATAAGACGCTCGATATCTTTCATGATGTCTGGTTCGGCTTGTACGGTTACGGAGTTTTGTTGCATGTTCACCGTGAGCCGAAGTTCTACTTCGGCAGTATTTGTAGCGGTGGTTGCTGTGCGAGCTCTGTTTTGAGTTCTATTGGCAGTATTTCTTGTACTCGGTGCGGATCCAGAATCTTCGAAGAGTTCAAGAATATTATTTGAAATTTCAGATGCGTCTGCATATTTCAGGCGAAACGTTTTGAGTTCTCCGCTTCTCCAAATATGGTCAAGTTGCGTAATAAGTGTTTGTACTTGTTGGCAAAGGCCAATGTCGCCTACAACGACTATTTGGTTGGATTCTGGGTAAACACTCAGTGGGTTGTCCGAAGAGGCAAACATTTCATTAATGTTATTTGCAATGACATCGGCTGCGGTTTTTTCGACTGCAAAGACCTTGATGACGAGTGTTCCTCGGTCTTGCCGATTCATTACATCGTCGTTAACGCCAAGGACTGGAAATTCACCAAGGTAATCTTTGATTTGGGATTGCTGGCCAATGATGATCATGTCTTCACGCTCAATGACCGCGATGCCATTGAGGGCAAATGCTTGAAAGAGGATATCAAGAGCGATGCCGCGGCTTACGGGTTCATCGTTTTGTAATGTAATTTTGGAATTGCTCATCCCCATCTTTTTAATGGGAATAATTATTTTACCCGTTGTTTCTGCGATAAAGGTAAACGTTTCAGTCACCGCGACGTCATCAAAAGCAAGAATGACTTGACCCTCTGGGACTTCTCGCTTGGAAGGCCAACGAACCATTTTGGTTTCATTGCTACCAAGTATGACTTCTACGTCCGTTTCAAAGGCGGGTGTTTCTGTACCTTCTTCGACCATGTAAACGACTTCCGACTCATTGCTGCCTGATTAATCGCTTTCCACGGGGAGTTCGAGTACGGGCGCCGGCTCTGGTGCAGGTCGATCTTGCGCAACTGCTATTGTTGCGAACGAAAGCAAGATTGCGGCACTTACTATTGCGGTGTTTTCTAATGTAATCATGGGTGTACTATTGGAATCCTTCTCATTTGCAGAAGTGGTGTATAACAATTTTGTTGTCTAGAGAGTAACGTAACAAAGAGGGAAAATATTACTTCTAAATGGGTTCTGAATGCAAGAAAAACTATTTGACTTTCATCGGCAAAATAGGGTGTTGCGTAACATAAAAGCCCATTTTTTGAAAATATGCTTTTATGAAGTTTTGTTGACTAAGGCACCCGCTGGTTTGGTGTTCCTTGGAACATATTTGAGAAGTATTTACCCTTCGACTTCCTTGAAGAAGTGATTGGCGGCACTTGGTTGAGGCTCTTCTCGAAAGAATGGCTCATCGGCATCAAAGAGATCAATCTCATACGTGCCCCTTCGATGCTGGACTTTTACCATTGTGGGCTCTAACGTGCTTACGAGTTTAAGACCGTCTTTTTCCTCGCCAATCTGCAAACGTAGAATCGGTGTACTGCTCGAGCCGTTTCTAAACCATGCTTCGTTTCCGATTATCGCAATAAGTGGGGGCCCCGTATACGAAGCCGGAGCAGGTGGTGGCCCAATTGGCTCTGGGGGTAGAGGTGGGGGGAGATCCTGTACTACCTCTCTCACTGGAGTTGGGGGCGTTGGTCTTGCTATCCGAATTGGTTTAAAAAATGCAGATCTACCGTTGAATCGAGCGATATCCGCTGCATTATTTTCATCGTATTGCATGACAAGGGCCGCCATTTTACTGTTGGAGTGTAGTTTGCCCGTGTGCCCAAAGAACGGCGAGACGATTGTTACAAAGACTATGCACGCAAAGACGAGGAGTACGATAAGCGCACCTAAGCTCCACCCCAGTGGCCCTTTTAACTTGTCTACTGTAATCATCTGCGTCGCCCTTTTGAAGAAGTTGTAAGGACCCACGCTTCTACGGATAAATCTACGCGAATCATCCTTCCGTCTTTTTTCGTTAAGCGAATATCTGAAACAGCGTCGATCCAAGGACTGCCTTCGAGATCGGAAATTACTTTCAGAATATTTTCTTGGGTTGCTTCAAATCGAATATCACCAATCATGGCTTCAAGTTGTTGGCCACTATTTGCTATGCCGAGCATAGCGCTATTTTTCATTTTACTCGTTTTTGTACGAGTATATTCGTCATCTTTTACGTTGTGCAAACTCAAAATGGCATGCACGGCATCTGTCATAGCTGCGGCGCCTTCTGCTTTGCTTCTTGGAAGTTCTATATTCCCAAAGGAAGAAACAGATTTTTTTACACTTGAGGTAAGCAAAATAGGTGTGTTCACCTCTTTGATTTGGACTTCGATTGTATTTGCACGCGCCGACCATGACGCTCCAAGATCAGCAACAGTTGCATCCCAAATCAAGAACGCAATGGTTCCCACAGCAGCCCAAAAAACCCATTGCATTGAACGAGGCCACGCATGTACACGATCCATGAATTCACTCATTCTGGTACCTCTTTCAACCGGTCAAGGAGAAGCCGCATTTCTGCTCGAAGCCTTTTCTTAGTATCTGGATCGGTTCGCCCAATTCGTTTCAAGCCTTCAGTTACGTCTTTGAGCGCGATATTTGTCTCATCACGGCTCATGGTTTTAATAAGTTCGGGCGAAAGTGGGTCTGAAACTCTCGTTTTAGGTGAGCCGGAATCTCGTGCTTCGGTTCGCGATTTGGCACCTGAATCACGCGCACTTGCTCGCGTTCGTTCCGTTCGTTCTCGTTCTGGCCGATCACCAATGTAGGCGGGTGGCTCACTGTTTCCAGAGGATTCAAGGTCGCTTATTGCGGGAGTTAAGGTGGAGTCGCTCTGGCGACCTTGTTCTTGGCCGGTCTCGTCTTGGGCAGAGTTGGCGGCAACTGTGTTAAGTGGCGTACCTGCCTGTTGCATTGCAAGTGTCCATTGCCCAAAATCTTTTTCTGGAATGTATATGGGCCTTCGAAGGGAATCAGACACCGTTGCCCAAAGGTCAAATTCACGATCACCATATGTTCCTGCAGGGTTGTACGAAAATTCAATGTCTTTATACATTCCTGTTTCTTGTAATTGTTCTTGTAAAAAAGCAATTACTTCGGCAGCGGTTTTCCCTTCGGCATTAATCGCTCGCCCGCGAATAGAAATTGGCTCGCCAACATCGATTTGTAGACTTTCGATGTCAATACCAATTGGAACATTATTCGTGATATCAGCAATCAATTTCGTCATTGGCCAAACGGATTTGGCTAGTTCTTTGTAGACAATGTGCTGTTTTCTTTCCAGCACGGTTTCGTCGTATCTTTCTTCGATGTCAGGATGCAGAATGGAGAGAACACTTAACCGTATGCCAGAGAGTATGGCTGGGCCAAGGGCAAGAACAAGAATAGCAGCGACAAGTAGTCGAGTTGCAAATGTTCGATTTTCTAATCGCTGTGTCAATTTTTCCAGGGCGGAGGGGTGAAGTTCAATCGCATTTTGCTGCATTGTTGTAAGGGGTTGAAGTGAGCCAGTTACAGCGAGAAGCCCCCCAAGTGCAATACCCCATGCGTTCCACCAAGAAGTGTCTGTATTTGAACATTGCATGACTCTGTCAACTGCGCCACGGACTATAATTTCTGGAACTAGAAGCATATTTTCTTCTTCGACAGTGCTGGAGAGTGCAACTAAGAGCCGTGAATTCATTGCTTCTGTAAAGGATGGGGTATGGTTATGGAGAAGCGCCGTCTCATTGGCGGTCCGGACGATGCCTTCAAAGAAACGCTCTTTATTCGTGGAATTTTCCCGAGTCGCTCTTAGTGCCGCACCATTCACATGCGAAAGGGCGATTGTGACGGTTCCATTTGCTAAATCTGCGTATATAAGGGGTTCAGTTGGGCGTAAATTGTTAAGCAATGCAGCGATTGAGACGGCATCAGGAATAACATGCGCATCCTTAAGGCAAGAGGGGAAAGAAAGATCTGACGATTCGGGCCATGCAACGATGAGACCAACTCGATTGGTTTCTCCAACGGCAGAATCCAAAGGCGCCATAGCTCTTCTGTGCGATGGGGTTCCACCAAGCAACTTCGCTTCCGCTTGCAACCGAAGAGCCTCGATGACCTGATCGTTTTCAACATCGGGCAGCGTCGTTGTTCGGCAAACGGTATCACTTCCTGGAAGAATTACAAAGATTTGAGCTGGTGATTTTGTGCGTAAAAGGTTTTCTAGTGCTTGGTCGCCTTCAATGGCTATTGTGTCTTCCACAAGGGGTGTGCCTTGATCGTTTAGGGAAGCAAAAAGGCAATTCCAGTTAGGGCCAACCCGATGCACAACTACGATATGAGAATCGGAGGGGGAAGAATTGGGTTGTGTTACGTTTGCGTTCATTGTTCTCTGTATTCCAGTATCGTCACAGGAAGGGTAGAACGATCGACGATAACTATTATTTCCTGTTCAACACCGCTACCATTCGCTTTTCCGAGGCATGAGATCGTATATACATTACTGCGGGTATCGAAGTACCTGCAAAGTTGCATGATGTCATTATCTTCAATTCCTGCGATTGAGCGGTAATCCATAGGGTTCGAAATCCCCCCAGCAAGACTGGAACGAAGGTATATGAGTTCTTCAACAAAGCGGGACTGTTCGGGGTAGAGCCGATGTAGGAGTTCCACAGAGACAGTATTGATGTTCATTCTGCCTTCTGGGGCCTCATGTTGATCAAAAAGACTAGTCTCAGCAAAAATAACGCGCAGTTGTTCGTCGGACAAGTTTTCGACACCTTCAGCATCTCCCGAAAGTGTTCGAAGGGTCGTTGTGAGTAGGGTTGCTAACTCAACATCTTCAGAAGACGCAAAATTGACAAGTGCCTCTGCCTGTTCTGGGGATAGGCCAAGTCGAAGTTGAAGGGTTTCGTAGTCAATATTTCGAAGATTAATACGAGGTTCACCGCTATCAGTTGCGCCGCCATCGACAGAATATGTCGTCAGTAGGGTAGCCCAGCCGCCTTGCAGATAGTTGTCTGGCTCATCCCATGGCAAACTTTCACCGCCGTCGTCTTCGTTTGGGTCAAGCCGATAATCAAGATCCCAATCTTCGCCCCGAACATCATCTGGCATGACGCCTGCGATGAGTTCTAGTTCAGCAATCGAACGTAATTTTCCATTTCTTGGTTCGTAAGAAGTTTCTAAACTTAAATAATAATCTCTTTCAACGCCAAGTAATCTTGGGTCATCGTCTTTGTCAATCCAATCCATCACGGCGTCATGAATGCCAAAGACTAAATCATCAATTACAAAAACAAAGAGCGAATTGTCTTCTGAGTTTATGTTGAACTTTCGGTGTTCGTCCATCGGACCTTGCAAATCTTCGCCTTCAACATTGTGTCTGATATCCCAAGTTGCTTTGCCAGCATCGCCTACTGAAACTATTTCAAGTTCATCGACCATAGCAAAGGCATTGTTTGGAATTGGTCTAGCGGTGTGATCGGACATTACTGCAATGGATGCTTCGACTCCTGCTCTTGCCGCCCATCTTGCTTGAATTCGATCGGCTACCTCAATACCCAAGAGTGCTTGTCGTTGGGCAAAAACTTGAATGGAAGACGTGACAATTGCAGCAATGCCAAGCGCCCAAAGCGCAAGGACTATGACAGAACCATGATGTGGAGTGTGTCGTTTCATTAGGTGGGCAATTTATGTACATTTCCATCAGGGTCAGTGATGCTACCTGGGTCAGATTGGCCGCCACCGCCATCTGATCCGCTGCCCCCTGGGCGGCCACTATCGATACCGCCGGGGCCTGTGCCACCTTCGCCACCTGGACGGGTTCCTGAGCCGCTAGAACCAGAACCAGAATCACCACTATCATCCGAGGAGCCACCATCTTCTCCAGCGCCGCCGCTTGCGTCGCCACCGCCCAAATCGCCATCTTCTTCGCTGTCTGTTTCATCAACAGGAGCAAATAAATCTGCAGGTGGCATGATTCTGTCCAGGGGAACCACAGTTCGAAGTGTTACCAATGAAGTATCCAGTTCTTGTAGAAACTCCATGCCGGTCGAGGTTACCGTGATGCGGATTGCCATCGGTATTCCAAGTTCGTCAGAATCCCATTGTGGAAACCAAGAGGTTCCATCAAAGGCTTCAAGTTGCAATGAAACTATGCCATTTGCAACTGGCGTCGCCATTCCTCCGCCAATTGGGTTGTCGTCTAGGATGGCATCACGTCGTTTCCATAGTGCGCTACTCACGTCATTGTTTTCAATTCGTACTTGCGTTTCGTATTCAAGACCTTCGCCGTTAAAGTCAATTTCTTTATTTGCTCTAACATTTCCATTGAAAACAAGGAGCTCGTCTCGGTCGACATCTTCGCCAAGATATCGATCGGTAAAATCTGAAATTAATATTCTCGTATCAAATAAATCGTCACGGCGTAAGACGGAGATTACTTCTTTTCGAATAGTTCGAAGTGCGGTATCGCATCGAGAAAATGCTTCAAGACGTTGTCGACTTATGGATTTAGCAGAGCCAAGTTGTGAGAGGGAAGTGGTAATGCCACCAAGCACAATTGATGCCATCATCCCAGCAACCATTAACTCAATTAGTGTAAAGCCGCGACGAATCATTGCAATTCCCTCGCTTCTATGGCTTCCCAGTATCGTTCTTCTCTGTCGACAGTTTCTGCGGGTGCTCGCGGCACGGGTTCTCCATGTACTCTTGCAATCAGTGTTTCAATTTCAACAGAATGAATTCCATTTAACGCTTCCCATGAAATAGTAGCAACTGCTTTTATAGGGAGGTAAAGTGAGTTGTCTTCAAGTGATACGTCGAAAGTAAATTCATCAAACGGCGGATCAAATCGTCCACGACTTGGATATGCTTTTGCATATTCTTCTGGGCCAACAACCATTGCCATGGCAAGAATTTCATCGGCAAGCCAACTTGCTGTAATCTGTCGTTGCGCGTTTGACTGCCGACCGAGTGAACGGCTGCTCATCGAAATAACTACCGCTAAACCGATAGCAAGCATCGCAGAGCCAATGATGACGTCAATGAGTGCAAAGCCGTTTTTCCTTTTTACCATTCTTCTCGACCCCTACCTTGTGCATCAAGGTCAATCGGCACCAGTGGATCGATTCCATTGCCGTCAAGCCAAATGTTTGGCCCAATGGAATGGGATGCAAGTGAAATGATAGCGTAACGGGATTCCCAGCCTAGCGCGACTTCAATGAGGGGACGCATTTCGCCCGGTGTAACAGTAATTGGCCATTGTGAAGTATCTGAAAGTTCTCCATCGATATAAATTTCAACAGCATTTACTTCTAACCACTCAGGAAATCTAATTGGAGGAGCGAGTGGGTCTAAATCCCAATAATAATCTTCGTCTTCTTTGAATTTTGCGAGAAGTTCAAAACGATGCAATTCGGTATCGTATCGCATGCCGGATGGTTGGTTGCTTGTTGAAGATCGATGCGCGAACATGAGAACAATGTCAGCAACTTGATCAACGAGTAAATTAAATTCTCGATCTCGGTTTCCCGATAGTCGAGGGATAATCATAGCGGTCATGATTCCAATGACGATGACGACAATAATCATCTCGATTAACGTGAATCCCTTGCGGGTAGATATTGCCCTACAGTTCATGCATCACTGCGTGATGTCAGCGTTGACATCTTCGCCTCCAACTTCACCATCTTCTCCAAAACTAGTAACATCAAAACTGGCATTTACTTCACCGGGCACGATGAGCTCGAACGGATTACCCCAAGGGTCCATGATGTCATCTGCGCGTTCAAGATATGGCCCTTGAGGACCACCTCCTTCATCTGGCGAGAGTAAGAGTATCTCAAGATCAAAATCATCGCCGGGCTTTGAAAGCCCCATGTCTAGAACATAGAGATTGATAGTCTTTGCAATTGTTGCTGCCTTCGCTTTTGCTGCGGTTTGCTTAGCCGTACCAACACGGCTCATTAATCGTGGCGCGATAAGAGTTGCAAGGACGGCAATGATCATGACAACAACGATGATTTCGATAAGTGTAAAACCATGGCGAACGTTACGATGATGTTTTGTTGTGTGTGACATAGTATTTCCTATAACGCGGTTAACGTATGAGTGATTGCAATTCAAGTAGAGGGAGTAAAATTGCTGCGAGCACAAAGCAAGCGAGCGAAGCCATGACAATAAGTAGGATAGGCGGTAACGCCTTTGTAAATATATTGAGTGATGCATTCACTTGCCTGTCAAAGGCTGTTGCGGAATGAATGAGCATTTCTTCAAGTTTACCCGAACGCTCCCCAAGGTTCACTACTTGTACGAGAAGAGGGGGGAATAAACCGGATTCTTCAAGCGGATCTGCCAAGGGCTTGCCGCTGCTCACTTGGTCTTGAACTGAATCGACAGCCGCTGCAAGCGCGGCATTTCCGAGTGTGTCGCGTGTGATTTTTAGGCCGTCCAAAATTGGAAGTCCTGCGGTTGTAAGTGTTCCCAGTGTTCGGGTAAATCTTGCTACAGCGACATCTCTTAGAAGTTTTCCAAGGAGCGGTGTGTGGAGTTTGGCGCGATCGAATTTGAATCTATTCTCTGGAACAGATACCCAACTTTTCCATGCAATGACGAGTATGACAATACTCGCAATTATCCAAATCCACCAATTAAGAATAAAACTAGCAAAGCCCATCACCACAACGGTCGGCCAGGGAAGTGTCATTTGTCCAGCAAGGGGTTCGATAAGCCTTGGGACAAGCACGGTTACAAGAACAATACCGCTTACGCCAATGAGTACTGCAACAATTGCAGGGTACATTATCGCGCCAAGCAGTTCGCGTTTTAACTCAATGGATCGATCAAGTAGGTCAGCGAGCTGATGTAAAATAGTGCTCATTTTTCCTGAAGCATCTGAAGCACGGAGCATGCCTATGATTAAATCATCGAATGGAGCTCCCCATTCCGCAGCAGCTTTGTACAAAGGGTCACCCGATTCAACGCATTGAATAAAATGGTCGAGTATCTCGCCTGAAGCAGGTGCTGCTTGGCGGCGAATAGTTGTCAGCGCGTGCATTAAAGGTAGACCAGCTTCTTGGGCCGTTGCAAGTTCTCTAATCATTGCAGACATTTCAAGTTTGCTAAGTCGACGTTTTTTTGGCCCCGTAGTTTTAGTGGCTTTGGTTCCCGCTTTCACTTGCTGAACTTCGGTTGCGGTTTCTCCGCGCGAACTCAATTGCTGCACAATATCTGCTCGATCTCTCCCTTTGAGAAGACCAGCACGAGCTTCCCCGCTGGTAGTTATACTTTGGAAACGGTAGTCAGGCATAAGTAAAATTAAAAGTCGCTATCAGCATCTTGAGTTGCTTGAAGTACTTCACCTATAGTGGTTATGCCGGAGATTGCTTTGTCCATGGCATCTTTTCGCATGGTGACGTGCCCTTTTGGAAGGATTGAAGCAAGGTCGGAAGCAGTACGGTTTTCGGAAATTGCATTTCTTAACGGACTATTGACCACGACCAGTTCAAAAAAGCCAACTCTTCCCTTGAAGCCGGAATTGTTGCACTTCTCGCAACCTTTGCCAAGCCACATGCCTTCGTTAAATTTTGGAAGTTCTTCAGCAGTTAGACGGTGAGACAAATCTTCAGAAAGAGGGACGAGTTCTTTGCAATCATTACAGATTCGTCTCCCAAGTCGCTGTGCAAGTATGCCTTCTAAGACGGAAGCCACAAGATACGATTCAACGTTCATATCTATGAGGCGGCCGATCGAACTGACAGCATCGTTCGTGTGAATGGTAGAGAAGATTAAGTGGCCAGTAAGTGCAGAACGAATTGCGATATCAGCGGTTTCGCCATCGCGAATTTCGCCAACAAAAATGATATCGGGGTCTTGTCGCAAGATCGATCGAAGGCCACTTGCAAAAGTAAGCCCACGTTTTGGATTTACTGGAATTTGATTGATTCCATTTAACTCATACTCAACAGGATCTTCAATCGTAATAATTTTCTTTCGAGGATCGTATAGCTTGTTTAGTGCGGCATAGAGCGACGTAGTTTTCCCTGATCCCGTTGGACCAGTTACAAGAACAAGACCGTGTGGTTTCTCAATCAACTTGTCCATATTATTTTGCATGGTTTGCGTCATGCCAAGGGAGAGGAGGTCCAGAGGCATAGTGCTTTTGTCAAGAATCCGCATCACTATTGATTCGCCATAGAGTGTTGGGATTGTTGAGACACGAATGTCTACTTTTCTTCCTTCAAAACGTAGCGCAATGTGACCATCTTGTGGCACGTACCGTTCCGCGATATTCATCGAAGACATAATTTTAATACGACCAGTCAGCGCTGGCTGTAAATGTTTTGGTGGGGGAGGTTGTTCAACAAGAACACCATCAATTCGATACTTGACCCGTAGTTCTGTTTCAAAAGGTTCAATGTGCACGTCACTCGCTCGTTGTTGAATTGCTTCAAGGAGGAGAAGGTTTACGAGGTTGATGAGCGTTGGCTGTTCAGCCATCACTAAAATATTATCCGCCTCGATGGCATCAAGATTGTGGTCGGTTGACTCAAAAGCAGTCGATTCGCTTCCTAAACTTTCCGCCATTCGAGCAGCAGTTGTGCCGTAATGTTTTCGCATTAACTCCGAAAAAATTTGTGACTCCATTCCACATCTGCTTACAGGAAAATTGGCGATAGTTGCAACTTCATCAGAGGCTTCAATATCTTCTGGACTGAGCATCGCGACATGCAAGCGCCCGTTTTCAATCTTAACTGGAAGGATACGGAGTCGGACCGCAAGTTCGGCGTCGATTAGGTCAATGACAGTTTGTTCGATTTCTACAACTGCATCAAACCAATGTAGATGCATAGCAATGCAGCGCTCTTTAGGGTCTAGCCCGGAATCAGTTTCAAGATGTTCGATATTTGTTGACATGTAGTATTAACTGTCCGGATTTCCAAAGCCCCTATTTTTATCCGGCGCTGGAGGATTGTCTTTTTCTTTCCCCTTTCCTTTGCCGCCTTTGCCTTTTCCAGAGCCCTTTCCCTTGTTGGCGCCAAGTGTTAACTCCCCACCAATAGCTTCTGCCGGTGGCAATCCAGCGGTACCTGGGTTAGACAGTTCGCTTCTTGGAATCCAACGGCGCGCGCCGTCGAGTTCAATAAATTCATCTGGCGAAAGGATTCCCCGGAGTAAATCTATATATCGTTTGCCAAGTTCTTCACGTTGTTTAAAAACTTCTCGAGTTGGGTCAATCAACTTTTTTGGTGTGCCGCCATTCTTTCGAACTTGACCCGCGAGTTCTCGATTGCGATGGACTTCAGGTTCATGCTTTCGAGTGAGTGTAAGAAGTTTGTAGTTGATGCTGCCGAGTTCTTGCAAATAGGCGGCTTCAAGTTGCAAAATGAGTGCAGTAGTTTCTGCTGGATAACTTTCATTTTCCGCGGCTTGCCTTAAAATTCTTTGTGCAGGGGTTCTTCGATAGATTCTTGTATATCCACGTTTAAGGGCTCTGTTCCGAAAGTTTTCACCATCAATATCGGAAAGGGTGCTGCTAATAATGTCGATGTACCGGTCATTTAAGTCTCGTACTTCAATGCGCGCACGGATGAGATTATCGATGAGTGCTGGGGGTCTGTCAGCATTTCCAGAGAGAATGGTGTCGAATAACTTCTTAGGGTTTCCGCGAAGGATTGTGTCACGGTTTCGCATTGCGATATCAAGTGCAGATGCATATTCAACCAAATTAATTTCAATGATAGATTCTGCAATGGGCGAAAGATCAGAATCTCTAACTATCGTAAACAAGTCAACAGATTCGCCACTTAGGCGACCACGATTCATATGTTTTTCCCTGTAAAGTCGTTGGGCGAAACCTTGCCAAAGATGTTTCTGGTTACCTATTAATATTGCTTGAACATTTTCGAGTAACCCTTGGTCAAGTGCTCTTTTTTCTTGAAGCCAATCACCAAGTGCATTCAGCACTGGTTCTAGTGTTCCTTTGGTTGAATCTGGCGGGTTCACTTTTAAATTTTCGGCAACTTTATTAAGACGTTCTTGCGTGGTAGCCCATCCGAATTCAAAGTCATCTTCGTATGAATCAAACATCGCTTCTACGATCACTTCTTGGGTATCGTCGAGGTTTAGGCCTTCTGCGAAAACAACAAGATCACGCGACATATATTCTGGACGCATGGCTTCCGCCATGTATTCCATTTGCGCACTTGACGTTGGCGTCATAGATAGGGCGGCTATAGCCGTTGTGACGACTGTAAATAACGTTTTTAGGTGTATATCGCGATGCATTTTATTTCCTTCTCAATGCGTGTGTATCCAAAGTGAATCGGTTGAACATCTGTTTTCGGTTGGATAACAGGCATAGTTCAACGCACTTGAATAAATAATATGACTAGTAATACTCGAATTTATACTATCGGACGGCATATTAGCTTGGAGATACCGTTCGTTGTTCAATTCTTTTTTCAAATGTCGACTGAACAATTCGGTTTATATATATAGAAGGGGTGTGGATTTGATCTGGATCTAATGAGCCAATAGGGACTATTTCCTCGACTTCAACGATGGTTACCTTGCCTGCCATTGCAACCATTGGATTGAAGTTCCGTGCGGTTTTTCGGTAGATTACATTGCCTGCTTCGTCAGCCTTCCATGCTTTGACAAGTGATAGGTCTGTAACAATGCCTCGTTCAAGTACGCATGTTTCACCTTCGAATTCCATCGTTTCCTTGCCTTCTGCTACGACAGTGCCAACGCCTGTTTTTGTATAAAAACCACGAATGCCTGCGCCGCCAGCTCTGAGTCGTTCAGCAAGAGTGCCTTGCGGACAGAATTCAATTTCAAGTTCATCAGCCATAAATTGACGTTCAAATTCAGCATTTTCTCCGACGTACGAACTTAACATTTTTTTAATCTGTTTTGTTTCAAGGAGGAGTCCCAGCCCCCAGTCGTCGACGCCAGCATTGTTCGATACGCAGGTTACGTTCTTTACGTTACTGTCACGGAGCGCGACAATAAGGTTTTCGGGAATTCCACAGAGCCCAAAACCACCAACTGCGACCATCATGCCATCGTGAGTGAGCCCTTCAAGTGCGGCCTGGGGCGACGGATATATTTTGCTTGCCATACGGAGCATCATACGTCATTTGAAAATAAAACAGAGCTTTTTTCTTCATTCCTCCTCGATTCTGACTCGAAATTAAATACTCTTGGGACGGCCCCCAGCGATCCTGTTAGCGAAATGTGCATGTCTCCAAGGTTATGGTAGGCCTTCACCGATAGAGCTGGAATAGTCCCAACATGAAGCGTAAAGATACATTTTTACAAAAATGCAATCACCCATGAATAAACATTGATGATGAATAGTTTGGAGACAGCCCCAGGGCGCGTTAGCCTTGACGGATCCAGTGTATGAGTTGGAAAATGTTTGGTGGCTTGCCTTGGAGCAAAATGCCAATTCTAAAGATGCGAGCGGCCATCCAAACCATGCAAAATACCGAGAGATAGCCAAGTACAACTGACAATAGGATCTCCCACATCATGATTGGTTCTGTCGTTGCAGTAATTCTGATAATCATGACAAAGGGAATCAGGGGTGGGATATAGCTCGATATTACTGCAACGATGCCTTGTGGGTGTTCGGTCAATATAGGCCAAAGCATAAATGGCACCATCATGATAAGCATCATGGGTCCCATGAGCGATTGTGCATCGCTGAGTTCAGAAACAGCGCTGCCTACTGCAACCATCATGGTTGCAATCATGAAGTACCCCATCACAAAGTAGACTAAAAACAATCCAAGTTGTGAAAATGTAACGAGGTCCATCATCGCAAAGGCAATGAGACCAACAATCGCAGCAAAACCATACATCGCTAAGATGACAGCGCTCACGCCTGCTTGCCCAAGGATTTTCCCCGAGAGTAATTGCATTGGACTTATTGCACTGAGTAACACTTCAATGACTTTATTGCTTTTCTCTTCAATAGTTGTTGTTAATAGATAGTTGCCGCTCGTAAATGCCGCAATCCAGAGGAGAAGCAGAAACGCCATTGGAAGCAATGTCCGCGCGAGTTTGTTATCTGCAGCAACTTCCCCATCTTCTTGAATGCGCATCGCATGAGCTCTTGGCCGTTTCAATAGTGACCTGACCTGATTAGGATCATGCCCCTGTCTTTTAAGACGAGCATTTACGACAGCTTTCTCTACATTGGAAGTAATAAAGTTTGTGTGGTCTGGCGAAAATTCAATAGGGATGAAGACTTCAAGCAGTTCCTTTGAGTCAAGATTTTTGACGATGCCCTTTGGGATAAGAATGCATGCGAGAAAGTCTCCGTCTTGTACTTGCTTTTTGAGTTCTTCTAATTGAGAAGAGTCAAAGACTTCGATTTCGATTTCAGCCTCAGTTGCTCGAGGTAATACCATTTTTGCCATCGGGTCATTTTTGACAATGTCGGGTAACTTCTGAAGTTGTTCTTGAATCGCGTTATCCCCAGAATCATAAAGCACTTTAAGTTCAGTTACGACATCATCTGGCGCAATAATAGCAACGGTACCTTGAAGCGGCTCGTCTTCTGTGTCAAGGAGGGGGAGGACAATGATGAAAAGCCCAATCATGAAAATAGGCATAATGACGGCACCAAACAAAAATGCTTTTGTCAGTGCGGTGTCTCGAAATTCTCGCCAAGCAACTGTAAAGATTTTACCCATGGGTGAGTAATTCCCGCGTTTCTTCGGCTGCTTCATTTCCTTGGTTGCATTCAACTTGGTTGATGAAAATCTCTGTAAGGGTTGGTTTTAGAATTTGGATACTTCTCACAGGGATTGCTGAGGCGATTTCTTGAATGACTGTGATGGGTTCTGTATTGTCCTCTAGAAATAAATCAATGTTGCCATCTTTATCCATCGCGTTTTGCTTGCGTATGCCTGAAAATTTGGAGAAGTCAGTGGTTTCATCGACGGGTTCGACTTGCACGATTCTTGGATCAAATTTCTTTCTAATAGATACGATTTCATCATCAATGACAATACATCCTTTATCAATCATGACGATTCGGTCGCAGACTTCTTCTGCCTGGTGCAATACATGCGTTGAAAATAGTATTGTTTTTCCTGATGCATGCAATTCTTCGATGATGCCGCCAATAACTTGCGTATTCAAAGGATCTAATCCAGAAAAGGGTTCATCCAAAATAATGAGTTCAGGATCATGAATGATTGCTGAAAGGAATTGCACTTTTTGCTGCATTCCTTTACTTAACTCCTCGCATCGCTTCTTTTTGACATTCGGTAAATCAATTCGGTCAAGCCAATCGTCAATGGATTTGTTTAATGAACTTCCTCTTAGCCCTTTGAGGTTTGCTATGTACTTAATAAATGCGCCGACTTTCATTTTTCGGTAGACGCCACGTTCTTCAGGTAAGTATCCAATTCGATCTTTTGCAGCAAGGGCGTTTGTGCCAAGGACATCGACCTTGCCTTTATCAGCATGAATAATAGACATAATCATTCTGATGGTCGTAGACTTGCCTGCTCCATTGGGTCCTAGGAAGCCACAAAGTGCTCCTTTTGGTATTTGTAAATCCATATCTGCAACAGCTTTTGTCTCTCCAAAAGATTTGCAAACGGAGGTTAATGTAATGGCATCATTCATGGTTGTTCTACTAGTAGTTTGACTTGTTCAGGAAATTTGAATAATGAATCTGCAATCGGTTTCGTAGTAATCCTATCGAGTTTTAGTATTACTATCGATCCTTCACGGTCGTACACAATTGTGTGAAACAATAATAACTCGCCAACCCGTTGCCAATCACGGAAATAAACATCAACGGTTGTATCACCGTTGGGTGTGGATTCAATAGTCCTTCTTCCTTTGGGGCGAAACGTTGTTTTAGAAAAGAAAGCTTCCTGTTCCTTGCCCTCCTTTTCTTTGATGATTAATTTCCAACAATCCTCTTCCTCAAATATTTCACTGCCAGAGAATTCGATGACACCTAATTTTGCGGGAAGCATAGTAAACCATTCAAGCCAATTGATTTGTTGAACTTTTTGTGAGAGCGAATCTTGGTCAATTAACGTCCATGTCTTTTCTTGATTAGCGTTGAAAGTTTGTTCCCAAGCGATAGTACCGTTTGAGCCAAATCGAGTTTGGCCTAAACCGATGTAGGTCATAATGCCTAACACCTTCCCACCCTCGCTTGTGGTTAAATCAATTTCAACAATCGGCCGTTCGTCTGGCAACCGCATCACGCCATGGAGTTGGAGGGCATCTATTTTCTCTAACGCTCGCCGACCCCCGATAGCTTGCACGGCTTTGGATAAAATCAATTCTGGTGTTTGTTTAACTACAGTGGTTGTGGGGCTTTGAAAGCCCGCAAGAATCGCAAAGAGTAAGATTGGAAGTAGGAACCGCATCACAATCCATTATTTTAGCCGATTTACTTCGTATTGAGCAAAAAAACCCTTTATCCGTTTATCCGGATATACGGTTGTACGGAGGGGTAACTTCGGTTACATTTCCACTATATTTGTTATGCATATTAAGGAAGCAATCAGGACTAGATTATTTGTCATAGATGGCGCAATGGGGACAGCTGTCCAAGCGATCGATACCGATATTGATCGCGATTATCTCGGCCGTGAAAATTGCACAGATATCCTCACAAAATCAAGACCGGACCTCGTCAAGGCAATTCATTTGTCATTTCTTGAGGTGGGCGTTGATGCAGTTGAAACCAATACTTTTGGCGCGAATAGACTCGTCCTTTCTGAATTTGATGAAGAAGCATCAACATGGGCGTACGACTTAAATGTGCAATCAGCCAAGATTGCAAGAGATGCTTGCGACGAAGTTGCGGGGAATCGCTTTGTTATTGGATCAATGGGACCCGGTACCAAACTCATTTCTCTTGGTCAAACTTCATGGGAAAATATGTTGGATTCCTACACAGAGCAGGCAAGGGGGCTTATCCACGGAGGCGTGGATGCATTCTTAATTGAAACATGCCAAGACTTACTTCAAGTGAAGTGCGCGATTAATGCATGCATGGATGCGCTTGAACAAGATGGCAAAACAGTCAACGACATCCCTATCATGGTGAGTATCACAATTGAAACCACAGGTACGATGCTTGTCGGAAGCGATTTGCAAACCGTTGTACATGCACTAGCATCTTATCCCATTCTTTCACTAGGTTTAAACTGTGCCACTGGTCCAGAATTAATGGAAAGTCATGTCGCATGGCTCAGTGAACATTGGGATGGGTATATTTCCGTTGTTCCAAACGCGGGACTGCCAGAATTAGTTGATGGGAAGGCACATTTTTCGTTATCGCCGCACGCATATAGCGCTGCAATGAAACGGTTTGTCGAGCAGTACGGTGTGCAAATAATCGGTGGCTGTTGTGGCACAACGCCTAAACACCTTGCAACTTTTATAGAAGCAAAGTCAAGTATTACTCCAAAGCAGAGAATAACAAAGCAGTTAGTCCCTAGTGCAACAAGTTTGTATAGACCAGTTGAATTCAAGCAAGATACATCCATTTTGATCGTGGCAGAACGGACAAATGCTAACGGCTCTAGAAAATTCAAACGTCTCCTTGAAGAAGAGCATTGGGATGGTTTGGTTGACATGGCAAAAGAGGAACTTTCAGGGGGAGCACATGTACTTGATGTTTGCGTTGACTATGTTGGTCGAAATGGTGTTGCAGACATGGAGGTCATTGTTGGTCGATTAGCGCAACAAGTCGACGCGCCACTCATGCTTGACTCAACCGACGCAAAAGCGATTGAAGCGGGGCTTAAGCGAGCTGGCGGGCGATGTATTGTTAACTCAATCAATCTTGAAGATGGCGAGCAACGACTGGATGATATCTGTCCGCTCTTAAAAAAGTACGGAGCAACGGCGGTTGCGCTAACCATTGACGAAGAAGGCATGGCAAAAACCGCCCTCCGAAAGGTACAGGTAGCAAAGCGGTTGCATGACCTCTACACGAATAAGTGGGGACTTACATCAAGCGACTTGATGATTGATGTCTTGACCTTTACTATCGCAACTGGCATGGAAGCAGATCGTAAACTAGCCCTTGAAACGCTAGATGCAATTGAAATGATATCGAAGGAATTGCCAGAATGCGGTTTACTGCTTGGAGTTTCAAATGTGAGTTTTGGCTTAAAACCAGCAGCAAGGCGTGTCCTCAATTCGGTATTCTTGCATGAAACGATTCAACGAGGTCTTACTTCAGCAATTGTCCACGCCTCAAAGATCTTGCCTAAGCACAGAATCTCAGAAGAGCATTGGCAAGCAGCAATAGATTTGATTTACGACAATCGAACTCAAGAGCACGACCCACTGTTGTACTTTTTATCGTTTTTTGAAAAAGATGTGCAAGAGGAAGTTGAAGATACAACGGATTTGCCGCTTGATGAACAACTCCAAAAGTTTATCCTAGATGGAAAAAAAGAAGGCCTAGGTGAGGTGCTTGAAGAGGCGCTGAAACAGTGGCCGGCACTTACAATTATTAATGATTATTTGCTTGCTGGGATGAAAACGGTTGGTGAACTCTTCGGGTCTGGTCAAATGCAATTACCCTTCGTATTGCAATCTGCTGAAGTGATGAAAAAAGCGGTCGCGTATCTTGAGCCGTACATGGAAAAAGGCGAAGCAGTCGATAAGGGTCGCATCGTTCTTGCGACCGTTGCAGGGGATGTGCACGACATCGGGAAGAACTTAGTAGACATAATCTTATCGAACAATGGGTACACAGTGTTTAACATTGGTATTCGCCAGAAAATCGAATCCATTATTGAAGCGGCCAATGAACATGATGCAGATGCAATTGGGTTGTCTGGGTTGCTTGTAAAATCAGTGGGTGTCATGGAACAAAATCTGCATGAACTCAATACGAAAGCAATCACCATGCCGGTTATGCTCGGCGGGGCTGCGCTTACGCGTCATTGGGCAGAATCTCATTTGCGATCTATATATAATGGGCCACTTTATTATGGTCGTGATGCATTTGAAGCGCTTGCAGTGTGCGATAAACTCGTTGCAGGAAAATTGCAAGATATTGACGCGCAAATCGAAGCTCGGTTAACAAAGCGTGCGGAAGTTGAAGCGAAGGTACAGGCTGGACGTAAAGATCGAGTGGATAAGGGCGGTGACTCACAGGGCAGTACAGTGGACACTGTTGCAACTCCTGTGGCGCCATTTTTTGGTTCCAAGGTTGAGACAGAAATTGATTTGGATTTACTTTATCCGTTCATCAACAAAACCGCTTTGTTTCGTGGTCAATGGGGATTTCGAAAGGGCGCCCTGAGCCGTGAAGCGTTTGATGATCTTGTTATTGAAACTGTTGAGCCAATTTTTGAACGGTTAAAAACGTGGTGTAAAGAGGAAAATGTACTTCGTCCAAAAGTTGTGTATGGATGGTGGCCATGCAATAGCGAGGGGAACGATGTGGTTATTTTTGATAGCGAAGATCACGAAAAAGAAATTGCAAGGTATTCCTTCCCGAGGCAATCGAAACGACAAAGGCGATGTTTAAGTGATTTTTTCAAGCCGAAGGAGAGTGGCGAAAAAGATGTCATTGGTATGTCCTGTGTTACGGTTGGTTCGGAAGTAAGTAAGCGTACGCGCGATCTTTTTGACAGGGACGAATATACCGAGTATCTTTACTTGCATGGTATTGGCGTTGAGTGCGCTGAAGCTCTTGCAGAGTATTGGCACAAAAAGATGCGAATCCAACTTGGTATTGCTGGCGATGACAAGCCAACGCACAAGGAATTGTTCGCCCAAGGATATCGTGGTAGCCGCTATAGTTTTGGATATCCAGCGTGCCCAGAAATGGAGAAGCAAGAAATTTTGTTTAAACTCCTTGAACCAGATCGCATTGGGTGTACGCTCACCGAGTCATGGGAAATAGTGCCAGAGCAATCAACAAGCGCGATAATCGTCCACCACCCTCAAGCCAAATATTTTTCCGCAAAATAGTTATTTCTCTTTATGATTAATTAGTTGTATTCTGCATAAGAGTATGCAACAATAAAACTATGCAAAATATATATGTTCATTCGTATAAGATTCTCGCATGTATTCTCGCAGGAACCCTATTGCTAGCAGCTGAAAAAGCAACAAAGGCAGGCGTGACGAATCCTCCGAATATTATTTTCATTGTCCTAGATGACACAGGTATAGATCAATGGGCAAATTTTGGTTGGACGATGGACCTTGCGCAACGTGCACCAGTAACGCCTGTTCTAGATGCTATTACAAATGCGGGTGTCAAATTTACAAATTGTTGGGCGATGCCCGAATGTTCACCTAGTAGAACAGGCATGTTTACGGGTCGATTGCCACTGCGGACTACCGTCGTTGCCGCGATTACAAACGCACACTTGCCTGCCTCCATGGCAAATCCATCAGAAGTGATGATTCCTGATGTGCTGAAACAAGCAGGGTATACAAGCGGATTTACAGGCAAGTGGCATTCTGGTGAAACGCCTTACGAAGAGCAGCAACCAACTGAAATGGGTTGGGATTGGTACGAAGGTAACTGGCTTGGATTTGTGCCAGGCATCGATACTACTGCAGGTCAACAATTGCAAGATTTTGATCCACCAGAAGAGGATTATTTGCATGGATGGCTTCCGTGCGGTACCCCGCTGGGTGCAAATGAAGAGACTAATCGAGGTCCTTGTTGTATAGATTCCTCAACGTGCGTTGAAGAGGTGTGGGGCATGGATTGTCTCGAAATGGGCGGGGTTCCTCTCGTGACTTTAGTGCAGGACAAAGAAGGAAATTACTCTCCAGATTTCCAGCAAGATTGCAGTTCTGGGTGCGATACTATTGTCTTCACAGAAACGAAAGATGGCGTGACCGCTCGTAACGGTTATTGGGTTTGGGGTCGACAATGGGCAGATGCTAAAACTGGTGACCACGGAATTATTGACTTTTACCATGGAAGTATGATGTTCACGACCACCGATAGTGCGATTGATTGGCTCGATAGAGTGGATCCCATTTCGGCGCCGTCGGGCGATCCTTGGATGCTAGCGTTGCAGTACAACACCGCGCATGATCCAATTATGCCAAATGCACCTGAACTAGTTGAACGCATGGAGGCTGATGGTGTTGATACCTCGATTCTTGATTGCGGCGGGTACGCAGGTATCAAAATTGTGTTTCCGTACATGATTGAAGAAGCAGACAATGAAATTGGTCGACTTTTGTATCAGCGTGGCCTTGGTGAATATGACGCAAAGGGTAACTTTGTTCTAGGAGACCTTGAAAAAGCAAACACGATTATTGCCTGGATGGGTGACAACGGGACTTTCTATACTTCAGCACGGCTACCTTTTAACCCGTTGCTTGCAAAAGCAACGGTTTACCAAACTGGCGTATGGGTTCCGCTCGCAGTTGCAGGCGTAGGCGTTACACAAGGTGAAGTTGACCACCCCGTTAATGCTGTAGATGTATTTGCAGGATTTGCAGATGTTGCTGGAGTGGCATTAGATAAAGTAGTGCCAGAAGCGCATATATTAGATGCAGTTTCTATTGCGCCGTATTTCTCAAGCACAGACATTCCATCGCTTAGAGAGTTTAATTATGCGCAAAGCGGTTCCGGAGTTTTTAATCCATTCGATATGCCACAGGCATGTATTATTATGTTAGGTAGCAGCGGTATATGTGACGATGTGCATTTTAACGCTGCAGGAATTTGCGAATCAAATGGTGGTACTTGGTATGGTGTTGATGCAAGTGACCCAGCATTTCCATATCTATGTTGCAACTATATGCAAGAGGTTGATGTAAATGTACAGCCTGGACCGTTGGCACAGTATGCAATCTCGATGCCGGATAACACACCTGGATACCGCATGTGGAAGATGATTACAACCCAGGAAGCAGGCTGTGTAGAGGCGCTAGACTCCTACACGTGTTTAGATAGTATTGAGTTTTACCGACTGCCTAACTATATCGCGCCACATTTTGCTGCATTAGATAATCCGAACGGTGCCCATGCAATTACGCTTCCCGAAGATCCGAACGATTTGGCAACTACGCTCAGCGAAGAAGAATACGCTGCGTTCATGGCTCTTGCTTGTGAGCTGAAATCTCAGTGGGCAAGTGCTGATTCTTGCCAAGGTGA
Source organism: Phycisphaerales bacterium (assembly GCA_014238785.1). Lineage (GTDB taxonomy): Bacteria > Planctomycetota > Phycisphaerae > Phycisphaerales > SM1A02. The sequence goes on along the minus strand of JABAAL010000037.1, from coordinate 14,745 downwards.
TGCGAACATAGACGGGAAGGTTAACATCTCTGACCTACTTGGCGTTGTGAGTGATTGGAACGGAAACAGCGAGGTCCTTTCCTTCTACGATGTGACGGGAAGTGACGGGATTCCTGATGGCTTAGTTAACATTAATGACTTGCTTCTTGTGATAGACGCCTGGTCAGGCGACGAAGCGTGTTATCAAGACGACATCTATCCCGGAACAGATTGTTTGTTTGAATTTGCTGTCGATTGTCCTTGATTAGAACGATTAATATGAAGTCCAGAAATTTAGCTGCGTTGGTTTTAATATTGCCTGCACCAATTATTGGCGTGTTGTGTTCGTTTTATGTTCCAAAAGTTGGGGAAGCGATTTGGCTGTTTGCAAAAATTTGGCTTGTAGTTCTTCCTGTGTTCTGGCTCTTCTATGTAGACAAAGGGAAGCTGAGTTGGTCATCAACAAACGCAAAAGGGATTATCGCAGGATTGCTTTGGTCAATACCATTTGCCGCCATTATTTTTCTGACTTATTTACTCGCAAAAGACTCACTTATGAGTCAAGCAGATGCAAAAGCAACAATTGAAATGATGGGGATTTCTTCTCCTGCAAAATTTTTGATCTTTGCCTCTGCAATGTCACTTGGCAATTCATTGATGGAAGAGTATGTGTGGCGCTGGTTTGTATTTTCTAAATTCAAAGTGCTTCTGGGTGTTTGGCCAGCCATCATCTTAAGTGCGTTCTTTTTTACAGTGCATCACGTCGTCATACTGTGGGACTTTGGCTCACTATCGTTGGTATTTCTTGGATCCTCAGGTTTGTTTGTTGGAGGAGTTATCTGGGGCTGCTTGTACAATAAGTACAACTCGATTTGGCCTGGTTGGATTTGCCATGTTGCCGCCGACGCCACGATTATGTGGATAGTTTGGCGTATTATTTCTGCATGAATTCTGTTATGTTACAAGTATGAATTACATATCTATGAGAGTTTTATTTGTGGTGTTGCTCGCTTTTGCTCTTCCTAGTTCTGCAGAGGAAGAAAAATGCACGACGCTCGACACCATTCCCAATGTTGTTACGAACGACATTAAAGCGGGTATAGAGAAGCATATTGAAGATGTATCCAAAGCAAGCGGCGGGTACTTCCCCATCACCTTTGATGGCAAGGACATGAAACTTAAACTTGTTCGCGTGCACATGGAATACCTTGCAAACCTAGGCCCACGAAGGCACTTCGCCTGTGTGGACTTGGCAAGCGAAGAAGGGAATGTCTACGACGTTGATTTCTTCTTGTCTGGCGATCCAGGAGATATGACAGTCACCGAAACAACTGTGCATAAGTTAAATGGCAGACCGTTTTATCTTTGGCGTGAACAAGAAAATGGAGTTTGGATTCACGTAGATGCCGATGAAGCATCGCGCGAATTACTTGGCGTTGTCGAAGGCACTGACCAGTTTGAGTTTACCTACCAAGCGACGCTTCCGAATATGACGGAACCCGCAAAGATGTGGGTTCCAATTCCAAGTACTGACGATTTTCAAACAATCAAAGTAAATCGAATCGAGGTTCCGGGGAAACATCAAATTCTGAAGGATGCAAAATTTGGTAATCAAATTCTGTACATTGAACTTGAGCCAATAGACAGCGGCAAAACTATGGTGCTTCATTTTGACGTTGATCGCAGAGAAAAAGCAGTCCATGCGGATGAAACATCGCCAGAAATTTATCTTGAACCTCAAATGTTTGTGCCCAACAATGAAAAATTTCAAGCGATTGCAGAAGAAGCACTTGTTGATAAGAATGGTGGCGACCTCGTGCGGGCACGCGCTCTCTATGATCATACGATTGATAGTATGAAGTATGCAAAATTTGGCTCAGGCTGGGGCAATGGCGACGCAGAGTTTGCTTGCGATTCTTCAAGAGGCAACTGCACAGATTATCACTCCTACTTTATTGCGTTATGTCGAACAGTTGATATTCCTGCGCGGTTTGCAATTGGCGCAGCCGTGCCATCAAGCCGCGATAATGGAGGAGTGAGTGGGTACCACTGCTGGGCAGAATTCTACGCAGAAGGCAAGTGGTGGCCCGTGGATATCAGCGAAGCAGATAAATACACATCGCTCTCGACGTACTACTTTGGGCGCAACCCTGCGAACCGTGTGGAGTTTAGTCGTGGCCGCGATTTAATTGTTTCTCCAGGACCCAATTCTGGTCCTATTAACTTCCTTGCGTACCCTCTTCTTGAAGTTGGTGGGAAACCCGTAAAAGTGAAACCACAGTTTGGCTTTCAGCGAATCGGCTGATTTATAGTGACAGGCAAGGTGAAACGACCTGCAGGGTAGTTTTTCATTCTAACGTCGGTCAGTGGCTGAGTTTGTCATCCAAATATGCAACTGCCTGATCGATGTTGATGCGTTCTTGGCTAGCAGTATCACGATCGCGAACAGTAATTGTGTTGTCTTCTAGAGTGTCGCCATCAATCACAAAGCAATACGGTGTGCCAGCTTCGTCCATCCGCGCATACCGTTTGCCGATAGATTGTTTTGCGTCGTACTGTACAACATGTCGTTTTCGCATTTCTTCATGTAGTTTCGTTGCGATTTCCGGCATGCCATTCTTATTCACAAGCGGGAAGATTGCAGCCTTAATTGGTGCTATCCGTGGGTTGAATTTCATGAAGACTTTTGAAGGTCGATCATCTGGGGTGTACGCTTCACATAGGAGCGCAAGTGTTCCACGGCTAAGACCAGCGGAAGGTTCGATGACGTGCGGCGTGTACCGCTCGTTCTTTTCTTGGTCGAAGTAGTTGATTTTTTTGCCGCTAAATTCAGTATGTCTCGATAAGTCGTAATTTCCACGATGCGCAACACCTTCTAACTCACCAAACCCAGGGTCAGTAAATGGGAATTTGTACTCGATGTCAAATGTTCCACAGCCTTCTTTCGCGTAATGAGCTAACTCGTCGGAATCATGTTGCCTCATTTGCAAATTTTCAGTTGTAAGCCCCATCTTTTGCCACCATTGTTTTCGATAGTCACACCAGAATTCATACCATTGTTGCGCTTCATCCTCGTGGCAGAACCACTCAAGTTCCATTTGTTCGAATTCACGACTTCTGAAAATGAAATTTCTTGGTGTGACTTCATTACGGAATGCTTTTCCGATTTGCGCAATTCCAAATGGAACTTTAACACGCATGGTGTCCACCACGTTCAAAAAGTTTAGAAAAATACCTTGAGCAGTTTCTGGTCGTAAGTATGCTTTGTTTTCTTCGCCACCGGTTGCACCCACAGTTGTGTCAAACATCAAACTAAATTGACGTGGTTCTGTCAGAGTCCCAACTGTTTTTGTGTCTGGTCCAACAGTAATGGCTAATTCTTCAACTGAAAGTTCTGTTAATGCGCATGTGTCTATTTCTTCTGAACTGAGCGTTCGTTTTACATATTTTTCAAGTTTTTTCTGAGCAGATGCAAGTGAGTCGTCATCATTTTCAATGTAAGCATAGATTTGACCACTAGTATCTCCTTTTACTCCAAGACAGAGAAGATGGTCGGCGCGGTATCTTGACTTCGTCTCGCGGCAGTCGACCATTGGGTCGTTAAAGCCACCGACGTGACCCGAGGCTTCCCATACTTTTGGGTTTTGGATAATCGAAGAATCAATGCCGACGATGCTCAGCGGATTTCCATCCGGACTCATCGGAGGGCAGTGCACCATGTCGTGCCACCACGCATCGCGCAAGTTATTTTTTAACTCAGTACCAAGGGGGCCGTAATCCCAAAAGCCATTGATTCCGCCATAAATTTCACTTGCAGGGAAAATAAATCCACGGCGCTTGCAGAGTGAAACGAGTTCTTCCATTGAAAAGGTAGTTGTCATAGTTGCAATTTTAGCAGGCAGCGAAGCGGCGAGTTGCTGCAAGTTGGCAAGCAAGTGAAATTGCGTGTTGCAGTGATGTGGCATCTGCTGTATCAGAGCCTGCAATATCAAATGCAGTGCCGTGGTCGGGGCTTGTTCGAATGATGGGAATGCCAAGCGTCCAATTGACAGCGGTATTGGGCGAGAGCAACTTAATGGGCAAAAGACCCTGGTCGTGGTACATCGCAACAACAACATCGTAAGGCGCAGCGTGTGAAAAAATCGTATCTGCGGGAAAGGGGCCACGTACATTGAGCCCATTATTCCTTGCTACTTTAATTGCTGGTTCAATTATCCGAGTTTCTTCATCGCCAAGGAGCCCGTTTTCGCCAGCGTGGGGATTGAGTCCCGTGACAGCAATTTTTGGTTTTGCAATGCCGAGTTGCTTGCAACCCTCGGCGGCCAAATCGATGGCATCGTGTACATTGCCAATGGTGAGGACGTTGCGAATTTCCATGAGCGGAATATGGCATGTTGCTAAGACAACTCGTAAACTGTCTGAGACAAACATCATCGCATGGCGCTTTGCTTTTGTTCTTGCTGCAAAGAGTTCGGTGTGCCCAGGCCACTTGTAGCCGCCGAGTGACCAACTTTCTTTGCAAATTGGCGCAGTGATAATTCCATCAAGATGACGAGGGTGCGCAAGGGGAAGCAGCGCATCTGTAATGGCACTCTCTACCCAGCGCTTTGAAACAATGCCTCCGAGTTTAGATGGTTCGTGTTTTACGAATGGCAGCCCCTCTTCGCCATCGTCAAGTACAACTATGTTTGATGTTATTTTTCGAGATGCGCGGTCTGCTTTTACATCAACCCTATCCCACCTTGTTTGCAACTGGCATTTGTCTGCTGCTAGTGTAAGTGATTCGTTAGCGCCATAGATTACAAAACGAGCCTTGCTTGATAAGGCAGTATTTTGCAGTGCTTTTGCGATTATTTGTGGCCCTATTCCTGCAGGATCACCCATGGTTATGCCAATTGTTGGCTTGGTATCCATTACCCGATTCCACCTTTGAGTGGTCCATCGCCAAATTTATCTCGCAACTTTTTCATCGCTTTATCTTCTTCGCGAAGTGGCATGTCCTCACTATCAAAATTTCCATCGGCTTCTTTAAGCGATAGCGCAATTCGTCTTGTTGCGGCATCAACGGATAAGACTTTTACGGTGAGGACTTGTTTTTCCTTGACAACATCTTTGGGTGATTTGATTCGGTGGTCTGCAAGTTCTGAAATGTGAATAAGCCCCTCGGTGCCAGAGCCAAGGTCTACAAAAGCACCAAAGTCTGCAAGCCGAGTGACTGTTCCGGTCACCATCTCGCCGACTTCGATTGCTGCCATCGAAGAAACAAATGGATCTTCTATAAGTTGTTTCATGCCAAAGGCAATTTTTGGTTCGTCGTTTGTTGTATTGATATCAAGAATTTGAATTCTGACTTGATCGCCGACGGCAACGAATTTTGCTGGGTCAACATCACGTTCCCACGTCATTTCTGATTTATGGATGAGTCCTTCTAGGCCGCCGATATCTGCAAATGCACCGTAGGGTTGTACGGAAGTAATAGTGGCATCATGCGTGTCGCCAACGGTCAGAGTTTCGAGCATTTCTTCTTTGGCAACTTCACGCTCTGCGTAGAGGACTCTTTTTCTGCTTAGAACGATGCGGTTTGCGCGTCTATCGAGTTCCATCACCTCGCAACCCATTTTTTGTCCAATCATGACATCAAGGTCCGGCAAGTGGTGAATTGCCACCTGTCCTGCGGGCATAAATGCTTTGTGCCCAGCGACTTCCATCTCTAAGCCGCCTTTGTTTGTGCCTGTACAACTTGCTTCGATGACTTGCCCTGTTTCAAGTGAATCCCATGTTGCTTTTTGGATTGCGCCTTTTCGAGAAAGAACAAGCATGCCGTCTTGGTCAACACGTTCGACTATAAACTCAAGTGATTCCCCAACTTGTGGTAATACTTCAAAGTGAGATTTAGGGCAACATCCTTGCTCCCTTGGACCAAACTCAACGAGCACGTTGCGTCCGTGTATAGCTGCTATGACACCAACCCGGGTCGAGCGGCCTGAAGAGCCCTTTTGGGTATTTTCATCAAGCATATCAGCAAAACTTCCATCGCCAATGGCAGCGAAAATTTCACTCTCTATATCTTCATTAAACGATTGTTTCGCCATTTGTACATCGTACACGATTACCATTTTTGGGGTCAGCATCTACAGCGTCTAACCCCAAAAATAGCCCAATAAGGTCCAAGATGCAACAATGCAACGGTACCGGACTCTGGCCCCAATATGGGCATTCGATCTAGGGGTAAGGAAGTTGCAGATAAAAAGGGAATGCTTGCGTATCATTTTTGAGTCGCCGATTCACTGTATTAGAGTCACGCATCGTGTATCATCGTCCCCAATCGTCGGTCGTTGGCGATTACTCATGTCTAGGAACTAAGGAATACAATAAAAATGGCACATCCCTCAGCTGCTTGGGGTATTGAAATAGGACAGTTTGCGATCAAGGCGATTCGCCTTGAACGTGATGGAGACAACGTACAAGTCACTGACTTTTCCGTTATTCCACATCGCAAGGTTCTTTCAACACCAGATATTGACATCGCCGAAGTTACTCGCTTAAGTCTTGGACAATTCATAAGCGAAAAAAACTTAGAAGGCGAGCAACTTGTTATATCAGTTCCCGGTCATTTGGCATTTGCTCGGTTTGCAAAACTTCCTCCAGTCGAAGCTAAGGCGTTACCAGACATAGTAAAATTTGAAGCTGTCCAACAAATTCCATTTCCTATAGAAGATGTTGAATGGGATTATGAAGCCTTCCGTGAAGAAGGTGCACCCGAACTTGAAGTTGGCATTTTTGCAATCACTCGTGAACGGGTAAATGAAAAGCTAGATGTATATAGTGAAGTCGGTTTAAGTCCCGAGACGTTGACCTTAAGCCCAGTGGCGTTGTTTAACTCGATGAATTATGACCTGAACCTTAGCGACGCATCAACGCCGCTCGTGTTTATTGACATTGGCACGCAAGCGACGGACGTGATTATTGCAAACGGAGACCGCTGTTGGATCCGTACGTTCCCACTTGGCGGAACACATTTTACTGAGGCGATCGCTAAATCATTTAAAATTTCTTATGCAAAGGCAGAGCGATTAAAAATCGAATCTGCAAGTAGTAAATATGCGAAGCAAATAATGCAAGCAATGCGCCCTGTATTTTCTGATTTGCTCCAAGAGTTACAGCGTTCGATGAGTTACGCAGCATCGATGGGTGAGTTGACTGAATTGGTTGGCATTGGTTCAACATTTAAAATTCCCGGACTTCGCAAATTTATTGGGCAGCAGTTGCAAGTAAACGTAACTCGGCTCGATGAATTTAAGCGCATTGATGTTGGCGGAAGAGAAGCTGCTTCCTTTGCGGAAAATTGTGTAAACATGGCGACGGCTTACGGCCTTGCCTTGCAAGGTGTCGGACTTGGTCAAATTAATATCAATTTGGTTCCAGCCGCAGTTCTTCGAGAACAAATGTGGCATAACAAAACGAAATGGTTTGTTGCCGCTGCTTGTATTATTGTTGTGGGTAGTGCGCTCTCAATATTAGGACCATTTCTTCAATCTCAAAAATTGCAAGAAAAAGTTCCCGATGAAGTTCAGCTAGTTATTCGGAATGGCAAAAAACTTGTAGGCGATTTTGTGAAGGCTGAAAAGAACGGACGCATTGGCGATGAAGCAGTGAAGTTACTTACGCTTTTTAATTATCGCAACGTCTGGCCGTATGTTGTGCAAGATTCGGCAGATGCCCTTGCCGCAGCGGGACCTTCAAATCGTAAGATGATACTTGGTGATTTTTTAAATGCATTCCCTGATGCTTCAACCCGACCACTTGTCCAGTTATCTTTTCTTGACGGTGCATTGATTCCACCATCAGCGTCTGGAAATGATAAAATTTCAGTCACGATGGAAGTCGAGTTGAGTCATATTGATCCCATAAACTTTTTGACATCAACCGTAGCGAAATGGCTCACTGACAACGCGCTACCCGAGGGTGCGCGGTCAAACATTCCGTATAAAATCGTCACGAATTCGGTTAGCTGTAATCCTTCTTTATTAGTCACAAATAAAGGCTCAAAATTTTTCTTCCCAGAGCCTTCTGCTCGAGGCGGCAGTGGCGGTAGAAGTGGTGCTGGCGGCGGCAATGGAATTCGCGGTAGCAGCGGCGGCGGCAATGGAATTCGCGGTAGCAGCGGCGGCGGCAGTGGAATTCGCGGTAGCAGCGGCGGCGGCAGTGGAATTCGCGGTAGTAGCGGTGGCGGCAGTGCTGGTGGTGGTAAACCGTCTACGCCTGAAACTGCGCCCGACATGCCAAATATTCCATTTGAAGAAGTTACCGCATCGACGTTAGATGGACTAGCTCCATTGCCAAAACACACAGACCCTCAATTGCATCCACAGGATCTTGAATGGTACAGGGCTACGATTACTTTTCAAGTTGAAATTTTGTCACAGCCAAGAACGAATGAACCAGATTCAACTAGGGGAGGCGAAAAAAGATGAGTAAGAAAAAAGGCTTAGATTTAGATACACAACAAATTATTTCTTGGTGTAAATCCAATATCGTTCTTGTCATATTAATCATCGTAAGCTTAGGTGCCATCGTTGGCTTCCCGCAGTTAGCGGCAACACAAGCGGAAGATGTCCAAGCGAAATTAAAAACTCGTTCAAATAAATTTTCTGAGTTGGATAAATATAAGCAAACAACGGTGTCCCTTCCGGGCAGCACTGAATCATCAAAAGTCATTATTAATCAAAGGCTCGTCGATGACTATGTAGAAGTGACGAACGAAATTATTGATGAAGCTAAAAAGGTTGTTGCGCGCGCCAGCGATTTGAATCGCAAGGAGTACCAAGTCCTGTATCAAGGCGAACTTTTCCCCTCCCCAACGCAAGCCCAGATGGAAACACTTCCGCAATATTTCTACAGGGAATTAGAAGGTAATTACAAGAAATTATTGACAAAAGTAAATGCTGGATCGCCAGTGACAAGTGAGGAACTTGTTACATCGCTTGAAGAAGAACGTATTCGTTTTATGGATACACATCTTAGTACACGACAAGATGCAAATTTGTCACAAGAGCAACGAAGCAGTTTAGAAAAACATCTTTCTAAGATTCGAATGTCAAAATTGAGAATTCACGCGCAGGACATTGGCGTTTATTTAGAAGAGGCTTCTTTAAACATTCCAACATTTTCGCTCACCGTTATTCCAAGCGTAGGCGAATTATTTGTTTGGCAATGGAGGTACTGGGCAGTTGCAAATGTCATTGGATCCATTGATGCTATTAATAATCGCCAAACAGAATTGACCGCATCAATCAAGCGAGTAGTTTCACTTGAAGTATTAGGCTTGCCAACAATTATTAATGATGCACCCAAAGGTGGACCTAAGAGTGGTGGTACTGGCGGCGGGTTCCCGAACAATCCAGGTGGTACAGGTGCTCCGGGAGTGCCCTTTGATAGTGGTCCAGGAATTTTAAGTGGGCCCGGCGGTGGTTCGCGTAAACCATCTGGTCCTAAACCTCCACCTCCACCTCCTCCGATGCCTCCAAGGGGCGGCTCAAGAGGAAACGATACTACGATTGCAGGTGGATTGGCTGCTTCCTTTACAGGGCAAGAAAGTGGTGGGCTCTTTGACGTTCTTCAAGTTCGAGTGACGCTTGTAGTTGATACCGAAAAAGTGCCTTCAATTCTCGATGGCTTCGCAGCATTCAACTTCTTCACTGTCATCGATTTAGAACTTCAGCCTGAGGATAAGTTTCTCGCGCTTGACCACGGGTATGATTTTGGGTCTGCATCGGTCTCTCGAATGACGGTTGTGTTCGAGACAATATGGTTGCGATCTTGGACTACGAAATTTATGCCAGATGATGTAAAGACAGTGTTAGGAATTGAAATTGAAACAGAGTAATGGTTCCATTACAGCAGATTGGATAGTAGATCTATGAAAAACAGCAGCGCTAAGCTATGGGAAGAGTACATTGAGTACGCCGTGTTGGCTTTTGCAATCCTTGTGATGGGTTGGTTCGCTTGGGGCGCCTTTGGTACAAGTATTGAAGTGAAAGTTGGAAAGCGTACTGTAACGACAGCAACTGTTGATGCTGAATTGATTTCCCTTGCAAATGAAATATCCCCAAAGCAAAGTGATAGCGCGCCGGCGCCAATTGAAATTGTTGCGCCTAGCCAACTAGGAGAAGAATTTAATCGGCGCAAGATGGAATCTGTTTCTCCCAATCAAACTCTGGTGTTCCCTTCGCTTGATATGACTGCTGACCTTAATAAGGACCAGGAAGTTTTTGCAGAGTTAGTGATGTATGCAACGCCTGAGATTTCTTCGCCTGTGGATGTACAGACTCGGCAGTGGTTTGGAACTATTCGCGAATCTGAAATGGACAACAACGAAGATTTGTTAGATGTTGTTGATGGTCCTCCTTTTGACACTTCATGGGTTCAAGTCGATGCTACTTTCGATATAGATGCTGCAGTAGAAGCGTTTAGAGCATCCTCGGATGGGCTGCAGTCCGTGCCAGATAGATGGTACGACGGTGGCGCTGATATTTTTGATATTCAAATTGAACGCCAGAGATTGGTGCAAGGCATTTGGTCGGATTCTGCAGTTATTGCAGTTCTTCCGGGTCATTTGCAATATCGTGAACGGGCTGAAAATGGCTCTATTGATTCGAGTGAAAAAGACAAAATCATTCGCGATTTGCGTGGTGGATTGCAAGCTGAAATCACAAGGCCTGCATTTTACTTGTGTAAAAATAACTTGCCATCAGAAGAAGATTTAGATCCTGCAACATGGGACGACACGGTCAAAGAGATGACTGAAAAAGGGATGTTGCAAAAGAAGTTGGATATTCAGGTAAAAAAGATTAAGAAGCAAGAGGATGATATTGAAAAAATTCGTAAGAGATTGGCTGACGAAAAGGGTAGTAGCGGTGGCCAGGGGGCATCGGGTGGGGGCGGACCGATAGGCGGCGACGGCGGAGGCGGTAGATCGGACGGTAACAACAAACGTTCTCGACTTCAAAAACAATTGAATAGCGCTGAAGCGAAATTGAATACGTTACGATTGAAGAAACAAGAACTCGAAGAAGAAATTGATGCGATTGGCACATCTGACGATGGTGAAGAAGAGGTCGTTCTTTCTGGAGAAATCAGAGTGTGGGGACATGATATGACCACGACCCCGGGAGAAACGTACCGGTATCGGATGAGCGTTCAATTGGCGAATCCGTTCTTTGGACATAAACCAAGCTTGTTCCCTGAGCAAAAAATTCTAGCTGAAAAAGTTACGATTACTTCGTCGACAAGTGAATGGTCTGATGAAATAGAAGTGCTGAATTCGATTCAGTGGTTCGTTGTTAATGCAAGAAATTCCAACGAAAGCATGAATCCTGACGCACTCGATAGCGGTTTTGTCACCGTGGAATTTTTCGAATTTAGCGATGGAGTTTGGGGTCAAAACACGTTTAATGTTCAAGTTGGCCAGCGAATTGGTGTTGTGGGTGAAGACGATAAGTCCATTGACTGGTTTGTCTTGGATATTATTGAGGACATTCAAGGCAATATCATCCTTTTGCAGGACATTCAAACTGGCGAAATGAAGACGCTGTATCCAAGTGTTGAGTCTAAAAAAACAGAGTTAGATCGGTTGCGACAACAGGTTAGGCAACAAGTGGACGAGACTGAAGAAGAGGTTCCTGATGAAGAGCCAGTTCAGCCTCCAGCAGGTAGCTCAGGCGGCCCTGTGGGAACCGGTGGTGGCGGCAGTATGGAGTGATTCTCACTGCATTTGTTAAAACTTCAGATTTTTATTCACTAACGTAAAAAAACATGCAAAACCCACCTTGTGGGCGCTTGACGTGGGCTGTAGATAGGTTAAAATCCTCGGCTCGCCTATTCGGAAAGCCGTTTGGCGAAGCGAGCTATAGGCTGCTTATAGTTCGTATGCTCTTTGACAAGTTCATGATAGTAGTAAATGCAAAAAACCATTCTTGTTTTCTATTTAATTAGTAAAGGACAATCATGACCTTCCCCGGACATGTTGTCTTAACAAGAGCGGGAAACTGCATTCACCGAATTAATTTTAAATAAAGTTATACGCATAGGTGTGTAACTTTACTTGAGCAATTTTGAGAGCGATCTGAAAATATTCGTTATATGAATCGTTTGACCATCCACGTTTCTTTGATTTACATTGAAACAATTTCTGCAAGAATCCTCTTGTGGAATGGACTGACTGAGACCCTTGCAAACTCAGTCATGGTGCGTTGATTTGTCTTCAACTTTTATAAGTCGAAGTCGGGTCGGCATGACCAGGTCGTTAAGGGCATATGGTGGATGTCTTGGCGTTGAGAGGCGATGAAGGACGTAGGAACTTGCGATAAGTCTAAGGGAGCTGGTAACCGAGCAATGATCTTAGAATCTCCGAATGGGGAAACCCAATCTGTACTGCAGATTACCCATACCCGAATGCATACGGTATGGGGGCGAACGCAGTGAACTGAAACATCTCAGTAACTGTAGGAAAGGAAAGCAAAAGCGACTCCGTAAGTAGCGGCGAGCGAAAGCGGATCAGCCCGGTGTGAATTTATGTTTGTAATACCTTGAAGTACCTGGAAAGGTACACCAGAGAAGGTGATAGTCCTGTACGGGAACGACAGCATGATGAAGCATCCTAGTGAGTAGCACGGAGCTCGTGAAACTCTGTGTGAATATAACGGGGTCCACCCCGTAAGGCTAAGTACTCCTCAACGACCGATAGTGAATCAGTAAGGTGACTGAATGATGAAAAGTACCCCGATAAGGGGCGTGAAAAGTACCTGAAACCATATGCTTACAAGCTGTGGGAGCACCCTTGTGGTGTGACCGCGTGCCTTTTGCATAATGATCCTACGAGTTGTTCTCTGTGGCAAGGCTAAGTTGTATCCCAACGGAGCCGAAGGGAAACCGAGTCTAAATAGGGCGCCATAGTCGCAGGGAGCAGACGCGAAACCTGGTGATCTACCCATGGGCAGGTTGAAGAAGGTGTAATAACCTTTGGAGGACCGAACGCACCTACGTTGAAAAGTGGGGCGATGACCTGTGGGGAGGAGTTAAAGTCTTATCAAACCAGGAGATATCTCGTTCTCCCCGAAATAGCTTTAGGGCTAGCCTCGAGTTATATTGTTTGGGGGTAGAGCTACTGGATGGAGATGGGGGCCCACAAGGCTACCCACTCCAACCAAACTCCGAATACCAAACAACTCTATCTCGGGAGTCAGTCCGTGGGAGATAATTTCCACGGTCAAAAGGGAAACAGCCCAGACCGCCAGTTAAGGTCCCTAATCAAACCTAAGTTTGTTAAGGTAGTTAAATTGCTATGACAGTCAGGATGTTGGCTTAGAAGCAGCCACCATTTAAAGAGTGCGTAACAGCTCACTGATCGAGGATTTTAGCGCCGATAATGATCGGGAATTAAGGTTTGTACCGAAACTGCGGAGTATATTTATATACTGGTAGGGGAGCGTAACTGTCAGCATTGAAGGTGTTCCGGAAGGAACATTGGAGCGGCAGTTAGTGAATATGTAGGATTGAGTAACGATAAATGGAGTGAGAATCTCCATCGCCGAAAACCTAAGGTTTCCTGGGCAAGGTAAATCCGCCCAGGGTTAGGCGGGACCTAAGGCGAGGCCGAAAGGCGTAGTCGATGGACAGCTGGTTAATATTCCAGCCCCGTCATGTGAGGTTGAATCTACGGTGCGGATCTTGAAGTTCAGCGGGACAGTGAAGCGTCCAGGCCCTTGAGGCCGTTGCTGGGTAGATAGGTTCCAAGAAAAGCCGTTCGATGACGAACATGACGCCCGTACTAAAACTGACACAGGTAGGTGTGGCGAATAGCCTCAGGCGCTCGAGAAAATGGTTGTGAAGGAACTAGGCAAATTGACCCTGTAAGTTCGCGATAAAGGGGCCCTATCCAATTTGGAAGGGCGCAGAGAAAAGGCTCTGGCGACTGTTTATCAAAAACACAGCACTGTGCTAACACGCAAGTGGACGTATACAGTGTGACTCCTGCTCGGTGCCGGAATGTTAAGGAAGCAGGTTAGTCCTTTAATGGGCGAAGCTTGTGACTGAAGCACCGGTAAACAGCGGCCGTAACTATGACGGTCCTAAGGTAGCGAAGTTCCTTGTCGGGTAAGTTCCGACGTGCATGAATGGAGTAACGACTGGAGCACTGTCTCCACAACCAACTCGGTGAAATAGTAGTGGCGGTGAAGATGCCGCCTACCCGCAGCAAGACGGAAAGACCCCGTGGACCTTTACTGCAGGCATATATTGGTCATGGACCTGTACTGCGTAGGATAGGTGGGAGGCTTTGAAGCTGAGTTTTCGGACTTGGTGGAGCCATTCTTGAAATACCACTCTGTGCTAGTTTGTGGCCTAACCCCGATTCCCATGAAGCTGGGCGGGGGACCATGTATGCTGGGCGGTTTGACTGGGGCGGTCTCCTCCTAAAAGGTAACGGAGGAGCGCAATGGTTGGTTCAGCGCGGATGGAAACCGCGTGTTGAATGTAAGAGTACAAGCCAGCTTTACTGTGAGTCATACAGGACAAACAGTCTCGAAAGAGGGCTCTAGTGATCCTGCAATCCCGTGTGGAAGGGTTGTAGCTCAACGGATAAAAGGTACCCCGGGGATAACAGGCTTATCGCTCCCGAGCGTCCATAGCGGCGGAGCGGTTTGGCACCTCGATGTCGGCTCATCGCATCCTGGGGCTGTAGGCGGTCCCAAGGGTTGGGCTGTTCGC
>JABAAL010000035.1 GCA_014238785.1 Phycisphaerales bacterium | reverse complement strand
CGCTAACCGAATTCGAGGATCCCAGTTTGGATGCGTCTTTAGCCACTCGCGAGCTGCTGGATCAAAACTCTGCATCGCAACTTCTGGAAGAAGTTTATGCCACGATTTTGTCCATCCGTTAATAAACACTTCGTCCATCACGATGTCGGCATCAAGAATGCGGCCAGTTTCAGGATCTACTCGGCTTGGCCCAATTGCAAAGCCCATGTCAGCAGTTGTCCAAAGAATAAAATTGTACCTTGCGTCTTCAGGGTCTTTATCCATATGAGCACCGGTGGAAGCATCTTGTTGATAGACTTCGATGGCATTTACGATGCCGACTTGTTCAAATGCTTTATTCCATTCCAAGACACCATCTCGAACCCAACGACGATATCGCACAGGGATTGTGTGTTCCAAATAGAAGACGATGGGTTGTTTGGGTGGACTCATTTTCAAACTTGCATCAGCTTTTTCAAGATGCCATCGTGTTACATATCGAACCCACGGGTCATCGTTTGACGCATCGCCAATATCTTTGAACGTCGTATTAAAATAACCGATACGATGATCCGCAATTCTCGGCTCATACCCAGTATCTTGTTCAACGGTGCGAATTGAATACGAAAGCGTTCCGAACTGTCCACCTGAAAGCGGGAGTTCAAAGGTCAATTCAACATTTGCAGGAAAGCTCTTTGCATTTTTTAATGTTGCAAGATCCGTTCGAGCACCACGCGTTTTTCCTCCGAAAAAGTTGGAGGAACCCCGCAAGAATAAACTCGTGCCATCTATAACTGGTCCGCCATTTGGACCTTCTGTGAGAATTGGAATATCAAGGACAACACGGTCTGTAAAGACGCGCTCGTATCCACTTTGTGATTGCGAGTCGCCAGTAGTTTTAATTTCTAAATTTGGCTGCACCAAAACAAGTTGATCGTGAATGCGAGTCCAATATCCATATACATCACCTATTTGTACGCCTGCTTCACCTATACCACTTGAAATTGTGTACGCAATCAATATTGGTTGACCGTCGTAATCCGGAGCTAATTCAATGAGTAAACGATCGTCCTCATCTCGGTAGAGCGTATACATCCCACCCTTACCATCAATAGATGAAATGACTGCGTCGTAACCATCTGCAACTTTATCAAATGGTGGCAACCCATCTTCGGAGTCGCCCATCCCCATCCCGCCAAAATTTGGCCTCGCATTTATATTTGCAGGGGTATCGGAAGTTTCCGGGGGTGCTGGCATTGCATCTTGAGTAAGCGCCAGAGTAAGTGTGATTGCAATACATGTAAACATAGGTGTTCCTTACGAGGGTTACTCCTCATTGGTTCTATCATCGGGAAGTCGATTCTAATGACAGCAACCAAGAAATGCAGGAAGATTATCGGGCTTTTCTACAAAACACCGCTAACGCAAGAATAGCAAGGGATAAAAGTAATAAAATCGCATAAATCATTGGTGTAAATGAACTTGAAGCAGTTTGTAACGAGGCCAACCCAATAAGTGGCCCGACCATATATCCGCTTCCAATAAATGCTTCGTGCTTTCCGGCGGCATCAACATCTGCTTGCCCCACCGCCATTGCATAATACAGTGCAGCATAATAGGTTACACCCATTCCACTTCCAAAAAGAATTAACCCAAGAATCAACATCGGTAAAGCATTTGCACACAGCGTGCAAATAAATCCTGCTCCCATAGCAATCAACGCTCCCCAGAGCACCGACCACTTCCCATGCCAACCCCCGATATTGAGGCCTGACCCCAAACGCCACATGATGGCGGTTGCGATTACACGAGAAATCATCCAAATAGAAACAATCGGCGTCTGCCAAAAAATGTCAATCGCAATTCCTGCAAGCACAAAGGGGAGCAATGGAGCGAGCATGCCATTGAATACATAACTCAAAGGTAGTAACACACGAGCACCTTGTAATAATCCCCGATATCCCTCCGGTACCGGCTCATTTGAAACTGCTTCATCATGCTTGGTTGGATTACTTGCGTACCAAGGCAAAACGCCAATTGCAACAAGATTCAAGAAACCAAGTCCAACGATCACCATCGATGCGTATTTGTCCATGAGCGGCGCCATTGCGAGCATAACACCGGCAACCGCAGTCATCCAAACAAGATTCCACCACCCTATCGCACGACGCATTTCTTTTCCGTGCCGTCCTGCAACTAAATAACTTTCAACTATCGGCCAGAGCCAAGCACTACAAAAACCAGCCACACCGCCAGAGATCCAAATAATAAATGCACTTCCAGAAAAGAATAGCGGTAAAGAACAAACTGTTGCTATGGCAAACAATAAAAGAGCAACTATCGTTCGCAATGAAATATAGGGTTGCAAAAAACGAGTGCACTTGGCAGAGGTCAATGCACCGATTACGTATACAAAACCAATCAAGGCATAGAGTGCTAAGTTTTCGTTTTCCCCAAAACCATAATCACGTTTTGCTATAAACGGCAATCCGTTCCATATAACGCTCGTCCCCGTAGAGGCCAAGCCAGTAAGAATGAGCGAAGCAGTTAAAGATGTACGATTATTACGCAGATGGCTCACTTGCAACTTGGTAATTCGGTGCTTCTTTAATTATCTGAATGTCGTGCGGATGACTTTCAATCAACGAAGCGCCGCTCACGCGAACGAACGTAGCTTGGTTTCGCAATTCAGGAATAGTCGCCGTGCCACAGTACCCCATTGCTGCTCGCAATCCACCCACCATTTGGTATGCAAAGTCACCAAGTTTACCCCTATAAGGAACCCGACCCTCGACACCTTCGGGCACATATTTCTTTGTATTTTTCACATTCGCCTGACCGTATCTATCTGCAGAGCCAGACCCCATCGCGCCTTCGCTGCCCATGCCACGATACGTCTTAAACCTTCGACCTCTATGCAAAATAAGTTCTCCAGGACTCTCATCAAGCCCCGCAAAAAGAGAACCAAGCATAACGGAACTAGCACCTGCTGCAATTGCTTTTCCAATATCGCCACTTTGTCGAATTCCACCATCTGCAATAACTGGGATGTTGTGTTTGTCCGCTGCTTTGCAAGCATTCACAATCGCAGTAAGTTGCGGAACCCCAACACCGCTCACAATACGAGTGGTGCAAATTGATCCGGGACCAATGCCAACCTTTACCGCATCAGCTCCCGCTTCAATGAGTGCTTCTGCACCTTCTTGCGTTGCAATATTTCCAGCGATAACTTCTATATCCCATTGCTTCTTAATATGCTTTACTGTCTCAATAACATTTTGCGAATGACCATGCGCAGTATCAACAACGATGACATCGACTTCCGCTTCGATTAACACTTCAACTCGGTCGTACTGGTGGACGCCAACTGCAGCACCGACTCGCAAGCGGCCCCTACCATCGCGACACGCTTTTGGATGCCGACGAATATTATCAATATCACGCATCGTAATAAGCCCGCATAGTTTGTTTTTTTCATCAACAAGGATTAGTTTTTCTACTCGAGCACGAATCATCAATGCTTCTGCTTCTTCGAGAGTCGTTTGCACACCACCTGTGACAATATCTTTTGACGTCATCAATTCGCCAACAAGTTGGTCGCTAGAATCGACAAATTTCATGTCCCGACGTGTCAAAATCCCAACGACTTCACCGTTGCCGCTGCCGTCGAGCGTGACAGGAAATCCAGAGACATTTTGCTCCTCCATCCATGTCATCGCCTTTCCAATTGAGTCCTCTGGACCAAGGGTGACTGGATCAGTAATCACGCCATTTTCAGAGCGTTTCACTTTAGCTACTTCGCGGGCTTGAAGATGAGAAGGCATATTCTTATGGACAAAACCGATACCACCCTCTTGGGCAAGCGCAATTGCAAGCGCCGACTCGGTCACAGTATCCATCGGAGCCGACATGAGCGGAATATTGAGGGAGATTTTGTTTGTGAGCCTTGTAGCAGTTATAGCCTCATCAGGCGTAACATCGCTAAACCTCGGTACGAGCAAAACATCATCAAACGTGATGCCGTCAGTAATATGCAACTTTTCCATTGAGCAATTTTACCATTTTTGCTTCAATGAATCAAGCCGTTTTTTGCAAGTAAGAGCGCTCAATATGCTACGCTGCCCAATCAGAGCGCCAATAGCGTCGTCAACCTACAAGAAGAGAGCCAAACGTGACCCAATCAGAAGATAACACAATCGCCAATCCAGTCCATAACGACATAGGGACAACGCCCGGAAACGGTGTTAAAGAGTTTAGGGAAATGCTCAAAGCGACCATAAGTTTTGAGGCATCCGACCTGCATATCAAGGCTGGAGCAAAACCTCGAATTCGAGTTCGTGGCGTGCTTCGAAGTTTAGATGCTGCAGTGAATACAGAATCTCTGTGCTATCAGATAGCAAAAGACATTCTTGACGACGATCAGTATGTCCACTTTCAAAAGCACGGTCAAATTGACTTGGCGTACGACTACGATAACGATCGGCGATTCAGAATTAACATGTTTATGGCAAGAGGAAAACCATCACTTGCCTGCCGTCTTATTACATCAGACATTATGACCTTTGAACAGTTGCACTTAAAGCCAATCCTTGGCGAAGTTGCAATGAGTACAAACGGTCTCATCTTATTCGCGGGTGTAACTGGATCAGGTAAATCCACCTCGATTGCAGCGATGCTCAATTACGTGAACATGCGAAAGCGATGTCACATTGTTACTATTGAAGACCCCATCGAATATATCTTTCACGATCAAAAGGCGACAATCAACCAACGTGAAGTTGGCATTGACTGCCTTAGTTTCAATGAAGCACTTCGCGCGCTTGTCCGCGAAGACCCAGATGTCGTGCTCGTTGGCGAAATGCGCGACAACGAAACGTTTGAAGCAGCGATACGTGCGGCCGAGACTGGCCACTTAGTGTTTGGAACTATACATGCTTCTTCCGCTTGGCAAACCTTTGGCAGAATCTATGACTTGTTCCCAGAAAGCGAACGCCCACAAATTCGAAAACTACTTGCCTATAACCTTCGTGCAATTGTGTACCAAAAACTTTTGCCCACCCTGCACGACGAAACGCCACGTATTCCGGCACTTGAAATCTTACTTGGTACCCCTATCGTTACAAAATATATTCTTGAAGGACGCGAAGGCGAATTGCTTGATGTCATAATTAAAAGCCATGAAGAAGGCATGATTGACCTCAACTCGGCGTTACTACACCTCGTTGAATCCGAATGGGTCTCTCTCAAGACAGCATTAGAAGCTACTCCAAAACCAGAAGACCTCAAGATGAAACTAAAGGGTATTGCTTAATGAATACGTTGATACTTTCCGATGCAACGCCCGCCTTCCTTTTAAGTCCTTGGAAACCGATTCTCATATTCGCGATTTTCATTGCATGGGGCTGGCTTGTAAGCACACACCTTGAAAAAGATGCTAGAGATGCACATCTAAATCCAGCAAAATGGAATGGAATACACATCGCAGCAGCAAGTGTCGCATTAGCAATCATGCTCTTTGGGATAAATTTTTACGCGGCATATCCGATAGGAATTATTGTATTACTTACACCGATTTTTGCCTATTGGAAAGTACGTAACGAAGCGGTTGCTCCAGAGCATAAATACAAACTTAGCTCTGGATCATTTCAAGCTTCAAAAGAAAAAAGAAAAATCGCAAAAGCAAACAAACAAGTTACTATGACATTCAACGGTGCAAATGGAACCATCAAAGTCCCTGACAAAGAAAACCCAAAAATCGAAATCTACATCGCCGTTGAAGAATTAATTGCAAAGGCAATACAAAATCGAGCAAGCAGAATAGATATACGACTGACCAAAAATGGTTGCCAAAGCATGTATTTAGTTGATGGCATGCCAATAAAACAAGAACCACTTTCTGCTGACATCGGCGCAAAAGTTTTTACTTTCATAAAAGAAATAGCAGGTACTGATCCAGAAGATGTGAGACGCCTTCAGACTGGTACATTTGAACTTTCTGGACCACTTGGAAGCTCACAGGTTGACTTGACAGCCTCAGGCTCATCAAACACACACGTGTTACGACTCGAGTTCGATCGAGCCGACAGGGTGCTGCGCACTTGGGAATCTATTGGGCTACTTCCGAAGCAGCGCGATTTACTAGACCAACTCAAGAACCCAGAATTGCGACACGGGGTGGTTCTCTTTGGCGGCGAGAGTCAGAGCGGACTCACAACAACTTCGTACGCTGTTCTTAGTCAGCACGACTCGTACTTAAATAATATAGTTACACTAGAGAAGCAAGTCATTACTACACTCGAGGGCATTACGCACAATACTGCTGATGATGACAATTATTCCGCGCAACTCCAAACCGTTATTCGCCGCGACCCAGATGTCGTGCTAGCGGCAGACCTCACGGATGAAGAATCTGCAAAAATAGTCTCTAAGCCGGGCAAAGAAGGCCCACTTATATTTGTGTCTATGAAAGCTTCTTCGTTGTCCGACGTTCTCTCAAAATGGGCCGCGCTCGTTTCAAATCCAAGAAAAAGCTTTGATGGCCTACAAGCAGTCGTTTACCAAAAGTTAGTTCGAAAGCTCTGCGAAAATTGTCGCGTCGCTTACAAACCATCTCCAGATCTAGCAAAACAAGGTTTGCCAATTAAAACTATCGAACATCTTTATCGCAAAGGCGGTACTGTTGAATATAAAAACAAAACGAATCCATGCCCAATTTGTAACGGTACTGGGTATATCGGGCAAATTGGCGTCTTCGAAACATTGTTCCTTGACACTGAAACACGTAAGTTCTTAATTGCTGGTGACCTTAAGGGCGCACTTTCAAACGCTCAAAGAAGCAAGCGTCTAATCAGGCTACAAGATTCTGGCTGGAAAATAGTAGCTTCGGGACAAACCTCTCTTGAAGAATTTGGCAGAATAAATAAAAAGAAGTCATCTAAGAAAAAAACAAAGTCGAGTACCTAATTCATCATGTTCATTATTTTCAACCTCATCATCCTTGGCCTAGTTGGACTCATCGCTTACTGGTGGGCAAATGAAGGATTATTCAGTGCGTTTATTCATATGGTCTGTGTCATAATTGCAGGCGCAATTGCCATTTCCATCTGGGAGCCAATCTCCATGGCGATGCTCAGAGGCGGCAACTTTGACAACTATGCTTGGGGCATTGTGTTAATTGGGGTATTCACTGTTTCATTAGTAATACTACGAGTTACCGCTGACAAATTAATGAAATCAAATGTCAACTTCCCATCATGGGCTAATTTTACTTTTGGAAGTTTATGTGGCGCTTCAGCAGGAGTCATCAGCATTGGCATCTGCCTCATCGGCTCTGGTTTTATTCAGTCTACTAACGAAATATTTGGCTATCGAGGTACGGGCCGAGATGAGAGCAATAAGGCAATGATTGGCAAAGTTGGCGACCCCATCTGGCTTGATGTTGCTAGTTTGACCGCAAGTTTTTACGGCACTCTTAGTGTCGGAACATTTCGGCCTGATATTTCAGGCACACCCCTGCTTCAATACAACCCGAACATCGATGAACTGTCCACGCTTGTTCGAGATACCTTTGGGGGCGGAAAAGGTCAATTATCTTTAACGCCTGATGCAGCAAAGGTCACGTCTGTTGCAAAAGGTGAAAACGGGCTCTTCATAGTGCAAGTCACATTTAATTCAAAAGCAAAAGACTTTGGCGGCCAACTCGGTTTGGCAAGTTCACAACTACGGCTCATTGGTGCTGCTAGTGGAACACAAAAACCAAAGGTACATTATCCATTCTCATGGAAACAAGAAGTTGACGACGGAACTGAGCATGTCTTTATCTACGACGATGTATCTCATTACGCCACTAGTGTGCCCGGAAGACAAGAAACTGGTATCAAGTTTGCTTTCGATACAAAAGATCCAAATTTCACCCCGAGATTTCTTCAAATTCGCGGCACTCGCCTCGAGCTACCCCAATTATCTCAAACAGAAGTCCCCCCCCTTGTTGCTATGCAATACAAGGGTAGGCAACTTACTGATGAAGAAATTATTGAAGCTAGAGATCCGCTAGGCAAAGAAATTCAACACCTTGTTGACTCGACCTCAAAAATTCGTCGACTTCGCATCTCAACAAACGGACTGCCCGGCACCATCGAATACGATGAGGATTTGTTTTTTATCGAAGGTACGCTAACTACAAAGTGGAGACAATCCGGAATCTCTGCCGCACTTTCAATAAAAGGTATTCGAGCTGATGAAGGAACTGGCATTGTCCAAGTTGACATTTCCGCAGGCAAATCAGCTTCCTTCCGCGATCTGATTTCGCTGTTATCTGAAAGTGATGCCATTGAACTTATCGATACAAATGGTCGCAAATATCCTCCGATTGGTTATTATGTTTCTGGCGAAAAACGAATGCAACTCTCGCTCACGCCCAGCACGCCAATTCGAGCGATTGGAGAACTGCCGCTACACATTCTTACTGCCAGTCATCCTAAGGATATGATATTGATTTTTCAAGTTACCCTTGGAGAGTGGATACAGGAATTACGCGTTGGAGATTTCACTGTTGGAACGTGCAACGTTGAGGTTGGAAGCAAAAGAAGATAGTTTACTCATCAAGCAATCGCTCAACCCAATTAATATCAAAATCAGCAGATACAAAAGCGTGATGAGTTAGAAGGCGTTGTTGGAGCGGAATTGTTGTCGCGATTGGTCCAATTTTCATTTCGCCAAGAGCGGCTCTCATTCGAGCAATTGCCTCGTCCCGATTTCTACCATGGACAATCAACTTGCCAATCATCGAATCGTAATTTGGTGGGATTCTATAGTTAGGACGAACGTGCGACTCTATTCGAACTCCTGGACCACCAGCGAGCTGCCACGTTTCAATTATTCCGGGCTGGGGCATAAAATTATTACTTGGATCTTCTGCGTTTAATCGACACTCAATTGCATGCCCATTCAATCGAATATCCTCTTGTTTCCAAGAAAGAGGCTCGCCAGCTGCGACGCAAATTGATTCTTTCACAATATCGACTCCAGTTATCATTTCTGTAACTGGATGTTCAACTTGCACACGAGTATTTACTTCAAGCATAAAAAACTCTTGCTCTTTGTTCATTAAAAACTCAACCGTTGCGGCTCCACTATAGTTCGCTTTCCGAATAAGTTCCGCTGCTGATGCACAAACGCGGTCTCTGATTTCTGGGCTCACTCCCGGAGCGGGGCCCTCTTCAATCAACTTCTGATGCCGGCGCTGACTCGTGCAATCCCTATTAAATAGATGTACGGCGTTTCCGTGTTTGTCGCCAAGTACTTGCACTTCGATATGCCTTGCGCTCTCTAAAAACTTTTCTAAGTAGACTGCCCCATTACCAAACGATGCGATCGCTTCTTGTTGCGCAGCAGTAACTGCTGTCCTAAGCCCCGCGACGTTGCGTGCAATTCGCATTCCTTTACCACCGCCACCAGCAGTCGCTTTTACAATAACTGGGTATCCAATTTCGGATGCCACTTTAACAGCTTCATCTAATTCTTCAATTTCACCATCTGTGCCTGGAAAAATTGGTGTGCCTGCTTTTTTTGCTAAACGCTTACAATTTATTTTATCGCCAAGTAATCCCATGGCTTCAGGAGATGGTCCAATGAACTCAATCTCGCAATCTCGACAGACCGAAGCAAAGTGCGCATTCTCGGCGAGAAATCCATAGCCGGGATGGATAGCATCCGAATCTGTCATTTCCGCTGCAGAGATAATCCGGTCAATACGAAGATAGGATTCAGAAGATGGGGCCTTGCCAATACAAACAGTTTCATCGGCAAGTTCTAACCAGGGCGCATTTGCGTCTGCTTCAGAGTAGACACAAACCGTATCGACCTCAAGCTCTCTTGCTGCTCGAATGATACGCAGTGCAATTTCACCGCGATTTGCGATTAATATTTTGCCAAACATACAACAATAATCCTATT
Organism: Phycisphaerales bacterium; assembly: GCA_014238785.1. GTDB lineage: Bacteria > Planctomycetota > Phycisphaerae > Phycisphaerales > SM1A02. The sequence continues at coordinate 5,797 of JABAAL010000035.1, read as the reverse complement.
GTGGCTTTACGATGAATAGAGGCTGGCCGAATTCAACTGGATCGCCGTTAGCGACGAGTATTTTTGTAATCGTTCCCTTGCATTGCGCTTTTATCTCATTGAAAATCTTCATGGCTTCAATAATACAGACCGTGGTATCTTCGCCAATCGAATCACCAACTGAAACAAAAACTGGTGATTCTGGATTCTGCGAAGTATAAAACGTCCCAACCATCGGGCTTGCAATTTCGACGCCATCCTCTATAGGGGGCTCCACCGATGGGGCTACTGTTGATTCTACAAGAGCTGTTGGCGGTTGCGGAGCAACCGCAACTTGAGCAACTTGTGGAACGGTTACAACCGTATCACCATGCCTACGAATAGTAACCTGCTCATCGGTATCTCTCAAATCCATCTCTTCTAGATCATTTGCAACCATAAGCTTTACAAGTTCTTTTAACTTTCGAATATCAATCATGCCTTGTTCTCCACAATGTTGCGGGAAAGTATACCTAACATGCACGAACTTACTACCATCTTCCGCCATTTTCCATATTTAATTAGGCTTGGGCCAATTAATCACGAAAAATAGGCTCAGTAGCCCACAGGGTTAATGATTCATTTAAATGGTTTTTACTAGCCTGGTGCTCATAAATTTCGGTGAAGGCATCTATTTTATCTTTGAGAGACTGGCTTACCGAGCACTTCGGCTAACACTATTGCAGTGCGAAAGTTACGGCGATTTGCTAGCATTGCCGCAATCTGTTTTGCTGGCCTTTGTCTACTTCTATTCAATTTCCTTGCAGGCAAGGGGCACGTTTCCTTGTGAAGAGGAACAATTGAAGCATCTGTACGCTTCTGCTGAATTACTGGAGATGCAGGCTGCTCGAAAGTAGGCTGCTTTTGTCTTCGCTGTAGAGATTGAACTTTTACGCTCACTGGCACCGTGCTGCGCTGATTCGAGCCAGTATTCGTGCCAAGGCTTGCAGCTTCTTTTTTAGCTGCTGCTTTGCGTTTTTCGATTATTCCAGAAACAATCGACCAAACCACACTCAAGATGATGATAAAAGTAACGCCCTTCATTCACCACAGTATACGGTATTGAAAGCGATTTACGGCTGTACTAGATGCTGATTTCCGGCTTCATCTGTCGCCCAAGCTAAATCAACACCGAAAACATCACCAAGTGAGCTTGGCGTTAACACCGCCTTGGTTGCCCCAGCGAGAACTAATTGACCATCTTTAAGGACAAATACTTCATCTGCAATGTCAAGAGCAAAAGAAATGTTATGCATCGCCGCGATAACTATATCCCCTTCGGATGCACATTGTCGCAACATTTCACCCACCATTCGAAGATGACGAAGGTCAAGCGCTGAAGTAGGTTCATCTAAAACCAATACTCCCCCTGGAGTTCGTTGCGCTAATGCACGAGCAATTACTGCTCGCTGCCGCATGCCTGCACTGGCCTCATACCAAAGTGATTCGCTTCGGCTAAGCAAGTCTACTTTTGCTAACGCATCTTCTACCCGCTGCCTTGAAGGACCAAGTGCATATCTGCCAAGTTCAACAACTTTACGAATTGTAAAAGATCCTGAAACTTCAGCGACTCGGGGAACCCATGCAATTTTTGAAGCTAGAGCGTGCGGTTTTAATTTTTCAACCTTTCGGCCATCCAGTTCAACCATACCAACCGTTGGACTTTGCAAACCAGCGATTGTACGAAGCAAGGTAGTCTTTCCAGAAGCGTTCGGACCAAGAATAGCCACTACTTTACTGCCATCAACACTTGCATTAAAATCACGTAGCGCAGCCCTCGCTCCAAAACGAACACCAATATCTGTAAGCCTCAATCTCATACGCGCCCCCTACCACGAAGAAGTAAGACGAGAAAGACTAGGCCCCCGACCACACTTGTAACGATACCAATTGGCAAACGTCCTGTACCAAAGTCAATGAGTTGCCGCACATCATCGGCTGCAAGTAGGAGCAACGCTCCAACGATTGCCGTTGCAATCGCAAGCGAGCGATGAGAACCCCTCATCACTATACGCGCACCATGTGGTGCAATCAAACCCACAAACGCAATTGGTCCTGCAAGGATTACCCCAATTGCTGCAAGTAAACTTGAAGTAAAAAACAAACGTCGTCGTATCTGTGGTAAATTAACCCCGACGCTTTTTGCTTCATCATCCGAAAGACATGCTGCGTCTAATGTTGGTCCCCACCAAGCGATGAGTGAAATACAAAACAGAACGACAACACCAAGAATACCCAATCGCCACCAAGATTCAACTTCAGGCAAACTCCCCATAAGCCAAGTTGTAAATGAACCGCGTAACCCCATCGGAACGAGGTGTTGAAAAATCATAATGCCCGCACCACAAAGAACGGAAATAACGACGCCAACAAGTACCATTGTCATTGGATCTATGCCACCACGACGTCGAGACAAACCAAATACTAGTAATAAGGAAACAACCGCACCAACTAGGGCTCCAATAGTTTGCCCTCCAAAGATGGAAGTTCCGTACGAATGCTCTGCAAACATTGTCGCCATAACCCCTAAGCCCGCTCCGCTCGATAAACCTAGTATCCATGGAGATGCAAGCGGGTTTCGCAACAACACTTGAAGACCCATACCAGAAACTCCAAGTGCAGATCCTACAATCAAGGCAGAAATCAATGGAACCAAACGATACATTACATACTTTTCATCTGGTAATGCAAATGAAAGATCCCCTCCAACACTACGTGTAATTACTAAGCGAAAAATCGCAGCAGCCACAAGTAAGAGTGCCAAGAAAATCAATATAACTATGCTTTTACTATTCATTGTGAGAACAATTCTTGCTGCATCGCTTGAGCAACATCAACGATTCTACTCGATGGAATCAAAACATCCTCATGAATAAAGGTTTTGATTGGAATTTCCAAGCTAGTGAGGGCTGCTGAGGGCTCAAATGGGGTATCAGAAACAACAAGAATTGCGCCAGGATTCAGCCTCGCAATGTCTTCAAGCGAAAGTGAAACCCACCCGGAATCATTGAGAACATTTGTACCGCCCATCATGTGTAGAAGATCATCAAGATATGTCTCCTTTCCAAAACTTAAACCCGCGTTGCCATCTGACCCAGGGGTCATAATCAAGATAGTCTCAGGCATTGCCGACGCAACTTTTTTCAACAACACTGTCATTGAGGGGCCTTCGATAGTAAGTAATTGCTGCAAATCATCGTGCATAGTTGCAATCTCATCAATTCGATCGCATCTCCAGGAGTGCAATGAAAAATGCTGTTGCTTTGCAAGTTCAACAAGGTGTGAATCGATTGCCGCTTCAGTTTTTTGCACAAATACCTTCGTGGGTTGCAACCGTAACAAACGCTCGTAATCCACTGCGTACAAATCACCTACAACTGGAACTGTCGGTTCAACAGAAGAACAAAAGGCACTCCGCCCAACCACTAATTCTGTGCCGCCAATATCAACAATCGTCGCGGTTATACTTGGGCTAAAAGAAACGATACGCTCACCTGATACTTGTTCTACATCAGTATTTGTACAACCCAAAACAAAAAGTAAAAGGAGAAAAGAACTAATCTTCATGGGATGCCGTTACTAATTGCGTTTCAGCCAAACGGCGGTAGAGATCACACGAACTAAGAAGTTCATCATGCGTGCCGTCGCCAACAAGTTCACCCTGATCAAGCACTAAAATTCTATCCGCCGATTGGACCGTAGACAATCTATGTGCGATAAGAAGCACGGTTCGACCTTCACAGAAGGTGCCTAGCATGTCATTAATGAGGGACTCAGATTCAGAATCGATTTGACTTGTGGCCTCATCAAAAATCATTATTGAAGGGTTTCGAAGGAGCGCCCTTGCAATTGCAAGTCGTTGACGCTGTCCACCGCTAAGAGAAGTACCGTGTTCATACACTTCCGCATCGTACTGCCCATCAATACTATTAATAAAAATATCAGCGTGTGCTTGTTTTACAACATTCACTACTTCCTCGCGGCTAGCTTCTTTACCAAACCGAATATTACTTTCAATGGTTCCTCTAAACAAGACTGTATCTTGAGTTACTACGCCAAGTTGTTCGCGTAGGGAAGACAAATCAACTGAAGCAATATCAGTCCCATCAATACGGACTGCGCCAGATTGTGGCGTGAGCAGCCGAGGGAGTAAGGAAACCAGCGTCGTCTTCCCAGAGCCATTTGGGCCAACAATAGCAACGCGTTGACCGTGCGGAATCGATACAGAAAAGTTTTTTAACACCGGCTGGGCATCTTCCGAATATGAATACGAAATATTTTCAAAGACAATTGAATCACTGTGCCGAGCAATTGGCACATGGCTTTCTTCTTCGGTCGGCAAATGCAAAATATGAAGTAAACGATCAGCAGGTGCATCTGAAGCTTGAATTTCTGTAACAAGTCCAGCCAGTGGGCGAAGTGCGCCACCTGCAACGGCAAGTGAGCCGACTGAGAGCAAGAACATGTCGAACTGCAGCGTACCCTCAATGATGCTTTTTGCAGCAATTCCTGCAAGAGTTCCAAGAACTGCTATCGCTAAGATTTCCATGAGCGGGCTGCCTAATGCACGGGCCGTTCTAACCTTCATGGTTGCTCGCACAACTTGTTGGTTTACTTCACTGAATGATTCATTTACAGATTGCTCCGCCGTGTTTACTTTTACAGTACGAAGACCTTGGACTGCTTCATTTGAAATGCGAAGTAACTCCTGCTGAGCAGCAAGCGATGTCTTTGTTCCCTTACGAACCCTTCTTCCAATTTGATGTAGCGTAATTGCCAAAATGGGAAGAACAAGCAAAGCAATTATAACCAATCGGTAATCAAAATAACAAGCAACAAGAAAGGCAACAAATCCCTTAGAAAACTGAGCGACAGACTTCCCCATCAAAACAGTCAGTCCCGCCTGTAATGCCTCGGTGTCTCGAATAATACGTGATACAAATTCACTTGCACCACTTCGCAAGACTCTCCCGAGGTCCATTTTTAAAACATGCCCGAACGCTTCCTCACGAACACCTGCAATAACATGAACTGCTATCCAAGCACTTAAATACTGGTGTAAAAAATTCGCAAATCCTCCCACAACGGTCAAACACCCAATGCTGATGAGTATAAAAATTACCCCGGCAAAACGATCTTGAGGCAACTGCAAAAGGAGCCACTGCGGAATTTGGACTACGTGCCCTTCCGCATTAAAAACAGTCGCAAGTTCAAAGAGTGACTGTCCCGCTTCTGGATCTAAAATTAAAGAGAGCGCGGGGCCAAGACTCAAGAGTCCAATGCCAAGACCAAGTGCTGAAAATACGGCCAATCCAAGCGCTAGTACAAGGCGGGCTCGGTATTGGAACATTCGTTTTGCAAAAACTTTGAAGTGCTTCATGACGCATCATGCCCTTCATAGATTTTTCGAAGCTCAGTCCAAAACGACGGATAACTTTTTGAAACACATTTCGGGTTTACGATTGAAAGTCCACCCCGCTTTGTTCCGACAACCGCCATTGCCATTGCAATTCGGTGGTCATCAATTGGATCAATCGCTGTTGAAGTTTTTACTTTTGTATGTATCTTTAACGGTGAAATTCTAATATCGGTATCGCCAGATGCTACGCCGCATCCGACTTTGGCAAGCGAACGAGCGATAACTTCAATACGATCTGATTCTTTCAATGGCAGCGTTTCAAGCCCGTAGATCCTTGATGGCGAATTAGCGAATGCAGCAACAGCAGCAAGACAGAGCGATGCATCTGGGAATCCAGAAGCATCAAGATCGCCAAAACCT
>JABAAL010000042.1 GCA_014238785.1 Phycisphaerales bacterium | reverse complement strand
GAGTAACAGGGTGCGTCGCAATTGAGCCCTTTGGCAAGTTGTATTCTAAATCTTCAACACGAATCGAAGTTGTCACGATGCAATCCTGAATTGCGGCGGAATAAATGGTTCAAGTTCAATGGGCACTCGCTTGAGCCCACGTCGGAGTGCTTTTGCCACTGCGTATTGCAACGCGTTATCACGCCTTTTTAAAACATTCGCCGTGACGTTAAGATCGTTTGCTTTCATCGCGCTCAGTGACCACTCCCATGCGTAATATTCTTCAAGGCATCGGGGTTTATATGTGTTAAATCCAATTGCATGGTGACCAACTTCGTGCAAAAATATCGCACAACTCATCGGCCCCTTAGGATATGGCGATTCCAACATTCGATAGATGTTACCTTGCTTGTCCTTCAACTCCCATGCACAGCCACTCATAGAGGAGCGCCACTTTCGAATTTTAAAACCGTATGTCTCTTTCATCTTTTCAACTATGGCATCGTATTTCTTTTGAATTGGCCTTGGCTTTGTCGCCAACTTGACTTTCGCCTGAGTTGTCTCAGTTTTTTTTATGACATCCCACAATGTGAGCGCTACTGCTCGAAAATTCATTTCGGCACCTCGCACAAGGAGCCAACTTGTACCGATCGACCATTGCAAAAATCATTCCAACTCATTGCTTTGCTTCCGGATGGTTTCATTTCTAGAATTTCGATGCTTCCTTTACCTGTTGCAATCGTGCCATCTTCTAATACTTCTCCGACATCCCCACTACTGTTCTTGGCAATTGCGTTAAGAATTTTACAATCCACACCCGAAATGGCCAAATGACAACTGGGCCACGGTGAAAAACCACGAATAGTTCGCGCAACGGTATCTGCATCTTGCGACAAATCCAATATCGCATCGCCCCTTGATAGTTTTGGTGCATAGGAAACAAGAGACTCGTCTTGTTCTTTGCCAGTGTCATGGCTGGCAAGAACCTCCAAAACCAATTCGGGACCCAGCAACGCCAATCGGTCGTGCAATTCGCCCGCAGTTTCAGTCTCGCCAATATTGGTGGAAACCTGCCCAAGGACAAGCCCTCCATCCATTTTTTGCGCAAGCGTTATAACACTCACGCCCGAACATTGATCGCCATGCAAGACGGCTGCATTTATCGGTGCGGCGCCTCGCCATCTTGGCAACAACGAAGCATGTAAATTCATTGTGCGCTGTGCATCAATAAGTTCTTGCGAAAGTTTTTGTCCAAATGCAATGACAACCATTGCATCAACCTCCATCGAACAGATTTGCTTCATCACTTCTGTCGCGTTAACGTTGTCTGTATTTAAAACATACAAACCTGATTCTTTTGCCCATTGTCCGATTGGCGTTGGCGTTGGTTTTCTATTTCGACCTGCAGTTTTATCTGGCGCAGTCACAACGCAAACGACATCGTGCGTAATTGTCAATCGTTGCAACGTTGGCAAACCAAACTCGCCAGAACCTAGAAAGACAATCTTCATCGGCCACGCTCGAGGGTACGAATAAGGCGTCGGTTTACGAGTTTGTCCATCGTGGACATTTTGTCGGTGATGAGAATGCCATCAAGGTGATCGTTTTCATGCTGCCAGACTCGAGCAATAAAATCATCGCTTTGGGTTGTTATTGGCTGGCCATCAATACCGTGTCCTGAAATTTGAATACCAGCCGGCCTTCGCACATCTCCTCTAACTTCTGGCAAACTAAGGCAGCCCTCTTCGTCGGAGACTATTTCTTTGTTGGTAACTTCAAGTCTAGGATTGATCCAAGCGATACCGCCGTCCTCGTTTTCTGGGTCGCGGGTCACAAAAAGACGCCACGGCAGCCCTACTTGTGGCGCGGCAAGCCCAATACCCTGTTGCTCAAGCATAATCTCAATCATCCTCCTCGCTACCGCTTGCACAATGGGATCAGAGGGGTCAATATCTTCACTCATTGTTCGAAGAATCGGGTCTGGGTAAATAACGAGAGATAGAGATTTAGGGTCAACTGGCATAGAAAACATTCTACCGCAGCCATTGACCTACGGTAGAATGTATACACCCTTTGGGGATCATATCTTTATGGCTTTATTTGGAAAAAAATCTGAATCTACAGAAGTATTTGTACCTGACCCAGAACAAGCGAAGGCTTGGTTTGAGCGTGCTCGACAAATGGCTGACAGCAACAATTATGAATCGGCCTTTGTATTCTTTACAAGTGGATTCAAACTAGATCCTCGCGATATTGGAGTCCATAAGGAAGTATTACAAATTGCGACGAAGTATTACAACGACGGCGGCTCCCAGGCCTCTAATAAACAGATTAAACAAATTGATGGCACTACGAATGTTGATAAGTTTGTAACGACTTTATTTATATGGTGGCACGATGTCATGAATGCAAAGCACGGCATCAAGGCGATTACTGCTGCTGTAAATGCTGAACTCAACTCCTTTGGCACTGCCATGGCAGATACTATTATTTCCCTTTCTAGCAAGGAGGGCAAATCTTTAACTCATAAAGAACTCAAAGCACTCATGGAATTGTTTCGTTCAACTGGCGCTTGGGACCAAGCGATAAAAGTTGGTCAAGCGGCACTCGCTGCCAAGCCAGAAGATGCTGTTCTTGAAAGAGAACTGAATGAACTTGCCGCAGAACGTGCGATGACTGAGGGTGGCTATGGTCAAATTGGCGAAGAAGAAGGCGACTTTCGTAAATTCGTCAAGGACATTGATAAACAACGTGAACTTGAAGAAGACGAATCACTCGCTGGATCTGCTGGAAGTGACGAACGAAGGGCTGCTCGAGCGAAGAAAGATTTAGAAGAAAACCCTGACTCGCCCGATGCCGTCTCAACGTACGCGAAAGTTCTAAAAAAGCAAGACACGCCAGAGGCAATCAAGTTGGCGTTTCAGGTGCTCATGCATGGGTATAAAACAACCAAGCAATATCGCTTCCGCATGGAAGCCGCCGACATCAAAATTTCAATGGCTTCAAAACAATTAGCAAAGATGAAGGAGCAGCTAAGCACAAATCCTAGCGATGATTTGCAAGCAAAGTTTGAAGCCGCTCACATTGAATTCAAAGCGTTTCGAAAACAAGAATTCCAAGAGCGCGCAGCGAAATACCCGACTGATCGAACAATACGATTCCATCTTGGCGAACTAGCCATTGAAGACGGTGACATGAACCTCGCAATGGAATGTTTCCAAAAGGCAAAAGACGAACCACGTCTTCGCGTTCGCGCTGGGCAAGAACTAGGTAGGTGTTTCGCGGCTGAAGGTTGGCACACAGAAGCTACTGGCGAATTTAAAGAATCAATCAAAGCCCTTGCAGGCGGAGATAACGATACTGAACTTTCTCTCCGCTACGATTTAATGCAATCACTTGCTTCTAAGGCAAAGAACGATGACAATATCGACCTTGCGCGCGAAGCAATGGAAATCTGTTCGAGTATTGCGCGAAAAGACATTTCGTATCGGGACATTCGTGAGTGCCGAAGAACACTTGACGAACTCGTCAAAGAACTCGAGTAACAAATTCTTCGTACTGCTCGCGTGTGTCTATACCTCCGGGCTGAGGCTCTACAAACGCAACCGCAATCGAGTATCCATTATCAATTGCTCGCATCTGTTCAAGTCGTCGACTTACTTCGTTTTGCGTTGGTTGCATTTCAACATACGTTTGTAAAAAGTCTGGCTGATAGATATACAAGCCAATATGACGGTACGAACCTTCTTGTGTTTGCCTCGTGAAATCTACCGCTCGCTTTTCTTCAACGATTACCTTGACAACATTCTCGTTGGATATTTCATCCTCTTGCAACGCACAAACTGCCGTCGCCATGACGGAATCACCTAACACATTAACAGCGGCGTCAATAACCAAAGGATCTAGTTCGGGTTCATCGCCTTGCATATTTACGACGATGTCGCAATTCAACTCTTCAACTGCCTCTGCAATTCGGCTCGTTCCATTGAGGTGCTCGCCGGTCATGATGACTTCGCCAGAGAATTCTCGAACTCGAGTTGCAATTTCTTCAGAATCCGTTGCGATATAGACATCTGTGACGGTTTTTGCCCTTTTGGCTACTTCCCAAGCATATTGAATCAGCGGCTTTCCAGACATATCGGCGATCATCTTCGCCGGAAATCGCGATGAATCAAGCCTTGCTGGAATAATTGCAACTACTTTCTTTGCCATCCACCCCATTCTACATTGGGACAAGACCCCATGGGGTAAGACCGCGTGGGGTCTAGCCCCAATTATTTTTTGTTGAATACTCCTTGGTACTGTGCATACTCCGTGCTACAATCTCGTATGCCCACCCAAGATAGCAATGAAACGTTTTTGAGCCAATTCGGCAAGAGTGCTGACACTACCGAATTCTATTCACCCATTCCAGAGGGGTATAAACAGGGACATACACGCTATGTTGTCGTCCTTGGAACTGTTATGTCAGGTCTTGGCAAGGGAATCTTTAGTTCCTCACTTGCCAAATTACTCCAAGACAAAGGGCTATCTGTCACACCGGTAAAACTTGAGGGATACCTCAATATTGACTCTGGCACGCTCAATCCGTTCCGCCACGGAGAAGTTTTCGTCCTCGATGATGGAACGGAAACAGATATGGATCTTGGTACCTATGAACGAATCCTTGATTTAAATCTTTCAAGAGCAAACTTTACGACAGCAGGACAAATTTATACAGAAATTTTGACTCGTGAACGAGCAGGCAACTACCTCGGCCGCGACGTTCAAATGATCCCGCATGTCACCGGCGAGGTCAAACGTCGCTTACGGAAACTCGCCATCGAGGGTGGAAAAAATGGAAAGCAAGCTGACGTTGTCTTCGTCGAAGTCGGTGGCACCGTTGGTGACTACGAAAACGGTTTCTATATCGAAGCATTGCGTGAACTTGCCTACGAAGAAGGTCCTGAATCAACCTGCTTTGTTGCTCTGACCTACATTGTCGAGCCTGCAATTCTAGGTGAACAAAAATCAAAGCCCGCACAACTTGGAATCAAACGCTTGATGGAAACAGGCATCCAGCCACACTTAGTTGCATGCCGAGCTGAACTACCTGTGACAGACACTGTCATTCAAAAGATATCGATGTTTTCAAATGTTCCAAAAGAGTGCGTATTCTCGATGCACGACCGTGCTTCGATTTACACCATCCCAGATGCAATGCGAAACGAAGGCCTTGACCGCCAAATTTTATCCATGCTTAAATTGCACAACCGTGTAAATGCTTCTTCAGAAGACAAAGCGCGATCTGCTTGGAATAAATACACCACCGCGATTGCTTCTGAAAGAAGATACAACATCAATATTGGCATCCTCGGGAAGTACACGTCGATTCGTGACGCATACGCTTCTATTGACAAAGCAATCGAACATGCCTCAACGCATCTTTCTGCAAATGTAAACATCAAGTGGCTTGACGTTACAAACTTCACTTCAGAAAACGCAGATTCTAAACTTGAAGCAGCAGACCTTGATGCTGTCATTGTTCCCGGCGGTTTTGGCGAACGAGGCATCGAAGGCAAACTCGCCTCCGTCAAGTGGGCGCGTGAACACGGCATCCCCTTCCTTGGCATTTGCCTTGGCTTCCAGATGGCTGTTGTTGAATTTGCAAAAAATGTAGTTCAACTAAACGACGCAAACTCTGCAGAATTTGATGTAAATTGTGCACACCCCGTCATCGCAGAGCTCCCTGATCAAAAAGAGATCGAAGGACTCGGTGGAACAATGCGCCTAGGTGGTCAAGATGTTGAAATTACTCCTGGGACATTTGCAGAAAAACTCTTTGGCGCAACAAGCGTACGCGAACGATTCAGGCACCGGTATGAAGTCGAACCAACATACATTGAGCAATTGACAAAAGCTGGCTTAATATTTAGTGGGCACCATCCTGAGCATCAAATTATGCAAGTGCTTGAACTTTCTCCAGAGGTACACCCTTACTTTGTTGCGGGCCAATTCCACCCAGAACTTACGAGTAGACCGCTACGCCCGCAGCCAATGTTCATGGGTCTCGTTGCAGCAGCAATTGCGCACCGTACTGGTGAAACAAACCCAGCAGGCATTGATTCTCGATGGCTCAGTGGCAGTGACGTACGCTCTAACGTATAATTAACTTTCACAAACTACGGCGATATAGCTCAGTTGGTTAGAGCGTGGGATTCATAAGCCCGAGGTCACAGGTTCGAATCCTGTTATCGCTATTTCTCAAGAAGATACTGATACATTAATTCTGGCAAAAAAAAGAAGCCCTCTAAATGGGTCATTCTGATCACGTATCTCAGTTAAAATTAATCTACATGAAGTTTAAAAGTGAAAGCACATTCCTGCTCGATGGTGCAACAGGCAGCGAACTTGACCGCGCTGGTGTTGACGTGGGCATGCCCCTCTGGTCTGCAAATGCAATTCTTGAAGCCCCTGAAATTCTAAAACAAGTGCATATCTCGTACCTTGAATCAGGCGCACAAGCAATTGTTACAAATACATTCCGCACCCATGAACGTTCACTTGCAAAAGCGGGCTTGGGTGAGCGTGCTGAAGAACTCACGAAAAAAGCAGTCGAAATTGCACAAAGTGCTCGCGATGAAGTCAACACCGATGCTCTTGTCTTTGGAAGTGTTGCGCCACTTGAAGATTGTTACGAACCTGAACTTGCACCACTATCTGATGTTTGCGAGCAAGAGCACGGGCAAATGATTCACCATCTTATCCATGCCGGCGTTGACCTTGTGCTCCTTGAAACAATGTGCTCAGCGGGCGAATTGTGCGCAGCATCCATTGCCGCAATGGAGAACACCGACGATTGGGCAGTAAGCGTTTGCCTTCAACAAAATTCCGTTGGCACCCTGCTCGATGGAAACCCCATCGCTGAATTCATTCCAGCACTCGCACGTGCTCGCTTCATGGGCATAAATTGTTACCCAGCAACAAAACTTGCTGAGCAAGTTACCTATCTTCGTTCCATTGCACCCACGCACATGCCAATTGCTGCATATGGCAATGTGGGCTACGCAGATGATGAGGGCGGATGGATTAATACCGATGCGATCGATCCAGATAAATTTGCAGAGTACGCAATGGACTGGGCAAGGGCAGGAGCAAGCATCATCGGTGGATGTTGCGGTACCACACCTGCCAGCATTGCTGCCATTGGGAAATTGCTCTGCAGCGACCCTCCACCTTGACTCTGTGCTAGTTTTTGGCGGTTTTGCACTTTTATCGCAATATAATGCGTGCTACGACGTATATAATGTATCGCATACACAACTAGGCAATACTTGCCGCAAACGGAGATTATCCATGAACGAAAATAAAAAAACACCTCTTTCAATTGCATCACTCGCATTAATCGCGGTTGTCAGTATTTCATCCGTGAATATCGATGCAATCGCCGAGGAGCCAGCAGTGGATGCGAATCGAACTGCGCCCATAGATTATACGGTGAATACATATGTTAAAATTACGGATGCACTTATTGCAGGGAAAATCACACCTAAAGAAGCTGCACAGAAGATACATACGACCAATCGTGTTAACTCTTACTTAACCAAGGTTGAAACCGACATCAGCGTTGCCGTTGAAAGCGGAAAAATGACCGTGGATGAAGGTATGGAAAAATACGATGCTGCAGTTAAAAACATCAACAAGCGCATGGGTGGCGGCAATTCTAAGTCAATGACTAAAGAAGAATACGAGCAAGGCGTTTCCAAAATGGTTGAAATGGTCAAAACTGGCGAAATCACACGCGAACAGATGGAAGCACGCCTTAATAGAATGAAGAAAGCAATGGGTGGCGAAAAGGGTAATAGCAACGAGCGTGCTCAAGCATACTTGAAGAAGATTGGAACAGACATTCGCGAAGCAATCGCAAATGGTGAAATGACCCCTGAAGAAGGCAAGGCGAAATACGCTGAAGCTGAGGCAAGAATTCAGCAACGCATGGGTGGTGCTAAAGACCAAAACAATGACCGAGCCCAAGCATATTTAACTAAAATCGGCACTGAAATAAAAGTAGCTGTCGCAAATGGTGAATTGACTTCTGAAGAAGGCAAGGCAAAATACCTTGCAGCAGTTGAGGGTATTCAGAAACGAATGGCAAGAGCATCTAAAGGCGAACAGTCTGAACGTGGCGCAAAAGACCGCCGCGGTAACCGCGATCGTGATTCAAAAGGGAAACGTGGCAATGACAGAGATCGTCGTAATAAATAATTGATGTAAGAAACTTCAAACTATAGAAACGCCCTTCCATCTGGAAGGGTGTTTTTGTATAAGATTACAATTCATCATGCGCATCTGTCTGCTAACAAACCAAGATTTGGATGATCCAAACATTCGAGAAGACGATTGGCCGTGTGATCCGCGACCATTTTTGCCCGACGACGAATGGCACCTTGCAGTTCTTGGAGAAAAACACGAATCAGTTGCGCAAGTCGAAGCACTCGTTGAAGAAGGCTTTGATTTATTTTTTAACTTGTGCGATGGGGCGCAAGACCAACTAGATCATCCAGGCATTGAAGTAATTCTGACTTTAGAGAAACATGGCGTGCCATTTACAGGCGCAACAAGTACGTGCTACGAACCAACACGCAAAGAAATGAAAAATGCATGTACCAAACATGGCATTGCCACTCCAAAATTTGTGTTTGCGAAGAACGAATCTGACGTTGAGATAGCTGCTAATACATTGCAATTCCCTCTCTTCGTCAAGCACCACAATAGTTATGCTAGTGTTGATATCAGCCGCTCTTCAAAAGTAATGTCCCCTGCTGGTCTAAGGCGACAGGCAAAAAAAATTATACGCAAACATGGGGCTGCGCTCATCGAGGAATACATCGATGGACTTGAATGCACCGTGCTGATTGCCGAAACTCCAGGAGAACCAAATAGGCCTACTAGTTACATACCAGTTCAATACGAGTTTCCAGAAGGCGAATCATTCAAGCATTCTGACATGAAATTTGTTGATTATGGTGGGCTTAAAACATTTCCAGTTCCAAATAAAATACTCTCAAAGCGATTGCGTGAAGAATGCGAAAAG
>JABAAL010000034.1 GCA_014238785.1 Phycisphaerales bacterium | reverse complement strand
TGGCAATTGATGCTTGGGGCGATTGTCCTGAGTAATTATTCTTAACAATAGACGCCCGCTAGTTACCATAACTAGCGGGCGTTTTTTATTGAAAGGTTGATATGAAATAGATGATTGGGGCGTTTGCCCGTAAATAAATGGGTTTTAAGCATTTATTTCTTGCTAACTGGCGTAGTATGAGTCATGATTAGGATTAGGAAACAGTACACGGCGTGGCTTGAGAGAGAATGATTTGTTAGTAAACACAATACTTGTAATTTCGATACTTGCTGCAACGCAAGATTTATCAATTGAAAAAACAAAAGTGAATCCTCCCGAAGTTGCGGCGTTCAATGGAGTCGCGGTATCAATCGAGAAGGATTCGTTGCGGAATACTGATGTACACGACACGATTGTTGTCCGAGAATTTCCTCTTGGAATGGATGCAAGCGTTACATTGCGATTGCAGGAGTTTGATGTATTTACTCCCGATGCACAAATCGTTCTAGCATCAGTTAATTATTTGGGTGACACAATTCATCGAAAAAAATCAAAGCCGGATGTTCGCTTGCTTCGCGGCGTAATCGAGGGTGATCCAAGTTCTAGAGTATTTTTAGCATTAGGCGAACATACGACAAACGGCTTGATTGAAAGCGACGGACAAACGTACGTGATTGCTAAAGATACTTCACTCGGGTGGACCGCTGTGTATAACTTAAACGACGTTGATCCAGAAGATATGCATTGGAAAGACTTTTATTGTGACGTGGTTGATTCGGGCAATGCAATGGAGCAAAGGAGAGCCCGTTCAAGAAACAATTTCGCTGGGGGTGACTGTCAAGCTCTAAGAATTGCTGTAGAGACTGATTGGGAATTCACAGAGTTGTTTGGTGGTAGCGTAGACGCCAGCGGCGAATATGCGGCGACCCTCTTTGGTGCACTGTCAACAATATTTAAAACAGATATGGATGTGGAAACCCAAATTTCATTTTTGCGAATTTGGAATGATGCATCTGATCCATGGGATAGCCTTTCGACCAACGCCCAACTTTCTCAATTTCAATCCTATTGGGAATCGAATATGCAAGGCGTTGACCGACATCTTGCTCATTTTCTCAGCGGGAGAAATTTAGGCGGTGGGATTGCTTTTTTAAACGGTGTGTGTACGAGCAATGGATACGCTGTATCCGCAAATTTATCCGGTTCGTTTCCTCTCCCATTACAAGACAACCATTGGAACAACTGGGATGTGTATGTCGTTGCACATGAAACAGGGCACAATTGTGGTACAGCCCATACCCACAATTACTCGCCTCCAATTGATAATTGCGGCATTGATTGCTCGGATAATTCCGACATCGGGACACTTATGAGTTATTGCCATTCATGTCCTGGAGGAATGTCTAATATTCTCTTGAGTTTTCATCCTACTGTGCGGCATACAATTGAAAACTATTTATTCAATGTCGTTGCTTGTTCTTTGGACTGTGTAGAAACTACGTTGAGTGGCGCTTGCTGCAACGGTCAATCTTGCACAGAAATGCCCGAAGAAGAATGCGAAAATTCTGGAGGTTTATTCTGGGGTATTGGTACTATTTGTCTAAATAATAGTTGTATACCATTGCACGGTGCATGTTGTCTTGATGGTTCTGGGTTGTGTACCGATGGCATCAACCAATCTCAGTGCAATGAAGGTGGCGGAATATATTTGGGAAACGATACAAGTTGCAGTTTGGGTTGGTGTGATGTATCTGTCCCGACCGCTTGTTGTTTAGATGACACTTGTAATAATATGTTGGTCTATGACTGCAATGAAGCCAATGGATACCCACTGGGTCTTGGAGTATTTTGCTCAGATAATGTTTGCAATGCTGTTGATAATGACACGTGCGTAAACGCTAGAGAAGTAGGCATTGGGCAGTGGGGATTTACGACATTGGGCGCAACATCAGGGAATACACCAATGGACCCTCAGATGTGTGAAGAATCTTTTCTTGGCGATGTAGCGAATGATGTTTGGTTCAAGTACCAAGCATGTGAATCAGGGGTTGTCGAGGCGAGTACTTGTGACAGCGCTGATTTTGATACCGACATTGTTGTGTATTCATTTGGCGAGGAATTTGACTGTGATGCTCTGGAACAAGTTGCGTGCAATGGTGATGGCGATTTATGTGGAGGTTTTACTTCAGAGGTCACGTTTGCTGTGACAGAAGATGATTTCTACCTCATTCGTGTTGGAGGGTTTTCTTCGGCCGCGCAAGGGCAAGGGCTACTTTCAATCGTTGGTAACCAATGCCAACATGATATTCCTTGTGATGGCGACATCAACGGCGATGGAATTGTCGGAGTTATCGATTTATTAGAGGTGATTTCTCATTGGGAATCTACCGACCCATTGGATTTAGAGTTGTACGATGTTAATGGAGATGGCATGATTCAAAATGGCGATATTCTCTATATCATAGGCCACTGGGGCTGTGAATTCGAATAATGGGAAAAAGCGGCTCAGTAGAGTGCCTAAATTCCCAATTTTGATTTTTTATTCAATTCTTTGTTGCAAAAAACATGGAACCTGTCAACATAATGAATTGTATATATAAGTATAAACACTTTTAAGGAGAGGAACCCAAAAGTTATGCATATTAAACACCTGCTGGCCGTGTCGGTCACATCACTTATCGTTGCTTCAATGGGGTTTGGAGCATCTGAACTTACGCCAACACAGGCTATGGATCAGATTCGCAAGGACCATCCAAAATTAATAACAGTGCAACGATCTGGGCAAGTCCACAAAATACTTGACAAGCAACTTGCAACTGGTCGAACACCGATTGCAACGGCTGAAAACTTCATTACGACATTTTCACCTGCACTTGATGTTGATGCAAATGAATTTATTCAACGCGGACCATTTTCTGACAGGCACGTTGAGCAAGAATTGATGTACAACCAAGAAACTGGTGAACATAAATTTACCGGTGTGTATTACATGCAAACGGCAGACGGACTTCCCGTGTACGGTTCACGGCTCATGGTACTCGTGCGAAACATCAAGGATTATCCTGCTGTGAGTGCAACGACAGATCTTCGTGACGTAAAAGGGTTTAAAGCGTCTAAGCATGTAGTTGCAAATGAAGCAGTTGCCCTGATGGCAGCAGCGATTCGACTTGGGCGTGGTGCAACAGTGTCTCAGCCAGAACTCATGGTATATGCTGGAACGCAACAGGAACTTTATGAACCAACTGCGGCTCTTGTTTTCGAAGCAACTGTTGGTAGTTCGTGGGATTTTGATTCTTACAGAAAGTTTGAACTTATTGTTGATGCGCAAACTGGCGAATTGCTTCACGAAGTAAATCGTATCTTGCATGTTGATGGCAACGTCGCTGGTATGGCGACTGAAAGTTCAGGTGCAGATGTCTGTGAACCGGAATCACCAGAAGGCATGCCGTATGCAAAAGTAACTATGGGCAGTACAACGGAATACGCTGATGCAAATGGCGATTTTACTATTGCAGGTACAGGAACTATCACATCTACACTTGATGGAACTTGGTTCGACTCTCAAAACCAATCTGGTTCTGATGCTTCACTTTCACAAAACGCGAGTGATCCATACTTTATGCATAGTGAGGCGAATAACAACGAACAGTATCGAGCGCAGGTGAATGGATATCTCCATGCGAACGTCGTTCGTGATTTTACTCTTTCTTTTGCTCCAGCTTTTCCAACGATTGCAACGCAAACATCCTTCCCAGTTAAAACTGGTGTAAGTGGAACATGTAATGCATTTTATGATTATTCATCAATTAACTTTTACAACGCTGGCGGTGGCTGTAGCAATACAGCGTTTTCAGTGATTGTCCATCATGAATATGGTCACCACTTGGTCGCAGTCGCTGGAAGTGGACAAGGCCAATACGGTGAAGGCATGGGTGATGTTATGGGTGTTTTAATCACCGGCGATAACCAACTTGCTCGTGGTTTTTACAGCAACGATTGTACGAATGGTATTCGTAATGCAATTAACAACAAGCAGTATCCTTGCAGCGGTGGAATTCACGACTGCGGTCAGTTAATATCTGGTTGTGTTTGGGATATTGTTGCTTCAATGGAAGCAGCGTATCCTCTTACTGGGCACGCTATTGTTTCATCGCTTGCAGTAAATTCAATCATGTTGCACTCAGGTACGGAAATTGATCCAACAATTACCACTGACTGGCTAGTACTCGATGACGATGATGGTGATATCACAAATGGTACACCGCACTCAACTGAACTGTTAGCTGGTTTTGCAATGCATAACATGGATAACTGGTCACCACCGACTCCATATGCTTGCTGTATTGACGAAGTATGTAGCGAGTTGATTAGCTCTGCTTGTTTAGCAGCCGGTGGCACACCAAGGACTGGTTTTTCTTGCGCGCAAGTAAGTTGTCTTCCGCTTTCAAACGATTTCTGCGATACCGCAGAATATGTAACTGATGGTACTTGGCCACTAGTAACCGTTGATGCGCTCACAGGTTCAGAGCCATACAGTGACGCTCAATGTTCAGGATCCTATTTAGGTGTAATGAACGCTGATGTTTGGTTTAGTTATATCGCTTGTGAAACTGGTTCAATGACAGTGAGTACTTGCGACTTAATCGACTTTGATAGTGATATTGTTATCTATGAAGGAACATGTGGAGCGTTGACCCAAGTCGCATGTAATGGCGACGGCACAAATTGTGCTGGTTACTCCTCAATTGTTGATTTTAGTGTAACGGAAGGCACCCAATACCTTTTCCGTATTGGTGGTTGGGATGCATCATCTGAAGGATCTGGTGCGCTTTTTGTAGATGGTCCTGGAAATGGTTGTGAAACTAATCCAGCAGTCGTTATCGATTATCCCAGTGGACGTCCATCTTTGGTCGATCCAAATGGCGGTACTGTTGTTGCAATAGATGTAACTGACGGAACATCAACTCCAACAAACGGAACCCTTAACTGGAACGCTGGTTCTGGTTGGAATTCATCAGCTCTTGGCGCAACCTATGATGCGACATTCCCTGCATTTGATTGTGGTGCTTCTGTTGATTGGTATATTTCAATTAACACAGAAGCTGGTGATGTAGTAACTAGTCCATCGAATGCTCCAACAAGTACTTGGAATGCAATGGCATATTCAGGTAGCGAAATTACCTTTGATGATAATTTCCAAACCGATATGGGTTGGGCAGTTGGTTCAGGAGCAAGCACAGGAAACTGGGCAAGAGTTATTCCAGCAAATGGTGGAGCTCGTTGCGATAACCCAACTGACGCAGATGGTTCTGGTATGTGCTATGTCACAGGTAATGGCGTTGATGAAGATGTTGACGGTGGTTCTACTGATTTAACATCACCATCTATGGATTACTCCGACGGTGCAATTCTTCGTTATTCACGCTGGTATAGCAACGGCTCAAATTGCAACGGTGGAGATCCTAACAACGATTATTTCTATGTTGACGTTTCCTACAATGGAGGCGCTTGGACTAACCTTGAAACAGTTGGACCAGTCGTTGAATCTAGCGGTGGTTGGTACGATGTAGAACATGCATTGTCTGGTTCAGGCGCTGTTCAAGTTCGATTTACTTGTGGTGACTTGAACACAGGTTCGGTTGTTGAAGCAGCGGTAGACGGTGTCTCACTCTCAAGAAGTTTCTGTGACGAAGTGTCATGCGTTGGCGATGTGTCGGGTGATGGCACCGTTGATGTGACCGACATCCTTGCAGTCGTCGGTGCTTGGGGTAACACAAGCGGCCCAGAAGATGTGAACCAAGATGGCATCGTTGATGTATCTGACGTGCTCGTAGTCGTAGGCGCTTGGGGAGCGTGTCCGTAAGTTAAGTTTCTTAATCAAAAAGACCCCACTTGCAAGAGTGGGGTCTTTTTTTGTACTTTAAGTAAGCACTTGGTCGGGCAACACCGCATGTTTTCGGCCTGTTCGTTTATTTGCACCAGTTGTGCTTATTTCTTTGCTTTGTCAATTTCTGCAAATACTTTCAGTGGGTCTTTAAGAACCTTTGAATTGCATCCTCCACAACAAAGTTGAACAAGCCGATTTCCAACAATCAAAAAGCTAGGACCACCCATGCCATCGAGAGGACCACGACCAATGACGCAGTAGTCAATCGGATACGATTTCTTTTGCGCTTTGATGATAGCTTTATCAAGTTCTGCAACGTACTCTGATGGATCTTCTATAAATTCTGCTTTACAGTCATTGCAGCAAGTTCGAAACAAACGGTTGCCATAGATAAAATCTACCGCGCTGCCGTGAATATCCAAAGCATCCCCGCTAATTACGCATGTATCAATTGGGTAGTATGGGAGTTGTTGCGCAATCATCTTTGCATCGATTTCTTGAAACTTTGCTTTTTTGTCTGCATTGAATTTGGGGATACAGCCAGTGCAACAGAAACGAACTTCGCGTCCGTCGATGATTTCAACTGGTGGTTCGCCCATTGAGCCAAGTTTCATGCCTGTAATCGGACACGTATCAAGTAGATAAGGGGTGTCAACAACAAGTTCAGAAATTTCTGCAACTTTGGGTTTTGCATTTGATGTTTTTTGATCTGCTACATAGGCGACTTTGCGTTCGTCGTTCCATTTGTTGAACCCTTTTGCGCAGCCATTGCAACAGAAACCAATAGTGACATCTTCAAAATCTGAAGTGACGTTTGGTTTGATATCATTTCCAGACATTGGGCAAGTGGTGTTAATAGGTTCACCAGAAAATGCAAGTGATGTAAAAGTAGCGGTTGCTACAAACAATAGAGTGAAAAGTTTCATAAGTTTCTCCTATACTTTTCGGTTTTAATACTAGTGGTAGTTTTATTATATTTCAGTTGCAACGTAACAACTGTTTAATACATGACAAGGACAACAAATAATGTGATTAACCCAACGATCATGCCATCAAAAACAGAGGTATCTAAGTTCATTTGCTGCACTAATGGGCATCGCTATTGGTAATATCTGGATCAGTAATAGAAAGATTGGGAGAAAGCGTAGCATCAGGTTGGACTAATACGACGAAATAAGTAAGAAACTATCGCCTTTTTTACGCCCGACTGGATTATGCTTGTGGTGTGGCAGTAGCGGTTGAAAAAAATAAGCAGATTACGAAGTCGATTGAGAAATGGTTCTCAAGAGAGGCGCAAGATTTTCCATGGCGTTGTGACGATACTCCATGGGGAAGACTTGTAAGTGAGTTTATGGCGCAACAGACACAAATTGCTCGTGTCGCAGAGCGTTGGCCGTTTGTAATGGAGCGTTTCCCTATCCCAGAGCGGTTGGCAAAGAGTGATGAACAAGACATTCTTTTACTTTGGCAGGGGCTTGGATACTACAGAAGAGCGAAGCATCTCAAAAAAGCTGCGGAGATGATTATGCTTGAGTTTGGTGGCGATGTGCCAAACGATGTTGATGCATTGAAGCAACTTCCCGGTGTGGGGAAATACACCGCAGGGGCGATAGCTTCAATCGCCTTTGGAGCAAGAGAACCGATGGTTGATGCAAATGTCCACCGCGTACTCTGTCGCTTGTGGAATCATAAAAACGAGTGGGCGCCATCAAAATGGACTTGGAAAATTTCAGAACAATTAGTGAAGGCGTGTAACTCTCCAAAAGTTTTTAATGAGGGGTTGATGGAGTTTGGGGCAGTAATTTGTACACCTAAATCTCCAGCATGCTCTGATTGCCCTCTGCAAATGAATTGCAGCGCTTATGCAAAGAAGACACAGGATAAAGTTCCTCCGCCGAAAAAAAGTTTGCAAAGGAAACGCGTCTTTCATTACGCGGTTGTTCTACAGAAGGGGAATAAAATTGCATTTGAGCGACGCGCTGATCAAGGTCTCTGGGCGAGCATGTGGCAAGTGCCTACCATTGATTCGATTGAAGAACTTAGTGCAAAAGAAGTGTCGGTAAAGTTGCAGTTAAAATCACCATTAATCAAGATGGGAAATTTTGAACATGTTCTGTCTCACAGAATTGTTTCTTTTACCGTGTTTTCTTGCAAAGTTGAACGCGATAGCCGTTTTTCTTGGCTCAATCAAGAAGCAGTTAAGGAACTCCCACTTGCTTCTGCCCAGCGCAAGGTGCTCGCGGTACACTGTGCTACATGAAAACTAAAACAATTATTGTATCCGTGTTTTTTCTGCTTGTTGCCGCGGGTTCTTACGCGGACTATCCGAGGGATTTTGTCTCCAATCAAGCAATAGCAGTCCTCTCAATTCGTGATGGCGACTCAATTAATTCGCTTTCAAATACTATAGGCAAGCAAGCAGGGGTGAATGGCAAAGAATACTTTCTTCCAAATTATGTATCTCTTTTTATTGAGAATCCAAACGCGATAGATTTCTCAGAAGAGGTTTTGCTGGTTATCGAGCCTACAATAGTGCAAGAGGGTCAACGGCAAGCAGGAATGTTCGGTCCAATGCCACAATTGGTATTCATTTGCAAACCAAAAACGAATCAGAAATTAAAACTAAACAAGTCGTACTTGAATTCAAGTGTTTTGTATGAAGGCTGGTTCTTGGCTGCAGGCGGCATGAATGCTCCTCAGCCAAAGACGTATAAAAAATCAAATATCTTGGCATCATTAAAAAATAATCAAGTAAGTTTGGTTATCGAATTCTCTGAGTTATGGAAAAAGTTTGGCTCAATCGCTCAGATGATGGGCGGGGTGATGATTGGCGGCATGAACAAGCCTGGACCGGATGGATTGATTTCTGTTGAAACAAAAAAGGCGGCAAATTCTGCGAGAAAAGCGTTTGTTGATTTGATGAAGACCTGCGGGGATATTGAGCTGATTACAGCAGACATTGGTATTAGAGAATTCAAACTCCAAGCAAATGCAAAAGTGTCAACAAAGAGCCATTCAGATATTTTGATGGACAATACTAGTATGCAGCAAATGGCATCTCTCTTAGCAGATGACATGGTTCAATATGCAATGTCTAATAAAATGACAAAAATATTAGTTGACTACGACCTTTCATCTTTGCAAGCATTAGATGGCATGGATTCATTGCCGCTTGTATTTACTCAAGCAATGAAATTACTTTCAGACCTTTCCGGCGACAATGTAGTCTCCTACGGTTTAACAAAGAAACATGGATTAACAATCGCAGCACTTACTGAAGTGGAAGATCAGCGTGAATACTTGGCTTCAATCCCAGATCTGGTAGATGGTTTTAAATCGGAACTGTTTAACGATGCATCTATGGCATTCTCGCCGACTAAAAAATCAAAAGATTCCTGGGACATAAACATGGTGAGCTCTAATGCTGATGACCAACAAGTTCTGGATGCAATTTTCCCCAAGGGCGACACGCTGCGTTTTCGAAAGTACGGCAAAAATAGAATCTCTATAGCTCTCGGGCCAAGTGCATGGGACTCGTTAACTCAGAAACACGCATCCCCGCTTTCAGGAATTATCAAGCAACATAAGAACGTTGAAATAGCTCTAGCAGTTTCAATAAACGCAAGAGAGATTACTAGTGGTTTTATTGAAGTGTCTAAAATCGCAGGGAAAGGCAGCGAACTAAACGAAATAAAATCTTCTCCATCGGCGAAGATGTCACTTGTGGTAGGTGAGACTAAAAAAGGCTATATTGCTCAAGCTTCTTTAGATCTACTAGGGCTTGCAAATCTAAATAAAGACATTGAAGTTGCATGGAAGAGCCCAAACGCTGCGCAAGTAAAGGGAACTTCTGCAATAGGTACAATTGGTGGTGACAGAACAAAAAAATAAACGGAGGGTTTGTGTAAGGCACAACGCTACGCTATTTTTATGCTCTTTTAGTTAACCGGCTAAGTCGCCTTCTTTTTCTGCTTCGATTACTTCTGCATCATTGGAGTTTGGCTTCTCTTCTTCTGGATATTTGATTCGGGTGTGGTAGATAGAGTTTAATCTGGTTATGATTGCATCTTCAATTTTTGCAAGATCGCAAAACGTTAATCCACATTCGTCAAATTGATGATCGAGTAATCGCTTGCGTGACAATTCTCTAACGAGCGCTTCAATCCTGCCTGGATTTGGATCTGGTAGAGTTCTTGATGCAGATTCAACGGCATCCGCAATCATGAGTACTGCGGCTTCTTTTGTTTTCGGCTTGGGCCCAGGGTACCGGAATTGCATTTCGTTGATGGATTCACCAGTTTCATCTGCTTCCCGCATAGCAGCATGATAGAAATACTCAACGAGTGTCGTTCCATGGTGGGTTTCGATGAAGTGAAGAATTTCTTTTGGTAAATCATATTCTTTACCAAGTTCTATCCCATCTTTTACATGGCCGATGATTACAAGTAGACTCATCGATGGCTTTAAATTATTATGCCTGTTATATCCTGTTTGGTTCTCAACAAAATATTCGGGTTTATTCATTTTGCCAATATCGTGATACAACCCGCCAACATATGCGAGAAGTGAGTCTCCTCCAATGGCTTCGGTCGCAGTTTCTGCTATGTCTGCAACTTGCCGCGAGTGGTTAAAAGTTCCCGGAGCAAGGTGTTGTAATTGTTGAAGTAGTGGTTTTCTAGGGTCGCGCAAATCAGCGAGTGTCATGCCTGTAGTGATATCAAAAACACTTTCGATACTTGGAAGGATACCCAAGACAAAAAAACCAACAAACAACGCTGAAGCGCCAGATACAATTGCATTTGTTAGAATTTGTTCCCATGCAATAGCGAAGTCTGGTACTTCTGCGAGGCCGAGAAAAATGGCACCAATACTAAAACCAATTCCTGCCACTCCTGAAGCATTTATGAGAGTTTGCCGTTGGCGGACTTCTTTTATTTGCCCAATCATTAAACCGCACCCGGCGATGAGTAAAATGAACCATGCAATTGGTTGAGACAATCCCATCGTAACAAGAGCACATTGCATAAATGCAATAAACATACCCATGCGTTGCCCATACGCTAGAGAAGCAATAGTTACCGTTAATAATGTTGGAACTATTGCTGCGGCATATATGAAAATAGGCGCTTGAAGTGTGATGATTATTGATAACCCAAGCATAATGGCCATTAGCGCACACAAAGCAAAAAGGCGGAGTAAGTTTTTCGCAATCCTAGCGTTCGTGACAGTTGTGTATGCTCCAATGAAAATTGCAATCATTGCAAGTAGCCCAATAGATCCGATTCTTGGGAGCCATCGTTCAGTGAATGAAGCTCTGGCGAGAAAATGTTGCTGTTCTAAAAAAGCATTTTCAAACTGAGTTGCAGAAATGGTGTCTCCCCGCCTCCAGATGACTTCACCTTTGAGGTGTTTAACAATGACTGGCTCAATGGAGTTTGCAGCAGTTTCCGCACGTGATTGAGTATCTTCGATTTCAAGTTGTAAACTTGGCTGGTGATTGCTCACTAATCTTGCGACTATAATTTTAACAAGAGACTCAGAAAAACCGTTGCCGCTAACCAACTCTGAAAGTTTTATGTCCTCTTTGTCGCCGATATTTGCGGGTAACGACACTGCATCGGCTTGGTATGGACGTGTTATTCGCCCAGCTCCACCAAATAACTCACGATTTGATGGTGCGGTCGTTGTAAACTCTTGATATTCAGCACTTGTAAGGAGTGGCGTTTGTTTTTGAAGATTCTGAATGAGTTTAGTTACTGACCTTTTCCAACTATACGTTGGTTCTCCATCCTTTGACATGGCTTGAAGGTCAGTCAACGATTCTTGGGTAAGCGCAAACTGTTTTACTAGTTCTGGAGTAACTTCTTCAAGCGTTGTTTTGCCCGAGACGGCAGCGGGTAATCCAGTGAGTGAAGCTTTGAGGCGTTCGATAAACGTAGTATTTATCGTATAAATTTTAGGAGATGCGTTACGTGCTTCCGCTCGCTTAGTTGTGGTTGCAGCGGCATCTTCAAATTGGAAGTTGATTCTTTTTATTCTAGTTGCAGAAGCGATTTGACCATCGTGCACGTTGATTTGTTCTCTTGACCAAGTCGACATCGTTGCTACGACAGCGAGGAATATAAATATCACGAAACATGTCCGAAGGAAATCAGGTCGTTGCAATAAACTAGCAATAGTGAAAGTCGGCTTTGGCACGTTGCGCAAAACCGTTTCTCTTCGACTTTTTCCTGGGCCAGTCGTTTTATGTCCTGATGATTTTGCCATTTTCGCTATTTGTTCTTGGTACTCTTATGGAGATGTTGTAGCTACTTTTGTAACTACGCATTGAGGAAGGTTGTGTTTGGTTCTTCGCGATGAAGCATCGTTTCTTGATGCAAAGTGACCTGCTTGGACTAAATAGATTGTTGCCCCGAGGCCACTTTTTTCCTCAGAAATCCAAGCAGCTCCAAGGCCTGCTTTTCTGATTGAGGTTGAAATTATTTCGATTGATTTTATAGCATTATCTTTCTCGCGATATGCGCCAAATTGTAACGTGAATGTATTTGAGGTATTTAGAGTCCGTAGTTTTGCAGCAGCCCGTCGTTTGTCCATCCCGCGTAAATTAGGCGAGGCATTTTGAAAAGCGATTTGCGCGGTACTGTACTCGCCCTTACTTGATGCAATTATTCCAAGCATCGCGGTTGCTTTTCCGCGTACCTCTGGATCTAAGGAAAGGGCGGCTCTCTCGAACCACGCTTTAGAACTATCAATCTGTTGTAATTGGAACTCACACAGGCCCATAATGTATTGTGCTTTGTCTATATCATTCCCGCTATTAATTGCTTTTCTTGCCCAATTCTCAGAACTAAGCCATTCTTTCTTGTTGTACTCTTGTAAAGAAGTATTGAGAGCGGTCGCCGTTGGTTTGGCGCAACCGATCATTTGTGAAAGGGTTAGAAGAAAGATGATGACGGTCGTTCGCATATTGATGCTCTACAAGGTATCGTACCTTAAGTAGGAATAGACCTGATGCAACTTCTAAAGTCCATTTATAAAACTTGGCGGAGAAATGCCTTCCGAACGCTCATAGTTGACGATTATCGCAGCTGGCGTGGAATTGACCTTCAGGTCGCTTCTTGGCATGTCGCGAAGAATATTTCCACGAGCAAGGCTCATGTTGCTGTGTTGTTGCCAACCTCTGGCATGTTTCCGGTTGCTGCAACAGCAATTTGGTCACTTGGCAAGACAATTGTGCCATTAAATTATCTTCTTACAAAAGATGAGATAGATTTTATCATCGCAGATAGTGGAGTTGATACTGTCATTACAGTCGATGCGATGGTTGAGATGATTGGGGGTTTGCCAGATGGAATTGAGGCCATCAAACTTGAGGAAATGTCTTTTAAGGGGGTTCCACCAATACGAAGATCGAAGAAGAGCAGCGATGAAATGCTTGCAGCGCTTTTGTATACCTCTGGTACTTCCGGAAAACCAAAAGGGGTTATGCTCAGTGCAGGAAATTTAAATGCAAATGTTGAGCAGTGTAAGCAATGGGTTAGTTTTACAAACAGAGATATTTTTCTTGGTTTGCTTCCGCAGTTTCATAGTTTTGGTTTTACTGCAACAACGCTAATTCCTTCTGCAATCGGTGCCAAAGCAGTGTATACCGCAAGGTTCAATCCTCGCAAGGTTCTAGATTTACTACGAGAGCAAAAGCCAACAGTCATGCTCGCAATACCGTCAATGTTTAATGCGATTTTAAATACGAAAAGCGCAAAGCCAGAGGATTGTAATTCAATACGATTAGCATTGTCTGGAGGCGAGGCATTGCCAGATGCTGTGTACAATGGATTTAAAGAGCGTTTAGGCGTGACAATTCTTGAAGGATACGGTTTAACAGAAACCTCGCCGGTCGCAAATTTATGCCGCCCAGAAGAACAACGTAGAGGTAGTGTTGGGATGCCAATAGTAGATGTCCATGAAAGGATTGTAGATGAGGATGAACATGATCTTCCTGCAGGGGAAGATGGAGAAATCAGAATCGCAGGCCCAAACATTATGCAGGGGTATTACAACCTTGAAGAAGAAACGAATGCGGCGTTTGACTCACAGGGGTATTTTAAAACTGGCGATATGGGGCAACTAGATGAAGATGGTTTTTTGTACATTACTGGTCGTATAAAAGAGATGCTTATCATTGCTGGAGAAAATGTATTTCCTCGTGAAATTGAGGAAGTGTTAACAAATCATCCCGACGTAATTGCAGCTGGTGTTGTTGGCCGAAGTGATACTTCAAGAGGTGAAGTTGCCGTAGCGTATATTGAACTACAAGAAGACGCAGAATTCGACGAACAAGCATTACGCGCCTGGTGCCGAGAAACAATTGCGCCTTTCAAAGTGCCAAAAAAGATAACGGTACTCGAAGAATTGCCCCGAAACCCCACAGGTAAAATTATGAGACGTGAATTGGTTAAAATTGTATCAAAGGAAGTTGTAAAGTGAAACATACAATCACGCTCGCCCATAGCCCAGATCCAGACGATGCATTCATGTGGTGGCCTCTTGCAGATATAGATGGTAGCGGCTCATCAATTGATGTTGGTGATTTTAATTTTGAACTTGTGATGAAAGACATTGAGACTTTAAACGAGGAGGCAGAACTAGAAGAATATGATATTACTGCAATTAGTATTGCCCACTATCCAAAAGTAGCATCACGATATTCCCTGACTGCCTGCGGCGCTTCCCTTGGTGATGGATATGGTCCGAAAGTCGTAGCAAAACATAACACTACTATGGATGAGCTTATTGAATCCAAAACAGTCTTTGCCGTTCCAGGGCTTCGGACTTCTGCCTTGGCGGCGTTGCGTATTCTTGCGGGCGAGAGGGCGATTTCATGGGACCCCGTTGCGTTTACGGAAATTATGAGCGCTGTTTCTAAAGGAAAATATAACGCGGGTGTTGTTATTCATGAAGGACAATTGACGTATGACGAACTTGGGCTCTATGAAGTTTGCGATTTTGGCGCTTGGTGGGCTGAAAGGACGGGGCTTCCTTTACCACTTGGTGGTAACGCGATAAAACGAGACATAGATTCACGAATAGGCGCCGGAGCGACACAAAAAATAACAACCTTGCTTCTTCAATCCATCGAGTATGCAATGGCAAATAGAGAGAAGTCTCTTGCTTGGGCAACGCAGTGGGGTCGGGGGATTGACATGAAATGCACAGATGAATTCGTTGAAATGTATGTCAACCGTTGGACTTTGGATTTTGGCGATACGGGGAAAAGGGCAGTTCATCAATTCTTAAAAGAAGCTGCAAAAGTAGGGGCGGTTCCCGAAATTGGAGCAATTGAATTTGTTTAACAGTTTAAGTCGCCTTCGCCAAGCAGATTAAAGCCCCTGCGAAGAAGTAATTGCCCGCCAAGCGTAAGGTCGTCAATTGCAACTGCGATGACGGAGTCGCCAACAGTTGATTGTTGTATGAGAGAATAGATGAACAAAATGTTGAGTTCTGCACCAAGCAAATATAAGCACATATCAGCGAGAGAGTGCGACTCGTCAATGACTGTAACAATGACATCAATTTCAGAAAAAGCGATTCCAAGTTCATTGAGCAAAACTCGAGCGGCATCGGCATTATCGGGAATCATTCGAATGACGGCATGGTCAGAAGAGTCAATGACGTTTAGTCCCATCACATGAACGTGGGAAGCTTCATCAAAATGTCTAAGTAAGTCAAGAAGTCGGCCAACACGGTTTTCTAGAAAAACACTAAATTGTCTAACCGAAGGGACGAGGTAGCCTTGCATAGTTTCTGGTGGTAGTTGTGACATTGGTGTATATGTTTATGTAATGTTAGAATTTACTCAGGTTTTTTAAGTTGTAGCTTCTTCTTCTTTTGGATTGCTTTTGTTTCTTTAATTTTCTCCGTGCCTCCAATAATCTCTGGGGTGTAATCGTGATCCCTTTTATTGGTGATGAGAACCGTGAGAATTTCATCGTTTTGCTCGAGCGCTCTTGCAATAGTAAGACCATCGGTGATTCGACCAAATACAGTATGACGGCCATCAAGGTGCGGAGTTGGAAGATGCGTCAAGAAAAATTGACTGCCCGCTGAGTCTGGGGCGGGAGATTTTGCCATCGAGATAGAGCCCGCAAAATGCTTGCGAATGTCATCGCCGGTATGTTCATCTTTGATTTTATAACCAGGGTCACCAGTGCCGGCCTCTCCTTTTTCACCATCTCGGCTAAATGAATCGCCACCTTGCGCCATGAACCTATTGAGAACACGGTGGAATCGAGTGCCATCATAGAAGCCAGATTCAGCAAGAGATACAAAGTTGGCTACAGTGTTCGGGGCGTGATCTTCAAAAAGTTTAATCGTAATTGAACCCTTCGAAGTTATGATTTGAGCCTCAGGAAGATCGTCATTGATTCCCTCAGCTTCTTGAATGGCAAGTTCTTCATCCCAAAGATTGGACGCAGTTTTGTACCGTGTTTTGTTGACATTTATTTTCGAAGAAAGCGTGGGACTTTCTAGCGCCTCAGTATCGATGGAATCAAGTGCAGCAATTGCGTCCTCAAAACGATTATCCGCGAAAAGGAAGTCGGCATAGATTTCGGTTACTTCCGCTGACGGCGTAGCGTTGGAATGCATCTCCTCAATTACTTCGATACCCTCGGTAAACCGATTGCGACTATCCAGAAAACGTACCCAGCCAATTGCAATTTCAGAAGATTCAGGATAACGATCCATGAGATCTGCATACACACTTTCTGCTGAGGAACCCTCTTGGTTGATGAGGAATTCTGCCCAAGCTAGACCGATTCTTGAATCTTCTGGTTGAAGGTCAGCGAGTCGTCCAAAAAGAATATTGCATTGGGCGAGTTCATCAAGCCAGATGCTCATCTGCAGTTCTGCTGCGATAATCTTAATGTCATCATGATCAGCATTCCATTGAGCAAGTTCTTCGCAAAGGTCCGTTACGCTCTGGAGATCGCCCGGCGCTAAACCGCGTTGATTCATGATCGAAGTTCGCGCCATTTGGTAGCGTTTGAGAAGTTGGTCTGCGCTGTCAGCAAAACCAAATAGAGCGGTGACAATACAAGCTGAGCAGAGTGTTGATAGTAACATAGAGTAAGTATCCTTTGAAAGAGTGTTGTAACTGTGCAGGATAGCATTACTGGGCAAGAGTAGTGAGAGAAGCACATAGCTCGGTTAAATCGTATTAAAAAACGCCCAGTGGATTCAAAGAACCACACTGAGCCCTTCCGGGGGTAAGGTGAGTGGCAGTTGCAACAAGCAAAGAATATATCGCTTACTATCAAAGTCAAATAAGTATGGTTTTTATCTAATACCATTTCAGAATATTTCTTGAGGTGTAGAGCAAGAAAGAGTCTCTCCCCATTCCATCAGGACCTTGGGTCACTCTCTAACTTTAATGAACAAAACCAATTAATAAAGGCCCGGTAGACGCAAGCGCCATACCGAGCCCTTTCGGGGGCATAAGTTATGTAATGTAAATTATAGCGGAAAAATAATGAGGGTGTGGGGTTATGTTTCTCGAATCCCTGCAGTGATAGCAATTGCAAGTGCGTCAGCTACGTCGGAGGGTTCTGGGGGCTCTAAAAGCTTTAAAATGCCAGTTATTGCGTGTTGGACTTGTTCCTTTGTGGATCGACCATTGCCAGTTACCGATTTTTTAATCTCAGCCGGCGTCAACTCGATGAGTGGTAGATTTGCTTGCTCACCAGCGAGCAATATGACACCGCGAGCATGCCCCATGATGGGGGCGGTGGCAAGGTGGTCTTTGTGTGTAAAAATTTTCTCTACGGCAAGGACTTCTGGCGCAAGTTCTGAAATGATCTCATTGAGATCATCATAGAGTTGCTTCAAGCGAAATGAGATGGGCTTATCTGTTTCCAACCGAATTGCACCTGCCTCAACAATGGTTGGTGAAATGGAATTGCCTTCCAAATCAATGCATCCATACCCAGCAATTCGAAGCCCGGGATCTATTCCTAGCACCCTCATTGATTGTAACGGTCTGTATCTATAAAACCATCTTTAAGATAGAGGACTCGTTGGCATCTTTTTCCGACTTCTGCATCATGCGTCACAAGTATCGTTGTTAGTCCATCGTCGTGCAGTGCGTCAAAGAGAGCCAAGACATCGCGGCCTGTTTGCGAATCTAAATTACCTGTAGGTTCATCTGCAAGCAAAATGGAAGGGTTTGTCACGAGTGCTCGTGCGATGGCTGCGCGTTGTTGTTGCCCACCAGAGAGTTCGCTTGGTTTATGTCCAACGCGATTGGAGAGTCCGACCAACTCTAACATTTCGAGTGTTCGTTCACGCCTTTGTGCTGGATGAACTTTTTGGTAATACAAAGGTACTTCAATGTTTTCTTCTATCGTGAGCTGTGGAATCAAGTTGAATGATTGAAAAACAAATCCAATTTCACGTCCACGAATCGAGGAGAGCGAATGATCATCAAGCTGTCCTACAGCGCTCCCGTCAAGGGTGTACTCGCCGGCAGTTGGACGATCTAAGCAGCCAAGAATATTCATCAACGTGCTTTTTCCAGAGCCCGATGCACCCATAATCGCAATAGATTGGCCCCTTGGGATTTCTAAATCAATGCCGCCAAGTGCCTCAACGAGTACAGAACCGTCGGGTTTGTAATAAACACGCTCTATTTTGCTAAGTTTTACAACTGTGTCTTCGGTTGGCATGGATACATCCTACGCTCTACTCTACACTTCGGGTATGCAACAAGAAGCATTTCAGAGTCTTTGGGATAACTTTACGGTGATTCCAGTCGTTCGTCGAATAATGTCCGACCATTTGAGTCCTGTGCTTGCCTATCGGCGACTCGTAGCAAGCGATGATCGTACCGCGCCGAGTTTCCTTTTTGAATCAGTCGACAATGGCGATGAAGTTGGTAGATTTTCGTTTCTAGGAGCGAATCCGATTCTAGAAATTATTGCGTACGGACACGAAGTTACCATGAGGAACCATGAAAATGGGTCTGTTGAAACCATAACAAGCGATAACCCAATCGATCTTGCGAGGAATTACTCCAAGAGTTGGAATGTTTCACCGGTAATGGCAACAACGGATTTGCCTTTGCCGAGTTTTACTGGCGGGTGGGTCGGGTACGCCGGCTACGATACTGCACGTTTTGTAGAAATAGAATCGCTCCCTTTTTCGAGTGCGCCCAAAGACGATCGCCAATTACCTGACCTGCATTTTGCTTTATATAAAACAGTTGTAGTGTTTGACCATGTTGCTAAGGTAGTTCATGTAATTCACAATGCAATCAGCCGCGATGAAACAGTCGACGAATGGGAAGTGGCCAACGCTGAACTTGATAGAGTGGTACATTTATTGCAACGAGATGCAGAAAATATTCCTGTCGGAACTATTTCGATAGATCTTAGTTCTCCTCCACCAAAGCCAACGCATTCAAACATGTCGCGTGATGATTTTGAATCTTCAGTCGTGAAATGCAAAGAGTACATTGCAGCAGGAGATGCATTCCAGATTGTTATTTCACAACGTTTTGAGCATCGTTCGATCGTTGATCCATTTGAAATTTATCGTGCGTTGCGTGTTGTTAATCCAAGTCCTTATATGATTTACTTACAAGCTGAAGGCTGTATTCTTGCAGCATCAAGCCCAGAAATTCTTTGTAGATGCAGAGACGGCCGTGTGGTTAATCGACCACTTGCTGGCACAAGACGAAGAGGAAAAACAGGGGAAGAAGACCTTGCGTTAGAACAAGATTTACGAGGCGATGATAAAGAGAAAGCGGAGCACGTGATGCTTGTCGATCTTGGTCGCAATGACCTTGGGACTGTTTGTGAATTAGGCACAATCGAAATCGAGCGGGTGATGGATATTGAGAGATACAGTCACGTGATGCATCTAAGCTCAACAGTTGTTGGTCAGCTCGCAAAGGGCAATGATTGTTGGGATGCACTTGCTGCAACATTGCCAGTTGGCACAGTGAGCGGGGCGCCTAAAATTCGAGCGATGCAAATTATCGATGAACTTGAGTCAACACGCCGGGGTCCGTATGCTGGAGGCATCGGCATGATCGGTTTTAATGGCGATATGGATATGGCGATAGCACTTCGCACGATGGTAATTCCAACGGGCAAAAAAGATGCGAATGGCTGGAGAATAGATATTCAAGCTGGAGCTGGGATTGTTTTAGACTCAAAGCCAGAATTAGAGTGGAAAGAAACGATAAATAAGGCAGCAGGGCTCGGGCGAGCCATTGAACTTGCACAATCTGCATTTAATTGCGGTTGAGTGAGTAAACTATGGACCTATGGCGGTGAACGGAAAGCCTCTTCGGCGAAGAAGACGAATTTGGATCTTCATTGCGATAGCACTGTCTCCGTTTTTAATTGTATTTGTTGCAACTCGTTCGTTTGTATTGTCTCCAATACTTTCGACTGTATTGAGCAATGTAGTGGAGGCAGACATCCATGTCGGAAGTTCAAGAATTGGAATTTCTGGAAATGTGACGTTGCACGATGTGTCACTCAAAGCCGAAGGAATTTCTGGCCCTGCTTCAGATGTTGTAACGTTGTCAACCGTTCACCTTCAACTCGACTCACCAATTCCTTTTGGATCAGTTGGAGTTGAAAGCGTAGAAATTGAATCAGTTGTTCTTAGACTAGCGGAGTCTTCTGAAAAAGCTGGAGACTTTAATTTTTTACACATCGATATTTCTAGTGGTGAGGATGACACCTTAAGCGAAGATACGACTCAAGAAAATTTCTTTTCGATGTTCTCTGATTTTACTCTTGAAAAGATTAGGATAGAGTCAGGAGTTATGTCGCATGGCGAATGGATTCTTGATAGTGATATGGAATTTGCAATCGAGTTCCTTCCTAATAAAGAAGATTTGTTCAAATGCAAAATTACAGATTTGCAACATAGCACTAGCCCAGAAATTTCCATCATGTTTTCGGACAAGGAAGTACACGCTGAAGTCAATGATGTTTCCTTCAAGAGTTCAATTTTTAACTTGCTTCCCAGAACTGTTCGAGTGTGGAGAGATAGGTCAAAATTGCGAGGCGGTTTGCAAAATCTCTCTGTTGATTGGCTCAAGGGACAAGAGGTTGTAACGAAAGCGACTATTGAAAAGATACAGTTTTTATTGCCTGAAGAATATGGTTTGCGTTGGACGCACTATGACGGTGGAGAATACGCTCAGATAAGGGGAGATGCAGTATTAGACGTCGAAAAAGGCGAGATTGTCTATAACGGGAATTCTTTGGAACTCAAGGATATTGAAGGCGATTTATTCCCGCCTCACCGGGAAACCTCAGTTGCATTTTCTGGAGGGATAGAAATTTCTGATCTTCCGCATTTGGGCAAACAAGAAGGCGATGTGTGGATGGATTCCTTGCTTTCGACCGCACCATTTAAGGCGAAGTTTTTTATTGATGATTTTCGACCAACCGAAAATGGTGAAGCGGAACTTCCTCTTGCGGCTTCGCAAATTTTATCGTTGTTTCAATTAGAGAATTGGAACATGGACACGAAGGTAAGCATTGTTAGAGAAGTGCAGAATGGCGAAATAAAAATGGACGGCGAGTTAATCATTCGCGGTGCATCTGGAGCATATTCTGGTTTTCAATATCCACTGAGCAATATCAGTTCGAATATCAAATTCGATAATGAAAAATATACAATTGTGTTTTTAAACGCAACCGGAAGTGAGGATGCTACGGTGCACATCAGCGGGGAAGTCTTTGCGCCAGAAGATGATTTAGAGGTTCGGTTACATATTCACGCAAAAGATGCTCCGCTGGATCAAGCATTGCACGAGGCACTTCCAGATTCAATTGCAAATGTAATGGACAAATTGCTCGATCAAGAAGCGTTTGAGAAAATGACAGAGGTTCTTACTGAGCCAGAATTAAAAGGAGTTTCTCTGGGAGGACTTATCGATTTAGATCTTGAGATTTTTCACAAGAGTAGATTTAGTGAAGCAGTTGAAGTTTCCGGAGAGATTTCAGTGAAAAATGTCGGCGTTGTGCATAGCGTATTCCCATTCCCATTAAATTTAAAATCGGGCAGAGTATTGCTAGATCAAACAGGGATTTATATTCCCGATGGTGAAGTTATTAGATTTGAAGGTCCCGGCGGAGGCGATGGGCGATTGACTGGCTCAGTCCTGTTTGAAAAAAATGATGCCGCGACGCCCCACTTTACAATATCGCTTGACCACGAGGATGTTACATCGGCGCTTGTTCATGCGGTTTCATTTTCAGTTGGCGACTCTCATGATTTTGCCCTTGAAGTCCTTAGCGGCCTCGGTTTAGACGCAAGGATGTCAGTAGAAGGTGATGTAGAAGGGAATATGGATGGTGAAATTGATACCTCATTCAATGCTACGTTGCGAAATGGTACTGCCGTATTGCAACCTTCTCTTGCTGAGGCTATTCACGCAACGGGAGCATTCTGGCCAGAGGGGCTCGCGCTTAAAAATGTTGATGCTGACATTGAAATAGTTAACGGGGCAGTTGTCATTTCGAACGCAACTTGTCAATGTAAAGATGGATCCATAGAGGCGGCAATGTCAATCGATAAGGAAACATTTGAACTTTCACTACTCGGAAAAAATTTGCCAATAACAAGCCGATTCGTGGATGTGCTGCCTCCTTCTGCATCAGAGTCATTAGCAAAATCTTGGAATATGCTTGAACCCGGTGGTGTTATGGATGCGAAAATTAAAATTTCAAGAATTGATGGTGTAGATGAATTGCTTCTAGATATTGAACCAACAGAATTAACTGTATCTGGCAAAGGAGAGAAAGTTACACTGTCACTTGAACATGGATCGATCCATGTCAAAAATACTACGGTGTCGCTGCTTGATTTGAGATTTGGATTACAAATGGAAGGCTCACAAGAAGGCATTTTAGAATTGGGCGGCACCATTCAAGGCAATGTAGAAGATTTTACCTATGACCTTAATGCAAATTGGTCTGAAGCCGAAATTGCTTCACCATTGACAAGAGCGATTACGGGAATTGTTGGCGGAAGCGCTGGCATGGAGTATTACGATTCACTTGAACCAACTGGACTTGCCTCAGCGACACTTCGAGCAATCAACACTGGGTCTTTGGCAACGTATACGGTTGAAATTTCACCTTCCATATTACAAGCAAAGTTGCATAGCTACACAGCGAAAGCATTGTTTGACCAGAGTGCTGATACTAAAAATATTATTAGATTTACGGAATCAGGAATCTCGTTCGATAATTTGGACGGTTCTCTTGGTGAAGGTAAGTTCACTATTGATACGCCTGAAGAATCCGACCGAATTATTAACTTAACTTGGAAAGGTCCTTCTGATGATGAAAGTTTATTTGCGGTTTTGCCCAGTCGCATAGGTGAGACACTTGCAGCGATTGATTTGACGGGTGGACAGAGTGAACTTAATAACGGCCAGTTTCAACTTGTCGGCGAGAAATGGACAGATCTTGATGTGAGTTTTGCGGGTGACATCGAACTCGAAGGCGTTTCCATCGATGTGGGTATTCCGCTAAAGGAGATAAATGGGAAAATAAATGTCGATGCAATTTACATCGACGACAAACTATCTGATTTGACATTGGAGTTAACCGTTGACGAGATGGCCGTTCTAGGAAGGTCAGTGACTGACGTTGCAGGAAAGATGATTAAGGATGTGCAAAACAATCGACTCGTGTTTGAAGAATTGGGTGGAGATTCAACAACGGGGGGCGTTGCGCTAGAAGGGTGGATGGCGATTGATGGCACGAATGAATTTGAGCTAGAAGTCTTTGTTGCCGACGCTGGGATTGCCGCAAAAGAAGGCGATGATGCGCTTGCATCACTTGAAGGTAAATTGACAAGTTGGTTATCCATCTCAGGCACGCGAGGCGTAACAGCTAGCCGACGAGGAGTAGGAATTATAAGAGTTAGGGAGGGTCATTTAATGCTCGACTCAACTGAAGTAAATGCAATGCAATTGATGAACCTTTCACTTCCATCTTCAGAGTCAATTACTGGTGCAGATATCGACTTGTACATTGATGGTGACACAATAGTTATTGATACTATAAAACTGATGGGAGATGAGACCTCCTTTATAGAGTTGGTTTTAACGGGCGAGGGTACAGTAGATATTGATACATTTACACTTCAAGCTCGATTGCACCCTCGGGTCGGATTGCCAATTGTTAGAGATATTGCGGGTGCTCTTAACGATCAACTCTATGTGATTGATGTCTCTGGTGAGCTGTTTAATCCCAACGTATCTGTTGTGGCTCTGCCCTTCCTTTCTCCACAAGAGAAGTAGTCAGAGAAGTTAAACGTGGATACAATAGGCGTATGAGTTCAAATAAAAATGTACAAGACCGAATTCTTGAAATAGTTGATGATGTAAGTGATTTGCCGATCGATGATCCTCGGCGTGAGATGATTTCGCAAATGGTCGACACGTGTTTAAAAATGGCAAAAGAAGGGCACGATTCTGGGCAGGTAAAATTAGTTACGCACGCGCTTAAAGAAATGCGCTACGCATATCAAGTGTTCAATAGATACGCGGGCATTCGAAAAGTTTCAATTTACGGATCAGCGAGAACGCCAGAAGATCATCCCGATTATATTGCAGCAGCAGAATTTGGTCGCCTTATGGCACAGCAAGAATGGATGGCAATCACAGGTGCGGGCGATGGCATTATGAAAGCAGGGCACGAAGGTCCCCAACGTGAAGCAAGTTTTGGTCTTGCAATTCGACTTCCATTTGAAACGACTGCAAATGCAATCATTGAAGGCGACGCAAAACTCATCAACTTTCGTTACTTTTTTACTCGCAAGTTGATGTTTATGACACATTCAGACGCAGTTGTGGCATGTCCGGGCGGGTTTGGCACGCAAGACGAATTGTTCGAAGCGCTAACCTTGGTGCAAACCGGAAAATCAAACATCATCCCGATTGTCATGATTGCGGGTGAGGGCAATGACTATTGGGTGAATTGGGAGCAACATGTTAAGGATGACTTGCTCGGGCATAAAATGATTAGCGAGGAAGACTTATCGCTCTTTCATGTTGCGAGTAATCCGCAAGACGGTGTGGATCATATTATACAGTTCTACCGTGTATTTCATTCAAGCAGATATGTTCACGGTGATTACATTATTCGTATAAATGATAAAATCACTGAAGAATCAATTGACCGATTAAATAAGTCCTTTTCGGACATACTGCGTGAAGGGAAAATCATCCAAAGCGGTGTTGCTCACACGGTTGAACAAGATCACACGGAACTTCCAAGATTAATTGTCCCGCATAAACGTAGAAGTTTCGGACGCTTGCGTCAGCTCATCGACATGGTGAACACATGCGATTTTGCTTGATCCTCTTATTCTTCCTCGTAACGCTTTCGTTTGCGGGGTGTTCTTCTAAGAAGGTTACACTTAAAAAGGTGCAACTTGATGTGAAAGTTGAATCAGCTGCTGGAGATGGGATTCTCGTTTCGAAAATAATTATTGAACCATCTGGCGACGACCCATTGGCAATCCTTTCTGAATATAGTTCAGTGGTAGTAAAGAAAAACAACATTGAAGAATTAAAAACAGAGGGAATTGAAGTTTGCAGGGTGAAAGCATCAGATATTCCATCGATTGTTTCTTCAATGGGTAGAGTTGCTAGCCAAAAAAATGTATGGCATGGTCAAATATTGCAGTGGCGAGATGTTCAACAGAATCAAATTCCATACCAAGGGATGGTTATTGCAAAATCTGGAATTATGCATTTTATTGATTCTGGTTTTTTATCTTTGCTTGCAAGGAGTTGGCTTCTTCAGCGAGAAGATGGTCTCTTTGTTTATTTACAACTCTTGCCATCTTGGCATGTGCCAAGTGAAAGATCTGTTGTAGTTACTCGAAAAGAATCCCCGTCTCAAAGTAGATTGTTTTCTGATCTTGGACTCGAGTTTTTGTTGCTTGATGATGAGGCAATCATTCTGGCGGTTGATTTGAAACGAGTTGAGCAGTTTGATGGTCCCTTGGACGAGGGGCCGCTTCCTGTTCGGTTGGGGGAGGCCTTGTTTGGCATTTCAGTCGATGAAGACATGGTTGTCATGCTTGTGCTGGAGTCAAGTATCCTCGCTAGAGAGTGAACTGGTAGAATATAGAGCTATGGAACAGCAAGAGCAAGAGTTACATATAAATGATCGTGGGCTGCGGAGACGCCGAGTTCTACCCCCTCAAGTGGTTTGGCCACTCCTTTTTACTTTGGGTAATCTTGTTTCTGGATTTGCGGCAATTCATTATGCGTACAAAGGACCTCAGTGGCACGGTCCTTGGGGATGGAGCGGACTGACGATGGCTGGCGCGCTCATCTTTTTGGGCATGCTTCTCGATAGCTTTGATGGTGCGGTTGCTCGACTGACTAATAGCGTTACGGAATTGGGTGCAGCGCTCGATTCACTTTCAGACTTAGTTACATGCGGTGTTGCCCCTGCAGTTATGGTGCTCGCTCTTGTTTCGACTTACCTTGGCACGGATGGTGTTCTTACGCTACTTGGTCCAGATGCTGATTTGCCTTGGGGCAAAGTTGTCTGGGGAATCGCAGCCGTCTATGTTTGTTGTACCGCACTTAGGCTAGCAAGATTTACAGTCGAGACAGAACCCTCAAAAGGGCCAAACGAACATATGGCATTTCACGGGTTACCCTCGCCGGGAGCAGCAGGATTAATCGCAGCGTTGATTCTTCTTCATCAACATATTCTTGCAGGTGGCGCAGAAACATTATGGATTGAAAGGGCATATGCCTTTGGAGTTCCAGTGGTAATGCTCTTTGGCGCAATTGCGATGGTTTCAAATATTCCATACGACCATTTCGTAAACCGATATTTAGGTAGGCCGCAATCATTTCGTTTCATAGCTTTTTTAGTGATTATTATTTTTACATGTATTTGGTGGTTTCAAGAAACAGTTGCAATTGGTTTTATTGCGTACGTATTGACTGGGCCAATATATGTACTTCGTAATCGCGGGAAAATAGTAGAAGAACTAATATGAGCGCCGATGTAAAAACAAGATTTGCGCCGAGCCCAACGGGACATTTGCACGTTGGCGGCGCACGCACAGCGATTTATTGCTGGGCATTTGCTCGAGCAAATGGCGGGAAGTTTTTGCTTCGTATTGAAGACACTGACCAAAAGCGATCAAGCGATCAAGCAACAACCGGTTTTTTTGAAGATTTAAAATGGCTCAACATCTTGTGGGATGAGGGGCCAGCCTACCAAAACACAGGGGGTGGCGACGAGGGACCTTACTACCAATCCCAACGATTAGAAATATACAAAGAGCAACTGCAAAGATTACTAGATGCTGGAACAGCATACTACGCCTTTGAAACTCCTGAAGAGTTGAATGAAGAACGCAAAAAGGCTAGTGCTGAAAAACGTCCGTATCGGTATAACCGAGCATCTCTTGATCTGTCTCCCGAAACCGTTGAGCAATATTTAGTGCAAGGCAAGCCACGCGTCGTTCGGTTTAAGGTGCCAGATGGCGAGGCATTGACAGTGACAGATTGCGTTGTTGGCGATGTGACAGTCCAGCGTACTGAAGTGGATGACTTTGTGATTTTCAAAGGCGATGGGTATCCAACGTATCACTTTGCAGTTGTTGTTGACGATGCGCTTATGAAAGTGACACATGTGCTTCGAGGTCAAGAGCATTTGAACAATACATTTAAACATACTCTTTTGCAAGAAGCTCTCGGGTTCGATAGACCAACATACGCACATATCTCCTTGATTTTTAATCCAGATGGGTCGAAAATGTCAAAGCGAGACAAGGATAAAACGCTTCGAAAATATGTACGAGAGAACAGCATCGATTCGCCACCGGCAGAATCTATACCACAAGATGCTTGGGATAGATGGCAAGCATCAAAGGACAACCAACTTGGAACGGATGAAGCAACGCTTCTTGCTTTAGCCCTTGGCATTGAATTGCCCGAAATCAATGTTGAAGATTTTAAACAAGCGGGGTATATGCCAGAAGTGCTTTTGAATTATCTCTGTTTACTTGGTTGGTCACCTGGAAATGATATTGAACATTTTAACGCAGAGTTTTTGGTTGAGAAATTTTCACTTGACCGTATCGTAAAATCACCGGCGAAGTTTGATCGAGTTAAATTGCTTGCTT
Organism: Phycisphaerales bacterium; assembly: GCA_014238785.1. GTDB lineage: Bacteria > Planctomycetota > Phycisphaerae > Phycisphaerales > SM1A02. Next base: position 6,887 of record JABAAL010000034.1, on the reverse strand, counting down.
TTAATTTAGATGCGCTGCAAGTTCTTTCATCGGAAGAATTTGAACAACGACTTCTCGCATGGTGCCAAGAATATGCTCCAGCATTTGCAGCGCTTGACAAATTTTCGTTGTTTGCTTCTGCAAATCATGAACGGTCAAAGACGTTTCGTGATGCAACGGTCACCTCGTCTTTTCTGATTGAAGAAGATCAATCGATTTCATGGCCCGATACCAAGCCAGTCAAAAAAGCATTGCTTAAGGGCGAAGTGAGTGGCTTGTCACGTATGCCTGTCATTATTGAAACGCTTGTGCAACTTGATACGTGGGATGCAGAATCGATCGATGGATGTTTGCATGCACTTGCAGACAAACTTGCCGACGGCAGTCTTGGAAAAATTGCGCAACCAGTTCGTATTGCAGTTGCCGGCAGCCCTGTGAGTCCGCCAATCGGCGACACGTTAGTTCTACTTGGCAAGGATTCAACGATTTGTCGGCTAAAACGATGCCATGAACACTTTGCGAGTGCTTGCGATGCCTGAAATTTTAACAGCAGTTACAACAAAAGATGAAATCTGTCTTGAGGGCCTCCTTGATTATGCTGGTTTATATCCGCCGGCTAGTTTAGATATGCAACCTGTCGTCGATAACTGGGCTTCATATCTGCAATCGGAAGACAGTTGGATGCTTGCTCGGTTAATTATTCCAGCAAACCGTTTAGACGAGTTCGTGCGTTGTGCAAAAGAGTTGCTTCCGTCCGCGGATGAAGAGATGTGGCAGTTGAGCGTTTTGCTACCGCCTGCTAGCGATGCAAACTTTGAAGCAGCGCTGCAGAAAACTATTTCGTTTAATGAATCTGACTGTGGCGCGGTAGCAAACGTTGTTGAGTTTAAAGCCGCTTCTACAAGTGAAATCGACAAATCTCTTGAACTATTGCACGATGACTTGTTTCCCTATATTGAGTTACCAATCGACGAAGATCCTCGGGGACTCATCGCTTGTCTTTCGGGAGCGATTGCTGGCGCAAAAGTACGCACTGGGGGAATAACACCAGAACTCTACCCATCAAGCAGTGCATTGGCGCTGTTTATTCACAGTTGCGCCGTAGCGGGTCAGGCTTTTAAGGCCACGGCAGGGATGCATCATCCATGTCAAAATAAGAACGAAAAGGTGGGTGTACAAGAATATGGTTTCTTATCTGTCTTGGAAGGCGCAGCAGCCGCAAGTATGCGCAATGTGAGTATTGAGGAAGTTGAAAAGATACTACTTAGCAATACTCCTGACCTCTCAATGTATAACGAAACGGAGTTAGAACAAGTTCGTGCGGAATTATTTAATTCACTGGGTTCTTGTTCATTTGATGATCCACGGTTGGATTTGCGAAATATGGGATTACTTAAGGAGTCAACAGAATAATGATTGACCATACACACGATATGTCTGCAATGAGTTGGGTAGAAATGGGTAGCGGGCGTATTGACTTCCCGATTCAAAATCTCCCTTGGGGTGTCTGTAGTAAACATGGAATAGTCGTTGCAATTGGCGAACAAGCAGTTGTCCTACGCGAAGCAATTGGTCTTGGAAAATTGCAATTTGCAGACGATATTGCGAGCGCTCTTCAGTCCGATTCTTTGAACGCATTTATGGCACTTGGACATGCAGATTGGACAGAGGTACGACATGCGCTCTTTGAAATGCTGATAGGCGAGTCTTGTCCTGAAGTGTTATGTGCATTGTCAGAATTGATGCTGGTTATGCCTGCACAAATTGGTGATTACACAGACTTTTATGCTGCGCGAAATCACGCAACGAACGTTGGCAAGATGTTTAGGCCAGATGGTGACCCGTTAATGCCAAACTATTTACACTTGCCTGTTGGTTATCACGGCAGGGCGAGCAGCGTTGTCATTTCTGGAACAGATATTCGAAGGCCTCAGGGGCAATTAAAGCCAGACGATAGCGCACCTATTTTTGCTCCATGTAAATTGCTCGATTATGAATTGGAGTTTGGAGCGTTCATCGGTACGGGTAACGCGATTGGTGATCGTATTCCAATGGACGATGCGATGGAACACATTTTTGGGATTGTTATTTTGAACGATTGGTCTGCCCGTGATATACAAAAATGGGAGTACCAACCGCTTGGACCTTTTAACGCGAAAAACTTCGCTTCAAGTATTAGTCCATGGATTGTGACGATCGACGCACTTGCACCGTTTCGTGAAGAAGGTCCTGCGCGACTTGATGGTGATCCAGACATCTTGGAGTATTTAAAACCGGTCACGGACGATGTTTTGGATATTCAATGTTGCGTTTCAATTTCTTCTACTAAAATGCGTGAAGATGGAATAGATTCACTTCAACTTTCAAAAAGTTCCCTGACGAATTTAACGTGGTCATTTGCACAGATGCTCGCCCATCACACAAGTACGGGATGCCCGATGAACAGCGGCGATCTCATTGGTAGCGGTACTATCAGTGGAGGAACCAAAGACAGCCGAGGATGCTTGCTCGAATATACTTGGCGAGGTACAGAGCCAATTGACTTGCCAGATGGTACGCAACGTCGATTCTTGCAAGACGGCGACGAAGTCATTATTAAGGCGTGGTGCGAATCTGGCAGCGCAACCCGAATTGGATTTGGTGACTGCGCTGGCATTATTCTGCCACACAATTAATTCACGGCGGCGAATAAACAGATAGAAATGCTGGTTGGTACGTTAGGGATAATGAAAGGATTACCAAGTGTTTGGTGGCGAAGCTTCGTTGTTTTTGTCGCCGTTGCCATTTTTTGGTTTCCAAGCAGACCACGATGCAGGGTATGCGTCGTCGTCTATTCCAAGGGCTGCCTTGGTTGGATGTAGAGGCCTAAATGTATCGCACATAACAGCAAGTTCATCGGTCCACTTTGCGCCAAGGGAACCCTCAATTGTTCCGGGGTGTGGACCGTGGGGAATGCCTTGTGGATGCAGACTAATTGATCCAGACTCAATTCCCTTTCGCGCCTTGTAATTGCCTTCAACGTAATAAAGCACTTCGTCGCTGTCAAGGTTGCTGTGATGGTAGGGCACTGGGATAGCGAGTTCATGAAAATCGAGCACTCGAGGGCAGAACGAACAAATGACAAAGTTGTGGCCTTCAAATGTTTGATGTGTTGGTGGAGGCATGTGGTGTTTGCCAACAATCGGGGAAAAGTCGTCAATGTTAAAACAATACGGGTAGTAGCACCCATCCCATCCGACAATATCCAGGGGGTGATAGTCGTACATATAGGAATGCACTCGATCTCGTGCCTTTATTCGGACTTCAAATTCTCCAAGTTCGTCAAACGTGAGAGGCAAAGTTGGGAGTCGTAAATCGCGCTCACAATAGGGAGAGTGTTCTAGAAATTGACTTGTCTTTTTCGAAATATATCGTGGTGGTGGGAGGATGTGACTTGCGTTCATCGTTTCAAAACAGACAAAACGATTTGGAGGGTCACCTTCTTGCTTATCATCGAATTCCATGCGATAGGTCACGCCCTTTGGAATGACGATGTAATCTTTTTTATGAAACGCAAGCGATCCCATACTTGTGAAAACAGTTCCAGATCCCCAGTGAACAAAGATGCACTCATCACCACTCCCATTTTTATAGTGGTATGTCATTTCTTCGTTGGGTACACAAATACTCATTTCTACATCTTCGTTTCCAAACAAAACGACTCGACCTGTCACAGGGTCACCTTGTGGTTTCATATCCATAGATTTGAGATGCCGCATCCGCATGATGTCTGTTTCAATATATTCAGTTTTTGTTGAATACAGTGTCTTCCATCCAGATACTTGTGTAGGTGGATGGATGTGGTACATCGTCGATGTAGGTCCTACGAAACCTTCTGTTCCAAAAACTTCTTCGGAATACAGTTCTCCGTCTGGTCTACGGAATTGGATATGTCGTTTGGAAGGGATATTGCCGAGTGTTGTATAGAAAGGCATCTTGCCGGTACCTTAACAGATATGTACTTAGAAGTTGCCGCGGCGTTCTTGCTCTAACTCAAGCGCTTCAAAAAGTGCCTTGAAATTGCCTTTGCCAAAGGACTGGCTCCCCCGACGGCAGATGATTTCAAAGAATAGTGTCGGCCGATCTTGCACAGGGCGTGTAAAGAGTTGCAATAAATACCCTTGATCATCTCGATCGACGAGAATGCCTAATTCTTGGATGAGTTTCTTTTCTTCTTCGATATCGCCAACGCGATCCCAAACTAATTCGTAATACGTGTCTGGAAGGCGAAGGAAATTTACACCACGCCTTCGTAATTCTCCAATGGAATGAATTGCATCGTCTGTTCTAAATGCCATGTGCTGGACGCCAGGAGTGTCACTGTGCCAATCGAGATATTCTTGAATCTGGCTTTTGCGTTTTCCTTCGGCTGGTTCGTTGATTGGGAATTTGATGAGCCCGCCACCCGAAGACATAACTTTTGACATTAAAGCAGAATATTCTGTCGAGATATCATCATCGTCAAAGTGTTTAAACATTGAAAACTCAAGAACGTTTTCATACCATTCAACGGCTTTATCCATTCCACCAAGCGCTACATTCCCAACGCAGTGGTCAAGGAATTTTAATCCGCATGGATTGTCTAGGTTGAATTGGTTGAGAGGGTGCTCGAGCATTTCAAAACCTGGGAATACTATGCCGCCTTGTTTTAATTCTGGTAACCCAAAGCAACCAGTACGTGAAACGAATGTATGAATAACTTCGCCGTAGGTCTTAATGCCAGCTCGTGTTACCTTGCCGTTTTCATCGCCAACGGTATAGGGTTCGTACGCCGAAACAGCGCCATTATCGAGTGCTCGTTTGTATGCCTTTTCAGCGTCAAAAACAGTAAAGGCGATGTCTTTGACACCATCGCCGAACATGTTGACATGGCGCTGAGCGGGGTGGTCGGCTGAAAGTCCGGTCGTGAGCATGAGTCGAATATTGCCCTGCGTGAGCAGGTACGACGCTTCCATCCGGTTACCAGTGGTGAGGTCATCAATTTGACTGACTTGGAAGCCAAAAGCGTAGGCGTAGTAGAACGCCGATTGTTTTGCGTTCCCAACGTACAGGCGTACATAATCAACATCAATGAGGTGAAGGGGGTCCGTATTCGAAAACACTTCGACGGCGGTTGCCTCGGCTTGTTTGGTAGTTTCAGTAGTCATGGTTTCTCCAAAATAAATGGTGAGTATTCATGATACAACTGTCCGCTACTTATGGAAGGAAAAACTCTCTACTTTCATAAAAAACCACTATTCAAACCAAATATTCGATTTTTAATTACCTCTGAGGAATTAACTCAAACTCGCCGTTATTAAGAAGGAAGATGGCAAACTATCCTAAAAGAAGAAAAGAGGTGCATAATCCAACGATTCCAATGGATAGGGCGAGGAAGAACCAGTTGTGGAAGAATTTAGGGCGTTTTGATGGCACGACTTATTAATACTACCAAAGGCAGTGTTTTGCGAATAAGTGCGAAGGCACATATCATGTACAACTATGGCAAAGACAAAGACACAAAAGAATGTCCTCGAGACGGTTGAACCAATTGGTGAACGGGTACTAATCCGAAAGGATGAGGATCGAAAAATAACCAAGGTGGGGATTCACTTGCCTGACAAGATTGAAATTCCGACTATAACGGGCCGAATTGTTACGGTAAGCTCTGTAATTGAAAATAATCCTGATTACCCTATTCAGCAATACGACAAAGTGCTGTTCAATCCAAAGCAAAGCATTCCAGTAGATTTTGAAGGGGACAACCGATTATTCGTTGTGCCGATTGAAGATGTTGTTGCAATTTTTAGGCGAGACGCATGAGCTGCAATCATGAGTAAAAAAAGAGTAGGATCGACTGCCGAGTCGGTTCCAGTTTTGAAACGGTTTGGGCACCGCAGCTTGCGAGTTCCAGGTTCAAAAAGTTTGACTGGCAGAGCTATTATGTTGGGCTCTCTTGGTGCTGGCCGAACTGTCTTGAAAAATCCGCTGCAATGCGATGACACAAATCTATTAGCGAGTGCATTTTCAAAAATTGGCGTTGGTGTAAAGTGGAATTCAAAAAAACTTGTATTACATGGGGTTGATGGAAAACCGCCACACGGCGCTGTAGTAAACCTCGGCGCGGGCGGTACGCCATCACGTTTTATGATTGCGGCGGGTGCACTTGCCAAAGAGCCAGTCACCGTTGATGGTGATGGAAAGATGCGTACGCGTCCGATTGGCGAGTTATTGACAATGATGGAATCGCTTGGGGCAAACTTTGATGGCGACACGATGCCTGTAGAAGTTGACGGTTCGACGTTTCATGGTGGATCCGTGGATGTTCCTTTAACAAAATCGAGTCAGTTCATCTCTGCTCTGATGTTAGTCGCGCCATTTGTTAAAGGCGGGATTACTCTTGCATGCAAAACTCCAGTTACGTCATCAACGTATATTGATTTGACCGTGAATGTACTTCGCACTTTTGGGGTTGATGTGAATGAGGCCGCAACGGAAGAAATCCGAACCATCTATGTTCCGCAAACGCGTGTAACACATCGAGAATTAGAAATCGAACCAGATGCAAGTTCAGCGATTTATTTCGCAGCAGTGGCAGCACTTCACAAAAATATGTCGGTGACACTTGAAGGGCTGAAGCTTGATTCGCTTCAGCCAGATATGGAAGCAATTCGTTTGCTTGGAACTATTGGAGCCGAGGTCATTGAGGTCGATAATGGAATTAGAGTTACTGGTACAGGTACGGTCAAAGGTTTTGGCGATCTTGATGCTTCTGGATTCCCAGATGCATCGCTCTGTCTTGCTGCTGTTGCTGCATTCGCTAATTCGCCATCAAGGATCTACGGGCTTGAAACGCTGCCATTGAAAGAATCAGATCGTATTGAAGTTAT
>JABAAL010000028.1 GCA_014238785.1 Phycisphaerales bacterium | reverse complement strand
TGATGTTAATAACGACGGCATCGTTGATGTCACCGACCTGCTCCTCGTGATCAATAACTGGGGACCGTGCGAGTAATAGCAGGGGACCCCTACACAGCCATCGTCTGCTTTTTTCCTTCCATGAATCTATGGTAAACTTCCTGTTCACGAAACGAGTTTCTGTTGACACTTTTGTTGTCACTACTGCAGAAATCCCTCTGGACAGGTGGCTCAGCGGCTGAAGGCACCCCCTTTGCTAAACCTGTTGGGGTTATCCTCTTCATACCTTTCGTATCCCCGCTCCGCTTTATGACACGTCCCTTCTTAGGAAAGGGCGGTTTCTGTTAAAGTAATAACCAATGAGCAAGAGCGGGACATACGACTGGATATCTAAAGTGAGACCCACTTCTGCGTGGTTCATTTTGTTGGCGGTTGTTTTGTATAATGCGGTTGTTGTTGAGAGTAGCATTCGACTATTTTCATTTCAAGGTCAAACAATTTGTTTTCTATCAATTGGCATCCTGATTTGGATTGTTGGTTGGTGCAGAAGCCGTAGTATAAAAAGTAGTACGCAGCGTTTTTCTACAATTTTGTTGGTCGTACTTTGCGTGTTGAGTGCCCTTTGCCTTTTTGCTTTAGAACAAGTATCTAACATTCCTAATCAAGTTCTTAAATATTTGCCGTGGTTTCTTGTTATGGGATTGCTTTGGTCGTCTATTGGCAATTTGAGGTGTAGAGATTTTGGTCTGTTGCCATCAAAGATACTTCCTGCACTGTATTGGACTCTATCAATTTGGATCATCGCCCAGTTGTGCGTGGTCATTGTCCATGGCGTTAGTTTTTCGGTTGTTGGGACTTGGCATGATGAGCCATCCAAGCCAATTGAATACTTTTTTTTCGCACAACTTTTTGGAAACTCACTCATTGAAGAACTTATGTTCAGAGCATTTTTAATTGTGCAATTGCTGTTGCTATTTCAGAGGTGGAAAGGGTGGGCAAAACGAAAGTCATTAATTATCGCAGTTATTGTTGCGACGTTCATTTTTGCGGTCGGGCATGTGTTTGGCGATTACAACAGCGGTAAACCTTTGCTTAACGTAGCGCTAGACAATATCCCACGATTTTTTCTTGGCGTAATATTTGCCGGCATATTTCTTTTGTCGAACAATATACTCATTGCTGTTGGTATTCATGCACTTTGCAATTTGCAAATGAAATACAGTTCCCCGTTTTATGACGGAGAGTCTTCTTTGGTTTTTATGATTACATCAATTTTACCGGTGGCGATATTGACAATCATGGCAGTAAAACGAAGACGAATTGTTCTTGCGTCTAAAAACCTAACTAGCGAGTAATAGCAGGGGTCCACCTGTCAGCAGGTGCATGGGGGTAGTAGAAACAGATGACAAGACACCATCGGGGGCGGTTCTCGTCAAACTGCTATGTACTCCTTGATTACTGATGGTACTTGTATGCCTTGCCCAAGAGCCCTTAGGGCTCTTGGGTTGGGTATATCGAGGGGAATTTCCTTGCTATTCCCATCACTCCGTGTGACAATAGTTCGTACATATGGGCGATGCCCAGGAGGAGTGGAGATGAGGAATCTAATTACTTGTTTGAGCGTGTGTGTTTTGAGTGGTGCAGCACTTGCTGACACGTGGACTGTCGATGACGACGGCAAGGCTGACTTTGACAACATTCAATCTGCCATCGATGTAGCAAGCGATGGTGACGAGATTCTCGTGTACCCCGGAATATATACTGGAACAGGCGCCAACTCCAATGTTATTCAGTACCTCAATAAAAATATAGCCATCGAAAGTACTAACGGAGCAGCAGTCACAATTATCGATGGTGAAAATCTACGCCGCGCTGTGCAGTGCTTCGCCTCAGGATCGCTTAATGGTTTCACCCTCACAAACGGTTATCACACCGGTCGCGGTGGCGGTTTGAGTGTTGGCGGACCGAACTCTCCAACGATTTCCAATTGTCTTATTGAATTCAATTCGTCACCAGATGGTGGTGGCGTTTCAGTACGGAATCAGTCAACTCCGAGTTTTCTAAATTGCACAATTGTCAACAACACTGCTAATCAAGGCGGTGGTGTTTATATTGTTTCTCCTGGAGTTGCGGCTTTCATGGGCTGTTCTATTCAAGACAATACGGCCGACTACGGAGGTGGTATTTTTAATGATGCTACAACCATAACTATTTCTGGTTCAACTGTATGTAGCAATACTCCCGATCAACTGAATGGTTCTTACCAGGATGGTGGTGGTAACTGCGTGTCTGAAATATGCGACTCAGACAGTGATGGTGTGTACGATTGCATTGATCAGTGTCCCGGCGAAGCGGACATTGATAGTGACGGCGACGGGATTATGGACTGCGTTGACCAGTGTCCCGGCGAGGACGATATCGATAGTGATGGCGATGGTGTGATGGACTGCATTGATGGGTGCCCTGATGATCCCAACAAATCAGATCCTGGGCAATGCGGATGCGACGAG
>JABAAL010000033.1 GCA_014238785.1 Phycisphaerales bacterium | reverse complement strand
GATGGGTGGACTTCGTCCGATTCCTGAAATTCAGTTTGAAGGATTCATGGGGCCCGCTTTTGACCAACTTACAAATCAATGCGCGCGGTTCAACAGCCGAACTCGTGGTGGATTAACGTGCCCACTTACACTTCGCGTTCCAGTTGGTGGTGGCATTCATGCCCCAGAGTTGCACAGCGACAGCCCAGAAGCAATTTACACGCACACTCCCGGACTCAAAATAGTAATGCCATCGTCACCATACGATGCAAAGGGATTGCTCATCAGCGCTATTCGCGATCCGAACCCCGTTATTTTCTTTGAACCAAAACGAATTTACCGCGCCTTTCGAGAAGAGGTTCCAGAAGACGAGTACACCATTCCAATTGGCGTTGCCAGAAAAGTTTGCGAAGGCGATGAACTAACGATGGTTTCGTGGGGCGCTACTGTTGTGCAATGCATGAACGCTATCGAAGCGTCTGGAAAATCAATCGAACTCATTGACCTACGCACAATTTCGCCTATTGATATAGATACGATTGCAGCCTCTGTAAACAAAACTGGTCGCTGTGTTGTCGTGCACGAAGCGCCAAAAACATGTGGGCTTGGTGCAGAAATTGCCGCCGGTGTCATGGAACATTGCTTCTTACACCTTGAAGCTCCGGTACAACGTGTGTGTGGATTCGACACAGTTATGCCGTACTACAAACTTGAACTCGATTACCTTCCAGATGCCCAGCGTATAGGCAAGGCGATTGTTGAGACGTTGGCGTATTAATTATGGCTACTAAACAACCCTCAGACAAATCGCACTTTATTCTTCCTGACCTTGGCGAGGGTGTACACGAAGCGGAACTCATCAAATGGTGCGTGTCTGTGGGCGATACGGTGCAAGAACACCAAACAATGGCTGAAATGGAAACAGACAAAGCGCTTGTTGAAGTACCAAGTCCGTGGACGGGCGTAATCCAATCCCTTAACGGCAGCGCTGGTGACATTATCCTCGTTGGTAGCATTTTGGTGAATTACGATATCGGTGGTGGTGCTACTGACAAACCTCAACAGCAAGCGGATGACGCGCCGCCAGATACGGGTTGCGTTGTTGGTGCAGTTGACGACAGCATGAGCCTGCCTGCAAGTTTCGTAAGAACAGAAACACCACCCCAAGCGAGTGGAAGTGAAAAAGTACCAGCAACCCCTGCAGTTCGAAAAATTGCTCGGGATATGAATATCGATATCAATGCAGTGACCCCAACAGGTCGCGGCGGACGGGTAACCGCTTCGGATGTCGAGTTGCACGTTGCACCAGCACCCGTTGCAGCCGCACCGGTTGCGACTGACCAATCGTCGCCTGTTCTTGAGCCACCAAAAGAAACTGCACCGCTTGCTACAAGGGTGAGCGTTCCGCAAGAAGGTGTGTCTGAGCGAATACCATTTAGAGGGATTCGTCGAAAAATTGCAGAAGCAATGATGCACAGCATTAACACTACTGCCCACTTCCAAGTAATGGACGAAGCAGATGTGACACAAATAGATCGCAAGCGAAAAGCAATCAGCGAATTAATCGGCAGAAAACTCAGCATGCTTCCTTTCGTCATGACCGCTGTGACAAAAGCGCTAAAAAAACATCCATCGATGAACTCCACTGTTGACGATTTTGTTGAAGAAATATTACTGCATTCAAACGTGCACTTAGGTTGCGCCGTTGATACCGATAATGGATTAATGGTTCCCGTAATAAAAAATGCTGACGCTTTAAGTCCCGTGCAACTTGCTGATGAAACGACTCGACTCGCAAAAGCATGCCGAGACCGGTCTATTCCAAGAGAAGAGCTTTCCGGTGGGACGTTTACTATCTCAAATGTGGGGAGTTACGGTGGCATGTATTCTACTCCTATTATCAACTATCCAGAGGTTGGCATACTTGGTGTTGGAAGAACCAAAGAACAGGTTCTTACAAAAGACGGAGCGTTTTATGCCGGGCTTATTTTGCCATTAAGTTTAAGTTGTGACCATCGTGTTGTTGATGGCGCAGAAGCCGCGCGATTCTTGCGCACTATTATAGAGTTGTTAGAAAACCCAGAAGAGTTGATACCCACTATATGACTACCAAGCAAATGACAAGTGTTGCCGCTGAGCTCACAAGCAAAATTGAAAATAAAACGGCATGCGTAGGCATTGTTGGCATGGGTTATGTTGGACTGCCGCTCGCAGTTGCCGTATTCGATGCTGGATACGAAGTTCTTGGCTTTGATGTTGACCCCAACAAAATCGAGTGTTTAAATAATGGCACTCCATACCTCAAGCACCTTGGCGATGACTTTTCAAAAGAGCTCGCCACGGCAGATAGGTTTTCCGCAACGGACAATCCAGAAGCGCTAAAAGATGCTGACATTATTTTGCTCTGCGTCCCAACGCCACTTGGTGCTCACAACGAGCCAGACCTTGCATACGTACTTGAAAGTACAAAAGCTGTTGCTCATGTTCTTCGCAAGGGGCAACTTGTCGTTCTTGAATCCACTACATATCCGGGAACAACTCGCGATGAGATGCTCCCCATTCTTGAAGCGAGTGGATTAACGCACGGCGAAGATTTCTTCGTTGCGTACAGCCCAGAACGAGAAGATCCGGGTCGTAAATCTGAATCAACCCAAACTATTCCAAAGTTGGTTGGTGGTCTTGACGAGGTCAGTGGCGATATTGCGTACCTGTTTTACAGTAGTGTTATCCAAAGCGCGCACCTTGTGAGTTCGGCTGAAGTTGCCGAATCTGCAAAACTTCTTGAAAACATCTACCGCTCCGTCAACATCGCACTTGTTAACGAGATGAAACTCATCTTGGAAAAACTCGACGTAGATATTTGGGAAGTTGTTGCAGCTGCTGCGACAAAGCCATTTGGTTTCCAGGCGTTTTACCCTGGACCTGGTCTAGGCGGCCACTGTATTCCGATTGATCCCTTTTACCTAACGTGGAAAGCAAAAGAAGTTGGAATGCAAACTCGGTTCATCGAACTTGCCGGTGAAATAAACCAAAAAATGCCATACATTGTTGTAGACAGGGTCGCTTCAGCCCTTAATGATGATGAAAAAGCGATTAAGGGTGCAAAAGTCCTTGTTGTCGGCATTGCTTACAAACCAGATGTTGACGATGTTCGTGAAACCCCTGCCGCTGAGATTATTGAAGACTTATGTAAGCGAGGTGCGAATGTTCAGTATCACGACCCTCAGGTTGCGGAGTTCCCCGAAATGAGAGCTCATGATATTCATTTGAGTTCCGTACCATTAACACAAGAGGTTGTTTCTGCAGTTGATGTTGTTTTAATTGTCACAGATCACACAGAAATTGATTGGGATATTATTGCGCTCAACGCTTCACTCGTAGTCGACACTAGAAATGCACTTGCGGGCTGCAACGATATTCGCGCTCGACTTGTCAAGGCATGACTTGGAATTGGACGCTTCTTGATGCGGGTAGATTCCGTCTCGATGGCGGGAGCATGTTTGGGGTTGTGCCAAAAGCATTATGGTCTCGACTTGTAGAGCCAGACGAAAAAAACAGGATTCCAGAAGCGTGCAACTGCGTTCTTCTTGAAAAAGATGGCGAGCGAATACTCATCGAAACTGGGTACGGCGATGGCTGGAGCGACAAAGAAGTCGACATGTTCGCTATGAACGGCACCACAATCCTCGACGTCCTCAACGAACATTCAATTAACCCCGACTCCATCAATACTATTATTTTGTCGCATCTCCACTTTGACCATGCAGCGGGTGTTACGTTATTGCCAAATGCAAAAG
>JABAAL010000032.1 GCA_014238785.1 Phycisphaerales bacterium | reverse complement strand
GGTACATATGCTTGAAAAGGAGCAAGAACTTCAATATACCGGCAAAGTGTTGAAACTTGCTTCCTTATACATTCTGTTAAATGAAGAAATGTATTATCCAAGGAAGTTTGAGCGAGTGGAAATATATTCGTTGGTCGACGGCAAGAAGCACAATAGGGGGAGCCCCGCTGACTCAACAGAGTTACGGAGTGATGTTAAGAACAGGTACAAGACAACTTTGGTACTTGATAAGGTGAAGAAAGATGTAGCGGGTCAGTACGTGATTGTGAAACTTGTTGGCGAGGCAGGAATGGTCCCTCTTGGTTCTGATGGGGCATATTCAACAGACTTTATTGCAGCTAAGAGCATTGATGAAATGCTGGACTTCTTCCATAAAATTAAAATGAAGAAAATAAATCACGTAGTCTTTGTGGTTGAATCAAGTGGTGGTGATCCTCTTGAACTTGAAAAAATCCAAAAGGTGCTGAAGAAGTACAAGAATTTTTTTGAGTATTACTTGGTGGTTGATGCAAAAGATGTGGATCCACTGGGGATAGCAAAATTGTGCGAGAGTGTCACAGTTTGCACGGCATATATGCAAGGAGATTACGAAGAAGCAACGTTAAAATATGAGAACGCGTTTTGGCGGTTGTTTTGGAAGGAATTGCTCGCTACCTCGTTTGCATTTAATGTAGAAACAGCGCTCAAGGAAACGGTAGAAAATTTCACAGAAGAGAAGGTGTATTCGCCATCCGATATCGGCGAACTAAACAACATTGATGGTTGGGAAGAAAATACCACTCGCTCTAAAAATTTCGACAATCGGTTGCAACGCGAACAAAAAGAAATCGTCAAAGTAATGATGAAGGAGTGGAAAGTACTTCAGGGGCTCTCGAGCAGATGGAAGAGCATCCTTTACAACCTAAAGAGTGTAGATTCATGGCAGCGACGGGCAGAGGAAAGTGACCCAGGCAAACTGAAGGTTACGTATGACACTATTACAACTCCAATGAAGCTGCCAGATGGAACTTGGGTTGATAGAGAAAGCAAGGTAGAATCGCAGGCGTACAAGTACGCATGGTGTCAGGAAGCCGAGAAGTCCATTGGCTACTGGGAACAATTAATACAAATTGCGACACCTGTTGAATATGGGTGGGCTCGAGCATGCAAGACATTTTGGAATCAGTGTGAGGAGGAGATTCTTACAGCGACACAATTGCACGTCCGTACTGCTTTTATTGAAGAATGGAAGATACTCGCAAGTGCCATTGAGCCTCTGATTATGGAAGCTCAATTGCAACTAGATAGGGCAAATACAATGAGATACTATCTTGTTAGGCAGTGCGCAAATAGAAATTGTCAACGATGTCGATAAGGTGCCCCGGTTACTTATTGCAGATTGTTTCGTTTGGTTTAGAGAATTCTTGCAAGCGCTAAGCCATCGCCGATTGGGATGAGTGAATAATCAATACGGTCGTCGTTGATCAGAAAAACAGCGAGCTCTCTTGTGGCAAGAGTGTTCGCATCGTCGCAGGTCACATCCGCAACTTGTCCACCATAAAACATGTTGTCAATGGCGATGATTCCGCCTTGGCTAAGAAGTTGTAGGCCATATTCGTAGTAGTTTTTGCTGTTTATTTTATCTGCATCGATGTACATAAAGTCAAACGTATTTGCTTTATTGGCATCAAGTAGAGATTGCAAAGTATCTAACGCGGGGCCTATGCGAAGATCAATTTTGTGCACAACACCCGCTTGTTCCCATGCGGGTTCGGTAGAGTTAAGGTAGTCCGTTGTTACATCACAAGCAACAATAGTGCCGTCCTCTGGGAGAACTTCCGCAATAGCAAGTGCACTTGCACCTGTGAAGACGCCGATTTCGATCGCATTCGTAGCTCCTATGGATGCAGCTAGAAATGCGAGGAATTGCAATTGTTCAGGAGAGGTTAGCATCTCGCCATCCTCTAGTTGTAATGTTGCCTCGCAAAGCGCACGCATCGCCTTTGAAGGCCTACAGGCGTGAGCGCTCAGCCATTGTTGCATATTGGTTTCTAACTGGGTGCTTTTACTTGACATGTTTGGAATGATACAAGAATTGGCAATGGCTCAAGGGCAAGATCCCCAATTGCTAGTGATGAACAATAAGTCGCTTACGTTAACAATACCGTCGTTATTGACATCTGCGGTATCTCCAGTCGTACCCCATTCGTCAATGACAGCCATGAGATCAGCAACGTTTACGGTGCCATCACCGTTTGTATCCGCTACACACGTTGTGCTGTCACAATCCGCTGTCAACGAACTTATTTGAACCCCATCAATATGCCACCCGCGGTAATCGTTATACAAATTATCAACAGAGTCAAACTCCCATTGGATCGTTATCGTATCACCTGAAACATTGTTGATCTGTATTGTCCGTTCTTCCCAAGAACTTGATTCAGACGGTTCGTCGACGATGATACCGTTTACGCTGACTTCTGCTGTGTCATAGCCACTTAAGTTTTCAGTCACTAATGCGGAGCAATACGTGAGTGTAATGTCACCGCTCATGCCGACAATCGAGATTGCCGGAGAAGTGAGCGTGCCGACAACTTGGCTACCATTATCGTAAGAGCAAGAGGTTGTGCCGAAATACGCTGCTGGACCTTCGCCGCAAGAACCGCTTGGACTGCATGAAGTTGTTGCGTTCCAAAGTCCAGAAGTGCTCCAAGTAGCAGGGATTCCATCATCAAAACTTTCTTGGAGAAGAATTTCCTCGACAAGGACACCAACGGCAATATCATATTGAGAAGTTGGCGCATCAGAAGGCGAATTCACGACAGATCCGCCATCTCCAGTTACAGTTATATAGAACGATACAATATTTTCGCATGAAAATTCTGGAAAAGTAGCGCTATACAAATCATTGCCAAGGGGAGTCGTTACAAGATTGCTTGATGTTCCATCTACTGTAAGTACAACGAGCACGTTCTTAGGGGTCTCATCTCCTGCGAGCACCGAAAATAGAAATTCAAAAGGTGTATCGGGCAACGCTACGGTTGGGACACCCTCTGGAAATTCAAAGAGAATAATATTTGGGATACAAACGCCTTGTGGATTTGCAAGTGCATATTGTAAGCCGCTGTTATGTATACCACATCCCCAATTTTGTCCGCCACCAGAATCACAGCCACCGTTCGTATGGATGCCAATTGCTTCGCCCGAATCTTCATTTAGAACTGGGGATCCGCTGTTACCGCCACTCGTGTCGGTTTGATACGCAATTGCTGTTCCGTTTAGTTCGGCATAGGGTCCCGTATGCGTTTTCTGAACTTGGTTCCAAGTTGGAGTAACCGGCGATGCAACAGTGCCGTAGCCAGTGATAGTTATTTGCTGCCCACTTACTGGAGGCGCAACTGCTGAAAGAACATAATAATCGCCTTGCGCTTGGAAAGGCGTTAGCCCAGTCTCCGTGTTAGGAAAACATCCGAAGTAACCCCAGTCATCACCGATACCAGAGTAACCTGATTGAAATGAATCGGTATCAGAAGCATATTGGTCTTCTGGGCCTGGATGCTGAATACTACCGCTAGAATTACTCAGCGGAACATTGAACTCGACGGTTTGAATGTCGCTTACGCCATTTCCTGAGCAATGCCCTGCAGTAAGAAAGGTGTGATTAGCGTCATCAATAATCCATGCGGTGCAACCAATGGGTATAGCTCGACCGCATCGGTCGCTGTAACTAAGTATTCGGTCATCAGTAGCTCCACAGATAGATCTATCTTCACTTGCTTGGTGCAGTGTAGTCATTGATTGAATTGATACATGTGCCTCAGGTGCGTTAGGTTCTGCAACGAGTTCAACAATAACCATAGAACCATTGAACCAAGCACTTTTATGTTGCCATTGTTTGAAAGTCTCTGCGCGATGGTGTTGCACTGCGCCGTCAATGAGGGCGGTCATTCGCAACACTGTTCCCGTTGGCAACTTTGTTCTACCAAATTGAATTTGTAATGAATCAGAGCCAGAAGCAACTACAAGATGCCTGAAAATTGTTTTACTTTCCTTTGTCGTGTTTTTAACAACACCGCTATCAACTCTAAGGGGAGTGACCACTTGGATGAGCGGAGTATTTTGTAGGCTTATTTGGTCTGCGTACGAGAAACCCGTAAGTACGAATAAATAAATATAGAAAGTTGCGAATTGTATTTTCATTTGTATTCCCTTTTTAAGACATTGCTTTTAAGCTGATATTATGTTGAATCAGAAGTAAATGCAATGAAAATTGTGCTTTTTGCAGGAACTGTCTCAGCAACGGTTAAACTGGGTGGGGGGTGAGTTGATGGGCTTTCGCTTTTTGTTTAGGAATAGGGGAGGTTATTTCACTTTTTACCTGATTCGTGCATGGGATATCTGGATTACTGTAAAATATGGGGCTCCACTAACTTTTTGCAGTAACAACCGGAATCCTAACACATGCTACACACAGCCGATCCTAACCTACGTAATGTTGCCATCGTTGCGCACGTTGACCATGGTAAAACCACGCTTGTGGACTCCTTGCTTGCATTCTGTGGTGCGATGGAATCAAATCGTGCCGAATCAGAATGTGTGCTCGATTCTGATCCACTTGAAAAAGAACGTGGGATTACTATTACGTCTAAAAATTGTGCGGTAACGTATCGTCCACATTCTGGCGACCATGCTAATGAAACATGCCGTATTAATATTATTGATACGCCTGGACACGCAGATTTTGGAGGCGAAGTTGAGCGAGTTCTAAAAATGGCAGATGGAATTTTGCTTTTAGTCGATGCCTTTGAAGGACCAATGCCGCAAACAAGGTTTGTGCTTGGTAAGGCTCTTGAACTTGACCATCAGATTATAGTTGTTGTAAATAAATGCGATAGGCCAAACGCTCGTGTTGATGAAGTTGTCAATGAAGTATTTGACTTACTTGTTGCGCTTGATGCAAGCGATGAACGATTAGATTTTCAAGTGATATACGCTTCAGGGCGAGATGGTTGGTCCAGCACTGAAAGTGATGTGCACGAAGGCGATATGCAGCCATTACTTGATGCAATTATGTCGCATCTTCCTGCTCCTGTTGGATATGCAGACGTTCCACTGCAAATGCTTATCGCAAGTGCGGATTATTCACCGTACGCGGGTAGAATTGCAATTGGAAGAATTATGTCAGGCGCACTATCGGCTGGTCAAGTTGTAACAATTTGTCATGAGCATGAACATCGGCAAGCGCGTGCCCAAAAAGTGTTTCGTTTTAAAGATTTAGGGAGAGCGCCGGCGGAACTCGTTTCGGTTGGCGATTTATGCGCAGTAGAAGGCATTGGTGATTTTGAGATTGGAGACACAATAGCGTGTCCAGAACAACCAAATCCAATTGCTCGAATTGCAGTTGATGAGCCGACGCTGCACATGTTGTTTCGTGTAAATGATTCGCCAAATGCAGGGACTTCTGGAAAATTTGTAACATCGAGGCAAATTTCGGATCGACTGCAGCGAGAACTCAGAAGCAATTTAGCGCTGCGCGTAGAACCGGGAGATAGTTCGGAGGAGTTTAAAGTATCGGGCAGAGGGTTGTTACATCTTGGCATCCTTCTCGAGAATATGCGAAGAGAAGGGTACGAACTTACTGTCGGCCGTCCGCAAGTTATTGAAAAGATAATCGATGGCGTAAAGTGTGAGCCAATTGAAATGCTGACTATCGATGTGGATGAATCTCACATTGGGCCAGCGATGGAACTACTTGGCATGCGTAGCGGAGAAGTCCAAGCACTTGATCAGCGAGGGGACCGAATGCATATCGAGTGCGAAATTCCTGCGCGCGGTCTTATTGGTTTGCGAAGTCACATGCTTACTGCTACCGCAGGCGAGGCCGTGCTCTATCACTGTTTCCATAAGTATGCGCCTGTGAGAACGACAATGTATCGCAGGGCAAACGGAGTTTTGATTGCAACCGCTCCTGGGCAAGCGACAACGTATGCGATGTTAAGTATTTCACAGCGTGGTATTCTTTTTGTTGAGCCGCAAGACGTTATTTATGGCGGGCAAATTGTAGGCGAGAATTCTCGTGACAATGACCTTGAAGTAAATATCATTAAGGGTAAAGCATTTTCAAATGTGCGTGAGGCAAATAAAGAAGCAACAACAGTGTTGAAGGCGTCCCGTGAAATCACATTAGAGTCTGCACTTGAATACATTCAAAACGATGAACTTGTTGAAATTACACCAGATGCTATCCGTATTCGCAAAAAAGAGTTGAGCGAGACTAAACGTAAGCAAATAGCTCGCAAAAAGAAGTAAATAAGCAGTATACTTTTGTAATGTTCAAACTATTTCTAACGCTATTTTTTCTCGTTTTGCCCGACCTTACCTCGACAACTCCGATAGCAAGGGATCACGATTGGTGGATTGCCCGAAACGCGCAGTTGCAAAGCAATGTTGATCGGTTGGGTAGTCAAGCGAAAGTTATCTTTGTCGGAGACTCTATTACGCAAGGCTGGGAAGGAAATGGAGCCGCTATTTGGCAACAAACGTTCGCCCCTTGCAATGCAATTAACCTTGGAATCGGTGGCGATCGAACTGAGCATGTGTTGTGGCGCATGCAAAACGGAAACTTGCGTGGGCTAGCGCCAGAAGTTGCCGTTGTTATGATTGGAACAAATAACTTTGGTCAAGAGGAATCCGACAGTGCCGCGGTTGTTCTTGACGGCGTGGTTGCTGTTGTGGAACAATTGAAAAAATCTTTGCCAAATGTGCACGTGCTCCTTCTTGATATTTTTCCACGCGGCAAATCTTTCAACGCAATGCGCGGCTCTATTTTGCAAGTGAACCAAGCGCTTCAGGCAACGTTTGCAACAGATTCTCGAGTGTCGTTTTTTCCCATAGGTCATTTGTTTATAGAAGAAGATGGCAGTATCAATCCAGATATCATGCCCGACTATTTACACTTGAGCAAGCAGGGTTACCAAATTTGGGCAGAGGCTATTGCACCCCAGGTGCTATGCGAAACTGTTGCCGATTGACAATATGGTTCTTTTCTACGAAACCAGTTTTCAACAAGCTAATTTGAGTTATTAATGAGCTCACGTTCGTAGCGGATTTCGTCAAGAAAGATGTCGTCGACAATTGGTGGAGTTCCTTCTCGATGAAATGTTCTGTGCGTTCGTTCGCCACCCATGGTGGCTGATTCCCAGTAAGTAGAACCCTCTTTGTATGAATAATCGGTTGTAAAAATAGTAACTGATTCTTTAGATTTGAATCTTTTACTATCGAATGTGGAGGAACGGATGTTTAGAATAGCTCGGGTAATTTGCCCAATCTCGTTGTACTCATATGTAACCTCGATTAAGAAATGAATGTTTCCGTTGTGGTTCCTACGGAGGTCCTTAAAATCACCTTCTCCAACAAGTCCTGAAATCTGATTCTTGGAATATTGTGGTGTCCAAACCATTGAATTAGTATTTTCATCTACCTTGTTTGTATTCTCGGCAAATAGTCTAAATGATTGGACTTTAGAATCGTCACGGTATTTCCACCCAAATAATTGGCCAACATCAGTCCTTTGCCGATCATACCACTTTGCAACCGTTGCTCGCCCTTTGCCGTCTCGGTCAAATACAATGGATTTTGTATCTCCCCCAATCCGGTCATTCTCCCCGTTCGTCCCAGGGACAGGTGTAATATTATTACCGAGAGAGTCCTCTGGGGAAACCATCCATTGCGTTGACTCGTTATTCGAATGTTCATATTCAATCCAATTGTCTAGCCCCATCCATTGTCCGATTAGAAATAATTCTATATCGGTGCTCGACATTTCTGGAGAGTTCTCGCCAACATCTTCGCACCATTCTTCTTTTCCGTATGGTTTTGCGAGGTAATATCCCCGAGTAATAAGTGCGTTAATACCTTTTGCTTTTAGTTTTTGAAAACGATTATTTATTTTTTTCATCGTTTTGCGGTGGATCTTATGAATACGGCTGTTTGCCTTTAATGCTGTAGTTGGATCTATTAATGCTGTAGGCGCATCTATGAAAAGAAGTTGTGGCATCCAAGTGGTGGGGTATTGCGGGTTGCGAAGATCATGGTTCAAGTTAGCGGGTGCGACAAAGGCACCAAACACTGGCAATGCAAGCTTTTCGTTGAACCACATCGGACCAAACTCTGGGATATGGGTGAGGGTGTTTTAATAGCGTGGAACTGTTGTAAACTCGACGAGCGTTGTCTCGTCGGTTGTCTGGGTTGACGTTGAATCTACATCTGAGGAAT
>JABAAL010000031.1 GCA_014238785.1 Phycisphaerales bacterium | reverse complement strand
GTAGCCCTTTATTACTACCACATTTATTTAGAGATTAGTAGTTTTTATTAAATCTATTCATCTTGCCAAAACGTATGGTTAACTACATACAAAAGGAACAATTTTCATGAACAACAAACCTCTCTCACAACATAAGGCGACAGGCTTCACTATCGTCGAACTGCTCGTGGTAATTTCGATTATCGCTTTGCTCGTTGGTATCTTAGTACCGGCAGTTCAAAAGGCGCGTGACTCGGCAAAAACTACGCAATCAAAAAGTAATATTCATCAAGTAATGATTGCATTGGCAAACAAACAGGCTGATGACAATGACCGCCATTTCTCCCCTGCTCCAGACAACATCTCTCGGCAGAACACTGGTGGCATCGGTGGAACTCTTGAAACTGCTATCGATAACTATGGCGGCTCAGATGTTCTTGGAATAGAACTTGGGGTAATGCATACTGGCAATGGAGCTGCGGTAGCGTATATATCTGGCGGCGATGGAGTAGCCCCATTTTGCTTTGGAGAGGGTGAAACTATAAGTAGTTCTGGCAAGCCAGGATACGGAGCGTGGAGATATCCAAATGCGGGGCAAATTGCAGCATATATGAATAACGCGCCACTCCACCCTACATTTTTCGCTCCAAAGGATTCTATTCCACTGGCAGCACTGGAGGGTTGTGACTCTACCTCCAACACGTTCTGCGCATCTACCGCAGCACAAGATCGATGGGGTGTTACATCTTACTATACTTCGAATATGCTAGGAGCTCCATCGAGTTACTGCATTTCCCCTGCGATGATGTACGATCCAGCTGTCTATCAATGGGACATGCTGCAAGGTAAACTTCCACAGGACCCAATGAATCTCCCACGGGGCTTTAAACCACCCTCAACTTCCCAAGCAAAATATCCTTCCCAAAAGACGTGGCTCATGGAGCACAACTGGTTACAAAACGTTGACAACAATGAATGTGGCATCAACTGGGGTGGTACATGGTTCATGCAGAACGGTGGCTGCTGGGATGGCTGCGAGCCTGAGCATTTCAACGCTGGTCGAAACTCTGAACCAGTTACTGTTATGGCAGATGGCTCAACTATTCTCTTTAAGATGATAGATGGAGAGCGTGATAGCGATGTCGTTGAATCTGGTGATATATACAACAATCAAGGACTTGGACTCTGGGACCACCCCCTCAATGGACAAGCCATGGGCACTGGGAATGCGAGGGCTGGCGGCTATTACGCTGGTTACGCAACAGACTGGGTACATTTTGTAGGCCATGTCTACACAATGGACGGTATCCGAGGACGCGATAAACTCGCTGACAAATAGTAGTACACACCACTACGTAATACTTGTTCCTTTTCAGAGGGTTGCATCAATAGATGCAACCCTCTGTTTCATTATGCAAAGGTGCACATGTACGCTGTACAATGCTAAAATGCAACAAACATCTCCATGTACCACATCTCCAGTTGATTCCATCCTTGACCTTGTCGGCAACACACCAATGCTCAAGATGCATACGATTGATACGGGCCTATGTGATTTGTTCTTAAAACTGGAATTACAAAATCCAGGTCAATCAATAAAGGACCGTATCGCTGTTACGATGATTGACAAGGCAGAAAGAGAAGGAGATTTAAAAAAAGGGGTTCGGATTATTGAAGCGACTGCTGGAAATACCGGTATAGCACTGGCGCTCGTTGCATCTCAAAAGGGATATGAAATAACCGTTGTCGTTCCAGACAAAATGAGTGAGGGAAAAATTGCGCATCTTCGTGCCATGGGAGCGCGAGTTATTCTTGCTCGGAGCGACGTAGAAAAGGGACACCCAGACTACTACCAAGATGTCGCCAAAAAACTTGCAGATGAAAATGGTTGGTTCTTTGTCAATCAATTTTCTAACGAAGCAAATGTTGAAGCGCATTATGCAACCACCGGTCCAGAAATTTGGGCTCAAATGGATGGCAACATTGATGCAATTGTCATCGGTGTTGGATCAGGGGGAACGATTTCAGGCATTGGCAAGTATTTAAAAGAAAAAAATCCAGATATCGAAGTCATACTCGCAGACCCAGAAGGATCAATACTTGCACCGCTCGTAAATGAAGGAAAAGAAGTTTCAGCTGGTTCATGGCTCGTCGAGGGCATTGGCGAAGATTTCGTGCCTTCAATTACAGATTTAGACCTCGTTACAAAGGGGTATTGGATTACGGATAAGGAATCATTCGTTACAGCAAGAGAACTATTACAACTAGAAGGTGTACTCGCTGGTTCGTCCACAGGTACTCTCGTTGCTGCTGCAAAACACTGGGCAAAAGAACAAAGCGAACCAAAACGTATCGTCACGTTTGCTTGCGACCATGGGTCAAAGTACCTGGCAAAAATGTTTAATGATTACTGGATGCTCGACCAAGGATTTATTGAGCGAGAGCAACATCACGATTTGCGTGATCTCATTTCAAGACGACATGAAACTAAAGAAGATTTTACACTGACTCCTACACTTCCCGTCATTCAAGCAATCAAAAACATGAGGTTGTACGACATAAGCCAGATGGCGGTCATTGATTCTCAAGGGCAAGTCATAGGCATCCTAGATGAAAGTGATATTTTGCTTGGAGTAATTACTGACGCAGACAATTTCAGGAAACCTGTCAGCGAGTTCATGTCAACAAAACTCTCTACCCTACCGTCCACCGCTTCAATTAATGAACTCATCCCATTATTTTCAAACGATATGGTTGCAATTGTGCTCGATGACAGTTCTAATTTTCTCGGGCTCATTACAAAAATAGATCTCATTAATCACCTTCGAAAGCAGTTACCACGTTGAACAACAAAATAAAATTTGATTCAAAAGTCATTCATGCTGGTCAAGCACACGAACCTGTAACTGGCGCAGTGATGCCGCCTATTTTTCTTTCCTCTACTTATGCACAGGAATCTCCCGGAGTACACAAAGGGTTTGAATATACCCGCAGCCATAATCCAACTCGGTACGCGCTGGAGAGGTGTATTGCAAGACTTGAGAGTTCAACACTCACTGAAGAACAAGATGCTTCATTTGGTGGCTTTGCTTTTTCAAGTGGAATGGCTGCTATAAATACCGTACTTGATCTCATCGATACCGGCGATCATGTTGTTGCTATGGATGATTTATACGGCGGCACACATCGATTATTTTCTAAAGTTAGACAACGAACATCGGGAATACACTTTACATTTGCTGATTTAACAAACATCGATACATTGAAGAATGCGATCACGGAAAAAACGAAACTTATTTGGATAGAAACACCAACGAATCCAATGTTAAAACTCGTCGACCTGGCAGCGGTTGTCGAAGTTGCAAAAGACCGCGGAATTCTTCTGGCTTGTGATAATACGTTTGCAACGCCTGCACTACAGCAGCCACTGGAAATTGGCTTTGATATTGTCATGCACTCAGCAACGAAATATCTTGGTGGCCACAGTGATGTTGTCTCGGGGATACTTGTTACAGGTAATCCTGAACTTGCCGAGCGAATTCGATTTGTTCACAATTCTGCAGGACCAATTTTAAGTCCGTTTGATTCATATCTCGTACTTCGTGGGATCAAAACACTTGCTCTTAGAATGAGAAGACATTGCGAAAGTGCACTACGAATTGCATCGTGGCTAGAAGAAAGGGAAGAGATTGAACGTGTGTACTATCCTGGTCTGTCATCGCATCCACAACACCAAACTGCAGCTAAGCAAATGTCCATTGATGGTGTAACCGTGGGAGGTGGAATGATTACGTTCATCCTCAAGGGTGGTATTGAATCTTCAAAATCATTCCTAGAAAAATTACAAATTTTCGCCCTTGCAGAATCACTCGGTGGAGTTGAATCACTCGTAGAACACCCCGCAATTATGACACACGCTTCGGTGCCGCCTGAAATACGAATGGAACTTGGTATTGCGGATGGACTCGTGCGCTTAAGCGTTGGAATCGAAGATTGCGATGACCTTATCGCCGATATAGAACAAGCGCTCACCTAATCACGTATGTCATTAATCAAACTTACACTCGATATACCTGTCAAAACACGGCTTGATACTTCAGAGGCAATTGCATCTGCCAATACAGGTGCTGGGAATGGTGATGAACGATGGAGAATGCTATGGCATGACCCCATGCAAAAGGAACACCTTCAAAGCGTTCGCTCTTTAACTGAAAAGTTACAACCAAACTGTGTAAATTTTCTTCTTCTTGGAATCGGCGGTTCTTCATTAGGTGCAAAAGCATTACAAAGCGCACTTGGCGATTGCGCATTGAACTTTTTCGTACTCGACAACATCGATCCACATACCGTGCAAGAAACGATTGACTTAATAAAAATGGCAGATCCAACATTTGAACAGACTGTCGTTGCGGTCATTTCAAAATCTGGAAACACCGCAGAAATTACCTCTTTACTCATGGTGATTGAACGAACAATGGCTGCTGCAACATTTGTTGCAATTACGGGGAGTAGCGGTACGTTGCGTGATGTTGCGCTCTCTCGCAATTGGGACACCTTACTTGTCCCCGATGGTGTTGGCGGTCGATTCAGTATTTTATCCCCTGTTGGATTATTTCCTGCAGCAATGTGCGGGATTGATATTAACGCACTCCTTGATGGCGCAAGAGAGATGGATGATGCATGCAAGCAGGAAACTGAAAATCCTGCTGCAGATCTTGCGGCCGCACTCGTTGGCGCCATGCAAGAGGGGCGAAACATTCACATCATGATGCCGTATTGTGATCGTTTGGTTCAATTTGCTCACTGGTATGTTCAATTATGGGCAGAGTCACTGGGTAAAACTACGAGTGAAGGTGTGCGTGTTGGCCCAACACCAATTGCTGCAATCGGTGCAACTGACCAGCACAGCATGCTCCAACTTTGGAGAGAGGGGCCGATGGATAAAGTAATCGGTTTTCTCGTTGTCGATACGACAAATGAAATAGAACTCGGCGATTCGCCAATGAGCACATCGCAAGCGTGGCTCTGCGACCAAACACTCGGCTCGCTCCTCCATGCACAACAGCAAGCGACGCAGAGCGCCATGCAAGATGCAAATCAAGCAACATGGGCCTTAACACTTGCTACCGTTGATGCCCATTCTGTTGGCCAATTTATTGCCCTCTGGCAAGCCACCGTCGCCATAGCAGGACGCTTGCTTCATGTGAATCCCTACAACCAACCCGGAGTGGAACTCGGCAAAAAACTCACCCGCGAATCCCTCAAAAAAATTAATTAGCCCTGAGGTTAGTTAAATCTGGCGATTCTTGGAGGCGGTATTTCACCAAGATCATCGCGGTCAAATGTTGAGGCCTCCTCGTTCTCTTTGCGAATAGCCTCGTACACTTCCTTGCGATGTACTGGCACGCTCGAGGGTGCCTTGATGCCAAGGCGTACCTTGTCCCCACGTATATCTACGACTGTTAATTCAATGTCGTCACCAATCATAATCGTCTCATCTTTATGGCGTGATAGCACTAGCATATTAAGAATCCTTCCTCAAGGTTCGCTGCAAACAAAGCAGCTTGCTCGCTCTTCCATGAGCAAACAAATGTATAGAAAAAAATTAAGCCGTCAATCGCTCCTGTGATGTCAATCTCACAATTTCGTGCCGAGTTGTCCATCGCTTGTCAGCAAGTACAAGTTGCATTGCTTGGTGATTACCTAGATTCACGATAATCGGTCCCTGCAAATTCACCGTAAGTGTTTGGTCATATTTGTTGACTATGACGAACGTTTGCGCCGTTTCCAGTGTTTCCAGAGTAAGTTCTTCCATCTGTTCTTTACGAACAGTCGCTTGATACTCTGGAACCCACGTTGCTGGATCCGTTACAACAAAAGCTAACTCAGGGGCTTCTGTTGACTGAAGCCAGAAAAATAAACCATCATCATCTGGTTGAAGTAATGCGTATTGCGTATAACTTGAAAACCCTAATAACCCCGAGGGGAATTCAAGAATTCGGCTGTCGTCAACTTCGACTGTACCGAATCGAGTTGTTTGTACCTGCATACGATTCTCATTCCTATTGTGGCTCTGTGCATCCTTCGGTGTCCCACTACAGTTGTGGGTGACATCCTGTCCGAGGCCAAATCGATAGAAACCACTCTACCGATTACCCGCAAAATACTGCGGTCGGAATGCCATCGGCTACTTTGGGACATCTTCGATAATCTCTCTTGGAAGATTCGAAAAAGTCCGGTAATAACTAATTTTTGATGAGTAACACAATCAATATTCCAAGGATGACGACGGATGTGGCCAATGAAATAATGAGGACTTTAATCTTGCGATTGCTTAACTCAAGTAAGCGTTGGACTGAGCGGAATTGAGGTGAGCCAATGATGCTCTCTTCTTTTTCTGTGGGCTTAATACTATAGTCAGGCACCCTCAAAGGCGTAGATTGCGTTTTAAAAATCGATTCATCCGTCACGAAGCAAGAAACTCCATCTACTCCCGCCTCAGAAGGCTCACTCTGGTCCAAACCTAAATTATTTCTGTCTCGATAGACGAAAAAATCTGCGCTGCACGCTGGGCATGACCTTGATGCTGGGTCTACTTTTACTCCACATGCATGGCATCTTCCCATTAAATGCGCAATCCCCTTCACTCTGCGCGCAATATCCCACAATTGTTTCGTCGTAGGTCCACGAATAATCGTTTGTTCATCAATTTTGCCATTTCTCGCAAAATCGGCAATATGGTCGTATGTCATCCCTGGACGGAAGGGGAACTCCTCGCGGCGTATCCACCAAGGGCCCATCTCGTTTTCAGCAACTACTATGGTGCTGCGACCAATTAGCCGTGTGCAAACACCACAAACTTCTTCTTCGGGCGTGTCCTGAAGGACCCCACAGAACGGGCAAACGAGTAAACTTTGTTTCGACATGATTCTATTCTACATTGTACACCCGAAAAGATTGCTCCTGTGCCTCGCTTTGCTCTCAACACTCAGTTGTGGAAATAGAGCAACAAACCCCCTGCCCAAGCAATCCGTTTCCATGCAAAATAATTCGCCAGTTATTGCATTAGTTGGAACTAAAAGCATTCGTATGAAAGACCTTTTGCCTGCCCTCATTGAAATTGGGGGAAAAGAAGCACTCGATGATTACATGCTCAACATGGCAATTGAAGAAGAACTCCGAAACAATTCTATTGTCATTACACCTAAAGAGATACGCGCTGAACGCATCCAATTTCTCACAATGTATAACGATATTTCAACACCAAATTTCAAAAAAATTCTTTATGAGAAAGGGTATGGTCCAAATCGTGAACGTCAATTACTCTGGCGAAATGCCGCACTTAGAAAACTTGTCGCTCAAGATGTCAAGGTCTCAGAGAATTCCGTAAAGAGGATGTATGAGATTATTCACGGCACTTCCTATCCTGCAAGGGTTATCGTAACAACAACACACAAAGAAGCTACTGACATCTTCGCAAAACTCAACCGTGGCGCTTCGTTTACACAACTTGCTGTAGAACTTTCGATTGACCCAAGCGCATCTCGAGGCGGGATTGTCGATTCAATTCCAATTGCAGATCCTATCTGGCCAGCTCCTATACGCGAAGCACTCCCAAAACTTAATGTTGGAGAATTTTCTAGCCCAATTTTTATTGGAGATCGATGGATAATTGTTCAAGTTACGAGCGCACCAGTACCTTCAACTGAATCTTTCGAACAGGTAAAAGACGAAATGCAAACATTAGCAAAACTTGCACAAGAACGGTTTCTTATGGAGGAGATTGCAGCATCTCTTACGAAAAAACAATCTATTACATATTTCAATTCAGCATTTGAACATGCTTCACGTTCGTATGTTGACTAACTGGAGCAATCCAACTGGAAGAAGAACTAGAGCCGGCAAAAATACACTCACTACTGCGGGGAATCCTTGAATTGGCATCAACATCACAATTGTGCCACCAAATAAAATGGTGATTCCAATTCCCCCGCATTTTATTGCTTGCCTCGATAACACCACTGGTTCTCTTGTAATAAAAAACGGAATAACTATAACCATTGCTAGCATATTGATTGCTATGGATGCAAATCTTGAGTACCAATGTCTCCGAAGCATGGGCGCGTCGAATGTTCCCGCCACCTCAAGCATGCTGTTCAACTGAGTCATGCCGAGCATGCCAATAAATTGTCCATATCTATGCAGCGTTAAGATATAAGGTGACAACTCCGTCTCGTACTGATCAACAACCACTGGTGGAAGAATCTCTGCTTGTGCAGTTTCTTCATCAAAAACAACATCTACAGAACGGCCATCTTGTAATATCCATTTACCGGCTGCTTCGCCATCCCATGTTGCTGAAGTTGCTCTGATTTGCCTAATCATTCTTCCCTTTTCATCTCTAACAATAAATGTTGGTTCAGTTAGGACACCAGTTGATGGGTTCAAAGAAGGCGCAAGCAGTAACACGCCATTCTGATCGGGTGTAAACGGCACTGAAAACGAGCCAACACTTTTTTCGCCAAGTTCTCCATGGTCACGAAGTAATAAGGGTGCAACTTTTGGCAACATATATTCTTGATTGAGTAACGCAACAAGACTAATTCCGCCCATGACAAGTAAAAATGGAAGAGCAATACGACGCAGGCTAATACCCGCTGCCATTAACGCAACAAATTCACGTGACCGCAACATGTTCGCAGCTGTAAACGCCATTGCACCTACAGCTATAACACCATGCAGGTACGCATACACTTGAAACAACCGAGGACCTTCAAATCCAATTCCTACTCTAATCAATGCAAAAATCCGAGCAAAAATTCCGCCATCTCCTGAAATTTCACCCGCAATTTTGTCGAACTCATCTAAATTAATAATGATGTCAATCACTGCCCCAAGCAAAAAGAACAACGTAAATAAAACAACAAAATTAATTGCCATCCTCTTCATAATGTACAGGGTTAATAATTTCATCCTATGTCTTACGTAATTTCATCCAGCTAAATAACACTAATAAAGTAAGACCGATGTTGCCAGACCACATCACACTAAATCCAGAAACCACTCTTGCATCACGAACCATTTGTCCCCCAGCAAAAACAAGTAATAATGCAATGACCGTCGGGACAAATACCTTTGCATAGACAGACAACGGCGGCGTTGATGGAAAACGGATTGCAAATAAACTTCCAAGAATAATCGCAAGCAAAGGCAAAAGACTTACGGCCCAGCGTTGCCCCACTCTTCCAATTATCTGGCCTTCCATATATGTCAGTTGTTGCTTAAGAATATCTACCGAACGTTGAATTTTCTTCGATGGATCTTCTTTGGCTACTAAAAAAAGTTCAGGAATTGTTTCGGCAACAAGAGGATCTGAAGTAACCCCACGAATCCGAAGAGGTACGACCAATTCAACTCGTTTATTTTGCCCAGCCTCAGGGGAGCCAATACTTACATCTTTCATTTGTAGTGACACAAAATCAAAATCACCGCTCTCTGATTGATCAAAGAGTAATTGTGCCGATTGTGGAAAGAGATTTCTAACCTCGCCTGCGCTGTTAATTGAAGTGACATGTATCGGTGGGAAAAAAACATTCTTCTTCATACTCTTCGCTTCAATAATTATTTGTCTTTCGCCAGTTACCGTATCACATGTAATGGAATTAGTTTTATCAAATGAATCTCTTACGCCAGCAATAAAACTACGTTCGGTCAATGCGGCTTCAAGTGCTGAGGCCGCGGTGTTCACTCGAGAATAATTTCTAGGAGTTGTTCGAAGAGCCAATAGATCCGAACGAGTTAGTGAAGAAGGTCTTTGTTTTGACATTGAGGGCAAATCAATTGCGTGTGTAAGTTGCCCTTCTTTTGCGCCACGAAGAAGGCCTGAACCGTCTTCATTACTTGACCACTGCGCAGAATCCTTAAATTTTACAAGCATCGAAGTTTGCCCATTTAACCTCTGAATATCAACAACGGAAGATGCCGCTGTGAGATACATACTTGCTCTTCCGGTATTGTCAATCTTCGCAGCAGCCATATGTTCAAGTGCCATTATTTCTTTATCTCCATCTTCAATAATGAAAATGTCTTCTGCCCAAATAATCATATTGCCCTGTACGAATGGTGCATGTTGTCGAATCGAACTCGCCAACAACTTTGGCAAATCATTTGACATCGTTGCAGTCATTTTGCCAACAAACCTAGGAATAATTGACTGTGTCAACAGCGCAACAATCAACGTCAATATCACTCCAAAGAGAGCCATGGGCGCAAGTAACCTTACGTAGGATTGTCCCGATACTGCCATCGCATTAATTTCATTATCTTGAGCCATCCGATGCAATCCAATTGTTGCTGCGAAAGCAGCGGCAAATGGCAACGCAAACTGCAACATCGGAACAACCGCAAATGCAAGATATTTAAGTGTATCCCATCCCGTAAGTAAACTATCGCTTGATAAAGGTTTAATTGCAGCACCAAATGCAATCACAATCACAAGGATTACTGCGGTGATTGAGAACTGCCGAAGCACGTCTGCGAGCAGGTATCTATAGAATCGCCACGGCATCAGGGGCATTATGGTCGCACGCCAATACTTTGCAACTCAAAAACGACGTTGAGAACCATTTTTACTCCTGTTTTTTTGTATTGTCTGCGATAGTTCCATTTATCTCATCATCTTTATCGGACTAAACATATTGGTATGTTAGGCAATCTATAGTGCATGCACTGTTGTATCGGTGTGATTATTACAAGATGCCCATAGAGTTGCATAGAAACGCAAGAATGTTCTCGATTGATGAAGTATGGACCCTCGTTCCGCCAATCTACCCCCACACCGTGGCATTGCGCTACTTGAAGTGATGATCGCTGTTGGCATTCTCACGTTTGCTGTAGTATCAATCTCAAGTGCAATCATTGCTGGGCAACAGCAGTCCTTTGAAGCGCGTGGAAAAATTGTCGGCTCGGTCGCAGCGGAATCTCTTCTCTCCCAAATAACCCAAGTTCCTTGGGAAACTATTGATTCTTGGCATGGATATGTTGAAGAAGTTGGGTCTATTACCGATGCAACAGGTATGCCCCTTGAAGGAGACTGGAGCGCAATTGGTCGAAAAGTGTCTGTCATCGAAGATGAAGTACAAGTTTCACAATTAGAGGTATTCATTATTGGTAGAACGGTTACTGTTTCATCTTTTACAAAAGATGGACGTACTTTATCAACGATTGAACGATTTGTTTCGGAGCCACAATCATGAATCGCAGAGGATTATCTTTATTAGAAATGCTGCTTGCGATTGGGATCACTTCCATCATAGGGGCAGCCATTGCTTCGATGATGGCAGCTGCAACAAATAGTCTGTCCGCAAATGATGACGGACGCCAATCTGCTATTCGGCTTGCAACAACACAAGTTCGCCTCGGTGCGTACATCGCACCGTCCTTTTGCATTCTTGACAAAGGCGATTCGTTCTTAACATTATGGACTGAAGATTCTCGTGAAAGCGATACAGTCCATGCGTCTGAAGTTCGTTGGATCCAATTTGACCGCGAGAAGAAGGAACTCAACGTTCTATTTGTAGATTTTCCTGATGACTGGTCCCAGGCAATGATTGATGCTGTGGATATTGAATGCACTTCAATGACAAATTATGAATCGCTTCTAACGGAACTGCGAAGTGATGACGTTGTAGATTCTA
Organism: Phycisphaerales bacterium; assembly: GCA_014238785.1. Lineage (GTDB taxonomy): Bacteria > Planctomycetota > Phycisphaerae > Phycisphaerales > SM1A02. Next base: position 19,972 of record JABAAL010000031.1, on the reverse strand, counting down.
TTTCACTTGTTGATGCAATGGCATCTTGTTCTTTCTGGACAAATAATACTGAGCCACTTGATGCAACAAGAGTTTGCATCCGTTTTTCCTTTGAAACTTCGTTTGGCAAGACAACCGACTCCATCGTAGATGAAACAATTCGTATACATCACCAGCCTTCGGAGCAGCAATAATGAAGACCACGCTACCTAACAATCAGCCGATGCGTCGAGGTATTGCTTTGATGCTCGTAATGGTTGCAATTCTTGTCACTGGCTCGATGGCAGTTGCATATTTCGGAAGCCGAGACAATTCAATCGCAATCAGTTCGAACGTCGAAGCGGCAGCAAGAGCAAGAGCAGTTGCAGAGTCTGGCCTAGACTTAGCCGTTGCAATATTAGAAACTGATTCTGATTGGAGAGTACAGCACGTCGATGGTGTGATTCTTGATTCTTTTGCATTTCTAGGCGGAAAAATTACGTTAACAATCATTGATACCGATACAGACTTGCCCCCAACAGAATCCACGAATAAAGTTGAAATTACAATTCTATCTTCCGTTGGTGGAATCGCACAAACTACCAAGGCCACTGCAACAATATTTCCTAACGAGGAAGAATTTGACGTTGACTACAGTGAGTTTGCGCTCTTTAGTCAATCTCAGTTAACCATCCGCGATGTTGCGTCGGTGCAGCAGTGGGTCGCATCCCCTCTTGGAACACAGCAAAACCCTATTCAAATAGGCACCCTCGCGGCAAATCCTATGTCAGTTCAAATAAACTCTTGGGGACAAAATTCCGAATTGAAATTGCATACCCTCTCGACCTCCTCTTCGATGGTTTCATCCTCAATGACCTCCGATCGTTCTTTTTCTGAGCATCCGCCATTTCCAAAATCCCCAACTCCTCCTCAAAATACATCCCCTTTAGAATTACCTGTAAACAAAAGCAACGCTTCTCATTTTTCAAACTGGTCCCAGAATTTTACATCCGAGTTTACGAATGCATTTGACAATAACTTCAATACATTTAATGTTTATGAAGGCGCGTACGAAATAGATACACTTAGACTTAGTTCTGATCAGCCAGTTGTTATTCATGGAGATGTCACACTTACTATCAAAAATACGTTGACTCTCAATGTCGCTTCAATCGAACTCGCAAAAGATGCAACCCTAACGGTGCACGTTGGAGGTGATGTTTTAATAACATCGAGCTATATTGGCAACGAGAACCATTCAATCAATTCTTGGAGTAACCCTAGTCGAGTACAATTATTCGGACACAATGACACTGATTGGGATCTTCGCGGCACCACTACTATTAAAGGTGAAATTTACGCACCAGAGAGCGATCTAGAATTAACCGGATTATCCACCATCTGTGGCAGGATTGCGTCTGAAGAGATTACGCTCCGAGACGAATCAAGATTGTTATACGATCAAACACTCGACAATGGCGGTTTCGCAGATGAATCGAGTTCACTCTATGACGAAGATGGCACAATGCTTGACGGATTGCGCCAACTCGCACAACTCGACCCCGTACTCATTAGTTCTCTTCAACAAGCCACATTCGCAGCGAACGACGATGAATATGGAAGTTGGCAAGATTGGTTGTCATCCCCTACTCAGCGACCAAACGAAGTTATCTATACAATCGTGGTCTACGGAGTCGATGCACGACGTTGGGAATTGCTCGCTCGCCAAGCAAAACGAGCAACAAATCGATCTCAAGAAAAATTCGCATTGGTAGTTGATCAATGATACGAACTCCACAACATCGAGGCTTCGCACTCATCGAGTTAGTCCTGTCGCTTGCAATTGTATCGATCCTTGCTGCGCTCGCCGCGCCGATGTTTGGTAACAATGAATCACTTCAAGTTGACGTCACAAGGCGTCTATTAATTAGCGATTTAGAATACGCGCAAATTATTGCCATTTCTCATCCAGATGAAGAAATCGCAGTTCTATTTGATGCCGATGGGCGTGGTTGGCACATAGCCAATACGGATACTCCAGAAATTCCTTTACGCAACAGCGTCACCGATGATCCAATCACCCTTCAACTTGGTGAAGGCCCTGCCGCTTCGGCCAGTAATGTGATTGTCTCCACGAGTACTGAAAATAATATGATTATTTTTGATCAAAATGGTGGGCTAAGCGATTTTACACAGACCGTTGAAATTTCGATTACAAGTGGCGAGACAGTAACTGTTGTACAAGTTAGTCCTATGACCGGCTCTATTAAATAAGAATCTAGAGCAACAGAGCGCATCAATCCAATCGTTCCAAAAGAAATGAGACTTATTTAATCCCGTATTCCTTGAGTTTTCGATAGAGCGTCCGCTCGCCAATTCCCAACAAATTTGATGTTTGCTCACGGTTCCCGCCCGTCATTGCTAGAGTCTGTCGTATTGCTTCTTTCTCTAGCTTGTCCAAACCAATTCCAGCTAATGATCCAACGTCGTAGGAACTTTCGGAGTTAGAGCTTCGTATTTCATCTGGAACCTGTGAAATATCAATCACATCGCCATTTGTGATAACAGCCATTCGTTGTACAACATTCATTAACTCACGAACATTTCCAGGCCAATCGTACGCGACAAGACGGAGCATTGCCGGCTCGGTGAATGTTGGTCGAGGACGATCCATGTCAGCAGAAAACTTGCCGAGTGCATGATTCACAAGAAGCGGAATATCTTCTCGGCGTTGACGAAGGGGTGGAATATTTATCTCCGCACCATTAATTCTGAAATATAAATCTTCTCGAAATTCTCCGCTCTCACAACGAGATTTCAAATCCTGATTCGTTGCTGAAACAAAACGAACATTTGTAGATCGGTCACTATTTTGACCCAAGCGAACCACATCGCCAGTTTCAAGAACGCGTAACAATTTCGCTTGCATTGAGAGAGGCATATCTCCAATTTCATCTAAGAAAAGCGTGCCATTATTTGCATATTCAAAAACGCCCTCGCGGTCTCGATCCGCGCCGGTAAATGCACCCCGAACATGCCCGAAGAGTTGATCTTCAAGAAGCGATTCAGTTTGTCCTGCACAGTTAAACGCTACATATTTTTTTGAGGCTCGTTTTGATTGGTTATGTATCGCGTTTGCAACAAGTTCTTTGCCAGTCCCAGATTCGCCCGTAATAAGAATCGGCAAAGTACTTGGAGCAACTTGTCGAATCAATTCTATTACTCGCCGAATTGTTGGCGAATCGCCAATGATGCCCTCAAAACCAAAAGCGGAATCCACTTGTCCCTTCAAACTTTCGTTTTGTTGACGAAGCATCACCATCTCAGCTGCGCGGTTTACTAGATTTCGAAACACATCAAGATCGAGCGGCTTTTCTATGAAATCATACGCACCACCTTGAAGCGCAGCCTTCGCTGTAGGAATATCTCCGTGTGCTGTCACGACGATCGTTGCAGCAGTATCTTGTTGCTGTTGGGTCAACTCTAAAACCTTCAACCCAGAATGTTCTTCTTCCATCACCATGTCAGTAATGACAACATCAAAACTACCCATTGTAAGCTCCTCTTTAGCAGATACAAAGCCATCAACAATAGTGCAGATATGACCTAGCCGGCGAAGCGATTCAGCCATCACTTCAGCGTGGTCTGGTTCATCGTCAACAATCAGTATTTGTGCGTGTATGTCAGACATGTTTTACCATTGTACCACTACACCGAGAAACTTCGTCAAGTTCAAGCCAGAGTCGGCTTGAAGGCGATAGAATCTAGTATATGACTCCGCAATTTCCTTCTGGTTTTTCAGCAAATTCACTTCAAAATAAATCGATTCACTTCATTGGCATTGGTGGCTGCGGAATGAGCGGTCTCGCACTGCTCATTGCGCGGCGTGGAGCAATCGTCCAAGGCACCGATTCCAACGAATCTGCAGTGACTCAAGCACTCACACGAGATGGTATCGAAGTTTCATTCGAGCAAGATGGTAGTTTTATCCCACCCCAGGTAGACCTTATCGTCCACTCCGCAGCCATTCCCCCTGATCATCCAGAAATTATCGCGGGGGACGCCCGAAACATACCCATTGTTTCGTACTCCCAGATGCTTGGACTCGTGCAATCTCAACACACGAGCGTTTGCATCGCAGGCACCCACGGAAAATCAACGACTGTTTCAATCCTAAGTTCAATCCTTCTCCATACCCAATACGATCCAAGCTTTATTGTTGGAGCAAACTGTAATCAAATTGGCGGTTCGTGCAGGGTTGGTGCTACCCATGTCCCCTCTGGAATTCTTAAAGGAGAAAAGGGAATACTCGTAAGCGAGTCTTGTGAATTCAATCGCTCATTTCATGATCACGATCCATCCATTGCACTTATTAATAATATTGAAGAAGATCATCTTGATTATTACTCCTCACTAGATGACATCATTGATGCATTCAAAGGTTTTGCATTGAAGGTTCCTTCAAAAAATGATGGCGGATTATTACTCATCGCTCACGATGGCGCACACCGTAATATAGTTACGCCTGCACTGCAATGCACTGTCGAAACCTTTGGATTTCATCCAGAAGCAGATTACCAAGTTATGTTTGATCCAAATGTGCAAAGAGTAGGAATTCTGCGTGATGGAATGTGGACAATTCAATGGACAAATCCGATGCCGGGTTCTCATAATGCATTAAATGCTGCAGCCGCAGCTATTCTTGCCGCAAACCTAGGTGTTGATTGGGAATCTCTTATCGAACCTTTGGAACAGTTTCAGGGCGTCGACAGACGACTGCAACGACTTGGTACTTTCAAAAGTAAAGATGGTGGAACAGCAGCAGTCTACGATGATTACGGCCACCATCCGACTGAAATAGAAATGACGCTGCGCGCCCTTAGAACTGCAGAACTTCCCAAAAGATTAATTTGTGTTTTTCAACCGCACCAACACAGTAGGACAAGATTTTTGCTTGACCAATTTGCACAAAGTTTTTCCAGCGCTGATGAAGTCATCGTTCCACATATTTATTTTGTACGTGATTCTATTCTGGAACAACAACGAGTCTGTGCGCAAGATCTTGTTGACAAACTAATTCATCAAGGGGCATCTGCAAAACATGTCAATGATTTTGAAGACATTGTTTGTCACCTTCAACGCACTGCCAGAGATGGCGACTTAATTGTCATCATGGGGGCTGGACCCGTCACAACCATTGCTCACTCCCTTATACATTCCTCACAAGTAACTTCCTGAATTCATGGCACCTTCATTCAGATCCACCCTACTTGAAGACCTAGAGGTTGACATCAAACTTGATGCACAAATTGGAGCGATGACCTATTTTTCGATAGGCGGAAGAGCAGATGTTCTAGTTCGCCCACGTTCAGCAGACGCCCTCTCGATACTTCTAAAACGATGCCATGATGACCAAATTCCCTGTCGAATACTTGGCAAAGGTGCAAATCTTCTCGTAGACGATCTAGGGGTAGGCGGACTTGTTGTAAAACTTGATCATCCCTGCTTTACGACGTCACGGTTCAACCGCGAAGGGGTTGCAAAGACCATCCACGCAATGGCTGGGGCAGACCTTGCAAGATTAGTCATGGAAACAGTCAGACATGGACTCGATGGACTCGCTTCCATGACGGGTATTCCAGCCTCGATTGGTGGCGCAATTCGAATGAATGCCGGCGGACTCTACGGGTGCATTAGCGATACACTCTCAACAGTAACCTGTTTATCAAACGCAGGGGAATTAGTGACGTATGAAAAAGAAGAACTCTCATTTGGATATAGAGAAAGCAGAATATCTGAGCCTTTAATTCTATCTGCAACGTTCAATCTTCAAGATTACGATCCAATAAAACTTCGAGAGCGAGTGATAGAAATTTTTGCGTGGAAAGCATCAAAACAACCACTCGCCGATGCATCCGCGGGTTGCGTTTTTAAAAATCCAACAACTCAAGATGGAGAGCGAATCTCCGCCGGGAAAATTATCGACGATGCAGACGTAAAAGGCCTGTCGGTTGGCGGTGCTTCTGTAAGTATGCAGCATGCAAATTTCATAACTACTACAAAAGAAGCTACAGGAAACGATGTAATTACATTAATTCGAAAGATAAAAGATCGAATCAAAGAACATTCTGGCATCAACTTGCAAGAAGAGCTCGTCATTTGGTCGCGTGATCCGGAAATTCAACGATGAGCACGCTGCGTGTCGTTGTACTTATGGGAGGTCCCGACGCTGAACGTGAAATTTCCATTCAATCTGGCACTGCTGTTGCAAACGCGTTGAATCAAACGAGCCTTTACTCTGTTTCATCAACTTGTATTGACCGTGTAACTGTAAAAGAATTGAAGCAAATGCAAGCAGATGTATTTTTCCCCGTTCTCCATGGGCCGTATGGAGAAGGTGGTCCACTACAGGAATTACTTGAAGAAACTGGCGTGCCATTTGTTGGCTCTGGTTCTATCGCGGCACGGAAGGCGATGGATAAAGCGACAACGAAAGAGATTGCAACGGCTCTTTGCATTCAAACACCTCCTTGGTCTATGTTGAGAGATGGTGAACAGTGCAATATCAATGCTCCCTTGGTTCTCAAGCCAACGAATGATGGTTCGAGTATTGACTTGGAAATCTGCAAGACAAACAAAGAAGTTGCATCTGCAAGAGTAAAACTTCATGCAAATAGGCCAAACCTGCTTGCTGAAACATACATAAAAGGACGCGAGATTACCGTTGGAGTTTTGAATGGACAACCTCTTCCAATTGTTGAAATTGTCCCTCACAAAGATACCGCTGCGTACAACTACGAAGCAAAATATGAACGAGATGACACCCTGTTCATTGTAGAACCTTCGTTACCTTCAAATGACTGTGTAAACTCGGCGCTTCTTCTCTATCGTACGATGGAAATCCAAGACATCGCAAGAGTAGATTTCATCATCAATGAGGAAGGCGCTTGGCTACTTGAAATCAACACAATGCCTGGGTTTACAGACCACTCACTCGTCCCAATGGCTGCGCAACATGTTGGCTTACCAATGACCGAGATTTGCGCTGCGCTTGTTTCGGCCGCCATATCCCGCGGAGTCAAGTAGTCTTACGTACTTAGTCGATGGTATGTGTACGCTATGGCGCGAAAAAAACAGAACTCGATCGTTTCAACAATAACTACGCTTTTTTCAATAGTTGGGGATATCTTTAAGTCGCCTGTTGTTATTTCTTGGGTACTTGCCATTGCTGGTCTCATCTCATTAACGGCGATGAGCGTTCCAAAATTACGAGCTACGAGAATTTCAGCCGCAGATATAAAAGTCACGTTCCAGAATCCTCCTGTTTGGCTAGACGAAACTCTTTTGTTAGCATTACAAGACGCCGCTCGTGTTCACCTCTCAGAAACAGCCGTTGGGCGAGAAGGTCTTATTAATACTTCAGAGGCGATGGCCTCCACGGGTTGGTTCAGAAAAGTGAATCAAGTTCGATGGGTGAGTGATACCCATGCAATTGTCGATGCAACATTTCTTATCCCCTACGCTGTTGTACGCGATGTACAAGGCAAGGTGCTTATTGATGCACAAGGAAGGCGCCTTCCCACAAGAGATGGAATCATTGTTAATCCAAAATATCATTTCATTACGATTGAAAACACGCTTCACGCAAGACCGCAAAGACCGGGGCTTCAATGGAATGGAAATGACCTTCTCTCAGCATTAAAAGTTCTTCACTTAATCTATAACAAACCATGGGCGCTTGAAATCAAAACACTTGACCTTGGCACTTGGCCAAGTGATGCATCTATTTCGTTCACAACAAACACGCCGAGTCGATTAAAGTGGGGTTCTGCACCAAATGAAGAACGTGGACTCGAAGCCCTCGCAGACGATAAAATAACTAGGCTGGATTGGCTTCACACCAATTTTGGGCGAATCGACAAGGGCATTTCCGCAGAATTTGACCTTTCAAACACCGCCGAAGTCACAATCCACTAACCAATGACGTCAAAAACGGTATTGTGACGACATGGATTCTTCTTCATGGCCAATTGTATTATTTTTTGGTGAACTTTCACTGAAAGTATTGATGATTGCGATTGTCATTCTTCAGAAAAAGAAAACCTCATCTGCAAAATTAGCATGGATATTATTAATTATTTTTATCCCGTTTCTTGGGACCCTTCTGTATCTGCTATTTGGAACGAGGCGCCTCGGATCTATACGAAGAAAAAAACACAAAAAAATCATCGAACAAATTCCCCAGAGTATTGCTTCACATTCCAATAATCCAAACATTTCCGGCGCAAAAATTAACCATAAATATAAATCGATTTCTGTTGTTGGTGAAACAGTTGGCGCATCATTTATTCTTGATGGAAACCAAGCAACACTGTGTGGTGATTCAAGTGAGTTAATACATTCGATAGCGAAAGACATTGATAATTCTAAAGAACACTGCCATATTCTTTCATACATCATGCTTGAGGATGAGGCGGGAAAACTTGTTTCAAAAGCACTCATCAATGCTACAAAACGTGGTGTCGTGTGCCGCCTCTTGCTAGACGCCATGGGGTCTAAGGATTTTCTAGACTCTCAAACGTGTGAAGAACTCCGCAATAATGGAGTACATGTTGTAGCAGCCCTTCCCGCGAATATTTTTCGCTCATTGCTCGTTCGCATCGACTTAAGAAATCACAGAAAGATTACCATCATTGACAATTCGATTGGATACATGGGCTCCAATAATATTGCAGAGGCATCGTTCGCCCAAAAACCAAAATTTGCACCATGGGTCGACGCTTCAGTCAGATTAACTGGACCAGTCGTCCGCGAGTTACAAGCCATATTTATTCAAGATTGGTTCATGGACAGTGACGAAAATTTAGCTGATTTACTTACGGAGCCACTCACTATTTCACAAGATGGGTTTCCAGCACAACTCATGGCAACTGGTCCCAACAGCAACAACCAAGCACTAGGACAACTTCTTCAAACCGCATTTTCTAGTGCCCAAGAAGAACTCGTCATCACAACACCATATTTTTGTCCAGACGAGGCAACGGAATCCGCTCTGCTCATTTGTGCAAAACGTGGTGTCAACACGCACCTTGTCCTACCTGCTAGAAATGATTCAAAACTTGTTGCAGCTGCAAGTAGGAGTTGCTTTGCCAAACTTCTTAATGCGGGTGTTCACATCCATGAATTTCAAGGCGGACTCCTTCACGCAAAGACCATGACAATCGATCGGAACGTTGCGCTCATTGGTTCTGCAAACCTTGATCGACGAAGTTTAGAGTTGAATTTTGAAATAAGCATGCTTGTGTTTGACACTGATTTTGCGAGTGAATTGAGGTTTCTCCAAACCACCTATATTGAGCAATCAATGCCAGTTAGCCCCCAAACAGTTGCACAATGGCCGATTTATACCCGTCTCTGGCAGAATGCCGTGGGGCTTATTTCGCCTATTTTGTAAAGATAGGCAAATTATCCGGTTTGAAACGCATTTTTTAATGAACATCGGGAGACTTCAAAGAGAAGTATCAGTCAGATACCCTCTTTTTTGACCGATGAAACAGCAGTACATGTACAACACGACTTGGTATATTTTTTCAGTTATCGCATTAACCTCTGTGGTTTCCCTTACCTCAGCAGATTATGTCACGATCAATAGCGTAGATGGCACCTACGACCTCAATGCAGGTGATCTCAACGGCCTTCTTGGCAATTCAGATAACCAGTTTGCATTAAACGATCAACAAATTTTGGCGGCAACATTAAACAATGATGGTATTGAAACTATTGGAAAACTCTCATTCATTCTTGCTAGTACCGATGCGGGATTTTCATTTATGGGCTTATTTGATGGCGTGACTGATATTGATCCAACTGGAAGTATTTCCGATCAATTCTTAGGCGTCTCCGCATTGACTTCGATCGACACGACATGGTACGCAACTGGAGACGAAGGAAGTGAGTATGCTTGGTACGACATGGGAAATAATTCACAACTCGTTAATGCGCTCTTGGGTTGGGACCATGGACAGACCTCCGCTGGATTTGCATGGGGTGATGTTTCGGTAGCTCAATCAGGGACATTTAATCTGTACGCTGCGGAGTTAACGGAATTTGCAAACAACTCAATTCAGTTCATCACCTATCAAGATGATCAGTGGGCAGTTGCTGGCACTGGTGATCTTTCCGTTCTAGGGCAGCACGCATTCTCGTTTCAATTCATCCCCGCTCCAGGAGCGATCGCATTACTCGCAATTGCTGGTCTAGCGGGGCCCAGACGACGCATGTAATACCGCTTGAATATAAGCGGTCACGTTTTGCGATTGTTGCACCGATAAATTTGATTCTAGAATCATTTCAGGGAGAATCTCGCCCCACTGCTGTTCTGTGTATCTTGTTATTCGAAGCGCGTTGTGACATTTTGTGCAGTTGTGAACATATATTTTTCTGCCTTCTTCCAACAAAGCGATATCAGTTGTTACGCCTAACTCTTGAACTTTCGGCGCTACTTTCAACCCGTTCATACATCCAGCTATACTCAAAAGTAGTAACAGTAAAAAAGTACATCCTCTCATTAAAAGTCAATTCCAAAAAGAAATCGAACTTGTAAATCAGGAGCCGAGTCGACGTTTGTCACTTGAAAGATTGGGGAGACACAACACCACCAACTATCTGATTGCCAAGAAACCGATGGTCCAATCGAAAGAACTTCGTCTCCAAACTCCTCCCAATCCGGGATGGGCGTTTCCAAAATTGCCTGAAGACCAAGAGTAAATGAGGGTTTGGGTTGGTACGTGAGGGCTATGGAATTTATTATTTTCCCTTGGTCTTCCTGAAGGTCTTGCCCTTCCCACTCCGCTTCGAGTGTAAAGTTGTAAATGATATTCACTTGATCCAATTCTGCTTCAAGTAAGATTTTGGCTTCAAGTTCAAGGAACTCAGAACCATATTTGACTTCACCTAAGAGTGCCACGCCAAGTTGATCAGGGCCTGGTGCTTGTAATTGATAGATGCCTTCTAGTGCGACATCGTGGAAGTAGGTTCGCTCTTCTGATGCAGTTTTTTTGTATCGCCAATCTGCGAAGTACACTGCCATTTGAAAAGTGTCGGTAACACCCCATTCGATTGCATGTCGAAAACGAACTTCCTCATAATCTGAATCGCTCTCCTTGTTCGTCTTGAGTGTTGTATATTGTTCGTATTCAACGTGGCCAGTTGGCATTGTCCTTGGTTCATAGAGCCAAGGTATTTTCCTGGATGAGGCTTCAACTTTTGTAGAGGAAAAAAGTGCGACGCAAAGCAGGCTGAAAGCAATGATTCGAAACATTGAGAGGTTCCTTTAAAGGGGTATAGTTAATTGAGAATGATTCTCATTCTCTAGAATAGGAAGTGGAATCGTATCCGAAATTACTCTGTATCGCAAACAATACGTAGCCATTTCCTATCTCTCTAATTCCCAATTACTTATGCATGCGACTGTCACTTGAAAGCGGAACAGCTGTGTTCTGTTCTAAGCAGTTTGCTACGATATAGCCAAAGGAATCCATGCTATGCCAATCACACTCACATTCCACGGTCAATCTTGTTTTCAACTCGACGATGGATCACACCGTTTGCTCATCGACCCGTTCTTTACGGATAACCCCGTAGCCAAAATAGAAGCCAATAATGTTACATGCTCCCACATTGCAATCACGCACGGTCACTTTGATCATTTTGCAGATTGTGAATCTATTGCCAAGGCAAATGATGCCACTGTCTTTGCTGCGTATGAAATTTGCGAGTACCTCGGCGAGCAAGGACATGAAAAATGTGAACCGGGCAACCCCGGCGGTAGAATCGAAGCACCCTTTGGAGGTGTTTCATTTACTCAAGCGTACCACTCTTCGAGTTTTAAGGGTCAGTACATGGGCATGCCATGCGGACTCATGATTGAATTTGCAGGTGCAGTTCTCTACCACGCTGGAGATACCGCCCTGTTCTCTGACATGGAACTCCTGGGTCAAATTTATACGCCAGATGTCGCGATGTTACCAATCGGAGATAGATTTACCATGGGCCCCGAGATGGCAGCTGTTGCAGCAGAAATGATCGGTGCTCCAACTGCTATTCCGATGCACTACAACACGTGGCCACCTATTGAAGTCGATGTAAAGCGCTTTGCTCCAAAAGATATTGACGTGCTTGTCATGGAACCTGGCGATGCACTTGAGCTTTCTACAGAATGACAGCCGTTGACATAATTCTTCGCGGCGGACAGGTGGTCAATGTGCAATCTCGCACCATCGATCGCATTGATGTCGGGATAAAAGATGATAAGTTCTTTTTTGGTGCAATGGAATCGCAGAACCTCATTGATGTCAACGGTGCATATCTCGCACCTGGTTTTATCGATGCACACATGCATGTTGAGTCAACGATGTTGCCCCCGACTTCGTTTGCATCGTTATCGTTGCCTCATGGAACGACTGCAGCTGTCTTTGATCCACATGAAATCGCGAATGTACTTGGCACCGTAGGCATACGGTTAATTATGGACGATGCTAAAAACATACCCTTCGATACGTTTTTCGCTGCCAGTTCCTGCGTACCCGCTTCACCACTAGAAACCAGTGGCGCAACGTTACTCGCAGATGATTTAGAACCACTCTTTGAGGATGAACGTGTGATCGCCCTTGCTGAAGTGATGAATTTTCCAGGCGTCATTCACGATGACCCCGAAGTATATAAAAAAATTCAAATGGGTTTACGGCTTGGCAAAAAAATAGACGGGCATTGCCCTGGCCTGCGTGGCAAAGATCTACTGAAATATATCGCCGCTGGCATTTCAAGTGACCATGAAAGTACCACTGCAGAAGAAGCACTTGAAAAATTGAATGCTGGAATGCAAATCTATATTCGTGAGGGCAGCGCAGCAAAAAATCTTGAAGCATTACTACCCATCGTTACACCGGAAAATGCCCACAAGATTTGTTTTTGCACAGACGACCGGCACCCTGCCGACTTGCGCGACGAAGGACATATAGACCACATCATTCGCAAGGCAATTGCACTTGGTCTTGACCCAATTCTAGCAATATGCATCGCAACAAAGCACGCAGCGGATCATTACGGTCTTGACCAGATTGGATCAATTGAAGAAGGAAAGTTTGCAAACTTCGTACTGTTTGATGACTTGCAAGCACCGCAACCAAAACAAACGTGGCACCACGGAAATCTTGTTGCCGAAAATGGTAAAGCTGTCACACACATTCCTCATCCAACGGATTGGTCTAGAGCAAAAAACAGCGTGCGCCTACCTTCAACTCTTTCACCAGAATCGTTTGCTCTCCATATCCGCTCCGAACCCATTCGTGTCATTGGGCTAGTTCAAGGACAACTCTTTACTGAAGAACTCCATCTCAAGACAACCGATGACGATGTTTTAAAGATGGCGGTTATCGAACGCCATCACAATACAGGGAACATAGGACTTGGTTTCGTTCGCGGTTTTTCCTTTTCCGGCGGAGCGATCGCTTCGTCCGTTGGACACGACGCGCACAACATCGCCGTTGTTGGCGATAACGACAATGACATGTATCTAGCGGCAATGGCGTTACAACAATCACAGGGTGGTCAGTGCGTGGTATCAGGCGGTGTAGTTCTTGCAGTCCTCCCGTTGCCCATTGCAGGTCTTATGTCTGACGCACCCCCAGAAGTTGTCATTGAGCAACAGCACGTTGTCCTTGCGGCAGTAGCAACGCTTGGTTGCCCACTTGATGACCCGTTCATGCCCCTGAGTTTCTTGCCTTTGTCTGTCATTCCAAAACTAAAACTCAGCGATCTTGGTCTTGTCGATGTTGACAAGTTTGCTATTGTGCCTATCGAAGCATGTCCCACATAAAACAAGATTTCAAACACGACCTTCTTGTTACAAAGCAGATCGCGCGAGAAGCTCGCACAGGATTCATGCCTTGGATTATCTGGGGCGTTGCGGCTTCGTTTTATCTCTATGAATTTTTTGCTCGCGTTGCACCAAGTGTAATGAATGAAACACTTGAGAATGACTTTTCGATGAATGCAACAGAACTCGGGTTTGTCATGGGCTTGTATTACCTTGCTTATGCACCAATGCAACTCATCGTTGGGATTGCACTTGACCGATTTGGCTCACGAAAATTATTATCGAGCGCTGCAATCATAGCTGGAGTTGGATGTCTCGCATTCGCTCTTGCGCAAACGACTGCAATACTTGGGCTGGGTCGACTCATGCTTGGAATAGGTTCGTCCTTTGCATATGTCGGCGCAGTCTACGTAGCGACTGTTTGGTTTCCAAGGAGACGCCTCGCACTCATCATGGGAATGACTGCAGCACTTGGCACACTTGGAGCAGCACTCGGCCAAGCGCCCTTGGAAGTTGCAGTACATAATTTTGGTTGGCGCCCTTCTATGTATACCGCTGCAATTGGTGGACTTGTCATTGCAATACTCATTTGGTTTACCGTTCCCAAGCGCCCCAATTGGTTCCTAAAGTTAGCTGAACTTGAAAACAAAGAATCAACCGCCAATATGTTTGCTGGACTTCATGAAGTTGTTTCTAATGGTCAAACGTGGCTCATCTCTATTATTAGTTTACTTCTATACGTTCCAATTTCAACATTTGGAGCATTGTGGGGGGATGCGTATATTTCAACATCAACTGGCGTTTCGGATGAAAAAGCGGCGTGGGCAATGACGATGTTATTCTTAGGATTTGCAGCGGGTGGGCCGCTTCTTGGGTGGTTCTCTGATAAATACAATACAAGAAGAATGCCTATGTTTCTAGGCGGTGGACTTTGCGCGGCATCAATGGCCATGCTACTTCTTGCTTCGACGTTGCCCTTTTGGCTAACAGTCTTCTTCTTAATTCTTGCTGGTTTCTTTGCGGGCGCTCAAGCAATTACATTTGCGATGTCCGTTGAACAACACTCAACGTATTGCAAAGCAACAGCAGTAGCGTTCGTAAACTTCTTTGTCATGCTTGGCGGATTTATATTGCAACCGCTCTTTGGCGCAATGCTTGATTTCACTTCAAAAACCGATTCATATACTGCAGGCGACTACCGAATTGCACTTGTTGTTCTCCCTCTCTGCCTCGCGCTTGGTACCTTACTCTGCCGGTGGGTCAAAGAAACGAGTACTCCATGAAAGTTGCACTTGTAAGTTGCGATGACCTGCCTGGCTGGGAAGTGGATGACAACCCATTGATTGAAGCGCTTCAAGAGCGAGGCGCAACGGTGCACCGCCCTTCTTGGACTCAGGATATTGAGTGGGACACATTTGATATCTCCGTCATTCGCACGACGTGGGATTACCACTCCAGAAAAGTTGAATTTGTAGATTGGTGCAAGACAGTCCCTCGGCTTTTTAATAACGCGGAAATAGTCGTATGGAACACCCATAAATCGTATCTTCGTGAACTTGAAGAACGAGGCACTGCAATTGCTCCAACGACTTGGATCGGTGCAAATAGAACCATCGATGTTCAAAAAGAACTCAACCTCTTTGGTTCGTCTCAGGGTTTCATCAAACCACAAGTTGGTGCGTGCGCATCAGATACGCTACGCTTCTCTTGCGATGAAGTTGAAGAAGCACAACAATTTCTTCGAGACAATGCACACCAAGACATGATGTTGCAACCATACTTGAAGAACGTGGAAACCGAAGGTGAGCTCACAGCCGTCTTTATCGATGGTCACTTTACGCATGGCGTACAAAAGATTCCCGTCAAGGGCGACTACCGCGTGCAAGATGATTTTGGCGCAACGGATAAACCGCACGAATTCACTTCCGATGAGTTACAAACCATGCAAGAGACGCTGCTGGCAGTTCCACAACAAGAGCAACTTCTTTATGCCCGATTTGATTATCTGCGTAGCGATGAAGGCGAACTCCTTCTCAACGAGCTAGAGCTAATTGAACCATCCCTTTTCTTTAGGCACTGTCAAAATTCTGCCATTCGCCTAGCCGAAGCCATTCTCAAACGAGTATGATGGTTTCCATGAAGATAGGAGTTGGAGTTATAACGTGCATGATTTTCGTAGGGTGTTTCAGCGAAACAGAACCACAACCATTCGTCCAAAGCGTTGAAGGTACTGATTTTGCCTTTAAAATGATGCCCGTATCATCGTCAAATGGCAATTTCTGGATTTCGCGAACAGAAGTACCTTGGGACCTGTATGACATTTTCTTGCAGTTCATTAATAGCTCAGATAATTTATACGCCGGCGTAGATGCCATCACAGGTCCAACGCCCGCATACGCATCCGTCGACCGAGGATTCGGGCGCTCAGGCTATCCTGCAATTTCAATGTCAGCACAAGCCGCTGAATCGTTTTGTACGTGGCTCTCTTCGATAACTAAAAAAACATACAAAATTCCAACCATCAAGCAATGGAATGAAGCAAATACACTCGGCGGTGGCGCGTGGCATAAGTGGAATGCAAACAAAACAACGCATCCAATTGCAACGACAAGTCCAAATGCAATCGGTCTGCACGATATGCGAGGAAATGTCGGCGAATGGGTGTCGACGGAAGATGGACCTCGCGTCATCGGCGGAAGTTTCCGAACACCTGCCGAAGAGTTAGGTGAAAAATCTTTGCTTGAAGCAAACCGAGAGTGGAATGTAACCGACCCACAACTACCACGAAGTCCGTGGTGGTTTGCAGACGCCGACTATGTTGGCCTTAGACTTGTAACAACAACTGGAGATTCACATGAGTAATGTAACACGAAGAGATTTTGTAAAAGCGGCGAGTGCAGTATCTGCAATAGGTGCAACGACACTTCCTGGGTGGGCTGTACAGGAAAAACGTGACCCGATTAAAGTTGGCTTCATTGGTTGTGGTGGTCGTGGCACTGGTGCTGCGAACCAAGCATTAACTGCAAACAAAGACGCTGTTATTTGGGCAATGGGTGATGCGTTTGAAGATCGGCTAACAGGAAGCATGAAATCACTTATTGGTGAAAAAGGCACACGCGCCGAGGTTCCAAAAGAACGGCAATTCGTTGGATTCGATGCATTTCAAAAAGTCATAGACTCAGGCGTTGACATGGTTATCTTGACAACACCACCCCACTTCCGACCCGAGCACATTGCTGCTGCAGTGAAAGCAAAAAAACATGTATTTTGCGAAAAACCGATGGCAGTTGACGGCACAGGCGTTCGAAGCGTGATGGAATCTGTAGAACTCGCAAAGAAAAACAATACGAATCTGATGTCTGGTTTTTGCTGGCGTTACAACCCCGCTCTTCGCGCGACTTTCAAACAACTCCACAACGGCGCAATCGGCGATATCGAATCATATTTTGCAACGTATTACGCGGCTCCTTTATGGACAAAGCCACGCAAGGAATCGTGGAGCGACATGGAATGGCAAATGCGTAACTGGGTGCATTACGACTGGCTCTCTGGCGATCACATAGTAGAACAAGCGTGCCACTCCGTTGACAAAATCAACTGGGCGATGAAAAATGAAGCGCCGATTAGTTGTACCTCTGTAGGTGGTCGGCAAATGCACGATGGCGTAGACCGTGGAAACGTGTACGACCATTTCGGTGTCATGTATGAATATGCAGACGGCCGCAGGATGCAGTTGCATTGCCGACAAATGCCGTTTTGCTATAACGACAACAACGACTATATTACTGGCGCAACAGGTACTTGCACCGTCAACGGATGGACAGGCGCACCTGTATTTACTGGCTCATCCGATTGGACATACACCGGTGAACAAGCAAACATGTACCAAGTGGAACACAACGAATTGCAAGCTGCAATTCGTGGAGATGCACCAACCGTAAACGATGGCGACTTCATGGCGCAATCAACGTTGATGGCGATTCTTGGTCGAGAAGCCGCGTACACCGGTCAACGAGTTTCGTTCGAGGATATGCTGAACTCCACCACCCGACTTGGTCCGAAAGAATATGCCTTCGGTGAACTCGATATTCCACCTGTTGCAGAACCAGGCACAACAAAGCTCAACCGTTGATAAATAATCAACGGGATTGTTTATTTTGCAACCGTTTTAAAATGCGTTTCATTTGTTCTCGAAGCCGCCTTATTTTAATTAGCCATGGGCTAATTAATTATTATTGTTAAGCAATTCTTTCTTGCTTGGATAAAACACCACAAGCATCAAGAAGCATGCTACAGAGAGCCACATTGGCACACTGAACAATGCAGAGTAATCCATTGTGCCATCAACCATTGCCCACTCGCCAACGAGTGCGGTTGCAAACAAGCTGCCAACGATGATGCCGACGCCGACTATGACAAGGTTGAAAAAGTTTTGTGCCGTTGCACGCACATCTTTGGAGCAGTACTCATCGACAACCATAAAGGCAACGAAGATGAAACAACCAAAGCATATTCCGTGTAATGCAACGCCAATGACGACAGGTACAAGTGTTGGGAAGTATGCGAATATTGCCATCCGCAGTCCATACGCTACGAGCCCAGCACATAAGAGCGTTTTCTTGCTAAATGCAACAGCCAAAATAGGCATAAAAGCAAGCACAGCAATTTCACTCATTTGCCCAATTGTCATTAATCCACCGCCGCCAACGCCTAATACAGTATTTATTCCGTTGGCAAACGTGTTTGCCGCATCACTTCCTGCACTATTTTGGATGCCCGTCACAAAATCACTTGTGTACACAAAATAGAACTGATGAATGATACTGACTGGAACTGCGATGATAAAGAGTGTGACAAGCGGTTGCATACGTATTTCACGCAACGTTTCAAACCAAGCCAATTTATTTCCAGCGTTCTTTGAAGGCGGAGTATGCGGCAGCGTGAAACAGTAGAAACCCATAATAGCTCCAAGGGCTGCACTTATTGAAAAGGCAACAGCACGACCTGCATTTTGTGCAGCAGCGATTTCCTCTAATGGAACGCCAGTGGGCGTCGACCAAATTCGAAGGTACTGACCAACGACAATACCTGCTGCAATCCAACCGACCGTACCCCACAACCGCACCTTTCCGAAATCTCGATCACGGTTTGAAAGATGGTGGAATGCCAGAGAGTTTGTAAGTGCAATCGTTGGCGCATACACAAAACCGTAAACACCTGAAAGAATAGCAAACTCCATAAACGTATCTGAAGTACCTAGCATGTACACAAGAACTGCACCGATGAGGTGGCTTATTCCTAAAAGTTTTTCAGTTGAAATGACACGGTCTGCAAGTTGCCCTGCTATGAACGGTCCGAAAATTGCACCCACAGCACCAGCAGAAAGACAGAGTCCCGTTTCCGTTAGTGTAAATTCACGATACCCAAGCAAGAATGGATACAAGATTGGCAGCCATGCTCCCCAGATAGCAAACTGCAAGAACATCATTATTGAAAGTCGTGGAAGGAGGTGCTTAGCTGTTGGGTTGGCTGTTGGATTCATCATTCTATTGTATAGGTAGATGATGGTCGAGTTGCCTTATTCTATTTGCGTTTTTTCTTGCCGCCCTTACCTTTTGAAAAGGTAGACTTTGAGGCAGTGTCTTTAACAATTGAAATCGCTAATTTTTCACCAGAAACTTTCGTATGTTTCAAATCATTAAAAGTTTCTTTAGGCATGCCAAAAGGCAATTCAATAAAACTGAACTGATCATGTAACTCTATACGGCCAATGTCTTTATCCGACAATCCAGAAACGCTCGAAATCGCTTGCACGATACTCGCAGGCTTCACGCCATGCGCCTTGCCAACAGAAATGTGAAATCGCTCCATGCCTTGGCTAACGGGATCAATCTTCTTTTTTCTATCTTTTCGGTCTGATCGTTCTCCACGTTTTCTGCGTTCTCCACGGTCTTGGCGATTACTCCGCTCACCCCGAGCACCTCTTTCTCTTCTGCCTCCCCTGTCTCCGCGATCTGCATGCTCAAACTTTGGCATATCTTCTTTTTTAAGCACAAGGGGTGATTCACCCTGTGCCATGCTCGCAAGCGCAACAGCAATCTCAACAGGCGGAACGCCGTGCTCGATGGAATATGACTC
>JABAAL010000030.1 GCA_014238785.1 Phycisphaerales bacterium | reverse complement strand
TTTGTGTACCCATTGTCAAATCCCAACCATCGGTGATAGCGAAGGAGGCATTTGCCCATTCAAGTGAGCTATCGTCCCA
The DNA here is from genome assembly GCA_014238785.1 of Phycisphaerales bacterium. Classification (GTDB taxonomy): domain Bacteria; phylum Planctomycetota; class Phycisphaerae; order Phycisphaerales; family SM1A02. The sequence goes on along the minus strand of JABAAL010000030.1, from coordinate 61,278 downwards.
GTTATAACGAACGTTATAGCCGTAGTCGCCAGCGATAGTGCCGGAGAAGTTCATCCAGGAATTACCTGCATCGAAACCCCAACCTTGGTCATCGTCGTCGGCATCGTCAACGTTCGACCAACTTGTTTGAAGAAGACCGTTCATTTTTAATGACCAGTTGCCGTCTGATGAAGCAACAGTGAAGCCATCGTTGTACCCAGCATTTGAGCCAGATCCTTGAAGACTTGCACGAGTGTCTGCGTCAGCGAGAACGTCGTGTACGAGGCCGCGGATCTCGTCGGAACGAGCATCGTTAAGCCAATTATTGTTAGTACCTACTGTTAGCTCTGCAATTCGAGCTTCAACAGCGGCATCGATGCGATCCTGCAGGTCAGCGTTCGTGTCGCTACCGGCAAAGCCTGCACTAGTAAGCGTCAGTGTTGCGACGCCGAGAAGGTAAAGGTGACTCATAGTCAACTCTCCTGTATTTTTCGAACGCATCAGCCGACTCCCGTGGCATCGCGTTCTAACCATCCATCCGTCCGCATCATTCCAACCAACACGGCTGGAACGGACGATTGTTCCCTATCGGTCAACATAGACCGAATAGTTGAAGGCGGAATGATAACCAGTTATCAGCGCTTGGCTACACCACCTGAAAAAAACATTAAAAAAAACAACACCACGCCTCTTTAAGTTAACGTAAGATACTGCAAACAAGTTACTTAGGCGTATTTTATTCTCTCCTCTTTTTTATCGTCCGATAACCGTGTTTTGGGTGTCGAAAAATATTTTATATTTTCAAATAAATCCTGCAAATCGGCGATTGAAGCCACGCCAACCGCATTCTGACCCGCTACCTCGACTTGTGTTATCGGAACTAGTATCTTGGAATATCCACGACGCCTCGCTTGCGCGACTCGTTGCTCTATTTGAGGCACGGTACGAAGCTCTCCACCGAGCCCAACTTCCCCGATTGCACACACGCCTTTGCGCAAAACCTTGTTGTTATACGCTCCAATCATCGCCAAGCACAGTGCAAGATCTACGGCTGGCTCGGTGAGTTTTAATCCACCAACTGTACTCACATAGATATCTTGATCTGCGAGTTTTAAGTTTGCGTGTTGCTCAAGTACAGCGGTCAACATTGTAAATCTGTTTCCATCAAGCCCTGACGCACGTCTTCGAGCTTGTCCAATTGTTCCCTGTGTTACTAATGCTTGCACTTCGATTAACAAACTACGTGAACCGTGCATCGCAGGGCAAACCACTGCGCCAGCTCTTGGTGGTGCGTCTGGATCCAAGAATGCTGCTGCATCTACAACTTCTTGTAAACCGTGTTGCCCCATTTCAAATAATCCAATTTCCAATGTCGTGCCAAAGCGATTTTTCGCACTACGAAGACCTCGTAGCGCGTAGTGCCTATCGCCCTCAAAGTTTAAGACCACATCCACTAAGTGTTCCAAGAGCCGTGGCCCTGCTAATTGTCCATCCTTTGTTACATGCCCAACAATCATAATTGGCATCTGCAATTGTCTTGCTAGGTAAACAAGTTCAAGGCAACACCGCCGAATTTGCGAAACGCTTCCCGGCGCGGACTCTATATCGCTTCGATAGGTCATTTGTATAGAGTCAACAACGAGAAATTGCGGGCGAAGTTCCATCACTTGCGTGGTTATTCGAGCCAAATCAGTGTCTGCTAAGACAAATAAAGAATCAAGTCCATTCTCGCTCACTTCTTCCACTTCCAGCAATCGCTCTGCTCGAAGCTTACATTGATATGCTGACTCTTCACTGGTTGCGTACAAGACTCGGTTCCCTTCGCGTGCAGCGCCAATTGCTGCTTGCATCATTAACGTGGATTTACCAATTCCCGGATCACCACCAACAAGCACGACACTTCCCTGCACGAGTCCACCGCCAAGTACTCTGTCTAATTCTTGAATTCCTGTAGACATTCGACCTATCTTTGGTGCATCTATCTCGAGAATTTTTATCGCTTCGGCTGCGTCACCAAACTGACCTACTGTTGCGGCAAAGTTTGCCGCGGCGTTTAGAGTTGAAGTCGATTGTGCTTGCGCTTGCAACTCCAATGAATCCCATTCGCCACAAGACGAACACTTTCCCATCCACGTGAGCGCCGTTGCGTTGCATGAACGACATTGATATATATTTTTTGCTTTCGCCATAAGCCCCGAATCATACACATGGTTTCTGACGACTCCATGTCATGCTGCGCTTTTTATTTTCTACGAAAAACCGCAGCAAAAAAAATCCTCTAAAGGAATTTTATCTACATAAACCTACGAGGAGAAAAACGTTGGTTTAAATATTATTTGCGTGATCGCCAAGCCCAGATAGACCAGCGAAGCATTTCGGCGCGGCGTTGTTTCGATGTCAAAGCAGGAAATTGGCCCTTTTTGCCAAAGGCGGTTTCATTACGCCAAGCAAGATAACTTCCAGCTCCCAATTTGCCTCGACATCGAATAATAAGCACGAAGGAAACCCACAGGCCACCAAGGGTGTTGTAGACCTTCCGCATCATTATGTGTTTTGGCTACTCCCCGGAGGGCTGAATCGGCTGCCAAGCAACTCTATTCGTTTATTGGGACTACTTGTTGGCAAGAGAGGCCTTGTAATAGCCATAATCAGGAGCGCCAGAATGGAACCCGTCCAAAGGTATGCTCCCCAACCAAGGTACATATAGATAGACACAATCAGCACAAGCAGCAACGAGGTAGGAATCATGCCCTCCCAAGCCAACCGCATCAGTTGGTCAAATCGAAAGCGAGGGAGCGTCCAACGAACCATCATTGCCAAAAAGACCAGCAAGAATACCTTGCCAAGGACTATGCCGAATTGCAACGCAATCAAAAGGAATCCACCTGTAGCAGGCAAATCCCAACCAGTGATTGGATTCAGCGACCAACCGCCAAGAAATAAGGTCGTAAAGAAGGCTGCGCCAACGAAAAGGTGAATATATTCACCCAAAAAGAAGAGTGCCCAACGCATCGACGAGTATTCGGTATGCCAACCACCTACAAGTTCTTGCTCCGCTTCGGACAAATCAAACGGTGCCCGATTAGCCTCCGCAAGTAAACAAACATAAAACAAAATCGCAACAAGCTGCTGCTGCACAATATTCCATTGCCCCAAGAGCTGCTGAGAAACTATAGTTTCAGGAAGCAATGTTCCAGAAGCGATCACAACACAAAGAAGCGTAAGCCCCATCGGAATTTCATAACTAATAATTTGTGCGCTTGCACGAAGCCCACCCAAAAAGGAAAATTTATTATTCGACGCCCATCCACCAAGAGCCACACCATAGACACCAAGTGATGCCGTAGCGACAATATAAATAACGCCAATATTTATATTTGCACCCATAATCGAAACGGTTTCACCATTGGAGAGTTCAAGCCCGCCCGCCCAAGGAATCACAAGGAAACCAATCATTGCAGGAATAACCGTCAACGCTGGAGCAATAGTAAACATACCCTTATCGATACCCGCTGGCATGAAGTCTTCCTTAACAAACAACTTCAAACCATCAGCAAGTGGTTGCAACAATCCGAACTTGCCAACTCGATCGGGACCAATCCGATCTTGTACCCAAGCACAAACTTTCCGTTCGAGCAAAATAAAGTACGCCGCTGCACCAAGGGAGAGGTGAAGAATCACCAATAGGACGACAACGGACGTCAGTAATTGGGGAGTAATAAAAGTAGGAACCCAGCCAGGCATAGAACGCGAATTATACTCGCTCCACGTTCGTATTTGCCACAGTCACTTCGGATTTAAAATAATCTTGCAACGCGGTGACTTGCCAGGTTCCGCCACGCAGTGCTTCGATTGCCTGCACCGCGGCACGAGCCCCAGTAATTGTTGTAATCATTGGAATCCGCGCAGCCACCGCCATTGCGCGTATCTGTCCCTCATCCGTCTGCGCACCGGTGTTCGTTGGCGTATTGATAATCAAATCAATTTCACCATTTGCAATTTTATCAAGAATGTTCGGTCGAGCCCCTTCAGAAATCTTACGAATCAAATCGGTGTCCACACTGTGCGAAGCAAGAAGTTCACGAGTACCACTTGTTGTAAATACCGTAAAGCCCATCGAAACCAGCGAGCGAGCAACTTCAACCGCATGCACCTTATCGCTCTCTCGGATGGAAAGAAATACTTGCCCTGAAGTTGGCAGCGCCCTACTCACGGACATTTTTGCTTTTGCAAGTGCAATTGGCAACGATCGATCCATGCCCATCACTTCGCCGGTCGAACGCATCTCTGGACCGAGCACAACATCAACGCCAGGAAACTTTTCAAATGGAAACGCGGGATCTTTCACCGCAAAGAAGCCGGTCTCTGGAATTTCTTTAGTTCCAAGTTCGCTCAGCGAAGCGCCCATCATTACTTTCGCTGCAACTCTTGACCACGGATACCCTTTTGCTTTTGCAACAAATGGAATAGTCCTTGAGGCACGTGGGTTTACTTCAATTACATACACTTCTTCGTCTTTCACAGCAAACTGTATGTTCATCAACCCACGGACTTGCAACCTCTCCGCCATAGCGCATGATTGCCTTCGAAGTTCGTTCACAATTGACTTTGGCAAAGAATACGGAGGTAAAACACAACTGCTGTCACCGCTGTGGATGCCTGCTTGTTCGATATGCTCCATTATTCCACACACAATTGCTTGGGGCGAATCACTTGACAATGTCACCTGTTGCGAAGCAGTCGCTTTGTGTGGTTCAAAGTCCGCAACTACATCAACATCAATTTCAATTGCCTCAGAAAGAAAACTATCGATAAGTACTGGCGCATGTTCTAATTCCGAAACATCAACCGCCGTTTGCATGTAATACCGAAGTGCCGTTTCATCGCTACATATTTCCATACCGCGACCGCCAAGTACGTAACTTGGACGAACCAACACTGGGTATCCAATAGTACTCGCTGTCGACACAGCATCATCCATTGAATGTGCAATACCATTTTCTGGCTGAAGTAATTTCAACTCTTCCAACATTACTTTAAAACGATCGCGATCTTCTGCTAAGTCGATTGCTTCTAACCCAGTTCCAATAATTGGGACACCGGCGGCGGCAAGACCATGCGCTAAATTCAATGGAGTCTGACCCCCGAACTGTACAATCACGCCTGCGACTTTCCCCGAGCGATTTTCAATTTCACTTCCGCCACCATTTAACCGTTCCAAAATATTTAACGTGTCTTCTAATGTCAACGGTTCAAAGAAAAGTAAGTCGCTCGTGTCAAAGTCCGTACTTACAGTTTCAGGGTTTGAATTTACCATCACAGATTCAAAACCCATTTCTCTTGCAGCAAACGAGGCTTGGCAGCAACAATAATCAAACTCGATTCCCTGTCCAATGCGATTTGGACCGCCACCGAGAATCACCATCTTGGGGCGATTCGTGACCCGTATTTCATCATCAAACACTTCGCCTTCACCAAGACTAATTAGCGGTCTTTCATACGTTGAATAATAGTACGGCGTTATTGCTTCAAACTCAGCGGCACATGTATCAACGAGTTTATAGACCGGCTCAATACCTAATTTTTTTCGAAAATCTCGCACCTTTAAAATTGTTTCTGTTGAAACAACGCCCTCATATAAGCATGCAAGTTGGGGGTCTGAATACCCTAACTCTTTTGCGCGGCGCATTAACTCATGTGGCATCTCTTCAAGCGAAGTAACTTTTTGTAGTTCATCTTCAAACTCAACCAGTTGCAAAAATTGATCGAGGAACCAAGGATCAATTTTTGTCAATTCATAAATTCTCTCAAGTGACCAACCAAGTTTCATCGCATACCGAATGTAATACATACGTCCTTGAGATGGCACAGATAATTTACGAATCATCGTGTCTTCATCTATTGGCCATATAGCTTCTTCGTCTCCTCGACTTGCAAGTAGCCACTCGTCATTCTTGTCGAGTCCAAATCCAAATCGCTTTACTTCCATCGAACGAATTACTTTTTGAAAACTCTCTTTAAACGTTCTGCCAATAGACATTGCTTCGCCAACTGACTTCATTTGCGTTGTTAATGTCTCATCCGCCTCTGGAAACTTTTCAAACGTCCACCTTGGCATTTTTATAACGACGTAATCAATCGATGGCTCAAAACAGGCTGACGTAGTCTGTGTAATATCGTTTCGCAATTCATCAAGTGTGTACCCAACTGCAAGTTTCGCAGCAATACGCGCAATCGGAAAACCTGTCGCCTTAGACGCAAGCGCCGAGCTACGCGAAACCCGGGGATTCATTTCAATCACAATCAGTTTGCCGTCTTCTGGGTTGACTGCGAACTGCACATTGGAACCACCCGTATCAACACCAACTTCACGCATAATCGCAAGTGCGCCATCGCGCATTCGTTGATACTCTTTATCGGTCAACGTCATAATTGGCGCAACAGTAATAGAGTCGCCCGTGTGTACGCCCATCGCATCAATGTTTTCTATGCCGCACACAACAACACAGTTGTCGTTTTTATCGCGAACAACTTCTAGTTCGTATTCTTTCCAACCGAGCATGGACTCATCAATCAACACTTGATTAATTCTTGATGCTTCGATACCACGACGTACAATAGTTTCAAACTCATCTCGGTTATAAGCAATACCGCCACCCGTTCCGCCAAGCGTGAATGCTGGACGAATAACTGCAGGCAAACCAATTTCTTCTAAAAAGGAAAAAGCCTCTTCCATCGTAGAAACCGCTGCGCTCTTTGCTTGCTCTAGTCCTACATTTTTTACAACTTGCCGAAATTCTTCTCGGTCTTCAGCGCGAAAAATTATTTCGCGAGTAGCACCAATCATTTCGACATTAAACTCTTTGAGCGTTCCGAGTTCGTCGAGTTCACAAGCACAATTCAATGCCGTTTGCCCGCCAATGGTTGGGAGTAAAGCATCGATTGGAAAGCCAAGATCGCGTTCCTTTTGCAAAACGCGGCGGACGGCTTCGGGAGTAATCGGTTCTATATAGGTACGATCCGAAAATTCTGGATCCGTCATGATCGTTGCCGGATTAGAGTTCACCAATACAACACGAAAGCCATCTTCTTGGAGGGTTTTACACGCCTGGGTACCGGAATAATCAAATTCACACCCTTGGCCAATGACAATAGGTCCAGAGCCGAGTATCAGAATCGAATGAATATCATCTCTTCGGGGCATATCGTTTCGTTGTCTGCACGAGCAAACTTGATGCAGGATACCGATGATGGGCTCTCTCGGCTAGCATACTGAATAATAAATGTACATCTTTATCATTTCCATCACGATAACGTTACTCGGAATTGCTGCAATCCAGCAAATTCTTCTTCCGCTCCTTGCAAGGCACGCAATGGGCGATGTGCCGTCTTCGCTACTATGGCTCTTTAACCAGTTTTACGTGCGTTTTTTTCATCACGTCCAAGCATTTGGCAAAGATACAGTCCCGCGGGTAGTTTTCCCGGGAAAGTTGATTGTTGTGTGCAAGCATCAAAGTCCGATTGATCCGCTTTTGGTGCAATCGCAATGTAAATTCAAAATCCGCTGGCTCATGGCGAGGGAGTATATGATTCCATCCCTCGATTTAGTATGGAAATATGGTGAAATAATTCCTGTCGCACGAGATGGGCAAGACTCAGCGGGACTTCGCAGTGCATTGCGCCATCTCAGAAATGATGGCGTCATTGGGATTTTCCCCGAAGGTGGTATAAAACAGCCTAGGGAGGCGATTCACCCATTTGCAGAGGGCGTTGGGGCGATGATTGCACATTCCAAGGCGCCAGTTTTGCTTGCCACTGTTGACGGGACGCCGATGAACGACGAGATGGATGATGCAATGTTTGAACGTTCCCATTCAAAAGTGCGATTCATCGAACTCATCCATTTTCCAGAAGACGCAACAAAAAGTGAAATAACAAAAGGACTACGGGAACGGTTATCCAAGGCAACTGGCTGGCCGTTGGTAGAATGACAACGTGATTACACGAATACGAGGAGAATTAGTTGAACTCACCGAACGCTCGGCCCTGCTACTCGTCGAAGCGATGACATATGAGTTATTCGTTCCTGCTGCAAATGTCCCAGAGCTTCTTAGCAAAATCGGTCAACCAATTGAATTTTTTACGCTCCACTATCTTGAAGGGCAGTCGCAAGGCAGTTCTTTTTTGCCACGTCTCATTGGTTTTTCATCGGAACGCGACCGTGCATTTTTTGAATTGTTTACAACTGTCAAAGGTATCGGCAATCGCAAGGCGCTCCGTGCGCTGGTTCGTCCATTTGCTGAAACCGCAACGGCAATTGCAAATCGCGATACAAAAGCGCTGACCGAAATGCCCGAGATTGGCAAGCGCTCCGCCGAAACAATCATTGCAGAGTTGCATGGAAAGGTCGATGTGTTTGTTGGTGAAATTGCTTCAACCATCGAAGTGACGATGCCTCCGTTTAGCGAAGACGCTATCTTGATGCTTGTGCAACTTGGCGAAACAAAGCGCGATGCAAAGCGGCTTGTACAACTTGCGTTTGGCACAAATCCAGAAATTAACACCGCCGACCAACTTGTTCAGATATCGTTCCAACTCAAGGGGAATATATGAGACACGCAATGATTATGGCTGGCGGAAGCGGCACTCGACTTTGGCCAATGAGCCGAGGCGAAACGCCGAAACAATTGATTGGTTTGTTCGACGGTAAGTCGCTATTGGAAATTGCAGCAGTACGTCTCGATGGCATTGTTGCAACAGAACAACAATGGGTATGCACAAACCAAATACACCAAGAGATCATCTGCGAAAAACTTGGCTTGCCAACATCGCAACTTCTCGGTGAGCCCGAACCACGTGACACACTCAACGCCGTTGCGTTTACCGCCGCAGCGCTGCTCAAGCAAGATCCCGATGCAATTTTCGCGGTATTGACTGCTGACCATATCATCCGACCGCAAGACGAGTTTGCAAAATGTCTTGACATTGGCTTTTCGCTTGTTGAAGAGAACGTAGCACGCTTTGTTACATTTGGAATTACACCAACGTTTCCTGCAACAGGATATGGCTACGTCGAACTTGGGGAAACGATTTGTGATGGCGCACGAATATGCAAACGCTTCGTTGAAAAACCAGACAAGCAAACCGCCGAGGAATATATCGCTTCTGGCAACTTTGCTTGGAACAGTGGCATGTTCATTTTCCATGCCGGCTCGTTCCTCTCTGCGCTTGAACGATTACAACCGAAGTCGTACGCTGCTATCAAACGAATCGCAGATGCGTGGGGAACTGATAAACAACAGAGTGTTCTAAACGAGGTGTATCCATCCCTTCCAAAAATCAGCGTTGACTATGGCATGATGGAACCGGCATCATCGGACGATGCGATCACTCTATGCACCGTTCCTATGGCTGTGCAGTGGCTCGACGTTGGTTCGTGGCCTAGTTATGGTGACACGATCAAAGCAGATAGCAATGGCAATAAGAGCGACACAAAATCACTCCACCTTGATTCCAACAATGTGCTTTGTGTTTCAAGTGATAAGTCACATACAATTACAACCATCGGTTGTGAAGATTTAGTCATCGTGCATACCGATGATGCAACGCTGGTCTTTCCAGCAAGTGAAGCGCAGCGTGTCAAAGAAATGCATGGGCTCGTTGACGATGATTTACGATGAGATATTTAGCAGTCGACCTTGGCGATAAACGAACTGGTCTAGCCGTCGGCGATGATGAGTTGCGTATGGCGCAACCCGTTTGCGTGTTGGAAGTTCCCATCGGCGACTCGCTCATTACTGCACTCACAAAAGCAATTGAAGAACAAGGCGTGGACGCACTTGTGCTAGGGCTGCCTCTTAATATGGATGGAACTCCCGGACAGCGCGTTGCCATCACAAAAGCGTTTGCAAAAAAGTTACAAACAGCAACAACCCTAGACATCCATTTCCAAGACGAACGGCTCACAAGTTCAGCCGCTGAAGAAAAACTTTCCGGATCCGGTAAAACGCACAAACAAAAGAAGAAGATGCGCGACGCACTCGCCGCTGCCGAAATCCTCAATGATTTTCTTGGGGAACAGTCCCCTACTTGCAATGAGAATTAAAGTATTACTACTATTCATGTTTTCATCGCCATCTAAATCAGTCAAGATAAACGGCCCGCGGGATTATTTTTTCGTACTCTTTGAGCGGCAAACTTGGAGCAGGTACTCTTCGCTCAACAAAACCAGTGTGCAACGCCCGAATGGTCCCAATCAATGGACTTATTCGTATCTGCAAGAACTAGGAACGCAGTGCAGTGTTGGCTTAGCTCCTCTGAAATAGCACCAATATCGCTGCAAGAAATAAGACAACAATCCATGGGTGTGTCAACGGTATTACTGTGCACGTTCTCTTCTGGAATGCCGGAATGACACACAATTGATTCCTCCACTCCACGTAAAAACCAAAGGTGCGTCGCGTTCCACGGCATTGCCCGAAGGTCGGGATCGTACATCAAGCGTGCGTACAAATGGCCTAGCGCATCTGAATCGCTGAGCACCAAATTAAACACGCCATGGGTTGTTACGCTTTGGATTGCCTGCTGCAACAGCGCTTGCGTCATTGCATCCAGTTGCGAGTCTATGCATTCCGATTGGACAATTCGCTTAGTCATTTCGAGGCTTTGCAGTTTTGTTTTGGATGTTTTGCAATGCACATTTTTGAGCAATTGAATCATCTATCTCGCGGATGACCGTTGTTCGAAAAACTGAACCGTGATCGCCATTTTCAATAACTCGTACCATGGCATCGAAATCTTTTGCTTTAAAATATTCGTTCAATTGTATGACAGCGTCTTCAAGATAAAAGGTATCCATACCACCAGCGATTATATTAATTTTTCCTGCTAATTTTGATGAAAGAGTTTCCCAGTTATCTTCCAGATATTTTCGAATGTCGTATCGTTTCCAATATTCGACAACTTCGGTGTTGACTACACCGGTATCTCGATCGAACATTGCAACGGGTCTCCCATCTTCGCCCTTTGGGCCAAAGACAGCCTCAAAAGAACTAATTTGACCACCATCTTTTAACACGTCGCCCATCGCGACAAAGTCTTTTGCAAACAAGAAAGGTGTAGAGCCTTGCCGGGCAATCGGTCTCTTAGTGCCTTCTTCGTCGACATACATGTTTGCGCCTTCTGCATACAAATCGCACGTTTGGAAGAAATGGAAGTCCAATGGATCTGGCGCAAGTACCCAAGAGCCACCGAACATATCAGGGTTATTTATTTGCAGCCACATCGCAGCCCAACCCCCAGAAGAATGTCCTGCAAGAAAACGGTTCTCTGCACTTCCGCCAAGATTGTATGTTTCTTCAAGATACGGAATCCATTCTTCAAGGAACGCGGTCATGCGGGGCCCATTGTTTGCAGAATCAGCAAACACATGATGTCCCGTATACGCTTGCGCATTCAAAATAACGCGGCATATTTGATCGTCATAATCCGAAGCAGTGAACATCATCTTCATAAACCGGCCACCGTAATGGTCGCTCCCAAAGCCACCAATCCAGTACAAGACTGGATACGGCTCTGGGCGATTTGGGTCGTAGTCGTCTGGGACAATCACGCAAGCGCCGTGCTTTACTTCGCGCCCATAAAAGTCGCTAAGCAGTACACTTCGTTTTTCATCTAATCGTAAATTTTTGTGCGGTGCCCACTCACGTTCTGGAACCGGATTGTGTACTGTCAGTTCTACCGTTCCTGCATCTGTTCCACTTCCCTCAAAGACTACGGGGTCTCCGTACAAACCACCCTGCACAGTAATTTTTGAGCGGTCATTTTGTTTCCGAAAGACGGCGACTGCTTTCCACTCTCCACTTTGCAGCGAACGCATTGGCTCCATAGCACTTGCGCTTTCACCAAGCACCAGTGGTGTATTTGCGTCCCAGTCTTCAACGTCAAGTGCAAAAAACGGTTCAGCTTTAAACCAATTCGGCCCGCCAATCAGTGGCAACTTGCCTTTGGTGAGCATGATGAATAATCGACCATCAATGGATTCGCCTGCTCCACCATCGTGGGTTACCGAAAACTGAAGTGGTTGCACAGAAGCCGCTGGCTCCTGTACAGTCAAACAAAGTGCTATAAAAAGTTCAATCATATCTTAGACATCATACGTCTAAACCACACAAATGTTGCAAAACTTGTGCCAAGAAGTAACGCACCGTTCGCTTGATGTAACGTCGTTACGATGACTTCGTACAATGGGGCTGTTTCACCCTTATTAATCAAAATAACAACAAGCGCACCGCCGCCGAGTAGTAGTTGCACCAAAACAACCGCATGCAAGGAAATGCCAAGTTTTTTCAAGAGTGCATTGCCATTTCCCATGCAACGGATGCCCGTCACAATTGCAAAGAGTAAGACAAGAAATGCGACTGCTATGTGGGTGTATAAAATGTGGGTTGCTTTTGGTGCAAGTGCTTCGTCGCCAAGCATGTGTCGGTACGCGGCGCCGAGCAAGAGTTGTAAGATCATCGCAGCGCACAACATTGCTGCCCACTTTACATCGCTCTTACATGCTGTTTTTTCTGGCTTCTTCCAAGCCCTAGACATCATCGCGCTAAGCACTACAAAACCGGCGAAAATCAATTGTCCAACAACACCGTGCACTATTCCAAACCATATATTAGGCGCAAGTACTTCACGATCTTGCGTAAGCGTCAAGAATCCAGTGACTCGTAAACCCCCGAGTACTCCTTGCAAGCATACTCCAATAAAAATGGCAAGTGCGAGCATTCGTACAATTCGAGCCTTATTCCAATTCCAAACACAGACGACCATGAACAATGAAGTTAGGCCAATCAACATCCCTGTCAATCGGTGGGCGTGTTCAAAGAAAACGCCTTCATTCTCGGGAGATACCATTTCAGTTAATGGGTATAACAACATGTTATGGCCATAACTGTTGGGCCAATCCGGCACAGCGAGCCCGGCTTCCATACCTGTTACGAGTCCACCGGTAACAAGCATCAAAAAGACAAGCGATGTTGCGACACAAAGGAACCCAAAGTGCCAATCAACACTGCACGTGCAATCCTTGAGGCGACTGTGCAACGAAGCGCCGATGATACCAAGCACCATCGAAGCTACGAACAAACCAATGACCCAAACTACTCCCGTGGTCAACATGTCACTTGGCGCTTTGCCACCAACAATAGAGCCCACCAAGAGCAAGTTCAACAGCGCAGAAACAAAACCGATCCAAGCGCCCTCTTTGAGATTCTTTCCATGCCTCGCAGCAATTGGCAGGCAAAGCGCGCCAAGAACAAAGAGGATTTCGCCTCCTGTTTTTCCTGAAAAAAGGAGGGCTATGTACGAGAATACCCACATCGCTGTGGTTGCTCCAAGAGAGAGAGTTAAGACTCTTGCAACCGTTTGTTTTGGTTCGTTTGGCATGAGAAAAGGTATACTACCTCGCTTCGATGAAAAGCACGACTCCGACAAACGAAGAGGTTCAAAACACGCAAATCAAGCCAAGTTTTGCCAAATTGTACAGCGACTTAACAAAAATTCGTTTGAGCTTACTTGTTGTTGTAACTACTGGCGCTGGATTTATTTTGGCGAGCCCGCTTGGTATCGATTGGCTCACTTTGCTCTGGACGCTTCTTGGTACAACCGCTTGCGCTGGTTCTGCCGCGGCACTGAACCAACTTGCTGAACACTCGCGCGATATAAAAATGCACCGTACGCTTTCTCGGCCCCTTCCCGCTGGTCACCTTTCAAAGGCTCACGCTTTTGTGTTTGGCATTTTGCTCACGTACATCGGTATTGCAATCCTGAGTTTTGGTGCGAACATAGAAGCTGCAGGAATTGCTTTGCTTACAATCCTCATCTACATTCTGGTGTACACCCCGTTGAAAACAATCACTTCGTTTAACACACTTGTTGGCGCTCTAGTCGGTGGGTTGCCACCACTTATTGGGTGGGTCGCTGCAAGCGGCACGATTGAGCTTGGCGGCTGGATTCTTGCTGGCATATTATTTATATGGCAAATTCCTCACTTCCTCGCACTTGCATGGATGTACCGTGAAGATTACGAACGTGGTGGTTTTACAATGCTACCCGCCATCGACAAAACGGGCGAGTTAACGGCTCGAGTCAGTGTGATAACAAGTTTGTGTCTTATTCCGCTTGCGCTTTTCCTTACGGTCGTCGGTACAACGGGTATCCTCTTCGCAATTATTGGAACTATTCTTGGTGGATTTATGACCATGAAATCTATTACATTTTGGCGTAAGCGAGATGACGCCTCAGCCCGCCGGCTTTTCTTTGCAAGCATCATTTACTTACCACTTATCATTGTGGCAATGCTCGCTGATCGTGAAACGATTCAATGGATTGAAATGGGCATAAATATTGGGACAGGCAATGACTGATCAAAGCGTGAAACTTACATTTCAAAGTGGCGGATGGGTACTAGCCTTACTTGGCATTGTTATCCTCTCCATAATTACGTGGGCGGTTGCGCCTGCGGTACTGCGCCTTGGCAACCATGGCCCCGGCGATGGCTCAACCGTTGAGTCATATGAATTTGATCTTTCAAATTTGCATATTCCAGAAGAAACACTCGTTGCAGTGATGCAACATCGCGACATGTCGCCAGTATTAACGAACCCTGCAATTCTATCTCCTGAAGAACTTGCGCGTAAAAATTTCTACGAGCGAAATCAATTTCTCGTAAGTGGAGACCTTGTTGTTGGCGTTGCCCTTGGCGGAGAAACAAGAACGTATCCATTACACATGCTTAATGTTCACGAAGTCATCAACGACACCCTTGGCGGTGTTCCGATTGTTGTGTACTGGAATTGGCCAAGCGGGTACATAGGCGTATTTGAACGAATCGTGCATGGCGAAGAAGTTTCATTTGGCTTGAGTGGTCTTTCTGGAAACGGTGTCATGTTGATGTACCCGACAAAAGAAGAAGTTGGTGGCGAACAATTGTTCTCTGCGATGCTTGGCCAGAGTGTGACCGGTGAATCCATACCGTTGAAACAAATTACGCATGAGGTGACAAGTTGGAAAGATTGGTTTACAAATAATCCAGAGACAACTTGTGTCGCCCCAAATGATCAGTTCAAAAAACGATACCGTAAAGGTGACCCTCGCCAATACTTTTTAAACGATACTATTTACTTTCCTGTAAGTAACATGCCAATCGACGGGATCAATCCAAAAACACACGTTATTGTTGTCGATACTACGGGTGGCGACGAGGTATACGCAATACAGGACCTTGTTGCTATCGCAGGTCAAGATGGCGAAATCACCCTCGATGTTTCGGGATCGCCCATTACCTTTACGGTTGGCACCGCCCCACTTTTTGCCATTGCCAGAGACGCTTCAGGAAATACCATCCCAACGCAGCGCTCCCTCTGGTTCACGTGGTATGCCAACCACCCAAACTCAAAAATCACACTTCCAGTTAATTAGTGTTTTAGAAGATCCATAGCTTCGGTGACTTTCGGCGTGTCGCCCTTGATGATGGTGGGTTGATACGCCATCGAGTCAGTCAGCGCTATACATATAAAGAGTGCAACGAATAAGATCGAGCCAACAAAAATGAAGCCGATGAATGGCCTATCCCAGCGAAGGTGCATAAAGTACAAACCAACGATAGTTGCTTTTACAGTAGCGACAAACAACGCCGTGATAATGCCCATTTCAGCAATGTTAATTTCAGTGAAATCGTATCGCGAAACCCAAACGGTAACTGCCGTTAAAAAGAGCAGTAAAGCGCAGATTAAAACTAAAAATTTTACTGGAACGACGTGCCCTATTTGGTCGTCATGATGTGTTGAATCAGTGTGTGGCATAAGTAATCTCTTTATTCGCCTGGGTGGGCAACGTCCTTTCGCCAGTTGTAGCCTTGCTCTGTTTCGTTCCATTCTAAAACACTAAAGTCGTAGCAGTCGCCAACCTCAGGTTGCTCAGCAAAGTTATCCCACGGAGGTGGTGAAGAACATTGCCACTCTAAACTTCGACCACCCCAAGGATTTGCGGGCGCTCTCTTCCCCTTAAACACAGAATGAAGAAGGTAAATAGCGCAGATAACAAAACCAAGCGCAAGGATAGTCGAGCCTGCAGTTGACCAAATGTGGTAAATCTGAAACTCCGGCATCTCGGTGTATGTTGCATATCTTCTTGGCATCCCTTTTGATCCCATCATGAACTGGCTGAAGAATGTGACATTGAATCCAATAAAGACGAGAATCGCAGAAATACGTCCCCAATTCTCATTATACATTTTGCCAATCATTTTCGGCCACCAATGGTGAATGCCGCCCAAGAATCCAATCAATGCAGACCCCATCATAACGTAATGGAAATGCGCAACGACGAAGTACGAGTCGTGCAAGTGAACGTCCGTTGCCAATGTAGCAAGGTGCAACCCCGTCAAGCCACCAATCGAAAATATAAAGATAAACGAGAGCCCATAAATCATTGACGTGTTCAGACTGATTGAACCTTTATAGAGCGTTGCCAGCCAATTGAAAATTTTCACAGCGGATGGAATTGAAACACTAAACGTAATTATGGAAAAAATCACATTCATAAGCGGTGATTGTCCAGAAGTAAACATGTGGTGACCCCACACGAGAAAACCAAACATCGCGATTGCGATTGAACTGTACGCAATAAATTTGTAGCCAAAAATGTGACGGTGCGAATGCACTGCAATCAATTCACTTACAACGCCCATAGCTGGGAGAATCATGATGTATACGGCTGGATGTGAGTAGAACCAAAAGAAGTGTTGGTAGAGGACAGGGTCTCCACCCATCGCCGGATCAAAAATACCGATACCAACTGTTCGCTCAATGACCAAGAGAAGCAGCGTGATGCCAATAACTGGTGTAGCAAGCACCTGAATAATTGCCGTCGCATACGTTGCCCAGAGGAAGAGCGGCATTCTAAACCACGTCATTCCTTTTGGACGGAGCCGGTGAATCGTGACAATAAAGTTCATCCCCGTAAAAATTGAACTAAAGCCAAGAATAAAGGTGCCGATGAGGGCAGGAATAACACCGCCCATCGAAGAGGCTTTATCAATACTGTATGGGGTATAAAAAGTCCACCCAGTATCGATTCCCCCAACTCCAAGTGCAATTAAGAAAAAGATAAGCCCAAATACCCACAGCCACCAACTAAAGAGGTTTAATTTTGGGAAGGCAACATCTTTTGCACCAAGCATAATTGGTAAGACGAAGTTGCCAAGCGCCGCAGGAACTGCGGGGATTATAACCAAGAAGACCATGATTGCACCATGCACAGTAAACGCTTGGTTGTACTGGTCCTGTGTCATGAAGGTACCTTCTGGCGTCAGCAATTGGAAGCGAATCATCATCGCAAAAATACCTGCCAACAAAAACGCACTTAAGACGCAGATTAAATACATCACACCAATGCGTTTGTGGTCAAGCGTAAACAACCAAGAACGAATACCTTTCGTATGGTTGAGGTAGTTATCAAAGACCTGTGGGGTTGTTGTGCTAGTTGTAGTCATCGTTATTGCCTTGGTGCTCCATCAGGGTTTACGGTGATGTTACCCTCATCATCTGTAAGTTCATCGAGGTGCTTAAGCATCTCGATGATTGCGGTAATCTGTTTGTCTTTGAGTTGGCCTTGAAAAGACGGCATCGAACCAAGATATCCTTGCACGATATGTCCTTGTGGATTTACAATCGAAGTTCGGATGTAATTTTCTGGCACTTCGTATGTTGTGTTCTCGCCATAAAGGTCGGACAAGCGTTCGCCTGACGTAAACAACATGTCGCCGCTCTTCACCCGAGTCCAAAGCCCTTTGAAGGATGGGCCTGTTCCAGTTGTACCATCTAGTGAGTGACACGATTGGCACCTGTTGTATAACCGGTTAATTGCATAGGCAGGCAACTCGCCTACGGACATGTCTTCGTATTCGCTTGCGAGTTTGACCATGATTGGTTCAAATTCATCTTTGGGCACAACGCGGACCGTAGCAAACATTCTAGAGTGGTCCTTGCCGCAATATTCAGCACAGTTCAAGTTGTAATCGCCAACAGCAGTCGCTTCAAACCAGAGTGAAGTGTATCTGCCTGGCACAAGATCCATCTTCACACGAAAATCTGGAATCCAAACACTATGCAATACATCATTGGAAGTCATGAGCAATCTAACCGGCGTATTTACTGGCACTGTGAGTTCTGCGACCTGTGTTGCGCCGTATTTTGGGTGGTCAAAAGTCCAAGACCATTTCTGTCCAGTGACTTGAACCTCGTACGAACCTTCGGGTGCTTCTTGTAAGTTTAAATAACCCCGCATGCCCACAACAAAAATGACGACGACCAAGAGCAGTGGCAGTACCGTCCACGCAATTTCCAAAGGTGTATTGTGCGTAGGTCCATCTGCAACGACTTCGTGACCCTTTCGGCGGTACTTGATCATAAATAGAACCATTGAGCCCGTAATGGCAAAGAAAAAGAAGTAACAGATCCATGTAATGACAAAGAACGTAAGGTCAACGCTTTCTGCAACAGTTGAAGCTTGCTTGGGCAACCAGAAATTTGCTGGCGCACCTTGCGATGTTGTAGTGAGTAAAGATGTGAGTATCGAGAACATTATGAAGTTGTTCCATCTGAGTTGTTTTGTGATTTCTTTAAACGGTCTGAGGACGTAAAGCCAAGAACAGCGAGGCCAACTCCAAGCACAACGAGCATCAACACGCCACCAGTTCGCATCAATTTCCAAGCGGCTGGTGTGTAACTGTTACTGTCTGGATCGTATTGGAAGCAGTTAAAAAGAAGCAAAGTATCGAGCATGGTCCCAATCCGACCTTCAGATGCCTCTATGAGTGCAAAGCGAAGATCTTGCCCCTTGAACTGTACATCATTCATGTATTTTGAAATACGACCATCGGGTGTTATAAACATAATGGATGCCGTGTGGTGAAACTCGCCAGTGTTTGAGTCAAACACATAACCAAAGCCAAGAGAATCAGCGAGTTTTGTAATATTTTCCTGATCGCCCGTTAAAAAGTGCCACCCCTTTTCCGCTCCTTCGCGGGAGTAATGCCCTAAGTAGCCTTCCTTGTTTTTCTTTGCCAGTGGCGGTTTTTCATCGGGATTTATGCTCAGCGTAATAACTTCGAACTCCTCGCCAAGTGTCCAGTCCATTTCTTCAAGACCAGTGGTTAAACCATTCAGCGTTAAACTACAAAGCATTGGGCACCTGTAATAATTCAACGTAATAATGATAGGTTTTTCGTTAGTAAAATATTGCCCGAGGACTACGTCGTTTCCGGAATCATCTTTGAACGTTATCTCAAGTGGAAGTTGCGCGTCAAGGTGTTCCGTAATGCCAACACCTTCGAGCGCATTAATTTTTTCATCTGCAAACGTTGGCCCTGCCACAAGGGGTGTAGACATAGCACCAATCGAAATGGCGAGTGCTACAAAGCTAGTTTGGCGAGGGAAGAACATGGTTTATTTTGCATTCCCTGCAATTATGTCCATTGCATCATGAATCGGAAGTACCAGTCGAGTCGTTTCCTCACCGCTTTCCTCATCGTGTTCTGAAACCCAGTGTGCTGATTCAAGAAGCACCGCATGTTGGGCATCACGAACCATATCGCGCTGTTCATACCGTATGTTTACGCTTTTATCAAACGCTTCAGAACTTGCAGCGCGGTAGTAAATGCCACACGATAATGCAACTGTTGCAATCATGATGAACGATCCACCAATACCAATTGCCCACGTTGCGTACCCGTCTGGATCTTCGTGATCGTTTTCAATATCTAGTTGTTCATGTGGGTGACTCATACATTCCTTAGTTTGCAATTATGCATTTTCAAAGTGCAACGCCTCGCCCAATCTCGGGTCTGCTGTTGCAACGAGGTTACATTTGCGTAAGTTGATTAATGTTCCACCTAAGACAAGCGCTAACATGCCAATCAAACAGGTGAAATTCAAAATGCTGAAGCCGTAGCCAATTTCAGCGCTTGTAATATTGTTTGCAAGTTCGTTATACGTTTTTGCTGTTGCAAGTGCATGCTCCGGAACAACTGGCATGATGAGCCAGTAGATGTCAACGAAGAACATCAGAAGAAGCCACGCTGCAATAACTGGAAGAGGCGAGCGCCACCGTTTCGTCCAACGAGTAATCAACAATACGAACGGTAAAAGGAAGTGGCCAAACAAAAGCAGAAGAGAAATTGGGCCCCAGCCTCCAAGTTGCCTTGTCATATACCAGTTTGTTTCTACCGGAAGGTTCGCGTACCAGATAAGCATGTATTGACTAAAGCCGATGTACGCCCAAAAAACCACGCCAATACCAAAGAGCCACTTGCCAAGGTCATGGTAGTGCTCAACAGTAATTGAATTCTGTAGATGACCGGTAGCTTGCATGAAACGAGCAAGTAAAATCATCATGGCAAAAAATCCGCACATACAAGATGCCCAAAAGTACACAGCAAACATGGTGCTAAACCATTTGGGCTGAAGAGTCATAACCCAATCTATTGAAGCGTAACTTTGTGTGAATGCAAATAAAATCATGCAGAGTGGTGCCCACTTTTGCATTTTGTGTGTCCACTTCAGATCTCCGTCCTTATCTTGTGCTGTTGACCACTTGTAATACAACGTGCCAATGACCGTCCAAACAGCAAGATAAAAGATTGTGCGAATCGACCAGAAAACTGGAGATAGGTACCCAGCCTTCGCGTGGAGAATGTGGTCACTTTCCATGAGTTCTCTATTGCCCCAACCATATAAAATCTCGCCGTCGCCTTTTAGAACGAGGACAAGAATCGGAACAAATAACATCCAGAGCCAACTCAAATTTTTCGCAATGCCTTCTGCCAATCTGCGAATAGAAATGCTCCAGCCCGACCGTGTCATGTGTTGCAATAGGATGAAAAAGAGTGCCCCTAAACATAATCCAAGCGCAACCATGAAACCAACAAGATAGGATTTCCAAAAGGTGTTCCAACCTTCACCGTTTCCAAGTACCACACTTAAACCAAGAGTTGTAATACCTACAATCGAAAGGACTGGACCCAACTTTGCTGCACCGCCACCAAGGCGAATGTTATCATTTTTTACGTCTGCAACCTTCACTCGCTACTCCCTTCACTTGCTGATTTGCGTGGAAGTGATTCAGCGTTTGAAACCATCGATGGGTCTGCATCTTGCGAGAGTTGCAAGGCTTTCATATATAAAACGATAGCCCATCGGTCTTCCGTTGTAATCTGTGAACCATACCCAGACATTGTTCGAACGCCATTTGTAATGGTGTTGAAAAGTTGGCCAACTGGTTGCGCCTTAATTGCATCTTCGTGCAAGTTTTTTGGTGCGACCCATGATGTGCCATTGACACCAGTTTCTACAAGTTGGTTCGCGCGATGGTGAATAAGACCATCGCCAAAACCGCCAGCGCCGTGACATGGCGAACAATAAATGTTAAATCGGCCTTGCCCACGAAGGAGTAAATCACTATCAACTGTAATAAAACTTGGATATGTAGTCGCCCATTCACCGTCACCAACACCCATGAAGTAGTGCGTATCGCCCACCATACCACTGCGAGCAATTGTGCCCTCTACTCTTGGGCGCATTGCACGGCCATCAAGAAAGAGCGCGTTTACTTCCTGCGAAACATACTTGGGTTGGTTATCCATGTTTTGAATAAAATGTATCCGAGGCTTGTCGCTAAAGGCTGTGCGCGCCCTGAAAATAAGCGCGAGTGGAATTGTGGCGGCGCATGTAATCACGATCGCACTCCACTTAATCCAAAGTGGCAGATCCTTCAAGTCATCAAGAAACGGCTTGGCGAGATCGTCAATAATTTGTTTTATTAAATTTCCCATTATTTTTCCAACGCAATCACTGTTTCGGGGTCTAGTGAATGTAAAAACGATTCCACTTCATCGCGGCTAAATTTAGGGTCACGTGCTTCGATGACGAGGAAGAACCTGTCGTCCGTTGCGCGAGTAAGCGCGGGGTGCTTGAGTATTGGATGGTAAAACATCGGCAACTTGTTCAAGAATAAGGTTCCAAAAACAGCAGTCAAAGCAGAAAAAAGCACCGTCATTTCAAAGGCAACGGGCACGAATGCAGCAGCCCCAAGAAGTGGCTTGCCCGAAACTTCAAATTGGTATCCAACGAGTGGCACAAGTGCCCAAATGTCAAATTCCAACGAGTTTGTAAATATCTGCAATGTGCATGCAGCGAGAAGCCCAGCCATGCCCCCAAAGAAGACGAGGATTGGAAGGATTGTCATTTTCACACCCATAGCACGATCAAGACCATGCACCGGAAATGGAACGTGGCAATCGAACCATTTAAATCCAGCAGCGTGTACTTTTTCCGCAGCGTGGTAAATGCCCGGTGTTGTTTTAAACTCTGCAGCCAAACCGTAGAGGTCTTCACGGGCAACGTTTGTAGAGGTTACTTCGTTCATTCGTCCTCCTCCGCAATTTTTGCTTGCTCATCGGTTTCCATTGACATTTCTTCGTAACTGTGCCCCTGCCCATGGGGATCGGCTATTGGCATAATTGCTTTGAGTTCTGCAATTGCAAGTACTGGAAGGAACCGAATAAACAACAAGAAGAACGTCATAAACAAACCGAAACTACCCAAGAACGTCATAACATCCACCCATGTTGGTTCGTACATGCCCCAACTACTTGGCAAGAAATCGTTTGCAAGAGAGGTGACAACGATGACGAATCGTTCAAACCACATGCCCACATTCACAAGAAGGGATGCGGTGAATATAATCGCGATGTTCGTTCGTGCTTTCTTGAACCAGAAAATCTGTGGCGTAATGACATTACAACTCACCATTATCCAGTACGCCCATCCATAGGGACCAAAGGCGCGGTTGATAAAGGCGAAGGATTCATAAATCTCACCGCTATACCACGCAATGAAAAACTCCATCGAGTACGCATATCCGACGATGGAACCTGTGAACAAGACAATCTTGCACATGTTGTCAAGGTGGCGCATCGTGATGAAATCTTTCAAGCCCCATAATTGCCTTGCAGGAATTGCGAGGGTCATCACCATGGCAAACCCAGAGAAGATTGCACCCGCAACAAAGTATGGTGGGAAAATAGTTGTGTGCCAACCCGGAAGTTGTGAAACCGCAAAGTCAAAAGAAACAACACTATGTACAGAAAGTACAAGTGGTGTCGCAAGCGCCGCGAGCAACAAGTATGCGCGTTCGTAGCGATGCCAGTGTCGCATACTTCCCCGCCAGCCCAAGGATGCAATACCGTAGGCAAGTTGTTTTACCTTTGTCGTTGAACGGTCTCGCATAGTCGCAAGGTCGGGCACCATGCCCAAATACCAGAACAACAACGAAACAGTGAAGTACGTACCAACTGCAAATACGTCCCACAAGAGAGGGCTTCTAAATTGTGGCCACATGTCCATTTGGTTTGGAATTGGGAAGAGCCAGTACGCAAGCCAGACACGACCAATGTGAATGCCCGGAAACGTACCTGCACAGATAACTGCAAAGATAGTCATCGCTTCGGCAAACCTATTAATTGCTGTTCGCCACTTTTGTCTAAAGAGGAAAAGGATTGCTGAAATCAACGTGCCAGCGTGTCCGATTCCAACCCAGAAGACGAAGTTAACAATTGGGTATCCCCACGCAACTGGATTATTATTACCCCAGACACCAACACCCGTAAAGATGAGGTATCCAATCATTGCTCCAAGCATGGACATCATGGTGAAAGACACCGCGAGCGCGAAGTACCATGACTTCGGTGGCTTGGCGGACTCGTTGCCTTTGAGAATGTCATTGGTGACCGAACCGAAGTCCGTATGATTCAAGATAAGCGGTGACCTTGCTGTTGGGTCTTCGCCAGTGTTGTCAAAGGGCTGTGCAGGAACGGATGCCATCAGTGATGACCTCCTTCTGTTGCAGCAGCACCATCAACTGGGTTTGTTACTCTCGCAAGATATTTCGTGCGCGATTTAAGGTTCAGCTCTTCGAGCATCTGGTATGACCGTTTCTCCTCATGGAGTTTCGTTACACGACTTTTCGTGTCCATCAAGTCGCCAAAGACAATAGCATCCGCAGGACATGCCTGCTGGCAAGCTGTCACGATAGCGCCGTCTGCAATAGCGACGCGTGGGTCGGCTTGCTTCTGTGCTTCCGTTTTCTTGACCCAGGCATTTTTAGTTGCGATTTTTACGCGCTGAATTCTCTGCGTGCAGTATGTGCATTTTTCCATCACGCCTCGCATACGTACCGTAACGTCTGGATTAAATTGCATCGCGCGTAATGTTTTTCCACCAGATTGCGCTTTGATGTAATAATCGGGTTGTACTTGCAACATGCCTGTTGAACGCAACGGGTCGCGCCGAAAGTAGTCAAAGTAATTAAAGCGTCGAACTTTGAATGGGCAGTTATTTGAACAGTACCGAGTGCCAACGCAGCGGTTATATATCATCGTGTTTAAGCCGTCGCTATCGTGTACGGTTGCTGCAACTGGGCAAACTTCTTCGCAGGGTGCATTCTCGCAATGCTGGCATGTCATCGGTTGTATTGCAACCGCAGTTAGATCATTATTGTCGTACCCACCATGTCCATCGCTGCCAAACGCAAAGTAACGGTCGATTCGGATCCAGTGCATTTCGCGGCCCATAAGCACTTGATCCTTACCAACGATTGGAATGTTGTTTTCCGCGTGACACGCTGCAACACAAGCGTTGCAGCCTGTGCATGTGGAAAGGTCAATCGTCATGCCCCACTTGTACTTCGCGCCAACGAATTGTTGTTCTTCAAATATAGAAAGCGAATGTGACGAATGCCCTACATGTTTTGCAAATGCAGGGTCTGCGTTGTACTGGTCAATCGTACCTTCGCGGAACAAAAGCGGTAACCGCTCTTGCGTACCCTTGCCCGGAGTAGAGTTCACTGCAAAGTGTGTTTGCGTCGTTGCAAGTGGATACGAATCGCCGGTCACAGAAACTGTTGCTGGCGCCGACCACATAGTTGCCGTAGTCCGTAGCGGATAGATGTCCGTTCCAGCGCCTTCTGAAACTCGGCCTGCGTTCGTCCGGCCGTACCCAAGCGGAAGCATGATGACATCGTCTGCAGTTCCAGGAACTGGCAAGGCAGCAATCGAGATGCTTTGCGAACCGACGGAAATTGCCAACATGTCGCCTTGTTTGACGCCAAGTGTTTTTGCAGTCTGAGGCGAAACAAGCGCTGCGTTGTCCCACGTTAATTTTGTAATTGTGTCGGGGAGCTCTTGCAGCCAACCGTTATTTGCATGACGGCCGTCCCAAACTGCGCTCGAAGGCACAAAGCACGCCGTGAACTTTTCTCCCGATACAACGGTTCCGCCTTCTGGTACTCGTCGATTCACAGGAGGGTTTTCAAGGATTGCAGAGTCAGCGACAACGCCATCGTGCACCGCCGTACGCCATTTTGGATTCCAATTATCTGCGGACTTTCCAAGGAGTGTTGCACGGACTAAAACTTCTCCATTCGTTTCAGGATTGCCTGCGAGTATTGCAAGTAACTCTAAAGAGGATATGCCACCAAAGAGCGGCTCAATGAGGGGTTGTCCAACACAAACTGTACCATCCGCTGCTAATCCATCTCCCCAAGATTCAAGCCAATGCGCAGCATTCAAGTGCCACTTGCAAACCGATGATGTTTCGTCTTCGTACATTGATAAATGCATGGAGAATGGAAGTGCTTTTATCGCTTCGAGCATCTTTAGGTTTGCAGGAGCATCGTACGCAGGGTTGCCTCCAATAATAATGACACCTTGCGTAGAACCATTTTGTATTGCCGCTGCAAGTTCTTCAATAGTTGCGCTTGAGCCGGACCCTGCGGATCGGTAGGCAACTGTTGTTCCCACCACGCCAAGTGCTTCGTTCATTCGTGCAACAAGGTAATGCACGCTTGCAGGTTGGCCTGCTCCTGCGAGTACGAGCCCATGCTTGCCTGCATGCTGCAGGTCTGCAACCATTTTGTCCGCCCACGCTTGTTGTTCTGCGGTAAGTGCAACCGTGCCCTCGATTGCAACATCGGTATGCGCAATTTGCTTCGCTACGTAATTTGCAACAGCCGCTACAACTGCAGGGTTCATCGAACGACGCTCATCTGCTTTTGCACCTGTAACTGAAAGGCCCGGTTCTGCAATCCAGACTCGGCTTATGTTGCCATGATCCAAGTTGCGGCTATCTGCCCAACCCCTTGTGTTTGGAACTTGCATAGGTCCCGCACCAAGGAAGTCTGCATCAAGAGACACAATACTCGTAGCCTTTGCAATATTGTAGACTGGAATCCATTGCCCACCAAAAGCGTTGTTCAAACCAATTTGTTCGTTTGTATTTGCAAGTGGGGAATATTCAACCCACATTGCTTGTGGGTTCTTTTTCATGAACGCTCGACGCAGACGTTCAAACGTCGGCGAACTTGATGGCTCACTTATAATCGCAATACCCTTGCCTGCTTTTGGCAGGTATGTATTCACCCATTCACGAAACGCTGCAAGCGAAGATTTCTCGCCGTCGTACGTGACTTGACGACTTCTGTCTGGGTCGTACAAATCAAGAATGGCCGCTTGCGTGAATGCGTCTGTTTTTCCCTTACTATCTGGGTGTTCTGGGTTACCTTCAATTTTAGTAGGCCGACCGTCGTTGCTTGTTACAAGCACGCCTTGGGATATGCCACCAAAATCAAAACAGCTTGCATACTGTTCTGGGATACCGGGCATCGTGTTTTCCGGTCTCGTTGCGTAAGGAACAATATTTTCCTTTGGCCAGCGCCGGCAACCTGCAACACCAAGTCCAGCAAGTGCCATGGAGGCACCCATAATTTTTAGAAAGTGCCGACGATCGTCACCGGTTGCAAGCAGTTCGCCTGAGCCCTCTGGAAATTCGTCTTGCAATTGCGCTTGAAATGCATCGCCCGCGACCACTTCGTCAAGTGAACGCCACCAAGTTTGTCCATTTTCATTTGATTCATTCAACGATGACATGTGGAGCAATCCTGTGATGGGTTTACGTTGTTCATTTCGCGCCAATGAATACTATGCGCAATCTTTTCAGCGTCGGACATATCGATGCCCCACTCTAGTTGTGTTACGAGATCGGGATTTCGTACATGCGGGTCTGGGTTTCTGTGGCACTCAAGGCACCAGCCCATGCTTAATTTTTCGTGCTGGTACACCGTTTCCATTGTGTCAATACGGCCGTGACACTCAACGCAACTTACGCCACGCGTTACATGGGCGCTGTGATCAAAGTACGTGTACTGTGGCAAATCGTGCACACGAACCCATGGGACAGGCATGCCGGTTTCATAACTCTCAAAGAGTGGTTGCAGTTTTTCGCTCTCGGGATGAATTTGCGCATGGCAGTTCATGCATGTTTGGGTTGGAGGGATAGCAGCATGCGGCGTTTTTTCGACGGTGTTATGGCAATATCGACAATCCAAACCAAGTTCGCCCGCATGTAATTTATGACTAAAGGGAATAGGTTGCTCTGGCATATACCCAACATCTGTTGACTGCGGGCTAAATCCATACGCAACAACGATTGCAAAATATAAAGGCGCGGTCGATCCAACAATGATGATGCCCGGCAGTGCAAGGTTTGTCCAACGAGGGAATACAAAACGTTGTTGTGTCATAGAGCGGAAACCTTAAGATGAGGATCTTGTCTTACGTCTTAAAAAAGTTAAGGTTGTACGACCTTACACAGGGGATGCAAAAATTCCAAACCCGTCTATGTGGGCCAAGAATAACGATAGAGCGGTATGATAGTGTGTCCATAGCGGTAGCATCAAGCGAGATTGAGTATCAATTCACAAAGTAATTTATGCGTAACAATAAACTTTTTTTACCTATTATTTGAGGGGAGGCAGACGGAAAAAACGCTCAGCGTTTGCGTCCAATCTTTTTTCGAATTCTCGAGTATCTTCGCCCTTCAGATTCGCCAGAAATTCAGCCGTGTGAATAACATTTTTAGGCTCATTTGGATGAATCTTGCGAACTGGTTCGGGTGAGAGGTACGGTGCATCGGTTTCAACCATCATCCGGTCAATTGGCACAAGTCCTGCTGCTGCAACTACTTCTGACGCATTTTTGTATGTCACAACGCCCGTAAAACTAATCATGGCCCCCAAATCGAGGATTTTCCGAGCATCCTCTGCGGTTTCCGTAAAACAATGAAACACAAACCGAGCTCCGTCAATCGTACTCGTATCGAATATTGGTAATAAATCATCTACAGCGCGCCGACAGTGTACTATTATCGGACGAGTGTCATCCTTTGCCTCTTCGATAATGGCAAGATGTTCCTCAAGTAATTTCATTTGACGATCAAAGAGTGGTTCATCGTAATGGCGGTCAAGTCCCAACTCGCCCCACGCCACGCATCGTGCATCCTGTGCCGCAGCTCGAACATAGTCCCATTTCCACTCGCCATCAGCATGGAGTGGATGGATACCAGACGAAAAAAATACTCGGTCATCAATATTTGCAAGTTCTCGGGCAGCCAGCGCATCGTCGCCATCGGTAGAAACCGTGATCATCCGATGCACCCCTGCAAGAGCAGCATCGTCAATGACATCTGCCACACGTTCCGTGAATTGGGCACTTGTCAGATGGCAATGCGTATCAATCACGAATTGTTCCCGGAGGAGCTTCAGAAATGGTGAAAAACACAACAAGATCTGGAGCACCTTCCATCTTGATTGTAAATTCTTGTTGCGCCACTTCTGCAGAATCGAGTGTAAACCTCATGCGAATTGTCCATATCGCTGGAGTCCCTTTGTTCGAATTTTCCTCTGTGGACAACGTCCAGGTATCGAATTCGATGTGCAATCCCTTTGGAGTAGCAATTATTGGTTTTGTCGGGCGTTGATTGCTGGTCCATTCCAAGCGTAAAACAGCACGCGTCCCTTGCGCTGCATTTGGATAAAGAATAGGTGCTGGTGGCATAATCGCCAATGGCTGTATAAATCTACCGATGCCCTCAATCCGTAATACCTCCACTTCGCCAGTATCAAACTCCAAACGGACTGTGGATGAACGCAATTGACTGCGCCGAAGCGTCAAGTTCACCGGTATTTCTATTACTTCGCCAACAGCAAATGATTCTTTGGGCCAATCGGTTGTCGTGCATCCGCAAGAAGGAACTGCCCTTGTAAGTTGCAGTTCATGATCGGTCGTATTTACCAAACGAAAGGTATGGGTGAGCACCGTGGCAGGCCGTTCAATCGGCACAACGCCAAAACTATGGTGCAATTTCCCTGAAACGGATGCACCAAACAAGATCGAATACATAACCAAGACTACAACTGCAAAGAAAACAAGGCCAATGCAAACAGTCAGAAGGATGTGGACTTTCTTTTTTGACATCAACGCAAATCGTACTCTAAACAGAATAAAGATGCTAACTCGCAACAAGTCGCAACTTACGTCATAATTCCACTATGGACATGGAACGATTTACAACGCTCGCACAACAGGTAATAACGCAAGCACTTTCAATCGCGACTTCCTTTAAGCACGCAGAACTCGCACCGCTCCATATTCTATGTGCACTTATAGAAGATGCATCAGGAACAACACGCTCCCTCATCAAACGAGGTGGCGGTGACCCTGTCCGTGTTGCAGAACTTGCAACTGCACAGTTAAACAAAATGCCAACTGTTACGGGCGCGCATCCACAAACATCACAAGTCGTAATGCAAATACTTAACGACTCGCTTGAAACCGCAAAAACAATGGGCGATTCGCATACAACAGTGGAACACCTTCTTCTTACACTCTCTAAAGTAAAAAGCGATGCAAAAGACACGATTGAACTTGGCGGAGTTACGTCAAGTGACATTGAACAAGCAATCAAAATGATTCGTAAAGATTCTGGAGTAACAAACGTGAATAACGAAAACGCAGATGCACAACTTGAAGCTTTAGCAAAGTATGGTATAGATTTAAACCAACTTGCACGCAATGGCAAGCTTGACCCCGTCATAGGTCGTGATGAAGAAATTCGTAGGTGCATGCAGGTACTAAGCAGGCGATCGAAAAACAACCCCGTTTTGATTGGCGAGCCGGGCGTTGGCAAGACTGCAATTGCAGAAGGTCTTGCGCAACGAATCGTGAATAATGACTGCCCCTCTTCGATGCGAGAATCAAAAGTAGTCGCACTCGATGTTGGGCAACTTCTTGCCGGCGCAAAATTTCGTGGCGAATTTGAGGAACGATTAAAAGCAGTGCTTCGTGAGGTAACTTCGAGCGAAGGAAAAATCATCCTCTTCATCGATTAACTGCACACAATTATTGGAGCGGGTGCAGCGGAAGGCGCAGTGAGCGCTGGTAATTTACTCAAGCCTGCACTTGCTCGAGGTGAATTAAGTTGCATCGGTGCGACCACCCTTGACGAGTACAAACAATACATTGAAAAAGACGCAGCGTTTGAACGTCGTTTTCAACCCATCGTTGTCGACCAACCATCCGTCGAAGACACCATAGCGATTCTGCGTGGTCTCAAACCACGATACGAAGCGCATCATGGTATTCGTATCCAAGACGGTGCACTCGTTGCGGCAGCGCAACTAAGCCACCGGTACATTGCTGACAGATTCTTGCCCGACAAAGCAATTGACTTGCTTGATGAAGCGTCGAGCAAGTTGCGAATTGAAAATGACTCTATGCCAGCGGATCTTGATGAACTTCGGCGCAGGATTCTCCAACTTGAAATCGAACGCGAAGCATTAAAAATAGAAAAAGATAGTGACTCAAAAGATAGACTTGATAAAGTCGCAACAGAAATTACAGATTTCAGCAAACAAAACAATGAAATAACTGCTCGGTGGGAAATTGAAAAAGCTGAACTTGAAGAGATAAGTGCCACCAAAGTTGAAATCGATGCGAAACAAACCAAACTCGAGCAAGCACAGCGCAGTGGCGATTTAGAAACTGCCGCTCGAATTCAATACGGAGAGTTGCGAGAACTTGACGACCGACTTCACGCTGCCGAAGAGAAACTCAAGGTTCGCCGCGAGCAAGGTCTCAACATGGTGCGCGAAGAGGTGGACGCAGAACAAATCGCCGAGGTAGTTTCAAGGTGGACGGGAATTCCAGCCACGCGACTCGAAGAAGCCGAACGCGAAAAACTTCTCAAGATGGAAGACTCGCTCGCGTTGCACGTTATCGGTCAGGAAGAAGCGACCAAAGCCGTATCCGAAGCCGTTCGAAGAAGTCGTGCGGGTCTGGGTGAGGCGTCACGGCCCATCGGTTCCTTTTTATTCTTGGGCCCAACGGGTGTTGGAAAAACTGAATTATGCAAAGCCCTTGCGGAATTTTTGTTTGATACGGAAGATGCTTTGATTCGAATTGACATGAGCGAGTACATGGAGCAACATGCCGTTGCACGATTAATTGGTGCTCCTCCAGGTTATGTTGGATACGAAGAGGGCGGGCGACTAACTGAAACTGTCCGGAGGCGCCCTTACTCCGTTGTGCTGTTTGATGAAATGGAAAAAGCGCACGAAGATGTGTCTAACATTTTACTGCAAGTACTTGACGATGGGCATCTCACGGATGGACATGGGCGTACTGTCGATTTTAAAAACACCATCATCGTGATGACGAGTAACCTTGGGTCATCCGAATTACTTGCAATGAGTGAAGAAGGAAAAAGCGATGCTGAAATTCGCAAGCGAGTACTTGAGATTTTAAAACACTCCTTGCGACCCGAGCTTATCAACCGCATTGACGAAACAGTGGTATTCCATCAACTTACTCGTGAGCAACTCGAGGGGATCATAGAAATCCAACTTCGATTGCTCCGCGGCCGGCTTGAACACAAAGGGCTAGCGCTCACAATTACTCGACATGCGACTAAAGCGCTGTGCGACGAAGGGTACGACCCACAATTTGGGGCCCGTCCTTTAAAGCGAGTTATTCAACATCGCCTTGAAAATCCAATTGCTAGAGGCATCCTCAATGGAGAGTACGAATCGGGCGACACCATCAAAGTTGATGTAATAGACGGCGATTTAACCTTCGCAAACTCCAATAATTCAAACGAGTAACTCCTCTCCCTCCCTGCCTTTCCGCCTTCAATTTTAAAAATTACTCCGAGTAGATTTATTCCTCCGAGGAATTAATTTGGCTCTGATCCACATTGATACGAGTAGGACAGAAATCCATGTGACGGTCACCCAAGATACATTTTCCCCTTTTAAACACCTTTACTCGCCATATAGTCGCGACTCTCTGCCCGCGAACAAAGGCTCTCTTTCATAAAAAAATTCCTCCAAGTAGAAAATTTCCTCCGAGAAATTAACATGGCTCTGCGCCACATTAATTTGTTCAGAACTGGCCCAAAAGCAGCAAGGTCAAACTAATCGTACAATCAATACTATGACATTAACCTGCAAGACAGCTGGAGAATCACACGGTCCGTGCGGCATTGCATTTATAGAAGGAATGCCGGCAGGACTCACACTCGATATTGATTTCATCAACAGTGAGCTCAAGAGAAGGCAAGGCGGATATGGGCGCGGTGGACGCCAAGCAATCGAAGAAGATAAAGTCATATTTCTTTCTGGAGTTCGCTGCGGTGTAACAACAGGAGCACCGCTCGTTCTGCAAATTGCAAACAAAGATAGTCGACTTGATGACCTTCAAGCAACACCTCCTATTCACAAACCTCGCCCAGGACATGCTGATCTTGCTGGTTCCTTAAAATGGCTCACGAGCGATTGTCGCAACACACTCGAACGTGCCAGTGCTCGCGAAACAGCGGCACGAACTGCGGCAGGTGCAGTAGCACGATGTTTACTTAAAGAATTTGATATCGAAGTTTTCGGATTCGTACGCGGTATGCTTGATGTCATCGCTCCAACTGAAGTAACTACACAAAATTGGAGTGGTCTCCGAGATGATCGAGATGATTCCGCTGTCTATTGCCCTGACGACGCTTCGTGCAAAGCAATAATTGAAAACATTCGCAATGCAAAGAAAAACAAAGATACGGTTGGCGGGTTGTGCGAAACGCACGTATTTGGCTGCCCTCCCGGACTTGGCTCTTGCACTTCGTGGCAGGAAAAACTTGACTCAAAACTTGCGGGCGCTGTCATGGGTATCCAAGCGTTTAAAGCTGTAGAAATTGGCATGGGGTCAACGTGTGGAAAACTTCAGGGGTCAGAAGTACACGATCCAATTATTTTTGACAAAGAAAAGAGGGACGCTTGTCACTTTGGCTTTACACGATCAACAAACCATGCTGGCGGAATAGAGGGCGGCATGAGCAACGGCATGCCAATCGTTGTGCGAGGAACAATGAAACCAATCGCAACGCTACTTCAAGGCATGGATAGTGTTGATTTACAAACGGGGGAATCATCGCGAAGTGATTATGAACGTTCTGATGTATGCGCACTTCCTGCTGCAAGTGTCGTGATGGAAAACGCCATTGGTTTTGAGATTGCCGCTGTGTTTTTAACATCATTTGGCGGCGCAACAATGGAGATGGTTCGTGCATCGCACGATGCATTTGCAAATGCTGCACGAAAGATTACTCCGTCATGACATTGATTATCGCATCTGTTCACGGTGAAGTTCCTGAGCAGATTCAAGGGGCGGATCTTTTAGAAATTCGTGTCGATGCACTTAGCCCCGAAGAAGCCGTGGAGCAGTTACCCAAGTTACTTGCTGCTTCGCCTATCCCAACGGTAGTTACCTGTAGAAGCGCGAGCGAAGGTGGTATGTTTGATGGCGATGAAGAAGATCGTGTCGCAATCTACCGCAGTGCACTCAATTGTGACAACCCACCAAGATATATAGACATTGAATATGAAATACTTTCCCGACATCCGCTCATGCTCGACGCGCTTAGTAGTGAATCGACAGGGATTATTCTTTCGTGGCATGACATGAAGGGAAGACCGAGTGATTTGTTACAACGAGCTGCAGCAATGCAGGATATTGATGGGATTGACGTTGTAAAAATGGTCTGGCGCGCTCGTTCTTTGCGAGACAATCTTGAAGCGTTTTCATTGTTGCAATCAAGGCAACAGCCAATGATTGCCATGTGCATGGGCGAATACGGTGTCATGAGCAGAATACTTGCGCCGAAATTTGGCGGCTTCGCCGTGTTCGCCTCAGTTGCGGGAAACGAACCAACTGCACCAGGGCAACCATCGATCGTTGAACTACGTTCGCAGTACCACTTCGATGACATCAATATGCAAACAAACGTTTTTGGAGTCATTGGCAACAACGTTGAACATTCTGGAAGCCCAGCGTTTCACAATGCTGCGTTTGAAGCAGCTGGTGAAAATGCGGTGTTCTTACGCCTTCCAGTCCCAAAAGGATGGGAACACCTCAAAGCAACTGTGCTTGAATTAAGCGATACAACGACTTTGAACTTTTCTGGGGCGAGTGTGACAATTCCACACAAAGAAGACATGTGTAAACTAGTCGACGAGGCAGACGAAAATTGCTTGAAATCTGGAGCAACAAATACCGTTACTTTTAAAGATGGGACAATCGTTGGAAACAACACGGACGTGGAAGCCCTGCGTTTGATTGCTCCGAACGCAAAACGTGTCTTAATACTTGGAGGTGGCGGGGTCGCGCGAGCTGCGATTGTTGCAATGACAGGCATTGGCGCCAACGTTTTTGTTGCAACCAGAAACAGTGCACAAGCAGAACAGTTGTCCGACGAGCTCCCTTGTTCTGTCGCTCCTGAAAGTTGCCTAGATATTGATACGCTTATTAATTGCACGCCAGCAGGCATGAAGGGTGGCAACGATGAACATGGCGATCCTGCGTTAGCGCTCTCCCCCATGCTTGAGTTTACGTGTTCGCTTCTGGTTATCGATACTGTCTATACACCTACAAACACGCCGCTTATCCAACGCGCCGTTGACGCCGGATGCACTACGGTGACGGGCGATGAAATGTTTCGCCTTCAGGCAGTAGCTCAACAAAAAATATGGGCTACATCACGTTGAAAAGAGTGCGTAAATATCGTCCGGTGAAGTAAAGGGGGTTTCAGATGGAACTCGAACTATTCCAAAATGTGCACGAACATCAAAGCCTAACGGGTCAACTCCAACAACGACCGGTTCGGTCACATCGACGTTTGTCTTTGCAAGGCAAACGGTTCGAATCACGTCAGTGAAATTTGCGTTTAGCTCTTTGCAAATATCGGATTCTAGTTCTGAAAGGGAATTTGCTCTGCACAATCCTTCGCCATCAATAAACATCTCGTGAAACCGTGCGGCGTCAATGTCAACCAGCGCCCACTGCACATCGGGCGATTCGCCGTGGTACACATTCCATCTATCTGCAAGCAAACCGTCTTCCCCAGTATCAAAAAACTGTCGAAGAGATACATGCATCTCCATGCAGTCATTGGAGTACTCTGGCACGAACATGATTGTGTCGCAAGGTTGCAACATTGCCACCATTGCAGGAATAACCAATTCGCCAGTTGGGCAAATAATGTAGGACACATCATGCGTGTATTCACCGAAACTAACTGTTGCAGTTGTATTGCTTCGCAAGAAAGCCCAAGCAGAATCCATCGCTTGTTGTTCGTCAATCGATTCCACTGATTACGCTCGCATCGCTTTTTCGATTTGTGTAACTGTTTTGGGAATATGTTTAGAAAGGTTTTTATACCCCTTCGCAGTAACGACAATGTCATCTTCGATTCGGACACCTAACGATTCTTCGGGCAAATAGATTCCGGGCTCGATAGTAATCACGGCGCCACTCTTCAATGGAGCATCTACTCCACAACTATCGTGCGTTTCTAAACCAAGGTGGTGGCCAATACTGTGAATGAAATAATCACCATACCCTGCCTTAGTGATGATTCTTCTAGCGACAGCATCGAGTTCAGCAAGCGTGATGCCTGGTTTTACGCAGCGAATTGCTGCTTCTTCCGCAGCAAGAACAATTTCATATATTTCTTTCTGTCGTTTTGAAAATTTGCCTGAAACTGGCACAGTTCGCGAAATATCTGCTCCATATCCAGCATAAAATGCACCCGAATCTATACACACCAAATCTCCGCCAACGAGATCTTGATCGTTTTCTTTGTAATGCAACACCGTGCTGTTTAATCCGCCGCCGACAATAGGTGGAAACGCACTACCTCGACCGCCCGCCATTGCGTAACCATGCTCAAGTGTTGCTTGCACCTTGTATTCATTTACTCCCGCCGAAACAAACGTAAACGCTGCTGCAAAACCAGCAGCCGTCATATTCACGGCCTCTTGAATTATTTTAATTTCCGCAGACGACTTCACGCTTCTGTGCCTTGGAATAACTTGGGTGCAATCGACAATTTCACACCCAGTTGTCAGAGAAGCAACTTCTTTCCACATGGCAAGATCGCGCGAGACTTCTTGACCAACTGAAGCGATGGGCATCAGTGTTGCGAATTTTTTTGACCTCTGTGCGATTGCACTTAGCACCATTGGCAGCGACGGCGTTCTCATAGTAGTTGCGAACCCTGTTTCTTCTCGAAGCTTACTTCCGATGGATTTTCGTAATCCGTCCCATTGCTCCTTCTCTGGGTCTCGTGAACGTAAAAAAAGTATCTCTCGACGCGAGGCCACCTTGTGCGCTGGGTCAAATAGAACTACTGCACCCGATTCATTTGTGATGCCTGTCAAATATTCAAATTGCGAATTCGGTCTCCACGCACTTTCAAGATGCCCATCGGCATCACCTGCAAATACAAGCCCTGCCGCTCCATTAAGGGTTTTAAGAACCTTGGCCCTTCTCGCTGCATATTCTTTTTGCTTAATCATGCTGCCATCATATATTGAATACTGACAAAAGACGTGCTTCTAAGTCTTTTCCGCCCTCAATTACTTCCAGCATGAGTTTGGGGATAACCACTGGGCACTGAAATTTTTCGACATCAAGAACATCTCTTGCTTTCACCCAGTCTTTTTGAGTCATCACAATTGCATCAACATCGCTAGAAATTTCCGTGAGCGTTTTCAATTCGTGTTGAGAAAACGGTTGGTGATCTTCTGCGGGCAATTGTTGTGTGATTTTCGTACCCAAGCGAACGAGGGCTTCTATGACTGGTTGAGGTGTACCAATCCCAAGACGAACTGCAACTGTTTTACCCGTTAACCAGCCAAGCGTTTCTTCTCGGTCACCTTCTTTTGTGTGCAATTGCAACACCGTCCAGTGGTGCGCTGTCCATGCGATTGGATTCTCCCCAGAAGCAGCATGTACTTTCTTCGCAAGTTCAGGCTCCGATTGCTGTGCATGACTTACAACAACCGCGCCAGCTCGTTTCAAGCCATCAATAGGTTCTCGAAGCCAACCGGATGGCAACATTTTTTGGTCAAATGTATCTCGCAAAAAATCCAGTACAACAATATCAAGATCACGATGAAGTTTACGATGCTGAAAGCCATCGTCCATGACAAGGCAATCTGCCTTGCCGCCTCCTTTTATATACGCATCTATGTGCGCGAATCGATCGCCCCCAATAATAATGTCAACATTCTCAATATTTTCCCTGTACTCAACTGCCTCATCCGCAAACTCTGGGTCAACCGCGGCGTACCCTCGCATAACAATTGCGGGGTTGTGTCCTTGCTCGCGAAGAAACCGAACAATCCATGTTACCAAAGGCGTTTTACCAGTACCGCCAACGGTCAAGTTGCCCACTGAAATGACGGGCAGCGGAACTTTCTTCACATTTTTTTTGTTGTCATAGTGCTTGTTGCGAATACGAACAATTTTTCCGTACAACCAAGAGGCTGGAATCGCAAAAAAATCAAGATAACTTGGAAGAGGTGTACGCATGTTACTTACTTTATTTCTAGCTCCTTGGACAATCGTACCATGGGCAATCCCATCACAGCGGTAGGATCACCATCGCACACAATGGGCCAACCTGAAGTAATACGTTCTGACAAATTGTAACCGCCCGCTTTTCCTCTCCACAGTCCCGATTCGATATATCTTTTAATTTCATCAACAGAAATGGTGCCTATAGTAATTGTTGCTACTTCCACGCTTACCTTCAACCTCAATTCCTCCAAGCACAGTAAACACCAACCGGTAAATACCTCGTGGGATCTATTTGTCATAGATTGAATCATTTGTTCTGCTTCGCGCACATCGCTAGGTTGTCCAAGAATTTCTGCATCAACAACGCAAACTGTGTCTGCTGCAATGATGGTTCCTCTTTTTTCTTTACGTGTTTCTTGCACGTTCTTCGCCTTCAAAACTGCAAGGGTCTGCACCCACTCTTCGACTTCAATCGAACCACATATAAATTTGCCATCATCAATGGTAGGCGGAGCCAAGAGTGCCTCAACTCCATATTCTGTTAGCAATTGCGCTCTCCTTGGAGAAGAACTCGCTAATAGAATTGGTCGATTCCATGTGCTCACGATGTGTTTTCGGCTTTTTATCACCAATCTCGGTATCGTTTACGACCAACTTATGGTTCAATAGCTTGAATCATTTGAACATTCACTTGACATAGCACGTTTTACAATCAATAGTTCAACATGAAGCCTAACTTACTATGACCGACGAATCGACAAACAATACTGAAACCGATACGCCCAGCAATACTGACCGTGCTGGTTCACCCGGCGCTTCAACATTTGGCTTCGAAACCATTCTTGGGAAATTAGTTGTTGATAATGGATTTGTCACGCAAGAGGAGTTGAGCGAATGTTCTAGTTTGCTCCAAGACTCCAAAGGCAACGCGACTGGGCACACGCTCGCAGACATTTTAGTCAATCATCAATTTCTAACGAGACGACAACTTGATCGCCTTCAAATTGATTTCGATACTCGTAAATCAACGCAAAGAATTCAGGGCTACCGAATTATTCGTAAACTCGGTTCCGGCGCAATGGCAACTGTTTTTCTTGCACAACAAGAAAGCTTAGATCGCCCTGTTGCAATTAAAGTTCTTCCAAAGAAGTTTTCTGAAAACAAGGAATTCCTTGAACGTTTTTACAAAGAAGGTCGCGCCGCTGCAAAATTAAATGATGCAAATATTGTCCAAGCATACGACGTGGGGCAGTCAGGCGAATATCACTATTTCGTTATGGAATACGTTGATGGCGATACGGTCTACGAACAAATAGTTGAGAAAAAGAAACACTCTGAAAAAGAAGCGATACCAATTATTCGACAAGTAGCGCTTGCCCTAAAACACGCGCACAAAGTTGGTTTTATTCACCGCGATATCAAACCAAAAAATATTATGATTGCAAAAAACGGCGACGTCAAACTTGCTGACCTTGGGCTTGCGCGTGCGCTGGATGATCAAGTTGCTGCTGAAGCGGAAGCTGGCCGAGCGTATGGGACTCCGTACTATATTAGCCCCGAGCAAATTCGAGGAAAGAAAAACATTACTCCTTCTGCAGACATTTATGGTCTCGGAGCAACGCTGTATCACATGGTGACGGGGAAGGTCCCGTTCTCGGGGAAAAATCCATCCGATGTTATGCATCGTCACTTGAAACAAGATCTTGTGCCACCAGACCACATCAATACTTCACTTTCTCCAGGCTTTTCGCAAATCGTAGAGATGATGATGGCTAAAGAAGTATCCCAACGGTATCAAAATGCCTCCGATTTAATTGAGGATCTCGACGCAGTTGCTGCAGGAAATTCGCCGCAATATGCGCAACCTGCACTCGACTTCGCGAAGCTCGCCGAAGTTGCAAAAGGCACACCCGCAGAACAATCTACTGCTCAAAAGAACGACAATAATCCACTATTTGGAATGGTGCTTCCGCTTCTAATCGCGAGCGTAGTTATTAATCTAATTCTAGTTTTATTGCTGCTTCTTCTTTAGAAACAATTAGGGACAACACTCCGTTTGTTTTCTTGCATTCCAATCTGCAAGAAATCCAGCGAGGCCTTTGTCTGTTAATGGGTGATTCATCATTTGCTTGATTACTTTAAATGGAACCGTTGCAACATCAGAACCAACGAGTGCGCACTGAACAAGGTGTAGCGGGTGACGAATGGATGCAGAAAGTATTTTTGTCGTATACCCATAGTTGTCATAGATAGTACGAATCTGTTGAATCAACTCCATTCCATCTCCACCTATATCATCGATACGGCCAAGGAATGGACTCACTAAAAACGCACCTGCTTTTGCAACCATCATTGCTTGCAACGGCTGGAAACAGAGCGTCATGTTCACTCGAACGCCGCGATCTGAAAGCGTCTTGCACGCTTTTAATCCATCGACGGTGCACGGCAACTTGATGACTATGTTGTCTGCAATCTCCAAGAGTGCATTTGCCTCTTCAATCATTCCATCGTGTTCCATCGAAACAACCTCGCCGCTGACGGGTCCTG
Organism: Phycisphaerales bacterium; assembly: GCA_014238785.1. Taxonomy (GTDB): domain Bacteria; phylum Planctomycetota; class Phycisphaerae; order Phycisphaerales; family SM1A02. The sequence continues at coordinate 20,900 of JABAAL010000030.1, read as the reverse complement.
CAACTAATCCGCAAATTTCCGACATCCGATCATGAAAATCAACGCCTTCTTTTGCTATTAAACTTGGATTCGTTGTCACGCCATCAAGAACGCCAAGGGCAGCGGCCTCTCTGATCTCTTCAATATTCGCTGTATCAATATATAGTTCCATATTCGGAATGATACCCTATGGGGTCTGACCCCATAGGAACTCTGCGATGTATGATAGAAATCATGACAATTCAAGCAAGATTCGAAAAACTTGGCTTAGTGCTCCCAGATGCACCAACGCCTGTTGCGAACTATATTTCTGCAATCCAAGTTGGAAATCAAATCCGAACAAGCGGTCAAATTCCCATGCGCAATGGGGAACTTCTTTTCAAGGGCTCTGTTCCAAGTACACAATCTGTCGAGGCAGCGATAGAAGCTGCGCAGTTGTGCGGACTTAATGCAATTGCAGCCGCTGGCGCAGCGATTGGTGGTGTAGAAAAAATCAAAGGCGTCCTTCAATTGCGGGTGTACATTGCCTCGGACATTGGGTTTGAAGGTCACTCCACTATTGCAAATGGTGTTAGTGATCTAATGGTGGGTATTTTTGGTGACGCCGGAGCGCATACCAGAGTCGCGATGGGGTCGATTGGACTCCCACTTGGGGCGACAGTAGAAGTTGAAGCAGTATTTGCCATTCGTTAGCAATGGCCATTATTATAGGACGAAGCAACTTTTCTTCCAAGAAAACACAAAAATTACACTTGACCGGAACCCTTTGCCCTCCAAAGATGTATGGATATATGTATTCTGGGGGATTCTGACCGGCGTGGCAACTTTATTTTGCGATTCAGTTGACCGCTCTTATTGCTCTTCGCAGAGCACATTATCCGCCGCACTGGTCGACATCTCGACGCCTAAGCACCTTGTTGGTGTGGTTGGCATGTGCGGCGACCTGGTCATTTAGTAACTATAAATTGATGAAGGCCGCCACGAGTTACCGTAGCAATGAGACTACACGAGCTCGTCAGTTTTCATCGGCTTCTTGTCGGTGCAATGGTTTACGTTTGTGATGACATTCGGTCAGGGAAGTCCATCAAACAAACAGCGATCTTTGTACCAAGAGTTGCCATCACAAAATGTTCTCATACATGTTTTTATGAATGGAAATTACTCAATTATGAAACACAACAAACGAGGTTTTACCCTCATCGAACTACTCGTCGTTATCGCAATTATTGCACTATTGATGGGTCTATTATTACCCGCACTTGCAAAAGCACTTGGCAATGCCCGGGTCCGAAAAGATCAAGGGCAACTTAAAGGTGTTGCCAGCACCTACTCAATCTTCGCTGAATCAGATAAAAGCAAATCCTTCCCTAAGCCAGGCATCATCAACCGCGCTGCTGTCAATGTTGCAGGAAACGCTTTTGGAGCCAGTTACACCGGTCCAGCAGGTAATAACTTGCATCTTCAGGGGAAGGGACCTGAGGATTACACAGCCAATATCAGTGGTTGGCTTCACTCCGCAATGATTGGTCAACGTTTTTATGAGCCAAGCATACTTATCAGCGCCAATGAAAACAATCCTATGGTTGCAGCAAAAGGTGACTCAGGGGCAAATCCTGACGAAACACCTTATGATTACAATGCCGTCAGCCCCGGCGACGATGTCTACTGGGATCTTAACTTTTCCGGTGATATTTCTGGTGCTGGCATTGCTGCAGATGAAGGAGACAACCAGAGCGCGCGGCAAGATGTCTGCCATACGTCGTATGCGAACCTCGCCATCTGTGGCAAGAGAGCAAATCGATGGACAAATGGTGACAACCACACCATCATCCTCTCGAGCCGTGGGCCCGAAATGGGCGAAAATGGCAGCGGGCAAGGTGGTGGAACGGGTAATGCAGAAGACTACAATGAATCCCCAACACTACTTTTATATGGTGCAACAAGTCAATGGGAAGGTATCTACACGAGCGCAGATGGTTCTACTCATTTTGCGAAATCCATGTGGTTTGACAAAGTGGATTACACGCCAAGTGATGACTTGATCCCGATTCTTGACAATTCCTTTGATGCCGAATTCACGGATTATGATAATGACGAGCCAGCAGATGACGCTCATGCTGGTGGCCCTTCTGGAGATACTTGGATGGTACTTAGTGTGAAATCAACAAAAACCGATGCCGAGTGCTATTGGGACAGCGTGCCGTAACTACTCATTGTGAATATTTTTTCACTACTACAACTAAATGGATTATTATTTTATGAAACATATTAAACAACAAAAAACGGGCTTTACGCTTATCGAGTTACTTGTCGTAATGTCGATTATTGCACTGTTGCTGAGCATCCTCATGCCAGCCCTAGGCAGAGCAAAAGCGGAGGCCATGCTGACTAAAGATTCCTCGCAAGTCAAGTCTATTTATGGAGGTTTTTCATTCTGGGCACCCTCCCATAATGGCAAGTACCCAATTCCTGGACTGCAAGCAAGACTTGTAGATGACTCAATTGGGGAACGTGTAAAGGGCCGTGGCCCCGAAGACCTGGAACGGAACGACCACGCATCAATGCTCTCGATGTGCATTATGGAAAGTTTGTTCACTCCAGAGGCTCTCATTGCTCCGACTGAGCAAAGTCCTTACATTGCTGTTATGACGGAGTATGACTACGACATATACGATGCCTCTGATAGTGGATGGACATTCTGGGATGATTTGTTTGCCAATGACCTTGAGGGCAACTGCAACAACAGTTACGGTGTCATCCCAATCACAGGTAAACGCAAAGATCAAAACTGGGGCGTAAGTTCACACAACCCAACTGGTTTTGCACTCATTGGTAACCGTGGTCCTGAAGATGGAGATTACGAGCTAACAAGCAACGCATATTCCAACAGTTACCTCCTTCATGGTAATGACAAGGATTGGAAAGGGGTTCTCGCTTTCGGTGATGGCCACATTAGTATCCTAGATACCATGTACCCAATGAGTTCAACGTACTTGAATCCATCTGGCAATTCTGTAGCCGACAATATCTTTGAAGAAGCTCCTGAACAGTTCCCTGACGCCGCATACGGCGATGGTCTTGGCCAAGGTGCCGACATTGTGCTCACTCATGTTAAAAAGGATGAAGTTAACGACAACCTCAAAGCGGGTGGTTGTGATTCATTCTTGTACGATTAATCGTATTTGAAAAGTAGATTGTTCAATAAACCGGCTGCAGCAATTGCTGCAGCCGGTTTTTCTATTGGATTGTCCCGAATTAGCTCTGAGGTACATTCATTGTGCTCCGGTTCTACCACCCAACTCCTCAGGACGCTCCCGAGTCTTTGTTTACATACAATACGTATATGCTCGCAATGATTGCTGCAATCACATTTTCTCAAGCAACGCCAGTCCCAAGTTACCGGCAAGCAAACAACGTCGCCATCATTACCATCGAGGGTGTCGTAGACACAGTGACCGCTAAAAGTTTCAAGAGACGACTTGAAGAAGCAAAAGATGCTGATGCAATTGTTATTGACTTAAACACACCCGGCGGTGACCTCATGGCGACGCTTGAGATTTGCTACGCCTTAAAAAACCATGCGCCAAACAATACGGTCGCCTGGATTCATCCACACGCATTTTCTGCTGGAACAATCATCGCCCTTGCCTGTAGAGAAATAATTGCAGCGCCCGGAAGTACTTTTGGAGATGCGGCGCCAATCAACGCGACCGGTCAACCAATACCTGCGACTGAACGAGCAAAAATCGAGTCGCCAGTTCTTTCTGAAGTTATCGACTCTGCAAGGCGTAACCACTACGATGAACACCTCGTAGAATCTTTTGTCAGCGTTGGCATTGAGCTTTGGCTGCTGCAAAATAGAATCAATGGCGAGACTGTCTGCGTAAATGTGGGCGAATACGAAACGATATTTGGCGAGCCGCCACCACGTCAGTTCTCGCCGATTGGGACGGGGCAAGAAACTCCCGCCACGTTATCGCCCTACTTCGACTCACTTTCCGACTTAACCAATACTCTGGGAGCCAGAGGCCCAACATGGGATCCCTTGTTTACGCAAAAACTTCCATCAAGTCGACCACAACTCACGGCAAACGATTCAGATGCATGGAAACTTGTCAAACAAATTGTTCCAAGCGACCGCTTACTCACACTTAAACCAGCAGAAGCAAAACAGTATGGTCTTATTACGGATGTAATTGCAAGCGACACCGAGTTGCAACAGTGGTTCGGCGCGACTTCTGTAAAACGACATACACCCAATTGGGCGGAAGGACTCGTTCGAATTCTTATTAGTTGGCCAGTACGGCTTGCGCTCATCGCAGTGTTTTTAATTTGCGTCTTTGTTGAATTTGTTACTGGTTCCACCGGTGTATTTAGTGCTGGGGCCGTCGTATCAATGAGCATTTTAATTGGCGCACCCTACCTTGCTGGTTTAGCACAGTGGTGGGATCTCGTTCTCGTTTTTGCAGGCATTGCACTCATCGCAGTTGAAATATTTGTCATACCCGGAACTGGTTTTACAGGATTCTTAGGTGTTGGGTTTTTATTTGCTGGCATGGTGGGAAGTTTCATCTCAGGCTCGCTGCAATCACCACAGGGACAAGTACAACTTTTAACTGGCCTTGGGGCTGTTGTTGGTGGATGTATCCTTGCCATCATTGGTGCTTGGATTATTGCAAAGCGATTAGGAGATACGGTAGCACTCCACCGAATTGTGCTTGGAGGTGAGATTAGTAGTGTTGCAATTCCAGCCGTTTGCCAACCGGCACTGCATACTACCGCCCGCGCAATAACGGATCTTCGACCCAGCGGACGCATTGAAGTCGATGGTGCTATTTTTGATGCTACAACTTCAGGACAATGGATTACAAAGGGTGCGACTGTGCGTATAATACGGGTCGGCCTCACTATCGAAGTTGAGGAAGTTACATGATTGAACTACTTGCACAAACTGCTACAGCAACAAATGCATCCCCCATTATTTGGGCGTTTATCTTTATCAGCATTGCACTTGTTCTGTTTCTTGTCGAGATATTCGTTCCATCGGGTGGAATCATTGCGCTTGTTGGTGCGCTTGCCGTTATCGCGTCACTCGTCGCTTTTTACATGCACGACATAAACACCGGACTTGTGGCAACTGGTATTTATTGTATCTTTGGCCCAATTCTTGCTTGGATTGCCTTCAAAATATGGGCAAGTTCTCCACTTGCCTCGCGAATGATCCTTGGTGGCGTTGTCCAAGAAGACCCTGAAGAAGCAATGCAACTTTCCAAAGCTAGGCGAGAAGAATACCAAGCAACCTTGCAATTGCTTGTCGGACAACTTGGAGAAACCGTCACCGTACTTCGGCCGATTGGGGTTGTTCGGATTGATGGGCAACGCATCGACGCAATGGCTGAAACAGGTAGTATCGAGGCAAACACCCCTATCAAAGTCGTTTCTGTGTACGACAACCAAATTAAAGTCAGAGAAATCAAGGACTGATACAATACGGACTTGAAGAGGAGGTTCCTATGAACTTATTATTAGCGGCAATTTCACCTTGGCTCCTTGGCGGAGTCATCATCGGCGGCATATTTTTACTTATTATTGTTGCCTTTGCGTTTCAATATATCGGCTTGTACCTGCAAGCATGGGTGAGTGGTGCAAAGGTTGGGTTAATCGACCTTGTCATGATGCGATTTCGAAAAGTCAACGCGAAATCAGTTGTCATTAATCGCATCAGTGCGAAGAAAGCCGGCATTGAACTGACGACCGATCAACTTGAAGCGCATTACCTAGCAGGTGGCCGCATTATGAATGTAGTTCGCGCCATGATTGCTGCCGACAAAGCAAGAATTGACTTGCAATGGGAAACGGCGACGGCGATTGACCTTGCGGGTCGAGATATTTTAGAGGCAGTCCGTACAAGCGTAGACCCGAAAGTTATCGACTGCCCAAGCGATGGTGGAAGTAAACGTACAATCGACGCAGTCGCGGGTGATGGTATCCAACTCAAAGCCCGTGCACGAGTGACCGTACGAACAAACATTGCACGTCTTGTCGGAGGTGCGACTGAAGAAACAATTATTGCACGTGTTGGCGAGGGCATCATTTCTACAATTGGTTCAGCATCTACACACTTGAAAGTGCTAGAAAACCCTGACAATATTTCGAAAACCGTACTCTCAAAAGGTCTCGATGCGGGGACTGCATTTGAAATTCTCTCCATTGATATCGCAGACATAGACGTTGGCGAAAATATTGGCGCAACGTTGCAGGCACATCAAGCAGAAGCTGACAAATCAAGGTTCCAGGCCGAAGCAGAAAAAAGACGGGCAATGGCGGTAGCGCAAGAGGCAGAGTATCGCGCCGAAGAACAAAAAAACCGTGCGCTTGTTGTTCTTGCTGAAGCCGACGTACCAAAAGCGATGGCTGACGCATTTAGAGAGGGCAACTTTGGCGTGATGGACTATTACAACATGAAAAATGTAATCTCAGATACTGATATGCGATCTTCCATCGCGGGCGACGCGCCTGATACCGAGAAATAACATGCCCATCGCAACGGAACTTCCAGCGATACTCGGTGGAAACCAAGCAATAACCCTCGATCAGGATGAGGCAAACAAGTGGCCCATTATTTCTACACACGATGAGCAAGCCGTCCTTGATGTTCTTCGAAGCGGTGACCTATCGCTACATCCAATTATTGGTGAGCTTGAGGAAGCATACAAAGAACGTACCGGTAGAAAATTTGCCGTGACACACAATAACGGTACGTCCGCCATTCTTGCGGGACTCCATGCAATCGGCATTGAGCCGTTTGATGAAGTGATTGTGCCATCGGCAACGTGGTGGTCAAGCGTTATGCCTGTGCTCCATTGCGGTGGAGTTCCAGTCTTTGCTGAATTAGAGCCTACATCTCTTGGGCTAGACCCCGAAGATGTAGAGCGAAAAATAACGGACAAAACAAAAGCTATAGTTGTCGTGCACTTATTTGGCATGCCCTCCAACATGGACGAACTCGTCGAAATTGCCAAGAAATACAACTTGAAAATCTTAGAAGACGCATCGCATGCCCATGGTGCTACGTACAAAGGCCAGCCCATTGGCTCATTTGGTGATGTCAGTATTTTCAGTATGCAAGGGAATAAGTTATGCCCTTCTGGTGAGGGCGGCATATTACTTTGCGATGACGAAATACTGTACGAGTCAGCGATTCGATTAGGGCACTACGAAAGACTACTCAACCTTGAATCAGAAAATAAATACTTCGCTGCTACTGGCTTTGGATTCAAGTTCAGAATGGCGCCGATGGCTGGTGCACTTGCGTACTCGCAGTTACAAAAATTGGACGAACGCAACGCTAAGCGTAATAAAAACTGTGAATACCTCTCAAGAAAACTTGAGGAATTCGGGCTCGAAACTTTTTTGTCTACAGGCGAAACGCAGCGTGTGTACTTCGAATTTCTCGTTCGATACGACGCGAAGAAAACCGGATTGCCAATTATTGATTTAGCAAATGCTCTGCAATCCGAAGGCGCGCTTGTTACCGCCCCTCGGTATCCGTTGCTGCATCAGCAACCAGTTTTCACCCACGGTGTTTGGTCAAAACTTGCGCGCTTGCCTGCAACGGAAGAGAATCCGATACATACATATGACCCAATGGATCTCCCTAACACGACTGCTGGAAATGGCTGTCTCCTTAAATTGCCTTCCTTTCCTTCCTCAGATACTGCATTACTTGACCAATACGCATTTGCGTTTGAAAAGGTTTTAGCACACGCCAATGACATCCCACGAACAGAAAATTAACGCGCCACCTGATGCTGACGCAATTTTAAAACAATTTCGTTCTCCACTTGTACGATGTTGTAGGGTTATCTTATTGACTACACTCAAACTCGTGAAATTTTTGCGACGGGTTTCGTGGAAGACGGTTGGGAGTGAGCACTTCAGTGAAATGGAAGGCCCAGTTATATTTGCATCCAACCATCAAAGCCATGTAGATACACATGTGATTATGCATACGTTGCCAAGTCATCTACGTAAAACCACTGCTGTGGCTGCTGCATTTGATCACTTTGCTGATAGGGAAGGCACTTCATGTAAAAAACAACTTGTTCAATTTTTTGTTGCAGCGCTATGGCATGCATTTGGAATCGAAAGAATCAAATCACCATTACGTTCCATCCGAACGATGCAGGATTTATTACTTCACGGATGGTCTATTGTTATTTACCCAGAGGGCACCCGCAGTCGATCGGGTGAAATTGCAACGTTCAAGGGCGGACTTGCAATTATCGCCAAGAAGAGCGGCAGACCAATCGTTCCAATATACGTGCAGGGAGGTCGAAATGTACTTCCAGAGAAAGTATATATTCCAAGGCCTGGTGTTATCCAAATTTCGTATGGAAAACCGCTACACTTCAAAGAAGATGAAGGCTCCACAGAGTTTATGGAAAGAGTGGAAACCGCAGTTCGCGAAATGGCGGGCAGTGCATGATTGAATCCGCAGAACAATCTGGTTGGAGCAGCCTTGACATTGCCCTCCTTGTCTCTCTTTTACCTCTACTCCTTTTGAGTGCTTTTTTTAGTTGCAGCGAGACGGCTTTTTTTCGACTTAGTCAAGCGCAACTTGCTGAATTGCAAAAACGAAAAAAACCATCAGCAAGCGCGGTTCTTTATATTGCCCGTGATCGCCGGAATGTGCTCATTACGATTCTTATAGGAAATATGACTGCCAATGTGCTCTACTTTGTTATGGGTTCCGTTCTGATGTTGCATGCGCCAGGAAATGCTGGCGTAGAAATAGCTATTGCTGCGGCAACATTATTCTCTTTAGTTATTTTTGGAGAGATTCTCCCAAAGATGGCTGCAACAGCAAGGCCAACTGGAACAGCGATGTTACTTGCGCCCCTGCTTTCACCCTTGCACCGCGTCGTTTCTCCCCTGCGCAGGGCAATTGATGTAGTACTCATTTCCCCGCTCTCCCGTCTTGTTTCTTCATCAACGCCAAATTCGCTCAATGCAACGGAACTTGCTTCACTTGTAGCGTACTCCTCGTCCGATGGCATCATCGATCAAGACGAGCAACGCGTGTTGTTTGAGGTTGTGGAACTTGGTCGAATACGGGTCCGCGAGGTCATGACTCCAAGAGTGCATATGATTTCTGCTCCAACTACTTCAAGCGAAGAGGAATTACGGAAAATAATCGCACAAAGTAGACTAACGCAACTTCCGCTTTATGGTGACGACATTGATGATATTGAAGGCATGTTGCACACGAAAAGATATTTGCAGCAATGCAACGATGGACAAACACTTTTGCAAGCGAGTATGACAAAGCCGCAATTTATTCCGCAAGTTGCGACCCTCGACCAACTCCTTACCCGATTTCGGGAAACTTCTACTCGGCTTGCCATTGTTGTGGACGAATTTGGCGGAACGGCTGGTCTAGTAACGCTCGAAGATGTTTTAGAAGAACTTATTGGTGAAATTGGTGGTGATGACCACTTTGAAATTACCAAACCGCAGCAACTCGATGGCGGTAAGTGGAAAATCGACGCGAATACTGGAGTACGGGGATGGGCAGCGGCGATGGGTTCCTTCGTAGAGCACTGCCCTGCTGCAACAATGGGCGGTTTAATCGCTGCAAAACTCGGACGCATCCCAGAAGTCGGAGACATCGTCCACTTTAGTAACTTAGAACTTGAAGTGGAATCTATGGATACGTACCGTGTTGCAACCGTCCTTGTTTCTATATTCAAAAGGGAAGTGCAATGACCGAAATGTACATTGCCATCGGCATTACCTTACTTGGCATCTTGCTCAGTGCGCTGTATTCCGGACTTGAAACAGGCCTCTACACTGTGAACAAAATTCGGCTCGATGTACGTGCATTAAGCGGCGTTACGAGTGCTAAGAGACTTTTTGCAATCATAAACCGTCCCGCTCGAATGCTTGCTGTCTTACTCGTATGTAACAATATTGCAAATTATCTTGCAAGTTACGGCGCTGCTCGATTATTGGAAGAAACAACGCTTGGGCCTTGGATGGCAATCATCATCAACGCCATGGTCATGATTCCGATTCTATTCATCTTTGGTGAAGTACTTCCAAAAGATTTATTCCGATCACATACAGACACATGGACGTACAAATGGAGCGCTACGTTGTTTTGGACAGATAAAATTCTGTGGTGGAGCGGTATCGTCCCAATAGTTGCCGCCGTTGGAAAAATCGCTCGTGTCTTTCTTGGAGATGAGGGCGCTATTGAACCATCACCTCGTAGACGCTTTGGTCTACTCTTTAAAGAGGGCCTAGAGGGTGGCGTACTTAGTGCAGAGCAAACCACTTTGGCCGATCGAGTGCTTGCCATGCGATCACTTACCGTTCGGAGTGAAATGGTTCCGTGGTCAAGGGTGCAATGCATAGGTGAAAACATTTCGACAAACAGAAGGTCCTCTGCTATCGGGCCTACGATACACACTCGCTTGCCGGTTGTTGACGGTCAGGGCTTCGTGGTTGGAGTACTTCCGGTACTTAGCGCACTTCTTACCCCGCAGGAAACTACTACGAACCTACTCAAAACTCCTATTTTTATCACAGCGGACACACCCGTTCGTGATGCGCTCCATGATTTACGCAAGAGCGGTGTTTCGATGGCCATTGTGACAACACAAAACAAAAAGCCAATCGGTATTGTCACTCTAAAAGATCTTGTTGAGCCAATGGTTGGCGAGTTAGCTGCTTGGTAAAGCGATATCAAGCAAGTCTAGCTCTACCGTTCTTACTCCACGAAATTCATTCACTTTTATTTTTCCAATCACATCAATACTAGAACCCCTATTAATTTTTGAAGCGAACTTCCCACAGTTCCACCAAAGGCAACGGATGCGTTTTTGAGTTGAGCCAATCTTCAAACTGAGGTGTGCGCCCCCGCCTCCAATTACGCTTACCTCGTCGACTTTTACTCCCATCACCTGAACAATTGGCGCAGGGTTACCAATACCAAACGGGCCAATTTTTTCAACTTCAACTGCAGATGTCAGATCAATCTCGCTCAACTCTGCAACGACATCTGGTTTTATCTTCTTTACAAGTTGGGCATCGTCGATATGTTTGTTTGCATACGACTGCATTTCCTTAACGAAACCGTCAAAGTTTTCTCGCTTGACCGTTAATCCAGCAGCCATGTCATGTCCTCCAAATGTAACAAGGTGTTCTTGACAGGCGCAAAGAGCGTCAAAGATTGAGAATCCAGAAATACTTCGTGCAGAACCCGTGAGTTCCTCGCCATCACCAGAAAGTAAAATTGTTGGTAGATAGTGCGTTTCGATACACTTACCAGCAGCAACACCGACGACGCCTCGATTCCATACATCGTTCTTCAAAATGATTATTTTCTTGTTCGCGAGTTGATTTTCTTCAATTTGATCAAGTGCGTTTGCAATAATATCCGTTTGAATTTTTCTTCTTTTAATATTAAAGGCGGCGAGTTCTCCCGCTGCGGCATCTGCTAGGGAACCATCTAAATACGTAAGCAAATCCACCGCTGTTGCGGCGTGTGCGAGTCGTCCAACAGCATTGATGAGCGGTGCAATTCCAAAACTGATATGCGAAGCGTTTAATTTTTGTTTAGGCGTATCAAGCTTATCCATAATTGCACGTAAACCAGGATTCTCTGTGCTTGGCAGCAACTGCAACCCCCAACGAGTTAAAATTCGATTACCTTTGATAAGGGGGACCATGTCCGCAATGGTTCCAATCGCCACAAAAGGAATCATCTCAAGCAAACATTGCTTCAACTGCTCATTGACTTTTTGAGAACCCGACCACTTCCTTGCAAACGCCCAAGCGAGTTGATACGCAACGCCAACTCCGGCGAAATGTGTGGAGGGCTCTTTGTCAATACCGGGGTGCACAATAGCTGCGCACTCTGGGAGTTTCCCATCTTCTCTTGGCTTGTGATGATCGGTAATAATCAATGTGATCCCGAGTTCTTTTGCTTTTTGAGCCGCTTCGACTGCAGTCACACCGCAGTCAACCGAAACAACGAGGTCAATCCCTTGAGCTTTAAACCTTTCGATTGCTTTCACGTTTATTCCATAGCCATCGTCTATGCGATTTGGAATATAAATCGGTGGGCCATCTCGATTTGTTGCTGCAACTATAACATGGTAAAGCACTGCTGAACCCGTAATGCCGTCCGCATCGTAATCACCATAAATCAAGACTTTTTTCCCATCTTGAAGAGCTTTACAGAGAATCTCTGCTGCTTTTTCGGCATTTGGGAGTTCGTAGGGGTCTTCTAGCGCAGATAATTTTGGGTCTAAGAATGTTTGCGCTGCATCTTTTGAGGTGATGCCCCGAGCATCCAAAATCCGCCCCACTATTGGCTTCAACGGATCTGTTACCGGTGGTGTTACCCACTCTTTAGTCAATCCCTGCATCCTTGACATCCTACAACCAAATAATTCCCTCTGAGGTGTTTATTTGGCTCAGAACTCAATAACCTTCAAGACAATAATTGGCTATCATTCTCAATTCTAAGCACCCAATGGCACAGAAGTATCCATCTATTTTGTTGATTGGCCCCCCTGGCGTTGGGAAAGGTACGCAAGGGAAAATGCTAGGGTCTATCCCAGGTTTTTTTCACCTTGCAACCGGCGATATGTTCCGTTCACTCGATAAAGAGTCGGAAATTGGCTTGGAATTCACGCGGTACTCCTCGCAGGGTTTACTTGTTCCTGATTTCTTGACGGTCAGATTATGGCGGCAACACGTTGAGCAACTTATAGAGCATAAGTTATATACCCCCAATCGTGATATTTTGCTCCTTGATGGGATTCCGCGAAGCGAACCACAGGCTGAAACCATGCAGGAATACATAAATCCCTTCATGATTATCCATCTCGTCTGTGAGGACATCGATGAAATGGTACGAAGAATGCAAAAACGTGCAACGGAACAGGGTCGCCCAGACGACACGGACGAATTGATAATCCGCAAGAGATTTGAAGTCTACGCAGAACAAACTGCGCCCGTTTTAGCGTGTTATAACAAGGACATCATCGCAGACATCGATGCGCTTGGAACACAAGCAGAGGTGCTGTTGCGCATACTTTCAAAAATTATGCCAGCAATTAGCGCAGTAAAAAAATAATATTTATCGACTTTTTCATTGTTAGGGTTATACTGTGTATTGCTCTTTGACAACTTAGGGGCCGACCTGGTTTCGACCGGACAGGGAAGGCAATACATTGCGTAACGTGGAGCATCCTTGCCACGTAAAAAGGATGCACAATTTTTAGTTGGCAACGCTAACTACGCACTCGCAGCATAACCTGCGACACATCGTTCTGGACGCCCGATAGAGCGCGGTGTGCAAAACTCGGGCTGGTTCCAAAGTGCTAGCAAGCCGCGGAGGAATAAGAAAATTCGTTTGCAGTGGTACGCGTCAGTTTGTTAGATGTAGTGACGTAGTACCGAGATTGAACATCTGACTATTTGCGTAGACGTGTGTTGTTGACTGTTTCGGCACGGGAGTTCGATTCTCCCCGGCTCCATTCCATTTCTTCCACAAATTCTGCACATCCGTGCAGTAATTTGCTTTTGGGGAAAACTGAAATATAAATAACTTTTCGTACAGGAGTCGCAACATGCAACTTCTTTATTGCAACGCGCCCCATAAAGCATAGAAATACGAGCAACGCTACGAAAGTAGCTCGTATTGGTGCCTGTACCAATCGCTTTGAAACAAAGCATTGGGATCATATTTCAACTTCTTCATTAAGAATGCTGGCATCTGCGGGTAACACGCAAGCACTTGGTCTCTTCGTGCCCACTTGTGATATGTCAAGTAATAACTACCACCAAATTCGATTGCTACATCAATGAGTCCTTGGAAGGTGTGTATTGCTTTTTCAATTCCTTCACCTGTATTGGTCACAAGTAAATTCACAATAACGCATGCATAGTTCTGTTTCGCCCACGGCAAGAATGTTTCATCGTCCTTCTCAATAAGACGAATCGTGCCATAAATGTTTGGCATTCCACTTCCTCGTAGTACCTCCGCTGCCTTTGCCATAAACGCTGACAATGTTTCATGCGGCACATAGAGTTCACTGAGCATGAGGCTCACTGGCCCGTCAAACTCCAAGTTGGAATTAAGAAATTCGCGATATCCTTTGTGATAGGTACTCATCTGGCTTGTGTCTGACCAGCACAACTCACCATCCATCGAGTGAAACATTTTTGTGTACGTGTCAAACCCTTTGCGGCGATCCGTGCATGCCAAATACAAAAAGTCCAACCACTTTTCTTTGCTAAGTGATTCTTTTTTAAGGGGAACCTCTACTGAATCTCGAACTGGTTTGTAGTACGTGCAAATTCCTTGTTTCATAAAAGTTGGCGAGTTCTCATCTATGTCGTATTGAAAATCACCATACTTGCACCCATTTGCTTGCGCATTTTCAAGAATTGCAACAACTTCACGCACATCCACAATTTGCACAACACGCTTGAGTTTTTCACGGCGCATCAAACGTAATCCAACGGAATAGATCAAGCCAAACAATCCATAACCGCCGATGGCAAGTTTGAAGAGTTCGGGGTTTTTGGCTCGACTGCAAAATACTAATTCGCCGGAAGCATTCACCAATTCAAAAAAATCAACATCATCGATAATTGGTTTCATGCCCAGCCCCCTGCCGTGGGCGTTTGCACTGAGCGTCCCGCCAATGCAAATTTCATCAGATCCACCTTGTTTTTGGCGAATCACCCACGGATTTTCAGCGTCACTTTGGAGAACCCGCAGCCCTTCCATCAATTCGGGCCAACGGATGCCGGCTTCTACTTTGACGATGCCGTTGTTTAAATCTAAACCTACTACTCGGTTAAGGCTCGTCGTGTCAATGTGCATTGCATCGGTTGCTAATTGTTGAGATCCAAGAGCATGCTTGCCACCAGAAATTGACACAACACGTTTTTGCATAGCCGCATCTATCACAACCTTTTGTAACGCCTCAATTGTTACCGGAACATGCACGCTGTGAACGCGGGTTGAGTTTAACCCACTGTGCGCATCATTGAGAAGGATGCCCCCACTTGGTTCTGGATTTCCAAAACCAAGAGAGATTGACCAAGGCGACTGCGTCATCACAGTGAAGATACTTGCTGATTTTAAAAATTCACGCCTCTGCATACACGAATCGTAACTGCTTGAGCTACTCGCTGTCGTCAGATGAGGCATTCTATTGGCATGAAACATGTATTATGTTGCTTAATCCTGCTAAAAATTTTACTTGCTCTAAAACTTAGCTTTGCAAAATATCTACTGCCATAAACCAGGGTCGTGATGAAGTCACGTTGTGCATTCTAAATTCGTACGACAAGAAAAACCACTTCCACCTGTGGGTATGTTGCATGGTTTGAAGAGGAGATAGTAGATGGAGACTTGGGTGCCCTCTCGTGGCACGGCTGCTACAAATCTGTGAATATCACACGCAATCGGGGTGCAGGGCTGATTACCAAGCAATAATTCGCATATTTGATGTTTTATTGATAGAATACGTAACGAGAAAATTTGGGAGACACAATTCGGGGATAATTGATACTCATTCTCATGGAAGACAAAACAAACATGCCTAACAATACAAAAAAGCGAACACAAGAGGTTGAACTCCTCGCTGATTTACCTGATGCAGGCACGCTTTTAAGTTCATCAAATACTGCTGCACAAGATACGCAGCTACTCAAAGAAACTTTCAATGAAAAGTACAAGTGGGGATTTGTCACAGACATTGAAGCGGACTCCGCGCCTCCCGGACTCGATGAATCAACAATTGCATTTATCTCTGCGAAGAAGAAAGAACCACAGTGGCTACTTGATTGGCGTTTAAACGCGTACAAACATTGGCTCACCATGGAAGAACCAGAGTGGGCGCACCTTACATACAACAAACCAAACTACGATGAAATTGTTTTCTATTCAGCACCAAAGTCGATGGAAGATGCGCCCAAATCACTTGATGAAGTTGATCCGAAACTTCTTGAAACGTACAAAAAACTTGGCATTCCACTTGCAGAACACGCCGCCCTTGCAGGCGTTGCAGTCGATGCCGTGTTTGACTCTGTATCAGTTGGAACAACGTACCAAGACAAACTCGCTGAAATTGGCATCATTTTTTGTCCAATCTCAGAAGCTGTGCGTGACCACCCTGAACTTGTCAAAAAGTATCTTGGAACCATTGTCCCCTACTCAGATAATTACTATGCCACCTTGAACAGCGCCGTCTTTACTGATGGATCGTTTGTATACATCCCTAAGGGTGTTAAGTGTCCGATGGATTTATCCACGTATTTCCGAATCAATGCTAAATCCTCCGGTCAATTTGAACGCACACTCATTATTGCTGAAGAAGGTGCAAGTGTTTCGTACCTTGAAGGGTGCACCGCGCCAATGCGAGATGAAAATCAATTGCACGCAGCTGTTGTTGAACTCGTTGCTCTTGACAATGCAAGCATTAAATATTCAACCGTACAAAACTGGTATCCTGGCGATGAAAACGGTGTCGGGGGCATTTACAACTTCGTCACAAAGCGTGGCAAGTGTCAAGGCAACAGCAGTCGCATCACATGGACGCAAGTTGAAACAGGCTCTGCTGTAACTTGGAAATATCCTTCTTGTATTTTGCTTGGCGATGATTCAGTTGGCGAATTTTATTCGGTAGCGCTCACAAATAATTATCAGCAAGCAGACACCGGCACGAAAATGATTCACATTGGCAAGAACACGAGAAGTACGATTGTCAGCAAAGGCATCAGCGCCGGCCATGGTCAAAACATTTATCGGGGTCTCGTGAAAATTCAAAAAGGCGCTGAAAACGCGCGAAATTACACGCAATGTGACTCGATGCTTATGGGTGATGAATGCGGCGCTCATACATTCCCATACATCGAAGTGAAAAATAAAACAGCAAAAGCAGAACACGAAGCATCTACTTCGAAGATCGGTGAAGACCAACTCTTCTACTGCAATCAACGTGGCATTTCCACAGAAGACGCTATCAACATGATTGTCAACGGGTTCTGCAAGGAAGTATTTAGAGAATTACCAATGGAGTTCGCTGTGGAAGCACGACGTCTCCTTGAAGTGAGTTTAGAAGCAAGCGTTGGATAACGCACTGAAGAGAGAATAATATGACAACACCCTTACTAGAAATTAAAAATTTACACGCCAACGTCGAAGGAAATGACATACTTAAAGGTGTCAACTTAACTGTATTTCCTGGCGAAGTGCATTCCATAATGGGGCCAAACGGTTCGGGGAAGAGTACGCTTGCCTGTGTCCTTGCCGGCCACGATGCCTACGAAGTCACCGAAGGTGAAATTTACTTCATGGGTCAAGACCTTTTGGAACTTGACGCTGATCAACGAGCGTGTGCAGGAATCTTTTTAGCCTTCCAATACCCTGTTGAAATTCCTGGCGTTTCTACTAAGTTCTTTTTGAAGGCAGCAGTCAACGCAATGCGAAAGTACCGCGGCGAAGAAGAACTTGATGCAATGGACTTCCTTGATCTTGTTGAAGAAAAAGCTGCGTCTGTGAAACTTAATACGGACCTCCTTGATCGAGGCGTAAATGAGGGCTTCTCCGGTGGCGAAAAGAAACGAGCTGAAATTTTTCAAATGGCAATGCTTGACCCTAAGTTGTGCGTTCTTGACGAAACAGATTCGGGCCTTGACATCGATGCACTCCGCATCGTGGCAGATGGCGTGAATAAGTTACGCGGCCAAGACCGTGGATTCGTTGTGATCACACATTACCAACGGTTACTTGATCACATCGTGCCAGACTTTGTACACGTGCTTATTAATGGCGAAATTGTCAAAAGCGGTGGCAAGGAACTTGCACTTGAACTTGAAGAAAAGGGCTACGCTGCATTTGAAGATTGCGGCACTGGATGCTGTTGCGGATGACCACAATGACATTCGACAATACATGTTTTGAAACACTCCACAAAACTGAAGCGTGGATGTATACAAATGTTTCTGCACTGGCGAAGACAGATTTTGCTTTGAGCACCACTTTTGTAGAAGAATCAACTATTCGTGGTTTTGATGTTGCGCCTGCAAATATTTTTGTGGTGCTGATCAATGGCGTGTTCAATGAAGATACCTCGCGCCTTGGCGAAGGTGTTTCAATCAACGAAAATAATACACTTGCGGGAACAATTGCATGCCGTGGCGAAAGTGATATCCCACGCCTTGATTGTGACACGGTCACGATTACCGGAAACCAAGACAAAACAGTGCATATCCTGCAACTTGTTACTGGAGATTGTGCAACTGCTGCAAGTGGCCGAGTATTCATTCACGCTGCAAAAGGCGAGTCTGTTTCCGTCGCTGAAACACATGTGTGTTTAGGTGACAGTGGACACTTGTTCATGCCACTCACTGAAATCATGGCTGAAGAAAATTCAAATGTGACGCTTGTACGTGCAATCCGTGGTTCTAAAACAGCGTATCAACTTGGCCAACTTCATGTTTGCCAACATGAATCAAGTGAAGTACAAACACACACGATTACGCTTGCAAGTAAGTTGTCCCGAAATGAAGTTTGTGCGTATTTAGACGGCAAACACATCGAATCTAATTTCGATGGAATGTACATGCTTGGGCAAGACCAACAAGTAGACAATCATCTTCGAATCGAACACAACTTCCCATGTTGTAACAGCCGCGAGTTTTACAAAGGCATTCTAGATGGCAATGCAAAATCAGTTTTTACTGGTCGCATTTATGTCAAGGAAGGTGCAACTGAAACTGATGCGAAGCAGACCAATCAAAATATCTTACTCAGCGATGATGCAAATGCAATTGCTCGCCCGCAACTTGAAATCTATAACGATGATGTCGCCTGCACGCATGGTGCAACAACTGGTGAAATTGACGAAGAAGCAAAGTTGTACTTGCGTTCGCGAGGTATTCCAGGTGATGCAGCAGAAACACTGCTGATGTACGCATTTTTAAACGAAAGTTTAGAAGACCTTGCAGACGATGCATTTAGAAAGACGCTCACAGACGAACTTCTTTCAAACATGCCCGGCGGGGATTTTATCAGGACCCTGTAAATGAAACACACGCAAATCATCGCAGATTCGTTTCCTGCATTGCATCAAACGATTGGCGATAATCGTTTGGTCTACCTTGATTCTGCTGCCACAACACAGAAACCACAGTGCGTCATTGATGCCATTGTTGCCTATTATGAACATGACAATGCAAACATTCATCGTGGAGTGCACACGCTCAGTCAACGGGCTACCCAAGCATATGAGAATGCGCGGTTGCAAATTGCAAACCTGCTTCACTGTTCCCGCCACGAAGAAGTTATTTTTGTCCGAGGTGCGACCGAAGCTATCAACCTCATAGCCCAAGCGTATGCACGGCCCCGTCTTGGTGAAGGTGATGTCATCCTCATTACCGAGATGGAACATCACTCAAATATAGTTCCGTGGCAACTTGTTTGTGAACAAACTGGCGCATCACTTGAAGTAGTTCCAGTGTGCGATGATGGCTCGCTTGACATGGAAGCATATAAGTCTCTTCTTACAAAAGACGTTGTAATTGTTTCAATGGCACACGTCTCTAATGCAATAGGCACAATCAATCCCGTCAAGGAAATATGCAAGTTGGCGCGGGAAGTTGGCGCAACGACTGTTGTTGACGGCGCACAAGCAACCGGACATCTTCGAGTTGACATTTCGGATATTGATTGTGATTTTTATGCGATTTCGGGTCACAAGATGTTTGGTCCAACTGGCATTGGGTGTTTGTTTGGGAAATATGAACTGCTCCAAGAAATGGAACCATGGCAAGGTGGTGGCGACATGATTTTGTCTGTGTCGTTCGAAGAGACAACGTGGAATGATGTGCCTTTTAAATTTGAAGCAGGCACGCCAAACATAGCGGGAGCGATTGGTCTTGGCGTGGCTGTCAGTTGGATCCAAGAGATTGGCTACGATAAAATAAGTAAACATGAACAAGAACTACTTGCCTATGGCAGAGAAGTATTGCTTGCAATCGATGGTGTTGACATTGTTGGCGCCTCGAAACACAATGCAGGCGTGATCGCATTTACACTTAGAGGTGTACACCCCCACGATGTTGGGACGATTCTTGATCACGCTGGTGTTGCAATTCGTACGGGTAATCACTGCGCAGAACCACTCATGAAACGATTTGGACTCGCCGCAACCTGCCGCGCTTCGCTCTGCATCTATAACACTCGCAAGGATCTTGATTGTCTTGGCGTGGGAATCAAAGAAGCAATGAGGATACTTGGATAATGTCTGACTTACGCGAGCTTTATTTAGAGATGGTCACCGACCATGCTAAAAACCCAAGACATCGTGGCAAAACCGACCCGTGTAACTGTATTGGCACCGGGCATAACCCACTTTGCGGAGACAAGATTGTCGTGACAATAAGTTTAGACGGCGAGACAATCAATGATGTGAAATTTGACGGTGAGGGGTGCGCTATTTCAACAGCGTCTTCAGACTTAATGTCCGAAGTGCTACGAGGCAAAACCATACAGGATGCAAAAGATCTATTCCGAGGCTTCCATGAACTTGTTGCTGGTGATGGCACTGCAGAGAATGTGCCTAAAAAGTTATCCGTATTCTCGGGCGTTCGAGAATTTCCAATGCGTGTTAAATGTGCGACGCTCGCATGGCATACCTTGATTGCGGCGCTAGATGGTAATAACGAGGCGAGTACAGAATGAGTGAATTACAAGAAAATATTATTACTGCGATTAAAACGATTACAGATCCAGAGTTACCAATCAATATTTACGACCTTGGGCTTATACGCAAGATAGAAATTGAAAATGGCACTGTACAAATCGACATGACACTCACCACGCCAAA
>JABAAL010000029.1 GCA_014238785.1 Phycisphaerales bacterium | reverse complement strand
GCAAGCCTTCTTTTTTCAGGATTGAAAGGGCTCTGATGTATACTTCAAACCCCTTCTTGTCGATAAATCTGCCAAAAGCACCTATCACTGGCGGAGTCCTAAGAGTCGGACGATTAGGAGCTTCGGCAAATGCAACCATGTTTGGAATATGAAAGATTTTTTCTTCAGCAATTCCAAAAGAAAGCATTCGTTTCGCTAATTGCTTGGTTATGCAAAAAATTGCATCGCATCTATCAAATTTCTTATTTTTGTAATTATGCGCAACAGCTATGACGGGGGCACTTCCTTTTGCTGCTTTTAAGCAAATGCGAATGGCACGATTTCCATGACAAATAATTGCGTCTGGTTTTTCTTGTTTAATTATTCTCGACAATTTATACGCGGCAATGGGGTCCCATTGACCTGCATTTTTAAAATCGATGATGTTAGCGGTAAACGATTGAAGAACAGTCTTAGCCCACGCGTTTGGAGGAATTACAGTTGTGACTTTGTGGCTCCTGGCTTCAAAAGCTTGATGGTAGTCGACTGCAACTTGTTCGAGCCCTCCATGGCCTTTGCCAAGCATAATGTTAAGAATGTGCATTGCTAGTATTTATCGTTTAGTTGAAAATGACATCTTGAATAATTCGGCACTCTTTGCATAGTACATTTAATTAGCGAGGAATTGACTCCATTTCACGCTGGATTTTCGAATGAAATATTGAATGAAATTAATTGGGTTTGCTGCTCGAATGGCATGTCTACTTAGGTCGATTGCTTGAGTATTGTATTATTGAAATGCGCATAGAATCGATCGATGCGACGACGCAACTTTCGGCGACGTGCGAAAGTATTCCATCGAGAAATTTTGATGAATTCTTTGTTCCCGAATTCACCTTCAAGATCTGCAATTTTTATCGCACATTGATCGTGCTTCCTGAGAACTAGAATATTAGTTGGGTTCCAGTCATATATTGGAATAGCGTGCTCGATGACACAATCTGTGACAACCTGAAGGTCATTACGTATCTGAAGAAGTTGGTCCTTTGCCAATTTACCTTGCAACTGCTGGAGGTTCCGGCTGGGCTCTCCGTCAAAATCAAGAAATAGTTCCTCAATCAAGGCAACTCCAAGGTTGGATTGAACCAAACCATCGATATGGGGAATGTGATGATGTAGAACCGAAGAAATCTTCTCGTCTTCCTGTAAGCGCAGCCAGAAGCGGTACTCTTGCACATTGATGTTGAATCGATTAAATCGAGATCCAAGGAGCACTCGAAAATTCTTAGCGACACTCCTGCGAGGAATTTCAGACAATTGTCGATACACTTTTGCACAACGCAGTTCGTTCTGTGGATGCCGGTAACAAGCACGCATCCCTCCCTTAGATATCAACAATTCGTCTGTCAGAATCAACATGATTGTTCGCTATTCCAATAACTAATCGGTACTACCTGCAGAATAAGTTCTACGCTCCAAATCAGTAAGGCGACCAGTAGAATCTCTATCTTCTCTTGTGGAGTTGCCGTGTTGTAGATTTTTATTGGATCGGTTTTCATCGACACTTTATTCATGTACAAGTTTACTGCGCTTGAACACATTGGACTAATTACGGTTGACCTTCTTGCAATATCTCCACCGTAAATGTACATTTTATTCTGATTGGAGAAGATACACTCATAAACGAACAATCCTATTCTCAAAGAGCACAAAAAAACGGACAGAGAGGGATTCGAACCCTCGGTACGCACAAGGCGCACACAGCATTTCCAATGCTGCACCATCAGCCGCTCGGTCACCTGTCCCGTGAACAGGGTATTGTACCGATATGGAGCAGCCAAGTAAATCTGACCTTTGCGGTGTAATCGTAATCGACAAACCTAGAGGACCGACTTCGATGTCAATGGTAAACCTTGTTCGAAGAAAGTGTAGGAAGGCAAAAACGGGGCATGCTGGTACGCTTGACCCCCTTGCTACGGGCGTATTAGTGCTCGGTGTGGGGAAAATGACCAAAAAACTCGGGCAAATGATGGACACCCACAAGAGGTACACGACAAGTATTGATTTATCTGCAACAACGGCTGGGCATGATTCTGAATCTCCTCGCGAAGAAGTATCCGTGCCAAATGTTCCAAAGATTGAGGAAATTGAAAAAGCAGTGGCAACATTTAATGGCGAAGTAATGCAGGCTCCCCCTATTTTCAGCGCGATCAAAGTAGAGGGGCATCGAGCGTACGCAGAGGCGCGCAAAGGCAAAGAATTTACACTTGAGCCAAGAAAGGTGACGGTGCATGCAATTAGAGTGCTTGAATTCGAATGGCCAATTGTGAAAATAGATATTCAATGTGCGAAGGGATTTTACGTCCGTTCACTAGCGCGCGATTTAGGCAAGTTGTTGGGAACAGGAGGCTACTGTTTAGAAATACATAGAACAGAAGTTGGAAAATTTACCCTCGCTATTGCAAAAAAATTAGAAGAATTGCCAGAGTTTCTTTCACAAGAAGAGTTGATTAGTCCCGATCAGGTTTCGGAGATGCTTGCATAGCTTTTTCTGTACTTTCAGTTTTGGGTGTCGGTTGTCTCCAGAAAAATATCATTAACAACCCCATTCCCGTTAGGAGTAATACGTCGCCTGTGTTAAAGATCCATGGAAATAATTCGGTATTATTTCCGGGCCATGCCCAGCCAAATGGCAAGTGACGATCTGGGAATATGTGCATGAAATCTCGGACTCGTCCGATGAAAATTCGGTCATATAAGTTGCCAAGTCCCCCTCCAAGAACAAGACCAAGTGCGATGTGCGCTAGAAGAGATTTGCTAGAAGTATGCCTGCTGAAAATCCAACCGGCTATTCCGAGTGCAAAAAAAGTAAAAATGATAAAAAATACTCGTTGTTGAGAGCCGATTCCGAATACAGCGCCATCGTTGAGGACAAGTCGAAAACGTAACAATTTTCCTGGAATGGCAACAACGCCTTCGTGCATAGGAATAGGAGTCCAGTAAGGATTTGAGAGAAGTTGGTCGCGTTCTAAAAGAACTGGTTGATTTGTAACGTGTTGAAATGCCCAAGACTTCGAACGTAGATCAGCAGCAAATCCAACCAACATAACCGTGAGTAAAATTAGCCATGCTCGAGGCGATTTCCATGCGGGCGTGGAAATCATCTGCTCTTGGTAATCCGTTCAATTTTTTCAGCAGATTCTTTAATGTACTTCGCCCATGGTTTGGCTCGGAGCCGCGCTTCTGGAATCGGTTTTCCGGTATCGTGGCAAACACCATATGTTTTCTTTTTGATTCTGATTAGGGCTGCTTCTATATCATTGATACGTCGGCGTTCACTTGCCGCCATCCCTAATTTTAAATCTTGGTCGTATGCATCACTTCCAACATCAGCCATATGGATTGGCATATGACTTACGTCTGTGTTAACATCAAGTGCTTCTTTTTCAATTGTTCCAAGATCAGAAAGTAACCTTGCTCTGTATGTCATCAATCGATCTCGATGCTCACGAAGTTGCTTTGTAGTCAACGAAGTTTTAAGATTGATTGTCTTTTTCTCTTTTGCACTGTTACCTTTTGCTTTTGCGGAGCGTTTCTTCTTTTTAGAAACACCATTTGTTGTAATCATGCGCACCTTTCGACCGTTGATAAAGACATAGCCTTTATCGTCTGCTTCTGCTTCACGCGCTGCATCTGAAACGGAGACGCCACGTCTGATGCGTGTTCGCTTCTTAAGTGGCTTTTCAGCTTTTGCAGTCTTTGGTGGGGGAACACGCTTTTTCGGAGTTCTTGTAGGCGCCTTGGTCGCAGCTTTTTTTGCTACTTTTTTCTTAGCTACTTTCTTTTTTACTACCTTTTTTGCTACTTTTTTCTTAGCTACTTTCTTTTTTACGACCTTTTTTGCTACTCTTTTAACAACCTTTTTTTTAGTTATTTTCTTCTTTGCAGCGCTATTTTTTACAGGTTTCTTCGTGACCTTCTTCTTCGTAACCTTTTTGACGGTCTTTTTCTTGGTTGTTTTTTTCTTTGCCACAAATGATTCCTTTCATAAACCCTTGTCAGAAAATGAGTTAGAGGCTTGCCACGGAGGCAAGATCAAGGTCGGAATATCTCATTTTATCGAGTTTTTGATGCGCCGTCAATCTACAGAGGAATCAGTTGAAACCACACCCATACCAGCGAATTTTTCGTACCGACGGTGGATGAGGGTCTGTGGATTGAATCGAGCTAGATCGGTGAGTGAATCAACAATCCATTTTTCAAGATTTGATGCTGTTGATTCATTATCTCTTTGCGCCCCGCCTATTGGCTCAGAAATAATCGCATCAATAATCCCATTTTTCAAATTGTCTCGGCTTGTTAGTGCCAAAGCAGTTGCTGCAGATTGGTTCGTTTCTTCGTTTGCTATTTTCCAAAGAATAGCAGCACACCCTTCAGGGCTAATGACGGAGTACCAAGAAAATTGCAGCATGGCGACTCGATCAGCAACGCCAAGTCCAAGCGCTCCACCAGATCCGCCTTCACCAATCACAATAGAAACGATTGGCGTTTTGAGGCGGCTCATCTCTTTGAGATTAAGCGCAATCGCCTCTGCTTGCCCTCGTTCTTCTGCCTTAAGTCCTGGATAGGCGCCCGGTGTATCAATAAATGTTACAACAGGCAATCCAAACTTTTCTGCAAGTTTCATTTTTGCAAGTGCTTTACGGTAGCCTTCTGGGTGTGCGCACCCAAAATGGCAAGCAATTCGTTCATCGGTATCTTTGCCCTTTTGATGACCTATGACCATAACCTTGTGAGAACCGATTCGGGCAAAACCAGTAATAATTGCGGGATCATCGCCAAAGTGTCTATCACCGTGTAATTCTCGAAAATCTCTACAAATCATTCGGATATAGTCAGTTGTTTGTGGTCTATTTTGATGTCGAGCAACTTGTACGGTTTGCCATGGTGTGAGGTTTTCGTACAGTTTCTTTAGCAAACTATTACGTGTAGTTTGAAGTTCATCAAGTTCACTTTTAAATTGATCTGCATCTTCTCGCTCATTCATACCATGAATTTGCTTCTCAATCGCCGAAACTGGGGTTTCAAATGGAAGTGGTGCTACGGTGTTGCCCTTGCCGTTTGTCATGTTGATAGTGTACCCTTTACGCATGAGCATTACATTAACTATTATTGGTGGGGGAAATATGGCCAAAGCCATCGTTCAGGGTGCAATAGAAGGTGGGGTCTTGGATGGTAGCGAAATCGCAATTGCAGATCCAGATCAAGCGAGCCGTGATTTTTTTATAAAAATAGGGTGCATTGCAACGGAATCTGCGCAAGAACTACCAGAATC
Organism: Phycisphaerales bacterium; assembly: GCA_014238785.1. Taxonomy (GTDB): domain Bacteria; phylum Planctomycetota; class Phycisphaerae; order Phycisphaerales; family SM1A02. The sequence goes on along the minus strand of JABAAL010000029.1, from coordinate 12,557 downwards.
TGCGTGTACGCTTCTTGCAGTGAAACCCCAGATTTTTAATGCAATCTCTGCTTACATACGAGCGGATGTTGTGTATTCCATCATGGCAGGTGTTTCAACTGTACAAATTGCAGATAAAGTTGGGCATAATCGTATCGTTCGCATCATGCCTAACTTGCCTTGCAGTATTGGATTGGGCGCAGCGGGTATTGCACTTGGAAGTTCTGCTTCTACCGAAGATGCTGCCCTTGCACATAAATTATTTTTAGCCATTGGTGTGGTCGTAGATGTGCAAGAAGCAGAGATGGATGCCGTCACAGCCGTAAGTGGAAGTGGGCCTGCCTATTTGTTTTTGCTCGCAGAGGCGATGATTGAAGGTGGTGTTCGAGCAGGTCTATCCAGAAAAACTGCAACGTTGCTTACGCAACAAACGGTGCTTGGCGCTTCGGAACTTCTTGTTCGTGATGCCGCAAGCGCAGGAGAGTTGCGCGAAGCAGTGACAAGCAAGGGCGGTACGACTGCCGCCGCTTTGCAAGTGATGCTACAAAGAGATGTTCCCAAAGCAATAGAAGACGCAATCGTTGCCGCGCGTGATCGCGGTCGAGAATTGGGAAAGTCCCAAGGGGGCTAACGTCATTGCAGATTTCTCAGAATGACTTGTGCCTTTGCGGAGAAAAATAATACTGTAGGTTCGTTTATTTTTCAGAATGTTTGGGGACAGGCATCTTCTTGCTGCGAGCAGCATTTGCTTCAGTCTCTTTAGAAATCTTTGCGACAGAAGTAGATTGAGGCAATCCCAAGAATAAATCCTTCGAAAAGAAGCGACGTGCCAACAACATACCAAAGCGAATGAGATTCATATTCTTTCCGCATTCGGCGCATGGTCTCACGCTCTCTTGCGCCCCTAGTCGTGCGGTCGAATTCCTCGACTTCTTCGCCTTCAAAAGCTCGCATGTCACCATTCATAATTGCACCAATGTCAAAGCCATCCGGATCGCTTAGCCAACGATCGAGTAAGCCTATTGTTTGAGAATTCTTGGGTGATATAGCTAAGACCCACGAAGTGGGTGTATGCCATTGCGTAAGCTTGTCAAGAAACTCTTGCGATTCGATGAGATCTTCTTTGTATGTTTCAATTCGTTTTTCGAGTTTCGGAATTCTGAAATCTTCAGTAGAAACTGCTTGCATTTTCACGAGTTCGATTTCAGATTTTTCAATGCCTTCATTAGTACGTTCAATGTCAACTTCTTGTTCAATCACAAACCGATGTAAAACCGCCTCAGAAGTTTGGATAGACCAGAGCATCATCCAGAATACTCCGGTGATAAGCAGCGCTGTAATACCTGATCTAGTTAGTATTCCAACAAGGACACAGATGCAGAATAGGTAACTGAAAAAAGTAGCAACAATCGGAATTGCTGAGAAAATCAAAGGGTTCCATTCGCCTATTCGTAATCCTACGCAAATGAAAACTCCAATACAGAAAACAGCAACCTGAAGTACCACAAAAAGAAGGCTAACAAGATACTTTGCAAAGAAAAGTTTGAGTCGTCCGATTGGTTTTGCAATAGTTAACTCAATCGATCCACTATGCACAAACTCAGGAAAAATGGAACAGGTGGAGATTAATGCCAAAGCAGTTGCAATCCACGCAAGCCAAATATTGATAAGAAAACTAGAGAAAATTCCAATGTAAAGCCCACGAGCCCAAGGGCTGCCTTCTCGTAATTCTTCTGATTCAATTTCCCAAAGTCCAAAAAGAACAGAAATCCCTTGTCCGTTGAAACCTACCGAGCCATATGCAACTACAACGAGAATAGAAATGCCAAACGTCACCCAAAAAAGTTTGGCTGCGCTCAGTTGCCTGTAGGCGTCAAGTAATAGAGCTCGAAGTTGCATTACTGGGCTGCTCCCGGAGTGTCTTTGTTGTCAACGGCTCTCATAAATAAATCTTCAAGGTTTTCCCGAACTGGTTTTACTGAAATGATTGTTGTGTTATCAACACGGAGTCGGTCAAGCATTGGCTGAATTACTAAGGGATCATCTCCTCGTATTATCATCGTGTTGTTTTGGATTTCGTCGCAACATGCAGTTGCCCAATCCGGGATTGCTCCAGAAATAGTAATTTCATAGCGCTTCGAGTCTTTCGTGAGCGAATCAATCGTGCCTTGCATCCTGACGAGACCCTTGACCATAATCGCAACTCGATCGCACACCATTTCAAGCTCGCTTAGAAGGTGGCTATTCAAGAAAATCGCTCGACCTTCTTCGCGAAGTTCTGCTAATAGGTCGCGAATTTCTCGGCGACCAACTGGATCAACGCCGTCGGTGGGTTCGTCGAGTATGAGAAGTTTTGGATCATTCATGAGGGACTGTGCGATGCCAAGTCGTTGCAGCATCCCCTTTGAATACGTTCCTACTTTTTTGTTTTCCCATCCGGAAAGTCCAAGACGATGGAGTAACTTTGAAGCGCGAGTTTTGCGGTCGTTTCTGGTTACCTTTGCAAGTGCTCCATAGTGATGAAGCACTTGTTTGCCAGTGAGGTAGTAAGGAAAAAGGTGATGTTCGGGAAGATACCCCACATCCTGAAGCGTCAACCTATCGCCGATTGGCTTTCCTAGCATTGCCCCAGACACCTTTGTTGCGTGAATAACCGTCATGAGAATTTTGACAAGCGTAGATTTACCAGCACCGTTTGGACCGAGCAAACCAAAAATTTCACCATCCATGACCTCAAGGGAAACACCTTGTAGCGCATGAACGTTGCCACGATATATCTTTACAACACCATTAATTTGTATCGCTGTCATCATACGCTCCGTTATTAGGCAAAACACACATTCAAATTCATACACCATATAGAACGCATATCGCCGCACAGTGTACCATTCTCACTATGCGGCATTCGTGTCTTCAATCGTTTTTACAGCACTTAGAAAAACAAGGAGAGTTACGCCGTATTTTCGAGGAAGTTTCACCTTTCTTAGAGGTCACAGAACTTGCTCAAATAGAAGCGGTATCGCAATGTCCAACGCCAAGTAAAACTGCAGGTGATTTTGATTTGGGGCGCGAAACCCTCGGAGGAGAGGCATTACTTCTCGAGAATATTACTGGGTGTGATTTTCCTCTCGCTATCAATACGTTTGGTTCATACTTCCGAATGGAAGAGGCTCTTGGGTCTAGAGGATTTGAAGAAATTGCTGCGATGATTTCGAAGTTGACGAATATGTCGCCGCCCTCAGGCTTGAGCGATTTGATTTCTATGGCAAAACAATTCAAGCCATTATTGAGCATGAAGCCCAAGCGATCCAAGGGAAATGGTATTTGTCAGGAAGTCGTAAACCTCTTGAAGGATGGCAACGTTGATTTGACACGTATCCCAATTATTAAGTGTTGGCCGTTTGATGGAGACCCTCGAAAGGTTGGATACGACTTTTCGCCCCAGCAATCACGAACTTCTCAGGGGGGTGGACGGTTTATTACGTTCGCTGGTATGCATACGATTCATGCAGATGACAGAGAAGAATCAAAACCAAAGTCACATAATATTGGCATGTATCGTGCGCAACTTGTGGACGAAACACATCTTGCCATGCACTGGCATATTCACCATGATGGTGCAGCGCACTGGCGTTCGTGGAAAGCAATAGGTGAGCCTATGCCGATTGCAATTTGTTTTGGTGGTGAGACGGTATTGCCGTACGCGGCAACTTGTCCTCTCCCTCCAGGGATGAGCGAGTTGCTTATGGCAGGATTTTTGCAAGGCAAAGGTATCGAACTTGTTCGAGCAAAAACAGTTCCGCTTTGGGTGCCTGCAAATAGCGAGATGGTGATTGAAGGTTTTGTTAACACAACGTGTGGGCCTTGTGGTTGGGAACCAAAAGACGGTGAACTCGGCGAGGGCGCAGTTTTTGAAGGTCCTTTTGGCGACCATACTGGCTTTTATTCGATGCCCGATAGGTATCCCATCGTCGAAGTAACAGCAGTGACCCATCGGAACAATGCCGTGTTTCCAGCGACGGTTGTTGGACCTCCACTACAAGAAGATTATTATTTAGGAAAAGCGACAGAGAGAATAATGTTGCCTTTGCTAAAAGTGATGATTCCTGACATCATTGATTACCACTTGCCAAAGTTTGGAACATTTCACAACTGCGCCTTTATCAAAATCAAATCACAATATAAAGAGAATGCGCGCAAAGTGATGCATGCAATTTGGGGAGCGGGTCAAATTGCTTGGACGAAGGTTATTGTTGTAGTGAACGAAACGGTTGACGTGCATGATGAACACGCTGTCTTCGTTGCGTTGCAGGGAATTGACATTCACAATGATATTGAAGTTGTTCGTGGGGCTCTTGATATTCTTGACCACGCAGCTCCTGAAATAGGCTCAGGAGGGAAAATTGGTTTTGATGCAACCGCCGTAACCCCCACAACTGATTTGGCAAACAACAAAGTTGCCATTATCACTGTAGAAAAACATCAAGGTGGTGATGGCGCGAGTGCTTTGAAAAAAGAGCATCAAAAAAACCCACAGGCATCGATGATTTTTGCAGTCGACAGTGATGTGAATCCCGACAACCTTGGCGAAGTGTTTTTTAACTTTTGTGCTTGTTTTGACCCATCAAGAGACATGCACTACTTTGATACCTGTATAGGATTTGATGGGACAACTAAAATGAAGGGCGATGAGAGAAATGAAAAAGCCGTGCGCCCTTGGCCTCCAAGATTAATTGGGCACAATCGCGATTGATTCTGGTTTTAAGAAAAGGTAGTACAATTTTCCCTCAGCGTATTGCCCGCCTGCTTTAATTCCGGCGGCAGGCCCAACGCCCATGAACAAATCGGCTCGACCGGGCGCTCGAATGGCGCCGCCAGTGTCCTGATCAGTCATAAACTTTGTAAAACGTTTCTTTTCGCCAGTAATGGTACACACGGTCGTGTCGACAAGCACCACGCCACCGCGGGGAAATATTTTTTTGTCGGTTGCGATGGATCGTTCAGGTGTAACTTGAACGCCCAGGGAACCCGCTGGCCAATTTCCTCCGCCGTACTCTCGAAAGAATACGAACGACTCGTTGTTATCGATGAGGTCGTTGATGGACATTGGATCACTGTTGTAGAGCCGGCGTATTGCTCTTAAGCTAAGTTTGTCAGGTGAAAGTAGCCCAGCATCCAATACAGATTGTCCAAGACCAGTGTAAGGGCGATCAGTTTTTCCTGAGTACCCGATGTACATCAGTTCGCCGTTACTCATCCGTAGTCGTGCAGAACCATTTACATGAATTGTGTATGCGTCAAGGTTATCTCTTACCCAGACTAACTCAGTGCCATGGAGTTCTCCAGAAGACTCCAAATCTTTTCTTGTTGGCCATGTTGAGAGAGAGCCGTCTTGGTTTTTTCTTCCGAGTGGCTCGCCAGTCGATGAATTTGTTACTAAGTCGGTGGGTCTCATGTAAAGAGGCGAATCGAATTTAGAGTTTTGGGTTTTCGATGCTTGAAAATCTGGCGAGTAGTATCCCGTGAACAAGACGGTCCCAACTCCGTCACAACCAACCGATTCAAATACATTGAATCGGTCTTCAACGAGTTCAATAAACTCATCTTTTGAGGAAGAATTTTTTAAGAGAGATCGAAGAACTATGACGGAATTTTTTGCCTGTTCATGGGTTATGCCTTCGATGGGGAACCACTGTTTGCTTGATGGTGCGTCAAACCAGCCGATGCTGTTGTCCATTGAATCTTGTAGAAACAAATCTTTTGAATCCCAAGCCGTGCCCACATCTGGCCAATTGCTGTACATAACCCTTCGCAGGGCGGACTGTCCAGGTGCAAGTGGTTTGGAATATTCCACATCCGAAATGGGCTTGGTTTTTGTTACCTGTTGATTTGTGCATGCAGGAAGGCAAAAAGTGAGGCAAATGATTCCAAAAGTTCGATAATTCATGTGGTATATTTATCGGCAAGCATTGGCTTTTCTGCCCAAAAGTGCTAAAAAAATTGATGGATAGTTGGCACTTGCATGATAGAATGATAGACCTGCAGTTCGCAGTTAAGGAATATTCACATGACCACACTTTGTAATCCAATCCAATTTCTCGCTCTTTTTGGTATGCCAGGCGGTATGGAAATTGTAGTAATCATCATTATTGGCCTATTAATTTTTGGGCGTCGACTTCCAGAGGTTGGGCGAAATTTGGGAAAATCCATTGTGGAGTTCAAGAAAGGCATTAAGGGGATTAACGATGACATCGACAAAGAAGCCGAACATCAAGAATCTACTTCAGACTCTGCGCAAATGGAACAGCCAAAGTCGGGAAATTTACCACCTGCGAAAATGACGCCTAATCCAGGGCAAGAAGTTGATATCAAAGTTGAAGAAGCAAAATCAGAAGATTAAGTAACTGGGGCATGGTCTAGGTGAACATAGAGTCGGCGCCATGGCTCATCGCCAACAATTTTCCACTTGTGACCCTTGCCTTCTAAGTCATTGGCTAAAAACACATCTCCAGGTTTCACTATTAATATTTCGCCATTTCCGAATGTAAATTCGATTGTGCCAGTTAATGTAACTACGTATTGTTTTCTAGGCGCTGGGTGCCAATCGTACACCCCACCTGGAGCAGTTTCAGCTAAACGAACGCTGTGGCATTCGATTAAATCACTGACATATGTACCATGCCCGTGTTCTTTCGTGCCGATAGACCAGACTTTGACCTGAGATACATTTTCATCATCTGTGCAAAAATGCGGGAATTCTAAATTCATGTCATTACTCCTTAACATGTTACTCTAACACAAATGAATAACAATAAATACGAAGTTTTAATTATTGGTGGTGGTATAAGTGGCGGCACATTGCTGTACAACTTAGCACTACACAGTGACGTGCAAAGTATGTGCTTGATAGAAAAGTATGACCACCTTGATCCATTGAATTCAAATGCGCAAAGCAATAGCCAGACATTGCACTGCGGTGACATAGAAACAAATTACAGCCGAGAAAAGGCAGACCACGTTCGTGGTGGAGCTGAGATGATGTTGCAATTTGTGAATAATAGCTCTGGCGACGAAACGCTTAAACGTAATTACGGGAAAATGTTGCTTGGCGTTGGGGAAAAAGAAGTTGCATTTGTAAAAGCTCGATTTGAGATGATTTCTGATTTGTACCCGACTCTGCGAACAGTGGATGCAGATGCAATTGCTGAGATAGAACCCAATGTTGCGCTCATAGATGGCAAGCCTAGAGAAGAACCAATCTTTGGCTTGTATAACGAAATTGGTTGGGCGATTGATTACGGTCGTGTAACGGAGAACTGCATTGCGCAAGCACAAGGCGTAGGAGAAAAAACTGTCGATGTGAAACTTTCAACAGAAGCAACCAAAATTACGCGCACCGAGAATGGCTTTGAGGTGAAAGTGAAACATGGAGATACCCTGCATTGTAAATTCCTTGTTGTTTCTGCAGGCACCTACAGTCTTCATCTTGCGCAAAGTATGGGGAAGGGAAAGAAGTTTTCAGTGCTCCCTGTTTCTGGAAGTTTTTATTTTGCCCCAGAAGTATTGAAAGGGAAGGTATACACAGTGCAAAATCCAAAGTTGCCTTTTGCTGCAATACATGGCGATCCAGATATGACAAAGCCAAACACAACGCGCTTTGGTCCAACTGCGTTAATGTTGCCCGTGCTTGAGCGTTTTAATGCAAAAACTGCAATTGGATTTTTTGAGTCATTTCATTTCACAAAGGGAACTGCCTCAGCGTTGTTTCATTTGATGAAAGACAAAGACATTCGAAATTTCATATACGAAAATATTGGTTATGAAGTACCAATACATGGGAAGAAATCGTTCTTGAAGCAGGTACTAAAAATAGTCCCTTCGATGCAATTGGATGACTTAGATTTTGCAGAGCACACAACAGGCGTTCGGCCGCAATTAATCGACGAGGAAAAAGGAGAACTCCTCATGGGCGCGGCTAAATTTAGTGATGGGGATGGCGTTATTTTCAATATGACCCCATCGCCCGGAGCAACGAGTGCTTTTGCAAATGCAGCGGAGGATCTCGTGACAGTGACGCAGTATCTCGATAGGCAAATCAATACAGAATCGTTCAAGACTGTTTTTGGGGTATTGCCCGCTTGACGAAGGGTTCAAAGCATTATTTTGCGGCAAGTTCGGCAAGATGACCAGAAATTTGCCAGAGTGATGTAGCCATGCACGTCAGAATTAAGAAGTGCAACACAGCGTATATACATTTACACCTTGATTTCTTAGAACAACAATTACTTTCAGTTTCAGACATTTAAAATCTCCTTTTGCCAAAGTATCGGCATAATTGCATCTTTCAGAATTTGGGAAAGGAACACAATGGTAATCTCCATAGGGGTCATCTTGGAATCTGATCCCAAGGAGTAGTATTCCGCTTTTATGAAATTGAATGTGTGTTTTGCCCAATAACGGAGCGTATGCGGCGATATGCGTTCTATATGATGGTGCTTGGGGTTGTTGGAGGTCTGTGTTTCTGGTCTTGCTTGGGTTGTATTGAACTTGTTACTGATGCATTTGACGCTGGCGGTTTTATGGGCTGGTCGACACTAACTTGCTTGAGTTTGCTTATTGGGGGATTCTGCTACCTCTCTTTTTCTGAATTCTTGGGGTATATCTCCTTGTGCAAGGTGGATCGGCTTGCGCGCGCTCTCCAAAGTGATAATGTTGAACGAGCGAGGTCGCTTGCAATCCGTTGGATGCATTCGCTCTCTACATACAACACGGTAGAACTTGAAAACGCACAATCTGTGCAAGAAATCCAACACTTCGTTGCGTCGCAAGTTGCAGAGATTGATGCAAAGGTAGATTGTCTCATTGCAAAAGAATCAGTGCTGATTGCGGCTTTTGTTGGAATTTCACCTTGGGCAATGCTTGATGGTGCGCTTGTTGCTTGGCGACAACTTCGATTGATGCGAAGCATCGCATCAAACTATGGTGTTCGTCCGAGCACAATCGGAACTATGCGATTGCTTCGTCGCGTTTTGATATCTGTTGTGCTTGCTGATGTTTCCCAACATGCAACGCAATGGATTGCGTCCAAAGTTCCCTCGTTGGGTGGATTGATACCAGCAGCGGGGCAATCACTTGCTCTACTTGTTCTAACCGCGCGTGTTGGCAAGGCGTGTCAGAAGGCGTGTAGACCAATGAAGCCATGCCAAAAACGTGCCATTGCAACCGTTTATGAAAAGTTTTGTGCATTCTTTACAATCAATAAAAAGAATCACAGTAATGGAGAAGAGTTTCTTGCTCCGGTTCAGTGCTCCACGCACCTCAAAAGCATCGGCCTCCAATAGTGCCTCATTAGTTCCCAGAAATGCCCCGAGCATCTCCAGGTACACCCTTTAAATTTTTAAGCCAGATATGCCATAGGGCTCAATGTGGGCGCACATATTTTGCTCCACCTCATTCTTTGGTTTACAAATTGAATTGTGCCAATACATTCTTCATTTTTTTTCTTAGTTTCTCTTTTACCTAGATATAACCACGGGTGCTACGATGCACAAATGCTATATTCAATCCTCCTCGTACTATTTACTTTGACCCCAAATGGAACATTTGTTCGTCAAATTGATGGCTTTCTTGAACCTGTACATGCAATCTGGCTCCCAGATGGAAACATCGCAGTAGCGGACAGGATGGCGGATGAAATAGTCATAATTACGCCCTATGGAGAACGCCTAAAAACAATCGCCCATGAAAATCCTCTTGAATTGCACCTTGTAGAGGGACTCCCAGAAGTTGGAGAGGTAGCACGGTATGACTTTGAGACAGCGGATTTGATAAAGGAAGGCGTTCCGTCACAAACAGCAGATGGATGGATAGTTCCAGACATTTATGGACATGCTATTCATCACTACGATCAAGAGGGGAAATGGCTAGGCAAGTGGGGGGTGCATGCGCTGCTTCCGCATGAAGGTAAAGGAAAATTGCATTATCCAAACGCAGTTTCCGTTTCTCCAGATGGCACACAAATCATAGTGTGCGAGGGATTTGAAGGACGCATGCAAATATTTAAACTTGGTGAAGGCGAACCAGATGCCGCCCCATTGGTTACAAACATTGCGCACTTTGGGAAGCACATCGATTCCTACGGCGATCTTATTCTCGCAGCCGAACCAGAACTTGGGGATGTGTATTTGTTTCGAACTGGATTGGACGTGCCTGTTACTCTAACGCGTTTTGGTGGCGAGGGAGATGCTTCACACCAATTCAATTGGGTAAATGGATTATGGATTACTGATGGCGTCATTAAAGTTGTGGGCGATGGAAACATAAAGACATTTGTGTACAAACATGATTCTTCAAGTTCGTTTAAACAAATTCCAGGTATGGTGAAGTTTCAAAAATCGCAGAGTCACGAATCCTTTAATGGACCAATCGAGGGTGAAAGTATTGTGCCAGGCTCTACGGACATCGCAGTAACAAGTGATGGAAAATCGATGTGGTCGGTCGATGCTGTGAATGAAACAGTAATACTTACAACTATTCCAGAATTTGAAGTCATGACAACGATTGACGATTTTATCGAACCACAGGGTATTGAATTAGAAGCTAACGGGAATATTCTGGTTTCGGATATTGGAGCGTCTTGCATTAAACGTTTTTCTCCAACAGGGGAACTCTTGTTGACGTTTGGCGAAAAGGGTACTGCACCACACCAAATGTATAAGCCCGCTGGCATGACAGTTCTTGACGATGGTACGATTGTTGTTATCGATTGGGGTAACCATCGGGCACAGTTGTATAGCCCCGATGGCAAGTGGCAAGCAACATTTGGTCGCGGTAGAAGTTGGACACGCAAGCGGAATCCACCACCGCATTCTGTAACAAGTAATGCCAACAATTGGAAAGTAACCTATACCCCCACCCCAGACAACATGCCATTGAATGAAGTATTTGAAATAACCACTTGGGTTGAGGGTGAAAGCGATGTCACATCGCTCCGCGTGGACGCAGCGATGCCCGCGCATGGGCATGGCATGATGACAGATCCTGTTACAACGCTTCAGGAAGATGGCAGTTACAAGACAACAGGCATGCTTTTGAGTATGCCCGGTGACTGGGAAATATATTTCGATATTGACAACGGCGAGACAGTCGAACGTGCACAAGATGATGTGACGTTGGCTCCGTAGCCATGTGATGAACACACCGCTAAGCAGGAAAGTCACAACTATCAATCAGAAAGTTCTTGCACTAGGAACATCAATACGCTTGGAGGATTCCTTACGGTAGGCACTTTACGTTGGAATCACTACTTTGGTGCAGTGAGCAACGCTTCGTTTGGAAGTGGTGCGGTTAACGATTCTAAGAACGCAATCAAATCAACTTTTTGTGGTTCCGTTAAGTTGAGAGGTTCTAAAATTGTTTCTCTGTGGTGGTCGGCGCTAACAAAATTTTCAAGGGTTGAATAATGCTCAAGTACATCTTCAAGTGTAGCAAGTTGCCCCGCATGCATATACGGGGGAGTTTGTGCAACGTTGCGTAAACTAGGCGTTCGAAAAGAACCCCAATCCTCACGCCGCTTTGCAATGTGCTTTGAAATAGTAGCGCGGATTCCATTTGGGTCATCGCTGTGTTTTCCACCCGCGGTGAATTGGTCAGTCTTTAACTTGTCAATCGCTCCTGCACGACCTGAATCTTTCAGCGCACCACCATCGATTGGGCCTACACCAATAGAGTGAAATGCCCCGTCCGTTATCCAAGGCCCAAAGTGACACCGCAAGCAACCACCTTCGCCTATGAAATACCTAAGCCCTCTTTGGGCTGATGGTGAGATGGCTTGTGTATCTCCAGCAACAAAATCATCAAAGGGCGCGTGTGTAGCGTCAAGTTTTGTGATGTATGCTGCGATGGATTTGGCGACATTTGCAGCGATTGTATCGATGTCACTTTCCTCCATCTTTCCAAATGTTTTTGTCCAGAGTTGTTCAAGTTTTTTGTCTTTTTCTAGTACTGCGGCTATGTCCTGCCGGGAGATGTTCATCTCAGCAGGATGTTCCATAGTTTGAATTGGCTGTCCCCATAATATATCTGTGCGACCATCCCAAAAGAACCACCGCTGATGCGCAGCATTAAGAACAGTGGGGGTGTTGCGAGTCATATTCCCTATCCCAACTGCAATTTGATCTCCGTCGGTAAAGTATTTTTCTGGTTTATGGCAGGTAGCACACGATATCTCTTTGTTCGAGGATAATCGCTCGTCGAAAAAGATATGCTGACCAAGTAATGCGGCATCTTCATTTTGTTCGTATTCGTTCGTCGTGTCCGGCAACAGGGTTGCAGGACTCATAGAGCGAAGAATGTTCCACTCCTTTTCAGTAAACGCAGGTACAGTGTCCCCTCCACCCGCAGTAAAAACTAAGCAGAGTATCGTTGTGAGCATGACTAAGATGTTACTCGATAGTCAGAGTGCCTGGACCAGTTGTGCCTTGCCAGCCGCCAATTCGGATGTAGTAGGTTTCACCTAGTTGAACATCGTAATCGAATGCGGAGTAGTAGGACTGGCAATTATCGTCGCCATCGCCATC
>JABAAL010000036.1 GCA_014238785.1 Phycisphaerales bacterium | reverse complement strand
TGCTGCAGTTTTGCAGCGTCGTACTTGAGCCCGTGCTTCTCCATAGAAATAGACCAAAGCGGAAACGTTGCACCATCCTCTAGAATAAGTTCGTGATTTGGTGGATATGGGATTTGATATTTTGGATTATCAACACAAATTCCTTCCGCAGAAATTCCATTTTCCGACTCCATTGGATTGTCCCCACGCAACTCTTTCCACAACCAATAATTTACAAAACCCTTTTCATAGCAAAGTTTATCGCCGTGCGCGCAAATGCCTGTTACTTCAACACCGCAAGCACGAACGTGCGCTAGAGCCCGCTCAATTTCAAGTTCGACATCGTCGATTTCGCCGCGCATCCATTGCGTAAGAAAATTCACATGCAAACCAATTTCGTGCCCATACTCTTTAAGTTGTCTTACAAGCAGCGGAAACTTTGGATCGTTCCAGTACGCTTCAGTGTGCAAAAGATAGTACGTAGATTTGCAACCTAGTCGCCACTCGTGGTGTGCCATTTCAAGTGCTAGTTCAAGGTCGTGGTCAACGTCGTGCCGCATCGCGACAATTTGTTCACCGACAGAAGAATCGGCGAGCGTTGCAACCGTTGACGTATTGCCAACGTGTGCAAGAAGATCAAAATATTCTTGTCTGATTGACATGTGAACTAATGAAAAGGATACCTATATTGCAGCAACAAGGCTTGCTATAAGGTCGCAAGCAATTGCGGCGTCTTTGTCATCGCGTGGCGTAAACTCAACTACTTCCATGCCAAGGAGGCGATCTTTGTTTGGTAGAGCAGACAACACATTTGCTAATTCGTCAGCATCAAGCCCACCATCAACAGGCGTTGCAACAAATGGTGCTTGCGATGGGTCAATCGCATCTAAATCAATAGTTAAGCCAAAACCGGCTTCGGCCTGATTTGCTGTGTTCACAGCATTAGCCAAACACGCTGAAAGTCCTCGGTCGTTTACAGCGTCCATCGTCATGTAGTTAATGGTGCCTTCATCAAGCCACTTCTGCTCGCCCTCGTCAATCGAACGAATTCCAACCATCGCAACATGCTCTTCTTTGGTTTGGCAAGCAGCGGTTGTGGCAACCATCTTTTTAGATCCCTTGCCAAGCAATCCAGCCATAACCATGCCGTGAATATTTCCCGATGGACTTGTTTCTAGTGTATTTAAATCTGAGTGTGTATCTATCCAAATAATCCCTGTCTTGCCGTGGGCTCGTGCAAGCCCCGTATGAAATCCAAGAGCAGAAGTGTGATCACCACCAATTATCACAGGGAACATACCGTTTTGAATTGCATCAAGTACCGCATCTGAAACACGACGTGCGTGGTCCATAATGGCCGTTTCTGTTTCTTCACTTGTGATTTCGCCATCAAGCATTGATGGGATAGATGTAATTCTGGTAACCGTCGCTTGAAGTCGATCCGCAATACCTGCTTCAAATAAGAGCTGGCAGCCCATTTCTGCAGCTTTAAAACCAGAGCCCCAGCCAATTTCAGCTGAAATTATCGCAATTTTGCGGGTCTTTATTGTTGGCACTTGGTTTGACATCGAACCCCCTATTCTACAAGAAACCAGAATACCTTTGGGAATCTTGTCTTTTTAGGGTATTCTATTGGGATGAAAACTCTATCAATCGCCTTTTTAATGCTTATAACGGCTTGTTCTTCACAGGTTGCCACTCGCGGCCCCGAGGGACCACGGTCAAATATCACAAATCGACCTGCTCCAAAAAATGTTCCAACCATTGATTTAAGCAGGGACAACGTCCCTGATTTTTGGACGGCAACACCAACAATCATTGATACAAATAGTTTTACTGACAAACACCAAGTTCGTGGACCCATTCCCGGACCACACCCACGCCCCGCAAAGTTTTTGCCTCCACATAAAAAACCACACTTTCCCGAGAATGGTCCACCAAATCAGTTAACAGCGGGCGGTGGTATTTCAAATACGGCAATCCATGACGAGAGTGGTTTTGACGCAATCTCCAATACTGCTTGGAATCCGCCAGACCCTTCGCTTGCGGTTGGCCCAAATCACATCGTTGCAACCGTCAACATGGCGATTGCGTTTTACGATAAAAATGGCAATGAAGAGTTTTCTGCGTTGCTAAACGATAGTGGCGATCCGGGCTTCTTTGAAGATATAGGTGCTGGTGGTTTTACATTTGACCCAAAATGTTTTTACGACCAACATTCCCAGCGCTTTGTAGTACTTGCTCTTGAATATTACAGTGGCGAATCGTGGATTACTATCGCCGTGAGTGATGACAGCGATCCCAACGGCGTTTGGTATAAATACCGAACGTGGTCGGTAGTTTCAGACGGAGGCAGTACATACTGGGTTGATTATCCAGGCTTTGGGTTTGACGATGACTATTTCTACGTTACGGGTAATTTGTTTGGTTTAAATTATGTTGGCTGGGGTGGCGTTTTGTATCGCGTGTTTGATAAAACGCCTATGCTCAGCGGTGACCCTGTCGTGATTGCCGACGTTCGCAAGGCGGGACACGCAAGTATGCAGTGCGCGCAGCATTACGGCGACGCACCTTCTGCGTTTTTTGTTGGGCGAAACAACTCCACCGAACTTCGGGTTGCATATATCAATGATCCATCGAATCCAACGGTCGTAAGTGAGTTTGTCGCTGTTCCAAGTCACGGCACACCCGGCGGTGGCGTGCCAAATCCCGGCGGAACTATAAGCGCACTCGATGGAAGAATTATGAACTCGCACTATCGCGATGGAAGTTTATGGACCGCGCATGGCATTGAGGGAAGTGGTGTCAACGCAGTTGGTCGCTGGTACGAAATTGAATTGGAAAATTGGCCAGCGAGTTCGGCCTCGCTCAGGCAAAGCGGCGATACGACCGTTCCAAATTCCATGTCAAGTTTCTTCCCCGCGATTGCGCAAAACAAACGCGGCGAAGTTGCTGTTGTAGTTGCAACTGCAAATAATTCGACGAATCCCACGCTGCAAATTATTGGGCGAAAAGAGAGTGATTTACTTGGCACGATGGGTGCGCCCACAATTGTACGCACGGGCAACGCTGGTGCAGATGGTCGCTGGGGTGATTACTTTGACATGACGGTTGATCCAAATAACGATACTATTTTTTGGTACATCGGCGAAGTGCAAACAACTTCGGGTTGGCAAACGTATATTGGGAGCGCGTTGATTACCTGTGTCGAGGATATAAATGCAGACGGAGCTATCAACGTAACCGATATTCTTATGTTGCTCTCCAATTGGGGAACCAGTGGCGATGGCGCTGAGGTGACTGCTCCCTACGATGTGGTTGATGTTTCTGACGTTCTAGCGATTATTGGTGCGCTAGGCGGGTGTCCATAATACATCGAGAATAATTTATTTCGTGTAATATGCGCTCAACAAGGAGTGGCAGGCGCATGGATAAGCGAAAGCGATGGTTGGCATTTCGGGGGCGATTACTCATCATCGTGGGTGTGACTGCACTTTTGGTTGCCATGTTTTTACCAGATCAGATTCCAACGCAACTCGCCCCGCTTGTCGTCGTCTTTGGCGTTGGATTTATTTTCCTTGCCGTACCATGGCGAGTATGGCGCAACCTTCCATCTTTGTTCCACCGAGACGACACCTGGCTGTAATTGATCCACCCGCGGCAAATTAATCCTCGTCTTTGTGCTTCTCTCCGCCAAACAAGTCGCTAATTCCACCAATCACGCTATCGACTGCTTTGCCGGCAGTATCGCCCATACCTTGAATTATTTTTCCTACTCCCAGTTGCTTAAACACAGGCAACTTGTCAATCAGCCCCGTTACCTTTGAGAGTGCTAGTTTGGAGATCCCTTCGGCTGGGTGCTGTGCTAAGTGCTGCATGATGGCGTGCGTAATAGCGCTCGTAATAGCCTCCGTTGCAACTTCTGCATCCCCATCCGTACCTATATCGTGCATCACAATTTCTTTGATGTGTGCCGTAACGGGGCCTTTGTCAAGAACTGTAAATTTCCCAGAAGCAACCACTGTGATGTCGCGTATTGTGAGCGTTTTAATATTAAAAGGAGGATCTGGGTGCGTTGCATCTGGTGTTTTATCAGATGAGATGTTGTTAACTAATGTTTCAATATTTGACTTTCCATTGCGTTGCTGTAAATCGAGCGCCACGCCCGTAACGGTAACGTTTTGAATAACAACTTCCTTGTCGAGCAATTGCAAAACGCCGAATGTAATTTCGGCCTTTTCCACGGAGAGGAGTGTTGGTGATTTGTCCGAAAGAAATGATTCTGGATTTGCAATTTTCACACCCTTAATCGCTGACTCTTTTGTGAAAAATCCAATGTGCGCACTGTCGATTGTAAGTTTAACTCCAAGGCCCTCGCTGCCCTTTGATTGGATAATCGATTGTGCTACCCCGTCAAGAATCATAATTCCAACGATTGAGAGACAAATTAATACCGCTACTGCAATCAACAAACCCTTAACTATTTTATTCTTCATCGTGACATAATAACGTATCCCCGTGGTGTGTCTTTAGTTGTGTGTTCGTTAAAATTCAATAACTGAAATTCGGACGTTTACTCACCGAAATGGTTTTCGATGCAGTCCATGCTTGAACCGAGTCCGTATTCGGATATTTCGTGATAAATAGAGCGTCCTTCGCGGCGACCGTGCGCAAACACCCGGCTGCTTGCTCGAGTGATTCCATTGAAAGTAACTCTGATTTTGTGTCAATACTTGCGTTTCCCACATTCTTCTCGTATCGACACCTCTCTACACGTCAAGTATGTGTGGGGGGCAGACCCCGTGGGGACTAACGCCGTATTATGATGGTAATGATGGTACGACCATACGAGACAAAAGACCTTGAACAAAGCTTGCGAATTTTTTGTGAGATCGGATGGATGGATGGTAAAGATAAAGACAGGGCTACTTTTGAAGCGTTAATAGATGGCAGCGCTTCGTTCGTCGCCGAACTTGCCAAGGAGGTCGAGGTGTTCGTCGGGACACACACTGGAAAGTGCAGGTACCTCGAAAGTGATATTCCGTTTTCAGCTGTTACGGGAGTTGCAACGAGCAGGGTTGCGAGGCAACAGGGTCTTGCTGGGAAGGTAACTGTCCACGCCATTGCAGAGAGTGCAAACAATGGCGCCGCCATGTCGATGCTCGGTATGTTTGACCAAGGGTATTACGATAAATTTGGGTATGGAAATACTGTTAACCACCGCATAGCCACGTTTGACCCAGAGCATTTGCAAGTACCAAGGCTAACTCGATCTCCAAAACGATTGAGCAAGGACGACGCAAAGGCAATGCATGACTGCAGGTGTGCTAGAAAGCGCTACCACGGCGGCTGCACTCTGGATGGTATTGGCGAAACGTTAGCAACAGCAATTTGTCAAGAGAAGGCGTTTGGGCTCGGCTTTAAAAACGAAAGTGGTGCACTCACGCACTTTCTGTGGATAAAGCCAAAAGCAGAGCACGGTCCCTATAACGTCTGGTTCAGTGGGTGGGAAACGCACGAACAACTCATCGAGTTGCTCAGTGTTCTAAAATCCCTTTCAGACCAAGTACACGGCGTGCGAATGGCTGATCCTCCACGCCTTGAGATGCAGGATTTTTTAAGCCGCCCACTGGCAACCCACCGAGCAAGGAGAGGTGGCGACTTTGACAGCGATGTCGTAAGTCAAATCTGGATGCAATGTCGAATTCTTGATTTGCCTGTTTGTGTTGGGGCTATGAAACTTTGCGGTGAATCTGTCTCCTTTAATCTAGAACTCACGGACCCTATTGAGAAATACTTGAAGGATGCAGATGGCTGGAAAGGCATTGGTGGAAATTGGATTATTCGACTTGGCGATACATCCACTGCAACGAGGGGAAGTGATGATTCACTTCCGACTGCTTCGTGTACGGTCAATGATTTTTCTAGAATTTGGTTTGGCTCGTCAACTGCCGAGGCAGTGTCAGTAACGGGTGATTTCAAGGCAAGCGCAGAACTCATCCAAGCTATCGATCGAATTGTCCGCCTTCCTGTGCCAATTGTTGACTGGGATTTTTAAGGGACTTGTTTTAGGGGCGCGAATTAAAAGTGGAAAGCAATTTTGCTGCCGCGAACAATCACTTTGTTTCTCAAGTGGGCCCGGAGGGACTCGAACCCTCATGAGGTATTATCCTCGGGGGATTTTAAGTCCCCTGCGTCTGCCAATTCCGCCACAGGCCCATACGTAAGTTCCGCAGTTTACTCTAAAAAACTAGTTGCCACTACACCCACACCCACCGCCGCCGCAACAACCTCCACCAGAACCGCCACGTGGTCCATTGCCACCCTTTGGTATCAATGACGCTATCGCTGACAATTGTCGAAGGATAGTCGAGTCCATTGGTGTTGCTCCACAATCAATCTCCGCTAATGCACAAAGTTCCCCCCAGGTGGTTAACTCTACCTGCATCGAGTGGATAACCTCGACACTCTTGCCGTTGGCTTCACAATAATATTCATACGTAGGCATCGTTCTATTTTACACCCAAACATACTGTAGACTATCAAATAACAAAGGAAGTTTTTATGCGATATGTACCCTATCTATTAAGTATTATTGCCACGGCGTTATTTTTATATTTTGCGATATACCTCTCACCGTGGTACTACGCTGGAGTAGTCCTTTTCGGTGCTGGTGCAATTATTGGAACATACGATCTACTGCAAACAAAACACTCTCTCCTGCGGAACTATCCCCTGCAGGCACACCTTCGGTATTTCGCCGAGGGAGTTCGCCCAGAGCTTATGCAATATTTCGTAGAAAAAGACACCGACGGAAGGCCATATGATCGTAATCACCGCAGCATTGTTTACCAACGATCAAAGGGGGTACTCGACGAAAAGCCCTTTGGCACCCAGCTTGATGTATATAAAGAAGAATATGAATGGTTGTCACATTCGATTGCACCCAAACCAAAAAGTACGGAGCCATTCCGAACAACAATAGGAGGGAGTGGGTGTAAGCACCCATACTCTGCATCTCTTTTAAACGTTTCTGCGATGAGTTTCGGCGCCATAAGTGCAAACGCCATTATGTCGCTTAACCGCGGAGCAAAACTTGGCAATTTTTACCACGACACGGGAGAAGGTGGTTGTAGCAAGTACCACCGCAAGGAAGGTGGCGACCTTGTTTGGGAAATTGGAAGCGGGTATTTTGGATGCCGTAACGATGATGGCTCATTCAACGAAGATAAATTTCGCGACACTGCGCAAATCGACAACATTAAAATGGTTGAGATTAAAGTCTCTCAAGGTGCGAAGGCGGGACATGGGGGTGTGTTGCCGGGGCCAAAGGTTTCAAAAGAAATTGCAGAGGCTCGTGGCGTACCAGAGGGCGTAGACTGTATCTCACCCGCTTTTCATACTGCTTTTTCCTCGCCCAAGGGGTTGCTTGAATTTACGGCAAAACTCCGAGACCTGTCTGGTGGCAAGCCCGCTGGATTTAAAATGTGTATCGGAAAGCCTCTCGAATTCATGAGCATTTGCAAGGCGATGATTGAAACGGATATTTACCCCGACTTCATCGTCATTGATGGTGGAGAGGGTGGTACTGGTGCTGGTCCAATTGAATTTGTCGACCACATGGGTTCGCCTCTCATTGATGGACTTATCTTTGCGCAAAACGTATTAGTCGGCAGTGGCGTTCGAGATAAAATCAAACTCGGAGCATCTGCTAAAATTACAAGTGCCTTCGAGATGGCTCGCGTGCTCGCACTTGGCGCTGATTGGTGCAACGCTGCTCGTGCGTTTATGTTTTCAGTCGGTTGCATTCAAGCAATGCGGTGTCAAACGAATACGTGTCCAGCCGGCGTTGCGACGCAAGACCAAAGAAGGCAACGCGGTCTTGTTGTCACCGACAAATCCCAACGCGTGTACAACTACCACAAAAATACGCTCGATGACTTGTCGCAAGTTATCGCTGCGTGTGGGCTTGAACATCCCGGTGAATTAACGCCGCAGTTACTTTGCCACCGCACGAGTGTGCTTCACCACAAAACGTATAAAGATTTGTTTGATTGGTGTACGCCAAACATGTTCCATGAAAAAGGTGGAGACTGCTCGTATTCGGAGGGGTGGAGCAAAGCGAACGCTGATTCTTTTTGTTAAAAGAAAAGACTAAGGGTCTTATAGAAGATGATGCAGAGTATGGCGCCGGCCGGAATTGTAATTACCCAACTCAGTGCTATGTCGCGAACAGTTGAAAGGTTGAGCGCGCCAATGCCACGCGCTAAACCAACCCCGAGCACCGCGCCAACTAGCGTATGTGTTGTTGAAATGGGGAGTGCTAATTTTGAGGCTATGACGATTGTTGTCGCGGCACCAAATTCTGCACAGAAACCACGCGATGGCGTAAGCTCCGTAATCTTCCTTCCAACCGTTTCCATCACACGCCAACCGTACGTTGCTAGTCCAATCACAATACCTACTCCACCCAGCGCCAGGGCCCACATGGGAACAACTGATTTTGCAGCAACAACACCATCTTGTATTGTTTGTACTGCGGCGGATAATGGACCAATAGCGTTTGCTACATCGTTTGCGCCGTGGGCAAATGCAACAAAGCACGCTGTTAGGATTTGCAAATAGATAAAAATACGCTCAACTTGTCGAAACTCTGTATTTGATGAGCCTAGGTTTGCGCGTTTTCCTGAGGTGTCGGTCAACGCGCGAGTTTCTTGCATTACGGCTTCTATGGAACGCCGCTCTTCCGAATCTGCGGCCCCGCGTGCTCTTGCTAAATGTTTCAGTGCACGTTGCATGGCTCGAGTGGTATACAACTCTCGTGCCTGCCGTTGTTCTTCTTGCGAATCGTCGGTTTTATATCGGCGAAGAAGAAGGATTGTAATGCCTGCACCAACGAGCCCTACAAGAGACGCTACACCAAGAGCATTAGTGAGGGAAAGGTCAAGATGTAAGTGCTTCAAACCCTTAAAGACCATGACCAATGTCATGATGCCAAGAACTATGAAAACCATAAACGGAGTGAACTTGCGAACAGCCGCAACGGGATCTGCTCTATAAAACACACGGTTCATCACGATTTGGAAAATAATAAAACTTATCGTGCCGCTCATCAAAGGAGAAATCACCCAACTCGCAGCAATTTTGCCAACTCCGCCCCACTCTACTGCAGACAATCCACCATACACAACGCCAAAACCAACGATTGACCCAACAATCGAGTGTGTCGTTGAAACTGGCCAACCAAAGTATGAAGCGACCTGAAGCCACACACCTGCTGCAAGGAGTGCGGAGAGCATCCCTAAAACAAACGCCTGTGGATCACCCGCGAAAATTATTGGATCAACGATGCCCTTGCGAACTGTGTCGGACACTGAGGAACCTACGAAGAATGCACCTGCAAATTCCAGAATCGCAGCGAGAATAACTGCACGCTTAAATGTGAGTGCGCCCGAGCCGACACTTGTTCCCATAGCATTTGCAACATCGTTGGCACCTATGTTCCAAGCCATGTAAAAACCAAACACAAGCGCTAGGACAATTAATACTGTTGAATATTCCATCGTTTCTGCTGCCTAAAATTATTTCAACGTCAACAACATTCGAACGCGATTTGCTAATTTTTCTGAGTAATTACTTATCCCTGCTATTTCATGAAGCAAACGTTGCCAAATGAAAAAGTCACCAACTGAAAGTTCATCTTCGTGATCAAGTACACCTTTCATAAGTTTGCGTTGCATAATGTCGCACTCGTGTTCGGCGATTGCAACCCCCTCAATCATTCTGTCAACCCTGTTTGCCTCCGAGCCACCAAAGCCAGACTCAATGAGTGCGTCAAGCTCACGCATAACTTCCTTTACTTTGTGAAATGCGTTGAGGTTACCATCAATATATTCCTTCAGAGGCTCGGATAATTCTGCTAATATTTTTACGGGTCGTATGCTCATGAGCACAGCGATGTCTTCGCCCTGATCTGCAATGGAATCTTGTAAACTTAAAATTTCAAGAAGCTGACCTCGGTCGATTGCCATAAACAATCCACGAGGCAGATTGTTTCTGATATCGTTTTTTACAAGATCCGCTTTGTGTTCAAGTTTTGACACAGCGCGTGCCTCTTTACCTATGTTGGTTGTGTCACCGGCACAGATGCGTTCCAACAGTGCCACTGATGCTTCGACACAATCGGAAATTTTATCGAGGTGTAGTTGAAGGGGTACAAAGGGTGATCGGCCAAACAAACGGGCCATTGCATTTACTGGCATGTTATTTTCTCCAACAAACTGGGTTGTCACATTCGAAGCGCATTTATTTTAAAACAATAACTGTAACTGTGTTCTAAGAAGCATTTGGCCATCTTGGTCATTTGTATCACCTCGCCAACCATTACCTGATGATGTCCAGTTCGCGTCCGCGGAACTCGCGCCAGTGCCATCACCCTTTGCAAGTGCGTCTTGAGACCAAGCAATGTCGGTTGTCCATTTTAATGATTTATTTCCAGCTGCAGGCCAGTAATTAATACCTAAACGAATTGCAGACATCTCGTTGGATGCGCCGGCAAAAACAGCATCATCAATTTTGCCGCTTTGATATTGAGCAAATAGCTCGGAGTTGTCAGAAATCATGAATCCACCCTGCACTAACCACCCAGACGATTTCTGCTCTACACCGAAATCACTACCCTTTGCATTTACAACATAGCCAAATATGTTCCATCCATCGCCCCGAATGGATACATCTATAGTCCACCCATTGCTGCTTGAGGCGGTTGCATTTCCATACTTGATGGTGGAGCCTGATCTGTCAAAATCCTGATACGCAAGACCCAACAAGAGGCCGTTTCCGCCACCATGTTTTGATGTAAATGATCCGAACTCTTTCCAGCCTGCATCGCCAAACTTAAGTTCTCCACGCAAGTTCCATGCGTTTGTTGGGTTTGCTGCCAAGTCCGTGTTGCGTTGGTTTGGACCATCAGTATATTGCGCGGAAAGTCTTAACTCTTCGTTGCCCCATCCAAGTTCTACCCCTTGAGTCCAGCCGTACGTAAATGCGTTATTCACCATCGATCGCTCAACCGCGAGTTGTGCACTGGAAGATACGATATGTTCGCGTAAGAACTTAGATTTGAACTGGCCAACTTTTATCCAACTTCCTGAATCAAAACTCTTTCCAATCCAAGCGTCCTCTGTGTTCCCGCCACCTCCGCGTGCCCATGTTCCGCTTATTTTGTATGTCCAAGAAGGTTCTAAAATATGCCCTGAAAATTTAATTTTAGTTCGACGCTGTTCAAAACCGTGTCGCGTTGGTTGCTCCTTGGCGTCATTGTAATTCCACCTCGTTTGGAGTTGCGCGTTTATTTTCATTTTCCAATTGCCGTCTTCAGACATAAGGAACGCTCCGCCATTGTATCCGGCCGTTGCTCCGCTTCCAACGAGGGAATACCTACTTTCAGAATCTGAAAGGATTTCCCTAACGAGTCCTTGAATTTCATCCGCACGCTGCTCCGTTAACCACGTGTCGTTATTGTTCATTTTTAGTTCAGAAACTTCTTGCTGAAGTTCTTGAACCATCTTTTGCAGTTCTTGAAGTTGGCCATCTTGGCCGCTCGTTACTGCCGCTAATACCAATGCGCCTATTGATACACTCATTTGATTTCTCCTATTTCTTCATTCGTCGGAAATGTAACAAATTCAAAGCAATAGCGTGGACATATTAGGGGTAATTATGAGAAAGATTGGTTGGGTGTTGCTAACCCCTTGAATGCCAAGTATCCTGCTCTTTCTATGGCCGAGTGCCCAAGTGGTCTAAGGGAACGGATTGCAAATCCGTGATTCGTGGGTTCGAATCCCACCTCGGCCTTTAAAAAACAAGCCACGGCGTTGCTGTGGCTTGTTTTTTAAAGGCTAAAGCGATGCGAAGCGCACCTCCAGAGAATAGATGCAAGGGAAAGAGCGAAGCGTCCGTTCCTACCCCAAAACCTGAGATTTCGAGGTACGATGGTCATTACTATGAAGTTAGCCCTGTTTTTCTTGCTCTTTGCCGCCCCGCTCTTTGCGCAAGTGGTCCCAATAACGAAGGTACCGCTTTTTCGAGAGGGAACAAAAATCAAAGAGGCGACCGGCACACTTTCACGAGAAGATGTCAACAGCCCACTCTCCATCACCATTGAGCAAGAATCGGGTGGCATTTCAACCACATTCATCGTGCTTCCAAACGAACGGCTCGCTGAAATGGAAGCAGTTACTCTAAAAAAAGAGAATAGCCAGTTTCGCTTTTCTGGAGAAGTATTTATGTATGGCTCAAAAAACTTTCTCTTAGTGCGAAGCGTCGTTTCGCTCGGCGACCACGCAAATCGAAACCACCCCTCGGTCATCCCAACAGATCCAAATTTGCTAGAAATCACCAAAGATGATTTTGATGACTCGGTTCACGAGATCTTCCAAGAACTTGAAAATGCAATGGGGTCTCTTGTGAGCAGTATTCGGAACGCTGCTGAAAATCCTGTTAAAAGTGACGAACAGTTTGTTGAGGGTGCACGCATTACCTCTCGTCGGTGCCACCTAGTTCGAAATGAATCGGGCGCATGGATTGCAGTTTTTGTAAGTGACTCTACTGGACTAAGCGACCCGCCATGTACCATTTTGCCAAACATGGCGTTTAATTCACTCACGCTATGGTTTAGCAAACAAAATCCCTCCACTCCCGTCCTCCTTACTGGTGAGTTGTTGCGATACCACGGGCACGCCTTTCTCTCGCTCCATAGCTGGCGCCCCACCCACAAAACGGATCATCTCCCCTAATTAATTAACCCTGGGGTCCATTAACTTGATGGTAGTGATAGTTGGGGGCACTGAAGGTTTTCCAGAAGCGGGGTCGCTCAAGGGAAGAGCTGCAATAGCTCGGATAACTTCTGACCCTTCGATAGTTTCACCAAATGCACAATATTGATTATCAAGGCGCGCAGTACCGGCCCTAGAGAGACAAAGAAAAAACTGACAGCCAGCCGAGTCTGGATCGCCAGCCCGTGCCATCGAAATCACACCAAAGTCATGTGGTAACGTACTGCGCTCAATGGGAAGCCAGAAGCCCGGACCACCCATCCCAGTACCCGTAGGGTCGCCACCCTGAATAACAAACGGATGACCCTTGCTAGAAAGTGGGACTATTCTGTGGAAAGTGGTCTTGTCGTAAAAGTCACCTCGTGCAAGTTCTCTAAAGTTCCACACCGTGTTTGGGGCAATGTCGGGACGTAGTGAAATTCGAATAATACCCAAACTCGTTTCGATAACCGCGTCTTTATTTTCATACACCCGCCACCCACTTAGAAACGCACCGTCGACACCATCTTCCTCCGCTTCATTTTGCCAACCTGTAATTTTGGTGTACGTTGATTTACCGTCTGGTCTTGCCGCCTCTTCGACGACAGGCACTTCTCTTGAAAGCATCGGTTGGATAACAAGCGGCGCTCCCACTTGTTTGCCTTGTACAAATAGTTGCAGCAGCACGGCGGACGTTAACTGATTTATTTCAGGAACCCTTTTTGTGAGATCGTAGGTTCCCGCTTTAATCGAAACGGGTGGTGACACTTGCTGTTGTTTAAAATCAACTAAAACAAGTTTTCCCACATCTGCCCTCTCTGGCAAATCTACTTCAACAACAACACCGTTGTGTAAACCGTTGTATGTGTGCACTGGCGTTACTTGTTGCAAGACAAATGAAAGTGAAATTAAAATGGTTGAAAACATCGTGTGTCCTTCAAGTTAGGAACGAAGAATTGCAAGCAACTGTGTTCGTACGGATCCAGCGTCAGCGGATCCTCCGCTTCGCTTCATTACCTCGCCAATGAGCCTTCCAATTGCAGCGTCTTTTCCCTCGCGAACATCCTGCGCTGCTTGTGGTTGCGCTTCGATTGCTTCTTGTACCCATGCAGACAGCGCGTTTTCGTCGTTCACTTGTAGTAAACCCTCTGACTCTGCAAGGGCTTCTGCGGTTTGGTCGGAGCCACACAGTAATTCAAACAGAGTAGTAGCGGCCGACGAACCAATCGAGTTGTTTTCGCGAAGGACAATAATTCCTGCAAGCTGCTCAGCAGTAATTCCCAATTCGTCAACATCGCACCCTTGTTCGTTTGCCAGTTTTGCACCAGCATTTAATATCCACTTTGCACTTTCGCAGCCATTGTTTGATTCGATCACGCAAGATTCAAAAAAACTACAAAGCGATGGTTCTGAAATAATAGCAGCAGCGTCTTTGTTTGAAAGTTTATACTCTGAAATATACCGATCACGTTTTGCTGCGGGTAATTCTGGAATAGATTCGTTGACTTCATCAATCCACGCTTGCGAAATTGTCAGCGGAACAAGATCTGGATCTGGGAAAAAACGATAGTCGTGTGCATCTTCTTTTTCGCGTTGCATGAGAGTCACCGCGTTTTGGTCATCCCAACCGCGCGTAGATTTTGCGTTTGGCCCCATCTCCTTACCGTCTTCCTTCCACGCTTCAACTTGGCGAATCGCTTCGTGCTCAATTGCTCCGTGGAGTGCCTTGAAAGAATTTAAGTTTTTTACCTCTACGATCGGCGTAGCGTGTTCAACCCCATCGTCGGTGGTGATGACGACGTTTATGTTTGGTTCAAAACGCATGTGTCCGCGCTGCATAATTCCCTCGGTCACAGCTAAAAATCGGCAAATTGAACGGATTTCCTTTCCATACGCAACAGCTTCGTCCGCAGATGTCATATCGGGTTCTGAAACTATTTCAAGGAGCGGTGTTCCTGCACGATTTAAGTCAACAAGGGAGCCGTCGTAATGACCGCCACCTGGAAGTTCATGTCCTAGTTTTCCAGTGTCCTCTTCAAGGTGCGCCCTTGTGATTCGTACTGGTTTTTTACTACCATCAACCTCTATTTCAATAACACCACCAATACAAAGTGGCTTGTCAAATTGACTAATCTGGTACCCCTTTGGTAAGTCGGGATAGTAATAATTTTTTCGATCCCACTTTGTAAAGTTTGAAATCGTGCAATTAAGGGCAAGGCCTACTCGCATTGACATCGCTACGGCTCGCTTATTCACTACGGGAAGTGAGCCCGGCAGCGCCATCACAAGTGGATTCACCAATGTGTTTGGTTCTTCGTTGTATCGGCTTGTAACCGCACCGTTGGGCGCAGATGTAAACATCTTGCTTTCTGTTGCAAGTTCAACATGAATCTCCATCCCAACGAGAAGTTGTGTTGAAACAACTGTTTGTGTAGTCATTATTTCGCACCCTCAGTAATGCCAAGGTCTGCCGTTGTGAACAAGGAATCAAAGACAAATCCTGCAGATTCGACGTTCTCTCTCGCCCCTTCGCAACGGTCGATGACTGCAAGTATGCTCACAATGGTCGCCCCTTTGGACTGAATGGTCTCTGCAGCTTCGAGCACTTGCCCGCCTGTTGTTGCGATGTCTTCAACGATGACAACTTTGTCCTCTGGCTGCAATACGCCTTCAAGTTGTTGCGCTGTTCCATACTCTTTCTTCTGGTTACGAATAAAAATACAGGGCAAGTTTGATGCCATTGCTGCTGTTGTAACTAGAGGTATACCGCCCAATTCTGCTCCGGCGAGTAAGGTCGTTGTTTTTGGTATTTTTGTTGCAAACAGTGTGCCAAGTTCCCGAAGAATATCTGGCTTCGTTGTAAATAAATACTTGTCAATGTACCAAGTAGATTTTCTTCCGCTGCGAAGCGTAAAATCACCGTGCAATATGGCGGTGTTTGCAATTCTTATCGCTAATTCTTTTTTATCCATCGGATGACTATGATAACAGCGCGGGGTTTTATTCGCCTTATCCTCTTCAGCGCGCGGAACTTTCACCAAGTTGCATGGCTTCTTGTCGCTTTGACACGCGTTCAATTTCTGAATACACCCAGTTGGCAACCGTCTTGACGGTTCGGTTGTTCGACGACATCGAAGATAACAGGCGCTGGTCATCAAGCGCTTCATCTGGCACGTCGGGTTGAACAAAACGAATCATCCATGCGAGTTGAGAAATTGTGCTTTGTGGATTTTTAAACATTCCTGCAACCGCCTCAACAGAAGGATCGTTTGACATTGTTACAACAACCCAAGATTGAGAAACAGGGTCAAGGCGAGGAAATACTGTTAACACGGTTGCTATGGCGTCATCTTGCAGCGCTAGTCGATCCCCGTTTCTTTCTGTAATTTTCTCTTCCCCTGGTGGCGGGGTTATAAGCGGCTCCTCAACAGAAAATTTAATATCGTCGCCTGCTACCCACGTGAGAAGTACCAAGGAAGTAAGGTCGACCATTGTTTTACACTTGCCCGCTTTGGCGATAGCGTCTTTTAACCAGACGTCAGTCAACCGTATGCCATCAACCCTAAGCCCATCTTCTGTACTTGTTGCTCCAAGCATATCTGGTTCATACACGACGACTGATTCTCTGGACATATTCATTGTCTTACGCGCTTTAAAATTAATTGTTGCTCTTAATTTAAGCGACGCACCCGTCGTCGGGAACCTGTTCAAAATTTCACCTGGCCAATATTCACGCAAGTTAACGCGCACGGTCAATGTTCTTTTTGGGGAAATTAAAATCTGCCGTGTGATGGGAATAATGATTGGTTTTAGTACCGGGTTTGGTAAGTTCGGCATTTGGATTTCTGCTTCGAGCATTACAACGGGTTGGATGGGTCCTTTTTTTGCTATCGACAGGGGCAGCGTGGTATTGTTTGTTATTTGAATTTCGACGTTAACTGGTTCGTATGGGCCAAACGTTTTTTTAGTGGCCTTGACTGTAATTCCAACAACTGGTCTTGGGTCAAAAACATAATCGTGCATCGTTTGCAACACACCGACCATGAGTTGTCTTAGTTTATTCACATCGGGACTGATGTCAAAATCAGTTCCAACGATATTCTGTAGCTGCTTTCTTGACCAAACCCCAAGTATTGTTTCTGCTTGATTCTTAGCAATATTCAAAAAATATTTTGCGGCTTCACGGGCATTACCTTTCTCTAATAACGCCAGCCCAATCCCCGCCTGTGAAGGAGCGTCGTCAGGGAACAATGATAAAATTTCGATTGCGTTTTCTGTCTCGCCTTTTTTTAGAGCAATCCAACCCGCAAGGCGGTTTTTTTCTGGTTGGGTTATATCCGATCCCTGCTCTACTGAATCAATAAACAGCTGTGCTGTATCAACGTCGTCGCTAAACCAGATTGATACCCATGCGGCCTGTAGATATAGTTCTGCAACGTTGTCCATCGACTCTTCACCTCTGGTTGCATAGAGACCAGCAACAGTTGTAAGTGATCCAAGAGCAGATTCCAGTGAAGAGTCGGAAAGTGATGTGTCCTCTGCGTCGTTGTAAATTACCGCTCGAACAACTGATAACTTTGGAATAAGTGGTGCATGTATTCTTGCAAGTTCAAGGGGAGTAAGTCGTCGCTCCCTTGCACGGGTTTGCACCCTGTATTGTTTATCAACAGAAATTTGACGTTCAATTATTGTGTCAAGCGCGCCAACGGAATCACCAACGGCCCACTGACACAAAGCGATATCGGCAAGTAGCCCATCACTAAGTGTTTCAGCATCGCCGGCGCGATCTCCCAAAATAATTTGGTAGAGGGCGTTTGCATCTTCATAATCTCCGCACGCCATCAAAAATTCCGCTAAGGAAACCTGGAGAGTGATGTCGCTTATATTAGATAACATCGCCGCGGCCAACAATTCTGCTCTGCTATAAATGTCTGCTGTTTCATCGCCAAAAAAACCTGCAGCAAGAACCATCGCGTCTGTATTTGTTGGGTCAAGCGCAACCGACTCTGCAAGCCAACGCGCAAACTGATCCATATTTCCAAGTTGCCTTTGCAAGTGGGCAGCATCAAGAGCTAATCGAGAAGCAATTTTCACATCAAGTTTCGCCATGTTACCGTCACTGAGTAGTTGTTCATAGACGGCCATTCTTTGGTCCGCCGTGTTTGTCATTTCGATTGCATCGCGAAGCCGCGCGAGTTGCAATGGTGTTTCACTCGGAGCAAGTAAGAGTAACTCTTTGGTTGCTGTTTTATTGAGATCTGGTAGGTCTGCTATCTTGGCCACCTCTGCCATTGACCGTAAAATACTTTGGTTTTTTGGGTTGAGTTTTGAAGCCTCTTTCACAAGTTCGACTGCGGCCATGATTGAAAGGGTATCCAGCGGCTCTGTCATTGTTGCTCTTCGGGCAATCCTTATGAATTCATCTGCCAATCGAATAGATGATTGAGATTCAAGGCTTTCGTCCGCCCCTTGGGCACCATAAATATTTTGTGTCATAACGGGTGTTAAAACAACGAAAAAAGCTGTTAGAAGTCGCATATACAATCATGATATTCCAATTGGCACACAGATGTGGTTTAGAAGTTTTTAGGGTGTCTAAAAAATATGCACTTCAAATCATCACCCCACACTAAGTTGGAAAAGTTACGTTATCCTAGGGCACTACTTAAGGGTATTTTTACATGTCAAATATACGAATTTTACTACTTTGCCTTTCGTTCTCCTTCTGTTTCGTTGCGATGGCGCCACCGCGACACCGAATTGTCAACATTGTGAACAAAAACTCATTAACCAGCGAGGAAAACCGGTTGGTTACCCAGTACGCAATTGGCTGGGCGGAGGCACTCGACACAATCGACACAACTGAGTTGTTTTCGGCAAGGCGCCGGTTGATTGGTCCTCTTTCACAGGATGCCGATATGTCGCCGTACGTACGGTCTGTATATAGCAAGGGTGTCATCACTGGAGTCTCACCACTTCTGGATCCAAGCAATACAAATGAAATGGGTCTTGTAAATGCCTTGCAAGTACTGTCAGTAATTGGTAGCGATCAGGCCTCTCGAAAACTTTTAAATATGGTTGATGTCAGTGAGGAAAAAAGAGATTCTGCACGGCTGTGGGCATCCATTGGACTTGGAAAATCGTTTATGGTTGGGGCGATTCCTTCACGAAAACTTATTATCAATGCAACGCGCCTTCAAGGGCATATCTCAAAAGAACCAAAGTGGTTTGTTATTGTTGAGCAGTTTTCCGCTCTTGCTGCTCTTCAAGATACAATGAACCTTGATTCAACCGAAAAAAGAAAACACGAAGAGACCTCATTAAAACTCCAGACAAAGGCTATTAACTCTTTTGTCGACTCACTGAGAAACTCTCCGTTTATTGATGAAAAATTCACCGCAATGAGTATGGTTCTTCCTTCATTGAGAATGCAATTAAGTAGCCCGCTACTAGATTCAAATGAGCGTAACGCCGCTCAAAAAGAATTAGTTGAACCGTTGTGTAAGTTTGTTACCATTTCTGTTGAGGTGGCTGAGGGAGCTAAAGACAACGAGACCTTGTTCAATGCGTATGGTCAAGCCATAGAATCTGCGGGATTAATTCTTGACCGATACTTTGGGTTGGATGACGACGCGAGATCTTCTTTAATGGATCTTTGGAAAGACAACAACACTCCAGCAATTCTTGACAGGGTCACGCAGTGGAAAAGCACCATTAAGAAATAAACCCTCGTGTACCGGCTATTCATTCCAATCGCTTTCGTAGTTGTGATTGTTGTGTGTGTCATTGGTTTAGATACAACAAAGCCACGCGCAGATTTTGTTTTTGCAAATCGTGGAGATGTGTTTACGCTCGATCCCCAAAGGATGAGTTGGTTACACGATATGCAAATTGCATATTGTTTGTATGAAGGTCTTGTTCGGTGGAACACAAAAGATTTTTCAATAGAACTTGCCGCCGCAGATAGCCTTGAGGTATCAAGTGATGGGCTTGTATACACGTTTCATATTCGCGACGACGCAAGGTGGAGCAACGGCGCTGAGGTTACGGCGCACGACTTTCGTTACGCGTGGATGCGACTGTTGACTCCAGACACTGCGTCCGATTACTCAAGCTTCTTTTACTCTATTCGTGGCGCAAAAGAGTTTTGGGATCTGCGAACGGAGCAATTAAAAAATGAAACTGTTCTCTCCCTTGAGGATGTTTCATCCATGTTTAACAAGCGGGTTGGCGTCAGTGTGTTCGACGACAAAACAATTCGAATTGAACTGGTAAAGCCCGTCCCTTATTTTTTAGACCAACTCGCACTTGCTGTCTGTAGCCCCGTGTATAAACCTGCCGTCGAAGGATGGGTGCTTCGTGAAGAAGAGCAACTGTCTCTTGTTGATCAGGGGTGGTTCTCTGTAGAGCCGCCGGCCATGTCAAACCGCACGTGGATTTCTGTTGATGAAAACTCCGGAAGAATTAAACAACAGTATTATTGGGCGAGACCAGACTCTCTTGTGAGCAACGGGCCTTTTATGTTAGAAGACTGGAGATATAAGCGTGACATGTGGCTCGTTCGTAATCCTTTTTACCACTCCCCTGAAATAACATCCATTGATTCAATGCAGGGATTTACTATTTCTGATGCAAACACCGCGGTGCTCGCTTTTGAGGTCGGGCAGATTGATTGGTTAAACGGGGTGAATGTAGAATATCAATCAGACATGCTCAAACAGAAAACTGAGGGCACCCGGACAAACATCCACTCGTTTCCCGCCTTTGGAACTGATTTTTTTTCCTTTAACTGTCGACCAACGTTGTCCAATGGTGATCGTAATCCATTTTCAAATTCACAAGTTCGACGAGCATTTGTTTTGGGTACAAATCGAAAGACAATCGTAGAACACGCCACGCGATTACACGAACCGACTGTAAACAGTTTTGTTCCACCTCATTCAATTGTTGGTTATGGGAGCGTTGGTGGCCTTGGGTTTGATTTAGAAAAAGCAAGAGTTGAGCTTACGTTGGCGGGCTGGGAAGACCGGGACGGAGATGGTCAAGTGGAGGATATTGACGGAAACCCATTCCCTGCAATTGACCTGTTGTATACAACAAACACACCAAGATATAAATGGATTTCTCTTGAACTACGAGACCAGTGGAAAAAACACCTTGGCGTGACCGTCCAGTTACGCGGAACCGACAATAAATTCTTTAGTGCGGACCTACATTCGGGAAACTTTATGGTTGCACGTGGACGGTGGTATGGAGACTATGGAGACCCCACCACATTTCTTGATGTGTTTCGATCTAACAATGGAAATAATGATCGTGGGTATGTAAACCTAGAAATTGACGCCGCACTTGACGCCGCTAAATCCGAGTTAAATCCAGAGAAAAGGATGGCAATGCTTCGAGATATTGAAGAAAAACTGTTTACAGAGGAGGTTCCCATGTTGGTGATTTGCCAACTATTGCAGTTGTATATGTATGACCCAGACCGCGTCTCCGGCTTAACCTCCCACCCTCGTCTCGTGCAACACCTCTGGCGGGTTTCTATCACAGAATAATGCCCAGCGCTATTTTGTTTTTGGGGAGTTATGTTGGCCTTGGATCGAGGAAGCGGTACATCACGTCAACTGCAAGATTAAAAAGCACGAGGAGCGCGGAGTACACCAATACAATTCCCATTAACACGGTGATGTCTTTGCCAAGGACGGCATCAACAAAGTGGGTTCCTATTCCTGGAATTGCGAACACTTTTTCAATGACAAACGAACCGGTCATCGCCGCCGCTGTTGCTGGACCAAGATAACTCACAACTGGAAGAAGTGCATTTTTCATCGCATGTTTTAAAACAACCGCCGCCTCAGAAACACCCTTTGCCCTTGCGGTTCGAATGTGGTCGCTTCTAAGTTGTTCAATCATGCCCGTTTTAGTTAGTTGTGCAATATACGCTGCAAACGGTAAACTAAGTGCAACCGATGGCAACACCAAGTGGCTCCAAGTACCCCAACCGCTAATTGGAAACCACCGCAACCAGACGGCAAACACAATTAATAATACCACCCCAATAACAAACGACGGTAGACTTATCCCAACAATTGCAATTAAAAACGAAGCGCCGTCAATCCATGATCGTGGTCGTATGGCGCTGAGTACGCCAGCGGTTAATCCAATAAAAAGCGCGAGTAAAATTGCACATAATCCGATGGTCATTGAAACCGGTAACTGAGAAATTAATATATCGTTTACCGTCCAGTTTTCGTGTCGCAAACTTGGTCCGAGGTTAAACACGGGCCCAGAACGATCGCCTGAAACCCACGCAAGACCAGACGCCTTCCAAATATAATCGCCATAAAAAGCGACAGGATCATCTAAATTATATTGCGCCTGCATTTGCTCCATCACCTCTTGTGGGGGACGGCGACCATCTTTTTCCAGTGGGTTCCCTGGAATTTGCCACGCCAAAAGAAATGTAATGGTGTACACCGCAAACAAAATAAACGGGAGTTGCACAAGACGCCACCCAATCATTTTAGATAACGATTGCTTCATTTACAAACCATAACGCGCTGTATCACCGAGTTGTTCGGCAATGCGAATGAGTTGATTATATTTTGCGGTGCGATCACTTCGGCAAGGGGCGCCGGTTTTAATTTGCCCACAATTTGTTGCAACAGAGATGTCTGCGATTGTAGTGTCCTCGGTTTCACCGCTTCTGTGACTTAACACAGCAGAATACTTGTTTTCTTGTGCCATTCTCACCGCTGCAAAAGTTTCGGTAAGTGTTCCAATTTGATTTACCTTCACTAAAATTGAATTAGCACAATCGTCTTGTATCCCGCGCGTAAGAAATTTTGGATTCGTTACAAATAAATCATCTCCAACAAGTTGAATCTTGTTTCCCAAGCGCTGTGTAAGTTTTTTCCACCCTTCCCAATCCTCTTCACCAAGGCCGTCCTCAATCGAGCGAATCGGGTATCGGTCGCACCAGTCAGCCCAGAGGTCTATGAGTTCGTCAGATGAAATGACCTTTTCTGGTTCACTGCTAAAGAAGCAATAGCCTTCTTTTCCAAGTTTTCTTGCTTCAGAAACTAGTTCACTTGTTGCGGGATCAAGGGCAACGAATATTTGCTCTCCCCAAGAGTACCCCGCCTTGCCTACCGCCTCTTCGATGAGACGAAGCGCGTCCTCGTTGTCCGATAGGTTGGGCGCAAAACCACCCTCGTCACCAACGGCCGTAGACATATTTCGATCGTGCAACACTCCTTTTAGCGTGTGATATATTTCAACCGAAGCGCGAAGTCCCTCACTAAACGTATCAAACCCACATGGCTGAATCATGAACTCCTGAAAATCTACCGTATTGTCTGCGTGTTTTCCACCGTTGAGAATATTAAACATTGGAACTGGAAGAACGTTTGCTGTGGGGTTGAGATAACTATAAAGTGGCAGTCCGGCAGCATTTGCTGCCGCATGGGCTGTCGCCATTGAAACACCAAGAAGTGCATTTGCACCAAGGTTTCCCTTATTTTCGGTGCCATCTAGGGCAATCATTGTATTGTCTACACGCTCTTGGTCTTGCGCGTCCATGCCAACCACAGCCGACGCAAGAGCGCCATTAATATTGTTCACAGCAGTGCTCACACCCTTGCCACCCCACAAGTTCCCGCCGTCTCTGAGTTCAACCGCCTCGTGTTCGCCAGTACTGGCACCACTTGGAACTGCTGCCCTTCCAAAAGCGCCGTTTTCAAGGCAAACATCGCACTCAAGGGTTGGGTTGCCTCTTGAGTCAAGTATTTGCCTTGCGTGTATCTTTGAAATTGTTGTTTCCATGTAGGAATCATACAATAGCCAGCATGAAACAAACGGAACTTGAAGTAACCACACTTGTATTTCTTGGACAATATGATGGTCCCTGCCCACACTGCGCATTCCATCTAAAAAAACCTCAATCCATTTATTGTTCGGAGTGTGGGGGTGGACTAGTATTATCGTTAGAAAAACCGTTTCGGTGTACGTCTTGGCTCTTGTTCGCTTTTGGTCTGATTGCGTCCCTTGGCGTTTGCATTGATCAGGCGGGACTGTTTTTTGCGGCAAAACTATACCAAGGCTCGCCCCTTGTTTGGAAATGGGTCTTGCCGGAACTTATATTTATTTTTGTTCTCTTTGTTGGGTTGTTTTTTTGGTGGAAACTGCGGCACTGGTCACAAAGTCGTGGAGTTGTTTGGAGGCGAGTAATTGGTCTTATTGGGGTACTCATGCCAATCATTTGGTTTAACGTATTGTTTTGGTTGTTTATTTTTACGCTGTAACTTCATATTGTGGGCTCTCGCCAGAAAGCACGGAAACAATATCTTTAACAACCCAACCCATGTTTACCGAAGCGGATTTTGTTTTACTTGCAATGTGTGGAAAGAGCGTCGCGTTATCGACATGGAGTAGTGGGTACTCGCTTGAAATTGGTTCTGGATCGTGCACATCAAGAATCGCCTTGGCCGATTGATTATTTTTTAAATATTCCGTAAGCGCAAGTGCGTCGACAATGAATCCACGCGATGCGTTGATAAACATCGTGTCTGGTTTCATTTGTCGAAACATATTCGCGTCACAGAATTGTTTGTTTTCTTCTCGTCCATCTATGTGTATTGAAATTACATCGCTCTCAAAAAGCAATTGTTCTATTGGTACCGATGTACAGCCGTGCGTTTCTTGGATTGTTACTACATCGTTAAACAACACACTAAACCCCATCGATTTTGCCATCTTTCCAAGCCTACTTCCTATCCTTCCAAAGCCAATGATGCCAAGTGTGGTCTCGGTGAACTCCTTGGTTGTTAACGACGCATCTCGAAGAGCATCCCATTTGTCTTGGGAGAGTGGACCGGTTACTTTGTGTAGGTTGCGCAAACCAGAAAGCATTGTTGTCAAAACAAACCCAACCACCGATTCGCTATTTGCTTCTGGTGTGTGCACGACAGTAATACCCCGCTCTTTGCATGCCTGAAGATCAATGTTATCTACTCCAGCACCTGCCCTTCCCACAACACGTATGTTTGGGGCGTTGCTGAGCATTTCTCTATCAACGTTTGTATAGGTGCGGATTACAAGGCCTTGCGCTTGTGGTAAAAGTTCTTTGAACCGCAACGAGCCGACGGGACAAATGTGTAGGTCGCACCGCTCTGCTAGCCAGTCACTACAAACTTGTGGCAAGTTCTCGGTTTGTATAACGATTGGCTGCATCTTGGTATGGTAATCGTTTTGGATTCTTCGCTTAAGTTGGAAACGACCAACGAGATAGTTTTTAGGCGTAAGAGTGCAATCCAGAAATGGTAAAGTTAATAATAATCCAGTTAAAGAGCATCACGGCGCACCCAATCAGTGCAAGCCATGCAGTCCAAAATCCCTTGTCCTTTACCTTCATTCTCGTGTGTATCAATACAACAAAAATTAAGAAAGTATTAAGCGCAAAGACTTCTTTTGGATCCCATCCCCAGGGCCTGCCCCATGAATGATCCGCCCAAATAGCGCCCATAACAATTCCCGTCCACAAAATAATAAAGGACAGTTCAACAAGAATCATCGTAGCGCCATCTAATACAGATCCAAAATTCGTGGCATTCTTTTTGTGTGCTGGTTGCACCTCCATCACAGAAGCAATTCCGCCGGCGCGCGCGTAGTCGCCTTTACCGTCTTGCCCCTTGAATTTTTGCAACATGCGCCTGATTAAATACAACGCCGCAGAGACTGCTGCAACAAAAATTAAGCAATACGAGAAAATAACAAAGTTCACATGAATATAAAGCCAAACGTCGTGAAGGACGGGCATTTTGTTTGATATGTGCGGGTTAAGTTCAAGGGGGTAAAGGCGCACTGCTAAAAGTGCAACCATCGCAGCAATCGAAGCGCCTATCGCAAATATATATTTAGTCGCAGACTTTCGAAAGAAGTATTCCATAAGCAGTGCAAAAAGTGCGCCCATCCACGAAGCGGTTGTTACGGCTTCAAACATGTTTGTGTTGGGGTATCTTCCAGAAACATACCATCGCCAAAAAACGGCGACTGTGTTGAGCAAAACCGCGAGCATGAAAATAGCAAGGCCAAGTTTTCCAATACGACTAAACCTGTACACGAACGCCATCAAAAGCAATACGGTGCTCATGAGGTATAAAATCCAAATGCTTGTAAAGTTACCCATGCGGAAGTAAAAACTTTCTAGCTTTAACTTGCTCGATTTAGGATATATATCTCCGCCCTTGCCAAGAGCTGGGAGGAGTTTTGCTAAGAGAAGCAATTGTTCATTCACCACATTTGCGTCACCCTTTTTCCAGGCATCTGCCATTGCGCCCCACGAATCAATTATCTTTGAATCATTCTGGGTATCAATCGTCGTCCACTCCTCGTTGAATGAGCCACTTTCGGGTGGAATAACACGAAGAACGCGCCAGAGGTTTTGCGGGTCACTCGCCGCTATTGCATTATCTATAGTTTCTACTGGGGTTGCAAAGCGACGGACGTCCTGGCGTAGATTGTTAAGAAGTGCGCGAACCTTGGGTAAAAGGAGTTCCTCGCGAGAAATGAGGCCCGTATTCATAAAGGACTCTGCACGTTCTGTTGCTGCCAAGTCTTGCGGGTGTAGTTCTTTAATAATTGCAGCGCGCAGCGCCTTGTGCTTCACAAAAATTATTGGTTCGCCAACATATCGTTCTGGCCGAATGAGCAAATCAAAATATGTAAACGTTGAGTCTTGCGATTCAAGTTTTCGGGGACCGACGATATAGGGCATAAACGATCGTGCGAATGTCTCAAATGATTTAACGCGGCCATTTGTAAAAACAGCAACACTATCGCTCCAAGGTTTCATGTTTACTTGAGATTCGAATGTGGTTGCATCCTGAGCAAACGCACCACAAGTAAATACAAGTACTAGAATCGAGAACATATATTTCATGTTGACACTCCTGCATACACCGCTTGTTGACGTTTACGTTTAATCATCGGCTTCACGTAGAAGGCCCAAATCATCCCAGAAACTGTCAAACAGCAGCCCAGAAGCATTTGTAATACTCCGTGCCTATTTCCAACACCAAGCACTGTGTAGTTCAGACCCTGCGACGCGCCATCGGGCGGGTCCCACTGCGATTGGAAGAACCAATATTCTCCGTACGATTGTGGGTCATTCACACTCACTGCTATCGGGGTGTCGCTTCCATCTAAAAACCGAATAATACTTCTCCAGTTTAAAATACTAGAAGAGCTACCCGTAAATCCACCAAGGTGCGAGTCCACTTCAAACCGTTCAAGAATAACGGACCTAGGTAACGCTGCTCGTTCTCGCGAGAACATAATTTCTATTGTTTTATTGTTTGGCAATTGCAGTGTTGTGGGGTTGTGTCTAAATCGCCTTGCCGCTTCCTTTGTAGATTCAAAGGCGTAGTGGTGATACGGAAGCCACGTTGAAATTCCGCCTTCTTTGGTTGGCACAGTCACTCGCACCATCGAATACATATTGCTCATGCTTGGATCTTGTTGTATTTTGGGGACAACTATTGGCCTTGTCTCTGTAAACGCATTTGGTTCAACCCGGTCAAGTGTAAGCGTAATACCACCGGTCAATGGCACTGACACACCAAAAACAAGGGGGTCATTTGTTGATTTGTCGCCACGAATTGAGGTCAGCAGGCGATAGGAGCCGTCTTCGAGACCGCCGACAATTGTGATTGGTACATCTCCAGAGCGGTACACCGTTGTAATGTTCTCGTCGAGCAGTTGCACAGTTGTTTCGGTGTGTTGAGCATCCTCAACAACGTCCCTTGTCATGGCTGGGTTATCAAATACCCAGCGTTCCCATGTTTGTTCGCCCCGTTGCAAAACAATAATGGCAAGCGATACTACTCTTCCGGCAATCTTCAGGTTGTTTTGAACGGAATTGATTTTGTATTCATATTCCGTATCACCGATTTTCACAAATTCTTCGCCTGGGACTATTTGCAATTGGTAAGAAGTGCCGTCGATTTCTGCTTCGAGCGATGGCATAATCCCATTTTCAAGTTCTTCAAGTGCAGCGTCGTTAGAAACCCACCGAAATGCCATCAATGATGTGTCGGCTGTACTGGAGGCTGGATCAAAAGCGAACAATTCTGCGGCCTGTTGCGCTTCATCGCCTTTACGTAACGTAACCCAAGCAACAGGAAAGAGTGCATCACCCCCGCCCTTCATTTTTTGATCCATGTATGCGTATCGAAGATAGCCGCTGACAATAATGTCGTCGTCAATTGGATCGTTTTGGTTCGTCGGAGAAACGGCAATTGCAAGTGGGTCTAATGGGGTTGCGTATGGATATCCCTTCGTTTCCCACACGTCATCGTGTGTTGAAATGTAATCGTTATAACGCGGTAAGTTTTTAATTGGTCGTTCAATCCAAGGCGTTATCGGTGTTCCGTCCTCTGCTAATTCCCGCAAGTACATTGCACCGCTTTGTGTTACGTAAAATATATTTTGTTCGTCGTATTGCAAAGACATTTTCAACGACTCATCAACTAATGCCCGCCCGAGCACTTTTTTTGCTCTTGCCATGGGCTGTTTGGGGTCATTGCTCTGCACAATATCTTCCGTGTATTGAGGATAGTCCGCAATCAGTTGTCGCATGAAAGATTTTTCTGGACCCTGCACAGATATAGTTACCGCGTACGCAATTGTTCCAGAATCATCACCCGACATTAATTCCCATGATGGATTAATACTCGAAATCGAGTATGTAGTATCCCCAGAGGTGACGGAGTTTGATGGCGTAACAACCATCGAAACGGGTTCTTCTCCCTGCGCCTGTATCTCAACAACTCGTCGAGAAACAAGTACGTCGCCCTCTGTTTTTTGTGAAAAATAGACAAGGCAACCAAGCACCGTAACTATAACGCCCGTGTGAATGGACCAAACGCCAACGGTCAACATCGTAAATTTGATTTTACGAATCGTAACGATAGCCATG
This sequence comes from Phycisphaerales bacterium, assembly GCA_014238785.1. GTDB lineage: Bacteria > Planctomycetota > Phycisphaerae > Phycisphaerales > SM1A02. Next base: position 33,795 of record JABAAL010000036.1, on the reverse strand, counting down.
TTTAAACAGAGAATTGAGATAAGCCACTTAAATGGCCACCAGTGAAACCACTCGAACTCCGTCATTTCTAGCCCACGCATTTCACGAATGTTTACCCATGCAGTGGGCTCCCAAATTGCAAAACTAATTGGTGCACCCGACGAACCAATCGAAGAATACAAAAACAATAATGTTAATGTTGTGATGCCAAACCAAACAGTTGAGAAAAGGTTAATGAGTGTGAGCGCGACAAGGGGTGAAACAATGAGATACCACCGCAGGGTGTCCACTTCGCCTGAACGAAAAAACAAAAAGATTGCGACCGCTAGTGGCAATAGCCAAACAAAACTTCCGGGGTACTTAAAAAGCGGATGTGGTCGCTTCTTCATCAGTTATCCTTTGTCGTACTTATAAACGCCACGACCAGATTTGTCTCCAAAATATCCTTGGTCGACCAGTTCAATGAGTTTTGCACTCGGTAAATATTTTGGATTCTCCTCGAGCCCGTTGTACATCACCATCATGATGTCTTTACAAACATCAAGGCCTATGTAGTCGGCAAGGCGAAGCGGACCCATTGGAAAGGCGCAGCCAAGTTTCATGATTGAATCTATGTCTTCTGGTTCAGCAACGCCATCTGCCCACGCATGGAATGCTTCGTTGATCATAGGCATAAGGACGCGATTTGAAACAAAGCCCGCCCTGTCGTTTGCAGGAACGGGGATTTTTCCCATTTGCTCTGCTAGTTCCAAGGTTGACGCTGTCGTTTTGCTGCTTGTTTCTTTGCCCTTGATAACCTCTACGAGTTTCATCACTGGCACGGGATTAAAAAAGTGCATCCCAATAACTCTGTCCGCAGCATCTGGGATAATAGACGCAAGGTCAGTTATCGAAATGGAGGAGGTGTTTGTAGCAAGCACAACATCCTTGTTAAATGTTTCGGACATCTGTGCAAAGATGGATTTTTTTATGTCTATGTTTTCGGTTGCGGCTTCCACAGCCCAATCTGCGTCCGATGCATCGGCCATTGCGCTGACATATGAAAGGTGCGCCGTTGCGACACTGGCTTCTTCTTGCGTGATTCTTTCTTTTGAAACACTGCGCGCTAACTGTTTTGTGTGGTAATCCGTTGCTCTTGCAAGTTGATCTTCGTTTATATCAACTATTACGGCATGAATGCCGTGTGTTGCGGCAGTAAGTGCAATGCCGCTGCCCATGGTTCCACCGCCAATTACCGCTACCTTCTTAACAACCATGTTACCCGTTCCAACTTCGTAGTTTTTCGCCGGTGTATCTTGCTAGGGGTCTAATAAGTCGGTTGTTTTGATGCTGCTCCATTATGTGTGCACACCAACCCGTAATTCTTGATGCAACAAAAATTGGCGTGTATTGTGGCACAGGAATTCCCAATGAAAAATAGGTCATGCCGCAAGGAAAGTCGACATTTGGAAAGATATTCTTGTCGCGGAGCATGATTGCTTGTACTTCATCCCCAAGGTTAAACCACTTCATGGCATCTGGATTTGCCTCGTTAACATATTTAAGTCCCCAGTCTCGAAGTATGCCTGCGCGGTGGTCACCATTTTTGTACACACGGTGACCGAATCCCATGAGTTTTTTCTTTGTCTCAAAGGCGTGTTGCATAAAGTCGTCCGCAGTTGAACCACCCTCAACCGACTCCATAATCTCTTTCAGCATTTTCATTGCGGCTTCGTTTGCGCCGCCATGTAAATTCCCTTTAAGAGCGCCGATACCACCACAAACGCTTGAGTGAAGGTCTCCGTTCGTGGAAGCGATAACGCGGCACGTAAATGTCGATGCGTTGTAGTCGTGTTCGGCATAAAGAACGAGCGATACATCCACCACTTTTGCAGCCGATTCGTGCGGTACTTCGCCGCTCATGCACCACAACAGGTTCGCAGCGTGGTCAAGATTTGGATCTGGTTCTACAGGGGTCTTCCCATCAAGTGCCATTTGGTGAACGCCAATACACGTTGGTATCTGGGCTAGAAGATACATTGATTTTCGCAAATCAGACTCGGCATCGTTATCTTCGCAAACAGGGCAAAGGTGTGACAACAATGAAACCGATGTTCGCAACACAGCCATCGGGTGTGCCTCTGGAGTATTTTTTGCAATATGAATTATTGCATCTTTGACGCTGTTTGGAATTGCGCGCATAGAAGCAAGCTCAGACTTGAATGACGCCAACTCATCGCTTGTTGGTTTATTTCCAACCAAAAGCAGGTACGCCACTTCTTCAAATGTTGCATTCGCAGCTAGGTCTGCAATCTCATATCCGCGATACATAAGCTGTGTTTGGTTTACTGCGCAGACCGCCGTATCACCAATGACTTGGCCCGCTAATCCTCGCTCATCTGCTTGTTTTGGTGCTTTTTCTTCTGTTTGTGACATGGTTTCTTTCTAATGTAAGTGCGTAAAAATCAACATTCGTTGAACGCCCCATTCTATCAGAATCTAAACAGTAAGTACGCGTGTGGTTAAAACGACCACGCTTCACCCGGAACGTAGCCGAGCAAATCATATAACTCTTGTCTTGTTTGCATTTGGCCTTCAAAGCCTTCGGCAGTACCCTCTTTGCGTAGTTGTTCTAAACAACGAGTAATCGCTCCCATTGCAACGCGCTGAAACGTTACTGGGTAAATAACAAGGTTGTACCCGAAGGAATAAAACTGATCGGCGGTAAAGTGTGGCGTTTTCCCAAACTCTGTCATGTTCGCAAGAAGCAGTCCGGGGCATTTGATTGCAAACTCTGCAAACTCTTCTTCGCTTCGCAAGCCCTCTGGAAAAATCATGTCGGCGCCTGCATCTCTATATGCATTACCACGATCAATTGCTGCATCCATTCCGTCCACGCCTCGAGCGTCTGTTCTTGCAATAAGAATGAATTCTTCATTCAGTCGGTTTTCAGATGCTGTTGAAATTTTTTGCGACATGGCGGATGTTGAAATCAATGTCTTGCCATCAAGATGGCCACACCTTTTTGGAAACTCCTGGTCTTCGATGTGCATCCCCGCTGCGCCATTACGATCGTATTCCACAACTGTTCTTGCGAGGCATTCTATTTCACCGTAGCCAGTGTCTGCGTCAACAATTACCGGAAGTTTACATGCATTTGAAACCTCTTTGATGGTGCGACACATTTCTGTAAGTGTAATGAGGCCAACATCTGGATAACCCGCGGCATTTGCGGTTGCCCCGCCGCTTATATAACACGACGTAAAGCCAGCCTTCGCAATAGCTGCTCCGACCAATCCGTTCCATGCGCCGGGGCACATGACGATGCCTTGATCCATGGAGGTGCGTAGTTTTGCTGCTTGCGAATTCATTGTCTGTATTTTATCTCATTCAACGATTCTTGGCTTTCTGTGCTTGTGCTTGTAACTAACATCTTCGCCGCTGCAAGTAGCAAGACGATACCAAGGGCGGTTCGGAGACCCCTGTGCCCGAGTTTTTTGCTGCCAAAAGTTGCCCCAATATATCCGCCAATAACAACTGCAACGATAAGCGGGGCAACAAGCGATGCGTTTGTTGGCAAGCCACCGAGTTCTAGCGTAATACCGCCAAGTCCAGCCAAAGAATTTAGAAGAATAAAGGGTGCACTTATTGTTGCGGTCTGTTTTGCAGTCGTCCAGCCCAGCAACAACACAAGAGGACTTAAAAATATACCGCCGCCAATGCCAATTGCGCCGCTTACAAAACCAATGCATATCCCCGCAACTGCAATTGCAAAGATTGAAGTTGTTTTTGTTTTCTCGGTTCCCTTTATTGGTGTACATAATCGAACCGCTGCGAACAACAATATTATTCCAACAATTGGTTTGTAGAGTTGGGGCGGTAATGTAAAAGCGCCACCTATAAACGCTGCGGGTATACTCGCACAGACGAGTGGAAAAAATATATCTTTGCGAAACTTTCCTTGCCCTGCGAATTTCCACGTTGCAATACTCGCAACAACTACGTTTAAGAGTAGCGCCGTTGGTCTCATTTGTTCTGGTGCAACTGCTGCTATTGCAAGAATGGCGAGATACCCAGAACCTCCGCCGTGCCCCACGGTCGAATACATCGTCGCCATTGCAAAAGCCCCGAGTGCTATAAGGAGAAGTGACTCTAGTTCCACACTTTTATTTTATTGGAATAAGAGTGCACCGTTTTCATCAATAAAATAAAACATCGGTGCATAATCTTTACCCTCTTGGACGAGCAGGATGCCAGATATGTTTTCGTGCGTAAACTTGCCTGCTGGAACTAGTGAAATAGTTGGGTCTGCCGGCAACCAGGTCCGCACCAACGCTTCTTTTTCCGCATCGACAAACAGTTCCCATCCCGCAACGCCGAGTTCTACCATTTTATTTGATGCTGCTTTTCGCGTGCTGTCGCTAAGTGTAGTGGAGAGTTCGTTTAACACGAGCACTCTGCCCTCTGGGACACTTTCTGGAAGTATGTATTCAGGTGTGGTTGTTGATGTTATTGTTGATGGAACAACCATAACGCCTACTGCAACGGCGACAAGTATTGCAACGAAACCAAGCGGTTTTGTTCTGTACCTGTAGACTTTTGTGGGGAAGGGTCCACCGCCAGTTGATGGTGTTGATTTAGCGGGCAGCCGGCGCACGGATTCTTTCTTTGGGGATAGAGACTCGACGCCCATCGATGGTAGATCGGCGGGTCGAACACCCGCGATGTTTTTTGCGCGTAAAAGAGTATCAATATCAAGCAGCATTTCCTCAACAGAGGCGTAGCGCTTGTCGTAATCTGCCATTGCTCTGCGGACTATCCAGCGGATAGACTCTGGACTTTCCTTACTAAAATCGCTCAGTACGCCGTGTGCTGGAAATGTATTTTCAAGCATAAAGTACAACACCGCACCAGCACCAAACACATCAAACTTTGATCCGTCTACCTGGTGCACTTTTACACCACGCATTGATTGGCGAACAAGTTCTGGATCTCGAAAATATTCTGTTCCGTGTGTTGTAAGTGTCATCGCAGAGGCAAGAGGCGTTACAAGACCAAAATCAACAAGATGGGCGGCTCCGTCGTGAATAATTATGTTGTCTGGTTTTACATCTTTGTGCCAAAACCCTGCCGTGTGATATTCGCGTAGGGTTTGAAGGAGTGATTGTTGGTACGAGAGTATGGCTTGCAATTGGGAATTAGACAGGCGGTTTGAATTACCGTGCAGGTTGTTTGTTACAACACCAAGGTGGTCTCCTGCGTGGTACGGCATCGCGTACCAAAACCGCTCATTATCGAGGTGGTGCTCGAGCACAAGCCCAAGTTTTTTTGCCGATTCCATTGCGCGGGACTCTCGGACGATTTGTGGTAACTGCGAACCTGTGGCTATCTCAAAACTTTTAATAACGACGGATGATGTGTTGTTTGCTGGAGTAGCGATGTAGAGTTTTGCACCACTCCCGCCAGAGGGAAGCGTTCCAACAATGGTATACCCTTCAAATTTTGCGTTGGTTGTGTTTGTTGTTGCTGGCCGATACGTGGGGGTTTGTTTTGTTGTATCAATTGCAAAAACACGAAGCGGGTTAACTATCAAAACGGCAACAGTTCGGTCGTATGCCTCTATAAAACGACGCTTTGCTGCTGCCATTTCTTTGTGAACTAAATCCCACCGAGCAAGAATTACACAAAGCGTTGCTCTTAACAATTTGACCGCGCCCACAAACAGGGCTATTGGTATTAACAACAAATCCCGTAATTCATAAAATCCAAATCGAAATAACCTTCCAACAAAAGTGAACACGTGTCCAACCACCGGAATGACGACATACACCAATACTATAATTGATCCAACAAGTCCAACTACTGTGCCAAAACATGTTAACAGTGCGGTTCCCATGATTATAACCCTGCACTTTCTTTTTCAAGGAAGAGTTGGTGTTGGTGATATGCTTCGCACACCGCGGCATCGAAATCAGAATCGCTGCCGCCCATGCCTGCTGTTAGGGGCTCTCCCTCTTCTTCTGAAGTAAAACTGTATTGAATGACAACTTGCATAATTGTCTGCTTAAGATGTTTTCTTATTTTTGCCACGTGTCTGCTTACTGTTGGTTCACTAATTCCAAGTTGGGTTGAAATTTCTTTTCCAACTTTGTTGTCAAGCACTCGCATGCGCCAGACTTGGAAATGAAGAAAATCTACTTCTGTTTCTGTTCTTCGGATTGCTGCGCAAACTTTTGCACCAAACATTCTCTGTTCAAAGATTTCGTCCACTTGAAGCGCTGCGCTTTTAGAATCAATACGTTCATCGAGCAAAAGGGGTTTTATGCCACTCCCGCGTTTTTTTGCATTGCGGCGATCCATCTCATCGCCAAGGGTGTGTTTTGCAATGGAGAGAAGCCATGTGCTAAACCGAGCGCCACGGTCTGGGTCGTATCTATCGATACATTTTGATAGTTCGGCGAGTGTGTCTTGGGTTAGGTCTTGCACAGTTTCAAAACCAACGCGACCGCGTCCCCATTTGTGAAGTTGAAATCGAATTGCTGGGCCAAAATCTTGCCATAGCTCAAACCACGCCGATTCATCTCTGGCGCGAAGTCGGCGCACAAACCTTGTTGTAAGGGCATTCATTGGCACATTTCCTTATTGGGGAAAAACATTTGTAGATTTTAGGGTGAATATGAAAGGCCAACACCAAACTACCCAATAACGATAAGACGCAGAGTGTTTCTGTGCGAAATATCGTAAAAAGGAGGTTGCCATGGGCGCCACATCACGTTTTATTGTTCGTTGGGGAATTATTGGGGGTCTTGCTGTTGGTGGAATCACGCTTCTTGTGGGTCCACAACGAGTCATGGCCTGTATTGATCAACTTAGAGAAGAGGCAAATAGTGTTGTTGAACAGTTAGTAGACGACCCTGTTGCACTTCGTAGACAACTTGATGATTTAGCAAGCCAGTATCCAAAAAGGATTGCAGAGGTCCGCGGTGAAATTGCTCGTCTTGACCAGCAACTAGAACAGTTTGATCGTGATGAGAGAATAGCAATTCGGGTGATTGAATTAACAACCGTTGATTTAGAGGTGCTTCATGATCTTGTAGAAGATGCTCAAGCAACCACCGGTGTTCGTAGTACGCCATCAATTCGTTTTGAAGGCGTTCGGTACAATCTTGATGGTGCGTACACCGAGGGTAGGCGAATTCGAACGGTAAAGGCTAATTACGAGGATAGGCTTGCGTCCGATCGTCGTCAAATCGAACTTATGGGTGAGCAGAAAAGTCGTCTTGTTTCAATTCTTGAAAAAATTGAACATGAACACGAAACGTACCGTGCACAGTTGTGGCAACTTGACCGAGAAATAGATGCAATCGAACGAAACGATAGCATCATTGCAATGGTCGAGCAACAACAAGAAACGTTGTCTGGGTTTGACCGTTTTGGGTCTGCAGGAAACCTTGATCAGGTTCGTGCGCGACTTGCTGAAATTCGAACGGTGCAAGAAAGTACTATCCTTGCGTTAACAGACGTTGGAACTGGGTCTGATTATGAGACACGTGCTCGTTTTGATGCTTCGGACGCTTTGTACGAAAACCCATTCACGCAAACTGTGGAAAATTCCAAAGATGAAACAGTTGGTCCATACGCCTTGCTTGAAACCGTTGATTAAATTGACGTAAACACAAAAAACCCCAACTATGACGGGGCGTTCAGCACAGGCGGTGACCATGTTGGTCGCCGCCTTTTTTTGGACTGTCCTAAAATCATTCGTCGTCTCCAATGAACGCCCCGGTATATTATTTTTTTACGTGCAAATTGTTACTTGTGGATAATACCAAGAGATAATATTTTGCCAAGATTCTCCCTTGCCGGCAAGTGCCTGTGCGCCATATTGACAAAGCCCCACACCGTGCCCCATGCCATGCCCGTCTATTTGAAGAGTGGAACCGTGCTTCTGGCCAATAAGGAACGAAGACCGAGCACGTTCGGAAATGAGTGGCAAGTGCTTGACTGGTGCGTTTACCGCACGAATAAAATCTTTTGTACGCACGACACAAGATTCGGAACCGCGGCCATAAATAGCAAGTTCTGTTGGTCTGCCGTGTATATTCGTGGAAACGGGCTCAATAGATCGAATTGAACGGATGTTCGCAAGTTCGGGGAGGTTTAATGTTTTAGCACAGGCGTTCAGTCTTTTCCGCAAAACTCTTGCAGAGCGATTAGCTGTCCACGCATGTGTGTCAACATTTGTACAAAAGTCTTTTCCGCTGTGACCACACAACGGTGGGATTTCGTGTTGTTTGGCACCACTTATTGCGTCAGTAGCGCTCGCGGCAAGTCCACCACAACAGGCGCTGTAATACGCGGGAATAATTTCGTTGTTCCATTGAAGAACTGTTCCATTTGTTTCTTGCACAGCCCTGTGTGCAACGTCAAGCGTAACATCACCTAAAAACATTTGTGAAGAAGGCCCGTCGGTCACATCAAAATGTGACCTCTCTTTACGAGCAATTTGCTGTGCAATGGCGTAACTTCTTGCGGCAACTGCCTGCGCTGCAAACGTATCAAAGTGCCAGTGCGCAAAAAGTTCGCCCGCAACTACTCCTGGTAAATATTGTTCAATCGGAACATGCGCAATTACATCAAATGAATCGTCTGCATCTTTAGGGATTGGGTGCAACACAATTCTTCCCGTTATTATTTTTGACTTGCCGTTAACAATTACGGTTGTTTTTGGTTTGATCTCAATCGTTGTTGGTGTGTCACCATTGTTTTTACCTACAAAATCAAAACCCCCAATAGTGACCCTTGTAACCTTTTTAGCTATGCGAACACGAATGATCTCTGGTGGTCTACTCTTGCTAATTTTTGTAAGGGCTGTTTGTTTTTCACACCCAACAACGCTACCAACTACAAGAAGTCCCGAGGCCACAACAAAGTTGCGGCGGGTGCATGAATTGGGGTGAATTTTTGTGTTTTCCATCAATACTTATAGTGTATCGGTGGTACATTGCGTAAAAGGAGATTTCTTTATGAAATACCAAATGCTTTTGCTTGGTGGAACTGTGGTCGCTATTGTTGTTGGGGTTGTATTAATTCTTGCGGTTTTTGTAATTGGCATATTTAACGGTCTTGTCGGTCTTAGAAATCGTGTTAAAAACGCTTATGCGCAAATCGATGTGCAGTTAAAAAGGCGATACGACCTTATCCCAAACCTTGTTGAAACCGCCAAGGGGTACATGAAGCATGAGAAAGAAACCCTTGAAGCGGTAATTAACGCAAGAAACCAAGCGGCTTCTGCGGCCTCTGCTGCCTCAAAAGACCCAACTGCGCCTGGCGCGATTCAAAACCTTGCTGGTGCTGACGGCGCTCTTACTGGTGCGCTTGGAAAACTAATGGTCGTTGTGGAGCAGTACCCAGACTTAAAAGCAAACACAAATATGTTACAGGTTCAAGAAGAATTAACATCGACTGAAAATCGGGTTGCCTTTTCAAGGCAGGCTTACAATGATTCTGTTCTTGGATACAACAACAAACGGGAGATGTTTCCTTCGAATATTGTTGCTGGCGTGTTTGGATTTAAGTTTGCTCAAAGTTGGGAACTTGATGATGAGGCTGCAAGAGACGTCCCAAAAGTAAATTTTTAGTATAGCCCACTGAATGAATTTTTACGAACATCAAGACCGTGCCGAGCGGCGCACAAAACTTATTGTGTTTTTGTTTGTGCTTGCTGTGTTATGTATTGTTTCTATCGTTGCGGTTCCTGTTGGTTTCGCAACGGAGTGGAAACCCGAGCCAATCATCGTAACCGTCGTTGTGTGTTTGCTTATCGTTGGTATTGCAACAATTGTAAAACTTAGACAACTTCGTGGGGGCGGACAAGTGGTTGCGGAGATGATGGGTGGCACACAGTTGCAACAAGGTGGACTGTCGAAATCTGAACGGCGCGTACAAAATATTGTTGAAGAAATGGCAATCGCAAGCGGAATGCCTGTGCCGCCTGTTTATATTATGGAAGATGATTCCATAAACGCGTTCGCCGCTGGGTGGACGCCGGGTAACGCTGTTATAGGTGTTACCCGTGGTTGTATTGAAAAATTAAGCCGAGACGAACTTCAGGGCGTCATCGCACATGAATATAGTCATATATCACATGGCGACATGCGTATGAACATTCGTCTTATCGGTGTTATTTTCGGAATCATGGTACTGGGAGTCACCGGTTGGGTAATGGTTCGGTACATAGGACCAATGGTGTTGCACTCATCCTCTCGTTCGCGGTCGAAGGAAGGCGCCGGTGGAGCCGGAGTTGGCTTGGCAATTATTGTGCTTGGACTTTTTTTATCGCTCTGTGGATGCGTCGGCACTTTTTTTGGTCGGTTGATACAGGCTGGGGTTTCAAGGCAACGTGAGTTTTTGGCGGACGCCTCTGCGGTGCAATACACAAGAAATCCATCGGGGATCGGCGGTGCGCTTCGTAAAATTGGTGGCATTACACCAATCTCAAAAACACCATCAGACGCAAGCCAGTGTAACCACATGTTTTTTTCACAAGCAATGAAGGCTATGTTTGCAAGTCACCCGCCAGTCGCGCAGCGAATAGCAAGAATTGAGGGTATAGATGTTTCTTCGCTTCCACAAACCGATGCGACAGAAGCAAGCGTGGGTTTGATCTCTAGTTTTTCTTCGTCAACCGTAATAGACTCCATCGATGCCGCGGGTGCGGTTCAGGAAAATTATCAAGTCAAAGCGAGATCTGCGATTGATGGAATTCATCCAACGGTTTTGTCTTCTATACGCGACCCCTGGTCGTCTCGGCTTGTGATGTACTCACTTCTAATTGATGCAAACGACGAAGACCAACAAAAGATTCTTGCGCAAAACCTTTCTATTGAGGAGCTCGCTGAACTTAAAAAAACAACACCCCTTATTTCTAAATCAAACGGGCGAGTTCGCCTGCCCTTGATTGACCTTGCTGCGCCCGCACTAAGGCAATTAAGTGATTCACAAAAACAAGCTTTTGCAGACATTGTGTTTGTGCTTGTAAAAAGCGACGGGGTTGTGGATATGTTTGAGTGGGTATTTGTGGCTGTGCTCCAAAGTCATCTCTTTGGTGTCAAAAGACATAAACAAAATGGTGTGTTACGCACCATGTTGCCAAGCGTGTGTGTTGTCGTAGGTGGGCTTGCGCATTGCGGTGCAAACTCACAGGACGAGGCGTTACAAGCGTTTAATACATCGGTGTCTGAACTTGGGTTTGCACAGATTGAGATGCCTATTAAAACACACTGTTCCGTTGGTTCAATAGAAAGAGCTATTCAAGAACTATCTCTTTTAAGGTTTACAGAAAAAGAAAGATTACTCAAGGCTTGCGTAACTTGTGTCACGCACGATGGAAACATAACAACCAATGAAGCGGAAACTATCCGCGCCATTGGAGATTTGCTTGATTGCCCTATTCCGATGTATTAATCATCAAGATTTCGAAGCTCTAAACCAAACGCCTGAAGACCTTCGTTGATTTCAACAAGGCTTGTTGAGCCAAAGTTCTTAATACCCATCATTTCAGCCTCTGTGCGAATAGCAAGATCGCCAAGGGTTTGAATGTTTAGCATCTGTAACGCTTTTCGTGCTCGAACAGAAAGGTTAAGCGAAGAAACTGGTTGCTTTAACACTTGTTCTGGTGCGTGGTTTAATAGTTCATCGTAGCGATCTTGGTGAACTCGGCTAACTTGTGAGTTTTCAGCAGCCTGCCCAAGGCGCAGTCCGCGCGCTGTTAGCATATGTTTGATTTCTACAAGTGAGGTTTCACCAAAGTTTTTGTAACTTAAAAGCTCATTTTCTGAAACTTTTAACAAATCACCGAGTGTACGAATTTCCATTTTCTTGAGACAGTTTCTTGCACGAACCGATAACTCAAAATCTGTAACTGGCGTGTTCATCATCGCGGCGGTTTTGGCCGCATCGCGAGCAATTTCTTCGTCGTAATACATGTCTGTTGATGAACGAACGTCAACAATGTAAAGGCGCGCCCGTTTATGGGTTGGGTCGGTGTCTAGAATTTGTCGAAGGCATTTTTCTGCTGCATTTAGGTTTCCCCTGTCCTCGTAAATCACAGACAGGTTTAACAATGCGTTAATGTGAGGCTGGCCCCTGGTTGTTAGTTCTTCATAAATGTTAATTGCTTCTTGTTCTTCACCAACAAGATCTAACAAGTACGCGAGTCGAAACATGTGTTCTGGGTTTGAGCCGCACGACGCTGCTTGCCGAAGTTCTTCGACCGCTTCGTATCGTCTACCGTTTTTTTCAAACTCAATAGATGCATTAAAATGCACATCTGCTTGCTCTGGGTTTCCGCCACCTATTACTGTTTCTAATCCGCTATGTTGTTCCACTTTGTTCTACTCCGTCTCGGTTAACTTTTTCGTGATTGGAAATTGTACTAAACCTTTCACTAAATTGCAAAACATACTTCAATTTTGCTCTGGTGGGTCAATGAGGTCGCCAATGGCTGAGTCTGCCTCTAGGGAGGGTGGGCCAATTGTTAATGGTGCCGCACGACCCGCTTCTTCTTTGATTCCTCGACCCAAAAGGTCAATTGACCGCCACCCACCACGTTCAAAGCGCACCGCCATTGTTATTCCTATCAATATTATGTAGATAGATGCGGCAATCCATGGTCCTATTGACCCAAGTTGCGGGAAAAATTCAACGGCAATCCACCCTCCACCAACAATAAACACCCAACTGTAAATTGCGGTTGCAATGCCAGGAAAAACAGTGTCACCAGCACCTCTCAGTGCGCCGGTATATACAATTCCCAGCGCGTCAACGGTTTGAAAAATAGCAATAATAATGAGCATGTTTGCCCCAAGGTGAATAATTTCCGCCCTGTCCTCTGGTGTATATTGATCGCTGTTAACAAACATTTCCATAAACTCATGCCTAAACAACACAAATATTACAGCGCACGTTGTCATATAGACCGTTGCAATTGCAACTCCAATTCTTGCTCTTGCAACGGCTACGTCTGGTTTTTTTGCGCCAATATATTTTCCAACAATAGAATTTATTGCGACATTTATTCCCACCGCTGGCATAAAGCTGAGTTGTAAAAATGCCAACGCAATCCACCCCGCCGCCATGTCGTTGGTTCCATAATGCCCAACAAACACCGTCATAAACAAAGCCCAACATACAATTTCATTTCCCCATTGCACTGAACCGGGCCAGCCAATTTTAAATATTGATTTTATGGTTTTAAAACACGGCTTCCAACCAGCTCTAGTTGCATATTTTGTATTAAACTTTGGTCCAACAAAAATAGCGAATGGAATAATTGTTTCCATAAACATTCCAATCACTGTCGCAATCGCTGCACCTTTTAACCCTAAGGCTGGTGTTCCGGGTATTCCAGGAATCAACCCATCAACACCATCCTCGCCAAAAATTAAAATGTAATTCGCAACAACGTTTACAACGTTTGCAATAATTGTCGAAACGGTTATTACCTTTGGCATGTGCATGCCTAAGAAATATTGTGTAAACCCACGGCCAACTAATAAAAAAAGACTGCCCACCAGCATATATATTGCGTACATTGATTCCAGCGAAACAAGTTTTTCGTCCGCAATTTCTGGATTAATGAGTTGAAAAATATACGGGACAATAAAAATACACGGAACAATTATTGTTATCCAACACACAAGGGCCATCCAACCAGCGTTCCATGGGTATTTGGATCCTTTTTGTGGTTCTTCAGCTCCAAGGTGTTGGCTCACAAATGTGTTAACAACTGTGACAATCCCCATCACTGTTGCAATTGCCGCAAACGCCCATGTTCCAGCGTTTCCTTGCGCTGCAATTTCAACCTTACCAATTTGCCCAACCATTAAGCGATCGGTAAATTGCATCACAGTGAAACTTGTCATTGTTAGAATTGTTGGCCACGCAAGTGTCCACACCTCGAGTACCGCAAAGCGTATGGAGGCGGTGCCTGGATTGGTATCTAAAGATTTTATGGGATCAGCCATGGTTCGCTGAAGTGTCCCAGCGCCCGCGCTTAATTTGCACTGTCTCGGTCTCGCCGCGGTCTGCACTAAGCACCTGTTGAATAATTTCTTTGGTCAAATACGAAGGATTACCTTGCCACCGAACAACCTTGTCGGAGCTTATTACAAGTGCAAGTGGAATTGCTTTGCACTTAACCTCTGTTTGCATTTTTTTCCTTGGGTCCACTGCCACCCCGTACTCCATCGGTGTTTTTTTCATAAACGCTTCGACCACAGTTTTATTTTCAGCGGTCACACCAACAAAGGCTACGTTATCGCCAAAATGTTTTGATAACTCGTTGAGATGGGGTATGTTTTTTCGACAAGGCGGACACCAAGTAGCCCAAAACTCTACAACGCAAACCTTTCCTGAAACATCTGTTTCGTTTGCAACCCACTCACCTACGTGGAATTTTGGTGCTCTTTTTCCCTGAACATTTTTTGATTTACCAACGTTTTTACTGTGTACAGGATGTTTCGCTGCTTTCGCCGTTTCGCTCTTTGGTGGTGTAAATGTTTCTACTGTAACGCTTGGGTCATGTGGCTTTGCAAGAAGGTCATCAATCGCACTAATCAAGCCCTTTGCACCAAGGCCAACGTGTTGTACAGCGCCGCTTTTATCAATAACAATGTTTGAGGCGTGTTTATAAAAACCCAGCGCGTTGCAAACAACGCCCGTTGAATCTATTAAGACCGGTTGTGTAATCTTTTTTTTGTCAATGTATTTTTTTGCCAAGTCGCTGCCGCGTGGAATATGAATAGTTAACAATACCACGTCTTCTGGGTCTGTTGATTCAGACACGGCTTTTGCGGCCGTTTTAATTGCAAGGCGTCCATTCCCGCTCGCACTTGACCAAGACTGAACAACAACAACCTTACCAATATAATTTTCCCAGTTTGGGATCGATGTCTCACCGTGGAGTATCCATTGCGCATTTTTTGGAAGCGGTTCTGGTGTGAAAGAACATAGTTCTGTCATTGCCTCACGGTCAACTTTTTGTAATGTTTTGTCGTGCCACTCTTTGGGCGTTTGTTGTATGAGCGTACAGGTAAATAATGTAACTGTTGTAATAAAAAGCATGGTGCCTCTCCGTTTGAGTAAAAAGGCAGGTTACCAGTTTCCTATTACATGCAAAAGGTCTAAAACATTAATTGTTCCGTCTGGGATAACGTCCTGGGCACAATGATTGTTACATGGTCCCCAGCCGCCTACAACTAATAAGATGTCCGTCACGTTAATAACCCCATCACAATTAATGTCGCCAACAACACCAGCGCCTCCCGAAGACAGGATTTCTATATCATCAATGTTCCACCCAGAATATGTCCAGGCGCTATCTGTTGTTCCCATTGTCCACCGAATTTGCACCTCAGGCTGAGCATCTGCCACGGAAGAAATGTCATACGCAACCGTTTGCCATTGGTCGTCCTCGATTGTGGATTGATTTGACCAAACAGTTGACCAAGAGCCGTTGCCGGCGCGAACACTTACCGAAGCGTGGTCGTACACGGGTTGCTCGACGTTTAAATATCGTTTGAACTGCAACTGGGTGTTCGTTCGATCAGAAAGATCTACTGTTTCTGTTGTGAGATATGTTTCTGAAAGATTGTTTTGGTAATCGCCATTTAGGTTATACCCAAGCACGTTGTTTCCCGTTGCGCCGCTGGTTGGATCTGGATTTCCATACGAACCACCTCCGCCAGTTGGCGCCCCCCAACCCCACTGCCCTTCCATGGTCCAGTTTGGGTTTTGATCCATGTTCCACTGGCGAGCTGTAGTTGCAATGCTTACACGCAATACCTCTTCGCCTGCCGGATATCTAACAGTAAGGCCATCTTGCGTTGCAACGCTAAACCAGTATTCTCCTTCTAAGTCACAAAAAGACGTCGGTAACTCAACCGTAAAACTGTCGTCGAGGTTTTGTGAAATGTGTCGAGTTGCAAACGTCCCGTTATTTCCAAATCGCACGTGAAGGGTTGTTGTGTTTGTGTCAATCGGTTCATCAAATATTGATTCTATGTGCATTGGAAATTCAACTACGGATCCCTGGTCTGCAAACTGGGGAACACCGTTGGGAAACGAAAAAGTGAGTGGTTGGTTTACAAATTGCAACATCGCCTTAACCGCAGCATAACTTTCTTCACATGTTGGAATTATTTCGCCTGGTGGCAACTCAAATCCAGGTGAGCCTGTTGGTCGTAATTCTATGGTGTAGGAAAGCGAGCCACCGTTGGTTGTCCAGTCGGGAAAAACACCATCTGCTAAATAAAGCAAGTCGCCACCAGTGCCGGCAACATACGTCTCACCGTGAACCCCTGCGATTGCTTCGCTCATTGAACTAGAAAGTGCTTTTACAATATTTACTCTTGGTGGAGGGTTGTTTGAACTTGCCCATGGTTCCAAAATTAACTGGGAATAACTATGAAAATCAACATGGGAAACTAAGTTTGGCAACGTGTTAATTAGATCACGCATTGCTTGGGTTTCGGGTTCCGAAAACACATTTGGCCCAACATAAATATCGCTACAGGTGCTTGTGCTTGTGCTGTCGCCGCCGTTCCAGTCGTAATCCCAGTTTCTGTTTAAGTCAACGCCCTCACATGACCCGCTGTTGTTGCGTCTGTTTTTTCGCCAGTACCGGTCGCCACCAGGTGCGTATGTAAATTCGTATCCGTCAGGGTTTACAATTGGAACAATAATTACTTCGGTTGTTTCTAAATATGTCTGAACTTCGGGGTCGTTTGACCAACCCTCTACAAGGTGTTCTGCAGCGTAAGTGGGAACCATAACCGCAACCCACTCTCGCGCATGCTGGCAACCATTGAACAATACCTGCTTTCTTCCCTCGGTGTTACCGGGCGCCGAAATGCGAATACCGTGAATGTCTCGTCCCTCGTGTGTTTGACCAACAATAAATGTTGTTGCTATGTCGGGCGCGCCGTCTTCGAGCGCTTGAAGTTTTATATTCACTTCACCCCATGTTTTATAATCGCTATACCAACCACCGAGCCTATTGTTTCTTGCTTCTTCTCGCAATTGATCAAAGCGCCTTATTCGTTCATCAATGTTTGTTTCAATAATATTAAATTTGATTCCAAGCTTTTTGATCTGTTTGATTGACGCTTCATCGAGCAGCATGGGTGTTTCTCCGGCTTGATCAAAACACGTTAATGATCTCGCTCCGCCTTCTCGAAGTAGTAGTAGTTGTGTGGGGTTTTCAATTTGAACGTTCACGATGGAAATGCCGTCGTAGACGTTTGGGTTTAAAAAAACGGCGGTGGTGACAATAATTGTTTGAATAAATAGCATAGTGATCTCCATTATGCTTATTCGCGTGTGTATGGCTAGGGGATTCTTGTAAATTCGGTTATTGACAACAATTGAACAAGATGGGATGCTGCTCAGATGATTAAAATCGTGGTTTTGATGATTTTTGCTCTTCTTGGCGTAGGGTGTTCCATTGTTCCAAATGGGCCTACTCATGTTTCGGATGTTGGAATAAACGTCCGAGCAGATACTGAGATACTCGACCCGGCAACGGGTGGGTGCCTTAGTTGGTCTGATTTCATGGCGCGGATTGATGTGGTAGATGTCGTCCTGCTTGGTGAGCAACACGATCACGCTATTGGGCACGCTGTTCAGCTTGCTATCGTTGAAGATGTCATGGACAAATATCCTGGCAGTGTGTTGGCGCTTGAAATGTTAGAGCGTGATGAACAGTTTCGCGTTGATGATTATATGGAGGGCTTTATTGATTCCAAAACATTTGCCTCAATCACACAGTCAAAAGACTGGGGTGGTCGCGGCGGTTGGACGGCGTGGTATCAACCAATTATTGATGTGGTGAAAGATCGCGGAGGAAGGGTTGTTGCAGCAAATGCTCCTAGGCGGTACGTTCGGCTCGCGAGGCTTGAGGGGTATGAAAGGATTAACGAACTTCCAAAAGAGCGACGCGCCTTTATTGATTACCCAAAAGAGTTGTCGACCGGGCGTTATCGTCAGCGATTTTGGGAACTTGCTGCACACGACGAAAACGGGGAAGAGAAAGTAGAAATTGACGTAACAACCATTGATCCAGACGACCCATTGCTTCCAGCTTTTAAAAGTATGCAGTCGTGGGACGCAACAATGGCGCAATCAATCATTAATGCAAACCCATCAATGCAACAAAAAGTGGTGTTGTTGGTTGGGCAGTTTCATGTTGAATATGATGGTGGAATTGTTCAAGAACTTCGAAAAAGGATGCCTGGCGCAAGGGTCTTGGTCGTATCAATTCAACGAGAAATACCAGATGAAGATTGGGCGGGCGAACCTACCATTGGTGATCTTATGATTGTTGAAAAAAGAAACGATTAATCCGAACAACACCTCTCAAGGCGGTCGATTACAGCCAGCCACACCGGAGCGGTGCACGGTCGTTCAATAACAATCCGGCTTACTCCAGCGTTATCCGCCTCTCGCAACGTTGAGTACAACACCTTGGCGTATTCTTGTGCATTGCTTGGCATTTGAAAAACCCGTTTCGTCAAAACTGGATTCCCCTGAATGGCAATCGCAACACAGTCTGGGTCACTGGTCTTATCCATCTCCTCTTTGTTGAGGAGATTTGTTTTTGTGTTTGGTGCGTAGTGTCTCATTAGGGTCCCAGGGGAGTTTTGTTGGGTAACGCTGGATTTAATTTCAACTGCACCAATTGTGTTTCTTATTTTCTCAACAGAAACCGAACCAAGTCGCATTATTGTTGGTTGGTTTACCATAGATATAACGGTTGACTCTATTCCTTTTTCACAAGGTCCGCCATCGATAATTGTAATGGCGTCACCAAACTCGTCTTCGACATGTCGCGCGGTTGTTGGGGAAATGTGACCAGATTTATTTGCAGATGGTGCTGATATTGGGTTGTCAAACTCTGCAAGTAACGCGCGCGCCACTGGGTGAGATGGGCACCTCATTGCTATGGTGTCAAATCCCCCACACGCTGATTCGGGGACTGATTCTTTTTTTGGAAGAACAATGGTGAGTGGGCCTGGCCAAAAACGTGTGGCCAGCAAACTGCATTTGTTACTCCACCCAGAACAAAGCAGGTTCGTCCACGACACATCCAATATGTGTGCAATCATTGGGTTGTTTGTTGGTCTATTTTTTAATTTGTACACCTTTGCAATAGCTAGCTCGCTAAAGGTGTCGCAGCCAACCCCGTACACCGTTTCTGTTGAAAAGCAAACTATTCCGCCGTCGCGTAGTTTTTTTGCCGCAAGTGCATATGACTCTTGTGAAGGGGAAACTATTCCCATTATTCTGTTTCGTTGCTGTTTTTGATAGACATTTGGTGTCTAGATAAGGTAGTTCCCATGGACTTGTAGAGTTCCGCAATTGCTTTGTTATAGTTGATTACCGAGCTTATTTCCGCGGTTCTCGCCGACGCAAGGCCTGACTGGGTTTGTAGTTTCAAATTTAAAAACGTTGGCGTGAGCCCCGCCATTGTTTCTTCTTCCACCAACAACGCTCTTAGGTTTTCTGTCTGTGCAATTCTGTAGTCTTTGTTTGCATCCATAAGAGCGGCGCTTGTCACTATGTCGCGAAGCGCTTTTTTGATTTCTATTGTCGCCTGTTGAATCCCCTTTTTATAGGAGGCAATTGCTGACATCTGTCGCAGTCTTGTTATTTTTGCGTTTGCGTCTGCTGCCCTGTTCCCTATTGGAATAGAGAGGGAAAGGCCCGCTAAATAGTTCATGTAATCGGCGTCGAAAACCTCGTTATATCCATCACCAACCGTGTTTCCAAGACCATAAAGAGACATTTGGGCCTGCATGTCTAACTGTGGAAGGCGCGCGTTTTCAGCAACGCCAATGTTAATTTCGCTTGACCTTATAGCAAGTGCCAGAGAGCGGATGTCGGGTCTGTTTTCGATTGCCGTCACAAGGGCTTGCCGAAGAGAAATGGTTATTGGGTTTGCTTGAACCGATTCCGTTGGCTGAACAACCTGCTCTGAATCGAGTCTGTATTTTTCTGAGTTTATTAGTTTTTTTACCGTGTCGGAAGCGGCTTGCACTTCTGATTGTTGTTTGATTACGTCTGCCCTTCTTCGTTGAACCGTTGCAACTGCTTGGGCATAATCTGCTTCACTTGTGTCGTATGACAATCTAAGTTTTAGTGTTTTTTCTACGTGCTCGCCTTGCTCAAGGAGCCAATGGTTTATTTGTAACAATCTCCACTGTAGACAAAGGTTGAGATAACTTTGTTCGGTGTTGGTGATTACTTCGTTTAGTGTGTTTCTTAAATCTTCGCCCGTTTTGTCTTGGTCTATTTTGGAGAGTTGTATTTGTGAAAGGGTCACTTTTTTCCCAAAGTTTCGCAACAGTGGTTGGTTCAGCTCAATGGTGCCAATAGTCTGCCACGCAGGATCTGGTTCGTAGTTAAATTCTTGAGAATCACTTTCTGTCTTTGTTATGTTAGTAGAAAGTAAAAAAGTGCCACCGCTATGTAGTTTTTTGGTAATCGAGGCATTAGATGAAAAAATGTCTGTTGCCCGCTCGGAGGAACTTAGTGGTTGTTTAAACTGGTTTATTATTTGTTGTTGTGGGACTCTTTGTCTATTCTTTGAAAGACCGGCGCCAAAAACGCTGTCAAACGCAGCGTCGGCGGTGATTGTTGATTGTGCTGCTATTTGTGGTTGTATGGAAGCGATTTGAATGTCAAGGTTGTTTTCAATTGCAATAATGATTGCGCTCTCCATGGACAGTTTGGCGGAGTGCGCCTGGCCGTGGTGGAGGTTTAGGCCGAGTGGAATTTCCCAGTCGTCTGAATCCCGCGAAGGGGAAAGGGCCTCGAGTTCTTGCATTCTCTTTGCAAGTGATTTTTGAACCGTTGTGGCCGCGGTGTTTGGCAGTGTGACCATTTCGTTGAGGTTGGGGTAGCCACTGTCTTGGTTGTTGATTCCGGTTTGGCTAACGGAGGAAACAGGTGTGTTTCGTTCGTTTTGTATTGAAAGAGGTGAAACACACGCTTGCAATAGAAAAATGAATACAAAAATGCTTGTTTTCGTATATTTTTTAAACATGTTGTAAGAATACCATCATCTTAGAGTTGCCATAAACACCACTTGCCTATACGCTCAACATAAATAGTAAACGTCCTACGAAACACGGAAGTCGAGGAGGCCGAAAATGCCCAAAATTAAACAAAACACGTTTCTTGTTAACTCTTTATCTGTAGCCCTATGTACAACCATTGCGATTACGCTTGCAAAGGCCGATGAGGCGCAGCCAGACCAGGATTCTTGGGTTGGCGTTGTCTCCTCTGAGGGTGCAAGTGCTCGGTGCGGGGCAAATGAAAGTTATTACCCTGTTGCGGTTGTAAAAAACGGCGACATGGTGTTAGTAACAGGGAAAAGACAGGATTGGTTAAAAATAGAAACCAGTGGCAGGGTTTTTAGTGACGCTGTTGGATATATAAAATATCCAGCAGACAACACGACAACGGTAGCGGTCAACGGAAACGTGGGTGAGGTTCTAACTGACGTCGAGGTGTTGGGAAACAACATTGATTCACAAGAATTGTACTTATCGTGGCGGCCAACATGTATGCTTGCGCCAGGAAAAAAAATAGAAATTATTTCTTCTGAAACAACGGATCCGGGGGCGTTGCACCGAGAGTCATATATTGTGCATACTATAAAAATGCCTGAGTCTGGAAGTGCTTGGATAAACGCCTCAAGCCTACAACGCGCTACTGATTCACAGGTTCGTGCGTATTATGGTGGGGACAAAGATGGGTCTCGTTTTATTGAAATTTCCCTCATGTCTAGTGAGGGTGAACGTTCGGCCCCCGGTTCGGGGAATGGTGACACGCTTGCGCAAAACAACATTGGTCCAGTTGAGCCAATTACACTTGCTGGGCTTGAGGCTCGGTGGGATACCATCACAGCGGAACCAATTATGGGGGCGGAACTATCTCCTCTTTTGGATTTGTATAACGAACTTCTTTCCGCTGACGGTGGTGATCTGGTTGTTGAGCGGGTCGTTGGTGGTCGAATCAAACAACTTCGGGTGTGGGAACGGTTACAGGAACAGCGGATACGAATTAACTCATTAAAAGAAAAGGTGGCTATTCAAGCTGGTGATATTGATGAATACCAATCTATTGTGTCTATGTATGGGGAATACACCGTTGTTGGGAATTTGGCGCTTTCAAACATGTTTGACGGAAAAATAAGACCGCTCATGTTCCGGATTTTGGACCAAAAATCAGGCAGAACCCTTGGGTATCTGCCTGTAAATAAAGAATTTGAATTATCTGGCCTCCTTGGACAGACGGTTGGAATTCGTGGTGAAAACAAATGGGATCCGGAGTGGAGGGTGAATGTTGTGGGTATTGAAAAATTTGATGTCTTGCCGACCACTACCGCAATCGTTACACCTGATATACAATAAGACGCTTCTAAAACTTGGTTACCACCATCAGACTCCCAACTGGTAATCTTGCATATAGAACCAAGCTTTCCGTGTTACATTTGTAACACAAGAAGGTGCTTGGGGCATTAGCTCAATTGGGAGAGCGCTGCCTTTGCAAGGCAGAGGTTATCGGTTCGAGCCCGATATGCTCCATTCTCTGGGAATCAATCGTTTGTGTTATTTTTGCTGGGGCGTTTTTGCGTCAGGTGTTCGGTTTGTATACTTCGTATCGAACTAATTTACCCTTGTGCACCGCGACAGGGTTGTCGCTAAAAAATGGTGCGTGGTTTGGTCTTTTTACAACCACCCTTTTTGTTGCGGTTTGCATCGCTTGTTCAAATAGTATGTTTGTTTTATCTGGTGGGTCGTAGCCAACAATGGACTGAAGTATCTGGATGCTGCCTTGGGGAAGTGCGCTTTTTTTTCTTTTTGGTGGAAACATTGGGTCAAGATAAACAACATCAACGTGTGGCACTGTTGGAAGAGAAGCCAAGGAGTTTCCTTCTATCAAAACAAGTCGACCGCCAAGCGCTGTCCAGAGTTCTTTGTTTTGCTTTGCTCTACGCAGGCCATCTCGCAATAGAACAGACAATATTGGCGACTTTTCAATTGCAACAACGGTATATCCAATAAGCGCCAACATCGCTGCGTCTTCGCCAAATCCGGCGGTTGCGTCAATCACCGTTGTGGATGGGGCGCCAATTGACTTTGGAAACACTTGTTTTCTAGAAAGGTTTCCTGCGCCCGTTCTTCTGTCGATGGTTGCAAAATCAACCCTGTGGCCATTTTTGTTTTTTGTGGTGGCGCTTCGAATATCCACACCCCTTGGTCCAAAATGAATAATGTATTCAGGATCGGGGACCGGGTCGCCAAGTTTTTTGATGAGTTGTTCTGCTTCTTGTACAAGATGCACGTCTTCTGTTGCGACCACCACCGCAACTGGTGGGTTGTGGTATACACTGCCTTGTTCTGTAGGTGAAATAGACACGCTGGTGTTTATGTTACATCCGATTTTGTCTGTTTGATTCAATACCCAATATGGAGTTGGCGAAATGAGAATTTTTATTATTACTTTTATTGCAATTGCGATAAGCCCCGCGTTTATTTTTGCAGACGTAGAACCAGAGGTGTTTACCTTAAATAATGGAATGAAATTTATTTTGCTCCCAAGAGCAGAAGAGCCAAACAGCGTTGCTGTTGGGTGGGTAGCAAAGGTTGGTTCGGTAAACGAACGCCCTGGAATTACTGGCATGAGCCACTTTTTTGAACACCTTATGTTTAAGGGAACCAACACAATTGGAACAACTGATGCAATAAAGGATGCGGCTTTTACAAACAAAGAGCGTGTGTTGCGTAATCAAATGTTGGAAATTATTTGGGGTGATCAATATAAGCGGTTTACATTGGGGGAAATTGACGACCCTTGGGACGCAAAAAACGATACGCCACAACTCGCAGCGCTTCGGAAAGAATTGAAATCGGCGATGGAATCACACCGCGATGTCATTGTTAAGGATGAATTCTTTTCCATATTTCAAAGCGAGGGTGCCAATGGAATGAATGCCTTCACAAGCGAAGATGTTACTTTTTACATCAACCAACTTCCGGCAAACAAGTTTGAATTGTGGTGCTGGATGGAATCCGACAGGCTCAAAAATAGTGTGTTTAGAGAGTTCTTTTCTGAACGAGATGTTGTGCATGAAGAACGGCGCATGCGAACTGATTCGTCGCCAACCGGTGTTTTTCAAGAGCAGTTCAACTCTATGTTTTGGCAAGCTTCGCCTTATTCTTGGCCAGTAATTGGTTGGCCGAGTGATTTAAATAGTTACACCCTTGAAGAAGCACGTCGATACTTTGACGTGTACTATCAGCCAGGAAATTTAGTGGGTGTTGTTGTGGGTGATTTTGATCTTGAGGCTGCAAAATATTTAATATTGGAATATTTTGGCTCCCTTGAGCCAAACAGTGTTGAGCCTCCGCCTGTTCCGACAATTGAGCCCATGCAAAGAGCCCCACAAAGAATGGTTGCTGATGTTGATGCGCAGTCTCAAATAGAGATTCGTTACCATGGGGTTCCATTCCAACACAGGGACTCGTATGCCCTTGAAATTATGTCTTCTGTGTTAAACGGAAAAACAGGAAGGCTTTATAAGGCTCTGGTTGAAGGAAAAGAGATTGCCAGTGATGCGAGTTTTGGAGTGGATACTAAAAAGTATGCAGGAGCGCTCTCGTTTAAGGCAACGGTAATGGGCGACGCGGCACCAAGAGAGTTAGAAAATGTGTGGTATGAACAAGTGGCCCTTCTTCAGTCTGAACCTGTCTCTTCGTATGAACTTGAAAAGGTAAAAAACAATGTTGTTGCAGATCAATTCAGACAACTTCAAAGTAATTTTTATCTCATGATTCAACTTGGATACGCCGAGGCGATTGGGGGGTGGGAAGCTATCAACGAATCGAAGGATTATCTTCTTGCTGTCAATACGGAAGATATTATGCGGGTGGCAAATACATATTTAATCACAACAAACAGTTCTGTGGCTGAGTATCACCGGTCCAAAGACGCGCCTGCCGTCGACGACGAACTCTCTGCGTTTAGTCCCGAAGAACAAATGATGATTAAACAGGCACTTGGTGAACTTAAAAATATTCCAGAAAACGAGTTGGTGGGGGCGGCGGAGAAAATGAGGCAACAGTCTCAGCAAGTGCCACCAGAGTTTAGGCCGGTTTTTGATTATTTACTACAAAAATTGCAAGAAAGAATTGATGCGGCGCCATTAAGTGATGGTAGCGTAGAGCCATCTTTAGAAACAACAAACAATAGTGGTGTTGTGGAAGAAGAAGAAACAAGCGGTGGTGATAATTTTGTTGAGAAAAAAACACGTTTGGAACTTACCCCTCAACAACTTGCGCAAGCAACCGAGTTTCTTGCAAACCTACCGGATGTTGGGCTTGTGGAGGCACGGCAAGTTGAAGCGGCGTTGCAGTTGGCCGCAACGAGGGTCGTTGGAGATGAGCTCGCTGTCCTTGATTACATTCTTGCAAAATATACTATTCACATTGCAGAACTTGAAAATAAATAAAATCCTTAATTAATAAGCGAGTTTCCCCATGTTTGTTACAGCCCTATTTCTATCTTGTATTACCGCGACTCCCAGCAGTCCAAAGGACCTTGTATTTCCGGAGTATGTTTTTTCTCCACCTATCGCCGAAGAATACAAGGAGTCTATCCTTGGTGAGATCCCTGTTTTTATAGCAGAAGACAAAGAGTTGCCGCTCATCAATCTTGTTGCAACGTTTCGTGGGGGAAAATATCTTGATGTGGATGTTGATAGTGGACTCTCTGCCATGATGGCCTCTTTGGTTCGGGATGGTGGAACTAAATCAATGACCGCAGAAGATGTTGATGAGCGGTTTGCGTTCCTTGCTGCAAGTGCGTCTGTGGGTGGGGGCGGAACCACCGTTACGGCAACGCTAAATAGCTTATCTTCTACCTTCGAAGAAAGTTTTGATTTGTTTTTAGAGATGTTGCAGAGCCCTGGGTTTCAACAGTCGCGCGTCGATCTTGAAAAAAGCTCATTAAGAGAATCCATGAAGCAACGAAACGACTTTCCGTCAGGAGTTCTTTCAAGAGAAAACCGCTCGAAGATGTTTGGTGACACCTATGTTGGAAGAAGTATCACGATAGACTCGATTGATTCTATTGGCGTGGAAGATTTGAAGGAGTCACACGCTAATATAGTAAATCCATCTAACTTAGTTATCTCGATAAGCGGAGATTTTGATCGAGATGAAATGTTGGCGTTTTTATCTAAAAAACTAGAGGGGTGGAAGTTTGGGGTGGAGTCTGCAAATCCACCAGAAGTTATTTCTGAGTATGTTCCTGGAATATATTATGTTGACCAGGATGTCCCACAGGGCGGAGTGCGTATTTCGGTTCGTACGTTTAAGCGTGGGGACAAGGATAGCGAGGCTGGCGCTGTTATGAATCATATTCTTGGGGGTGGTGGTTTTAGCAGTAGAATTACCCAAAAGGTGCGAAGCGATGAGGGGCTTGCATACAGTGCGGGGTCGCGGTTCAATAGTGGTGCCTGGAGCGATGGGGTTTGGAGTGCTTATTATGAATCAAAAAGCCCCACCGTCGCGCTTGCGGCGAAGTTGATTTTTGATGAAATTGCTAAAATTAAAACGACGCTTGTCGAAGAAGATGAACTCGCTAGGGCAAAAAGTGCCATTATTGAAACGTTTCCGAGTTCATTTCAGTCAAAGGCTGGAACGCTTGGGGTTTTTGTTGGGGATGAGCTGACCAACCGAGACCCTCTTTTTTGGCAAACATATCGTGATAAAATTTCCTCGGTTACGGCACAAGATATTAAAAATGTTGCGAATAGAATCCTTGATCCAAAAAAGATGGCAGTCGTCATTGTTGGTAATTGGGGTGAAATAAAAAAAGGTGACGCCGATGGGCGCGCAACAATGGCTGATGTTTCAGCCATTGTTGGTGGTGAAATTACTGAACTTCCCCTGCGCGATCCATTAACTTTGCAGGTGGTGGGAGATTAGGTTGGTGGTTACACTCCACCGCCATTACGAAGGAACAGTATGGGAAATAGACCAGTAAAAGCCGGTTGGATAACCGCAAAAACGGCTGACGTTAATGATTTGTATGAACAGTCTGTGCAGTGCCCAGAGTCTGAGGTTGATTTAATTCTACAGGCGTGGAAGGAAATTAAAGGGAGGGTTCCCACGGCCATTCGCGAGGATTTTTGTGGTACCTCGGCGGTGGCAAGGGAGTGGGTCCGTCGAGATGAGTTGAATACAGTCCTTGGTGTTGATTTAGATGAAGGGGTTCTTTGTTGGGCACAAAACAAAATTAACAAAGAGTTAACCCAGGATCAAATTGGGAGAATAAAGCTTGTAAAACAAGACGTTATGCATGTTGACGCAGATCCTGTTGAGTGCGTTTTGGCTATGAACTTTAGTTATTATGGTTTTAAACAGCGGGATCGGTTGAAAAAATATTTTTCCACGGTACACAAAGACCTTCTTAGCGGTGGAATGTTTTTACTAGACGCATATGGGGGAAGTGATTCTTTTTTAGAGATGGATGAAGAACGAGACTTTGATGGTTTTACATACGTTTGGGATCAACACTATGTAAATCCAATCACTGGCCATATTATTAATTACATTCATTTTGAATTCCCGAATGGTTCAAAAATCAATCGTGCCTTTACATACGAGTGGCGGCTTTGGAGCCTCCCTGAAATTCAAGACGTGTTGCTTGAGTCTGGTTTTAGTGATGTTCGTGTCTATTGGGAGGGCACAGATGAGGATGGTGGCGGAAACGGTGTTTGGAAAATAGACAAAACGGGCGAGGCGTGTGCTGGGTGGGTTGCGTACATAGCCGCAACAAAATAAATACGCTCCTATGAACACGCTTATGGACATGACAACTGATCTTGGGGCTTGGTTATCAAATGAACTTACTGCGGTCTCGGGGGTGATGTCAGATCATTTGATAAACAAACACGAGGAGGTTAATGTTGTTTGTGGTGAATTGGCTGCATATAAAGGGAAAATGCTCCGGCCCTCTTTATTACTCTTGTCTTGGAGGGCGGTTTCTAAAGAGGATGCCGCGCCCATGGCTGTGCGAACTGCCGCGGCCGTCGTCGAGCTTATTCACCTTGCCACCTTAGTCCATGATGATATTTTGGATGAGGCTGATATTCGAAGGGGAACCCAAACGTTAAATAGTCTTCGTGGCAACGAGGCCGCCGTCATGCTTGGTGATTATCTGTTGTCTAGCGCGTTTCATCTTTGTTCCACTATTAAAAATCCTGACTTGAACCTTTTGCTCGGAGGAGTTACCAACACGCTTTGTGCTGGAGAGTTGGTTCAACTTTCACACAGAAACAATGTGGATCTTGATATTGATTCTTATTTTCAGATAATTCACGATAAAACCGCTTCTTTAATTGCGGCGTCGTGTGAAATGGGTTCGATGTTGGGCTGTAGCGATGGCTCTTTTGTTTCTGTCTTAAAAGATTTTGGAAAATCTATTGGTACCGCGTTTCAAATAAAAGACGACCTGCTTGATCTGCTCGCCAAACGGAAGGATATTGGGAAGCCAGCCGGTCGTGATTTGGAAAAGGGGAAGTTAACATTGCCAGTAATTATAATGCTTGCCCAAAACCCTTCTTTAAGACCAGACGTTCGTGCGGCCATGGGCAACAATGACCGTGTAGGGTTGCATGATCTTCTACAATCAACCGGTTCTATTGATGCCGCTTTTGGTGTGGTTGAAAATTTAGTTGACAGTGCTGTTTTAGGGGTAAAAGGGGTGCTGTCAAGCGAGTCTTCGATGCAGCTTTGCAAACTTGCCGAACAACTTAAACGCCCTTTTTAGTTTTTGGTATTATTGTTGGGCTGCACTGTTTGGTATGTTGCCACGCTTTAATGTGCCGTTGCACTGTCTTGTTCGCCTTAATGGTTTATGGCGCTAAAGACGTTTGTTTTTAGTCATGTGGGTTCGAGTCCCCCGTGGAATATTTTTGTTTTTCTGTACGCCAGAAAATAGTTGGAGTTTTTTATGTTGCCAAGAAGACCGCCCCGCTCTGGACAGGTTGGATTTTTATATCTGCCGCCCTACCGAGTGCAGGGCATCAGTGTTGCCGGAGAACAAACGGCGGTTCATATTCCTGAGCTTGATGTTGCTTTTGATGTGGGGCTTTGTCCAAGGCCTATCTTGTCTGCACCATACATTGCCCTCACGCATGGGCACATGGACCATGTGGCAGGTCTTCCGTACTATTTTAGTCAAAGAGTGTTTCAAAAAATGGGGGAGGGGACCTGTGTTTGTCATGAAGCAATCGCTGGAGATGTACAGGCAATGATGGGCGGGTGGGTTGATTTAGAAAAACAACACACCCCGCACAATATTATTCCCATTAAGCCGGGTGGTGAAATTCAAATAAAACCAAACATTATGCTCAAGGCTCTAGAGGCGAGCCATACTGTTCCGGCCCTTTCGTATGCCGTGGTGGAGCACAGAAAAAAATTACTTGAAAGGTTTGTGGGTGTTCCCCAAAGCGAGCTTAGGGAGTTGAGAATTAATGGCACAGAAATTACCCACACGCTTAAAATTCCACTTGTGGCGTGTACCGGTGATACTGAAGTTGGGGGACAGTTGTTTGAGCCAGAGTTCACAAACGCTCCGGTTGTCCTTACCGAGTGTACTTTTTTTGAAAATGACCACAAAAAGCGGGCTTCTGTCGGAAAACACTTGCACATAGATGATTTGGTTGAGTTGCTTCGGGTGTGGAAGGCCGAACATGTTGTTATTACACACACGAGCAGGCGGACCACGCTGGATCAAATAAGAGACATCATACAAAAACGAATTAGTTGCGATGACTTGCACAGAATCCACATTCTTATGGACCACAGAACCAATAGAATTAGATACGAAAAACAACTAGAAGAGATGGGCGAGGGTGTTGTTGCTTTTGAATAATCGCCCGCACGATAATAATGGATAACAACCAATTAAAACTCGACCTGCTTTCTAGAATTAAAACCGACCACCCAACAATGTGTCGTCGGTGGTTTGATGACATTCGAGTTGTTGGAATTGTTGATGGCTCTGTTCGGGTGAGGATTGATGAGCCTGTTCAACTTAAATATCTTCAAAAATGTTGCACGCAACAGTTTTCAGAAGCGGCGCAGTCGGTAACCGGCAGGCTCCTTAGTGTTATTTTTGTTGGGGAAAACAGCGGCGCCGTCGCTGGTGATCCGGCTGTTATTTCTGGGGACGGTGTAGAACGGTTTTCGGAAATAGAAGAAGACATGTTAATAAGCCCGGATTATAATTTTGATGGTTTTGTAATTGGGCCCGGCAACCGGCTAGCGCACGCCGCCGCGACGGCTGTTTCGAATAAACCGGGCCGCGCGTACAACCCCTTGTTTATTCATGGGGGTGTTGGCCTTGGGAAAACCCACCTTTTACAGTCAATTTGTCAAACGGCAATGTCGATTCACCAGTCTATGCGTATTTATTATGTTTCTTGTAATGGTTTTATGACGCAGTTTCTTGAGGCGGTACAGGCTGGGGAGATGTCGTTGTTTAGAAATAGGTTTAGGTCGTTTGATATGCTTGTAATAGACGATATTCATGACCTTTCTAAGCGAGACCAAACTCAAGAAGAGTTTTTTCATACATTCAACACACTTTTTCAGTCTGGAAAACAGGTTGTGCTCAGCTCTGATGCCGCGCCCAATGAAATACCCTTTTTAGAAGAGCGGCTTGTTAGTCGGTTTAGTTGTGGGCTTGTTGCATGTGTTGAGTCGCCTGGGTTTGAAACTCGTGTAGCCATAATAAAAAAGAAGGCCTCTATTCGGCACATTGAGATTCCAGACGATGTGGCGTCGTATATTGCCACAAAACTTGACTCAAACATCAGGCAACTTGAGGGTGCCATTACTAAACTTCAAAGCATTTCGCTATTGGACAATTCGGTCATAGATTTACAAATGGCAAGAGGGGCGATTGGCAACGAGCTTTTAGGGGATCGACCCAAGCACGTTTCTATACAGGACGTTTTTGATTCCGTCACCGTGTTTTATGACGCAAAACTTTCTGACCTTTTGTCTAAAAAAAGGCACAAGTCTATTACTGTCCCAAGGCAAGTTGGGATGTGGCTCGCAAGAAAATATACGAGGTTTAGTCTTGAAGAAATTGGTGGTTATTTTGGTGGAAGAGACCACACAACTGTCATGCACGCAGTAAAAACAGTAGAGCAAAAAATGGTGGCAGACGAACTTTTTAGTCGTGATATTGACCTGCTCACAGGGCAATTATCGGACAAAACAGATGGTTAGGTTGTCAACACCAGTGTGGACAGGCGGTGTACAGACCTTTGTCTACCATGGCCTGGCCACCGAAAAGCGGCTCGTCCAGCCAAAGCGCCCCGCGAGACGGCGCACACAATTGCCACCTGTCAACAGCTGAGTTGACAGGTTAACATCCGGGCAACGCCGACATAAGCACCTTTTGGGCAAAAGTTTATAGACTAACCGATGGTCTATCCACAAACAAACAGCCCATACAACTAAGAAGGCTTTATTTATAAAGTATATTTGTTTCAAACACCATCAGTGGACAAGGTGTGGATATTACTCGCTCTCGCCCATGACGCGAGCGTCTTCTCGGCAGAGCCGTTATCAATAGCCTCAGATGCTATTTTTACACCCTCTAATACGCTCTGGGCACGGTCAGCGAGAAAAAGGCAACAAGAGGCACTAAGGATAATCATGTCCCTTACAGCACCACTAGAGCCCGGAGTTATACCCTTTTGGACAAACGCTGTTGCCATCTCGAGATCAGTCGCAACAACCTCATCTCTGCACCACTCTTTAAGCCCGACATCTGTGGGGTGAAGAATATCTTCGGTAATCTGACCATTTTGAATATACGCAATTCTTGTTGGAGCTGAAACAGAGAGTTCATCAAGACCGTCTGCCGAATGAACAACCGCAGATTTTGAGGTTCCACTTGCAAGCAGTGATTCTGCCATTGGTAGCACAAATACATCATCCCAAACACCAAGAAGTTGTCTTCCTGCAGAACATGGGTTGGTAAGCGGACCAAGCAGGTTAAAAATAGTTGGAAAACCAAGCTCTTTTCTAACAGGCATAACATGCGCAACAGCTTTGTGGTGCCTTGGTGCAAAACAAAAACAAATTCCAACCTCTTCCAAACACCTTACTTGTTGTTCCTTGGTTGCGCTTATGTTTATTCCCAGGCACTCAAGAACCTCAGCAGAACCCCTGCCTGTGCGGGAATTATTTCCGTGTTTTGCAACCCGAACACCACAAGCGGCGGCAACAATTCCAGCAGCAGTTGAAACGTTAAATGTCTTTGGGGCTCCGCCCGTGCCACAAGTGTCAAGCAGGTTTTCAGGATTTGAAAATTCAATACCACTCACACACTCTTTCATTACTGTTGTTGCGCCAAACAACTCTTCGCCCGTTGGAACCCTTGTGGCTAACATTCCCAAAAAAGCCCCAATTAATCCATCGGACGCCTCGCCATTCATGATGACCCTAAGAGCAGAGGCAATCTCTTGAGAAGAAAGCGTTTGGGTGTTTTTAAGTAACAAAAGTGCAGAAACAAGCGGCTCGGTATTTTTCATATCACGAGAATGATACACACCCACAAAAATCTCCGCCTATTGTTCTGTTCATGTACCATTGCGATGTGCTTCTACACTCATATATTCACAAACTCGATCCATTTGCCATTCAGATTACAGAAACACTTGGTCTTCGATGGTATGGGCTCGCATATATAGGCGGATTTTTTACCGCGTGGGCTGCCATTCGATGGATGGGAAGGAGAAACATGACACTCCTGCGGCCAAACAGGGTTGGCGATTTTATATTTGCGTGTGTGTTAGGCGTGCTGATTGGTGGCCGGCTTGGTTATGTTGTTTTCTACGACCCTTCGTTGCTCTATTCATTCACAACCGACTTTCCATGGTGGCGGGTTTTGGCTATTCAAGATGGTGGCATGGCGAGTCACGGTGGGATGATCGGCGTGTTTGCCGCCATGATTATTTGGGGTAAGAAAAACAAAATACCATCCCTCCACCTCTTTGATATTGCCGCGCTTTTTACAACACCCGGACTGTTTTATGGTCGAATAGCAAATTTTATTAACGGAGAACTGTGGGGCAAGGCTCTTCCCGAATCACTGCAAACAAACCCACCATGGTGGTCGGTTAAATACCCAACAGAAATAACACAGTCTTGGCTTGTCACACCCGAACACTTTCAAAAACAACTGCAGGGTGTAGAACTTCTTCGGACAGAGGTTGCCGGCGGTGAATTGTTCTACAGCGCCGTCGTCACAGAAGCATACGCCGGAAACCAAAAAATTATAGAGACAATCACCCCACTCCTTACGGCATGGTATCCATCACAATTATTTCAGGCACTAACAGAAGGGCCAATCTTGTTTTGTGCCTTGTTTGCCATTTGGTGGAAACCAAGAAAGCCAGGAATTATTGCCGGCTGGTTTTTGGTGTGTTATGGGATATTAAGAACGGCAACCGAAGCGTTTAGACAGCCAGATGATGGGGTTGCGTTGTTGTTTGGATTATCAAGAGGACAAGTGCTAAGCGCCGTTATGATCTTATTCGGCGTCGCCTTGGTGTTGATTTCAGCTCGTAATAAAACAGAAAAAATTGGCGGATTTGGAAGCCCTACTAGCCGAGCACAAGAGGTGTAGCTAGATGAAAACATAATCATCACAAGGCAAACTTGCCCACCGCGCACAAAG
>JABAAL010000027.1 GCA_014238785.1 Phycisphaerales bacterium | reverse complement strand
TGTGGAACAATTGGAGTCGTGCTCTGACGAAGCGTCATTTTTAGTAAGTCATTTTGCCAATGTTGTACGAGCGCAGCTGAAAAGAGTTCGGCATGAAGTCGACCAAAATTAGTGGTGCTGTTATAGTCATTCAAATCAACAGTTGTTGAGTAGAGGATTGCACGATCAGGACTGAATACTTCCAGTTGTCCGGCCGGTGGATGCGCAGTTGCAAGTAGATGACTAATAGCGTTGTATGTCGTCTTCTCGTAGTTTGCGTCTACGATTGGCAAACTTGTAGGGGAAGAATCAAGTTCAAGAATATGAGCTTGAGCATCTCTGTCGTTATTCACTTTCCACTGCGCAGCACTCGACTTGCCTTGCTCCCAATGATTACCCGCACGGTGGTTCCATGTTTCGCAACCATTTGCTCCTGCAAAAAGTACGGCAATTCCAATTAATAAGAAACTCTTGTTCATCATGTTTTTCCTGTTAGGTATTCAATGTACCCTTAATCTTCTAGGGTGAATCGACGGCCTGGAATTGTTTCTCGGTCTTTGTTAATTTCTAAAGTGTGCTGAAGCGTAACAATTTCGTCTTCTCGGTTCCATTCACGTTCTTCCTCTTGACGAGAAAGCGAGAGCTCTCGAGCTCTTGTTTCCCACTCCATGCGACGATCACGATTTTGCATTGAGCGGTCTAGCGCTGTTTCGTAAAAGTCGTCATATCGTTCACGGAATTTTTCAGCGATTGAGTAGAACTCTTCTGCAGGAATTGAACAGAGCATCCAACATTTATAGGATTGCCATTCGTCACGTCCCTCAGCCATTGGGCGTCCGTTATGATCATGACCTTCGTGGACATGCCATTTTTCAAAGTAAACCTCTTCTTCTGAGAGATATGCTGCTAGTGAGGGCATCATAGATTCTAGGTTAATATTCATGATATTAATGTCACGAGCTAAAGGCGATAGGTCACCTGTTAGATAATCAGGTGTTCGATTTGATTGTGTAACCGCGTGAACGATAGAAGCACATCCAGCGCAGTGAGCGACTGATTGATGGCAATCTGCACAACTGGTACCAGTGTCATCAAGTTCTGCTCGTTTGTCACAGTTTCCACTACCATGACTACATTCATCGTTGCATATCTTGACGCTTGTTTCATAGATTTTAACGCGATCGCCACAATCTAAGCATGTGCCTGAATCAACATTGTTGACGAGAAGGTTGGTCGCGTTGCCCATGTTGCGGGGTGCTAGTCGTTGTCGAATTTGATCAAATATATCTTCACGTGCGCTTTGTACTGCATCACGTTCATCCATAACTGTATAACCAGTTCGTTGTGAAGGGTCTCTGTAAAAACGATCATATTCGAATAGAGCGGCTTCTTTTGGTGGGTGACCATAGAGGTGTGCGTTTTCGTTTAGAGTTTCGCCATTCTTTCGAATATTAAAATAGGCATCTAATGACCTGGGAGTGTCAGGAGTTCTGCTTCGTCCAACAAAGTAAATCCGGAATTCGCTTTGTGGAACGATACCTTTTACCCAATCAGGGGCGGCCTCATTTGACATTGGCTTTTGTGTAACTTGTTTTTGCTGGTGTAAACGCCAGTTGGAACCTCGGCCTTGGCATCCGATTACTGCAAGTAGTACACAGCACATAAGTGTAGTTTTGATTAACGTGGTTAACATTTATCGTCTCTCCTAAGAAACGTTTGAAATATACTTATCCAATGGAATAAGTGTAAAGAAATGCCCGAGGAACAACCTTGGGGCTATTAAGCGCCTCGCAGTATATGGAATTCGCGCCGTAATGGTGGGTATATGTGAGAGTTATTTAAGAAGTATTTATCTATTTTATAGACTGTATTCAAATTTCGACTTCACCTGTTATCCTTCCCAGATATGGAAAATGAAATCACAATTCGAGAATTTCAGGATTTGATCCGAAATCGCTATTTTGAAACAGATTCAAAAAGAGGTGTTGCCAAAACGTTCCTTTGGCTTTCTGAAGAATTTGGCGAATTAGCCCATGCATTGGGTAAGTATGAGCGTGGTGATACTGATTTGGAGAATCTCAGTGAAGAATTTGCAGATGTATTTGCATGGATGGCTACGCTTGCGAATATTACATCTATTGACTTAACACAAGCTGTACACTCGAAATACGTCGAAAATGGCGGACCAGAAGGTACAAAATGAGCAGAATAGACACTATTTTCAGTGATGGGAAAAAGAAAATCATACCGTTCATCGTCGCGGGTTATCCCTCTCTAGACGAAACAGAGTCAATATTGCTTGCATTAGATGCTGCAGGAGCTGATGTCATTGAGATCGGAATCCCCTTCAGCGATCCAATCGCCGATGGTCCTGTTATCGCCGCTGCGATGCACCAAGCGCTTAAAATGGGTCATACGCCATCTGATGCTATTGGCGCTTTATCACGGGTACGAAGCCAACTCAAGGCTGGAGTCGTTGCAATGGTGAGTCACTCAATCGTCCGAAAGAGTGGCGGAAGGGCATTTATTAAACGACTGGCTGAATCTGGATTTGATGGGGTCATTATCCCTGATATAGATGGTGATGAAGCTCAAATAATGGGTACCTATTGCAACGAAATCGATATCGCTTTCATTATGCTTGTCGCTCCTACTACACCAATTGAACGAGTGAAAACACAAACAGACTGCTCCACAGGCTTTCTCTATGTACTTGCTCGAACGGGCCTCACTGGTGAGAAAGCAGAAATGCCAGACATTTCAGAAAGAATACATAAAATTAGAACGGTGACCGATCTTCCACTTGCTGTAGGGTTTGGAATTTCCAATGCAGAACATGTTAAATCGGTACATAAAGTCGCCGACGCAGCAATTATTGGATCCGCCCTCGTAAGGCGACTTGGTGAAGCAAAAGACCCAGTGACTTCAGCGACACAGTTTCTCAAAGAAATTCTTCAATAAGTCCTTGCTTGTAAACCAAGTTTTTTAGATACTACACCTTAATAATTGGTAGGAGCCAAAAACATGGAAGATTTAACGATGTCGAACGCAATGGATGTGCAAAACAACGATTATTGTGACTCATACGGTTGCCGAACCTTTTCGGGTGATGTGATGCTGCGATACCTTCAACCCGAAGTATACGAATCATTACTAGAGACAATGCAGAACGGCAAGCCTCTTGACCCCGCAATTGCAAATAGCGTCGCTGATGCAATGAAAGAATGGGCAATCGATAATGGTTGCACGCACTACACACATTGGTTCCAACCACTCACCGGTGCAACGGCTGAAAAACATGATAGTTTTCTTGAAGTAACTGAAAATGGTGCGATTGCAGTTTTTTCAGGAGACATGCTTATTCAAGGCGAACCCGATGCATCAAGTTTTCCTTCTGGTGGAATTCGTGACACTTGGGAAGCTCGAGGATATACGGCGTGGGATGCAACGAGCCCTGCGTTTATTATGCCAAACGAGGAAGGTGGAACGCTTTGTATCCCAACTGCATTCGTCTCTTGGAATGGCGAAGCTCTTGACAAGAAAACACCCCTTCTCCGTTCTATAGATGTTGTCAATACACAGGCAAAGCGTGTTCTAGCAATTTTTGGAACAGAGGCAGATTTTGTCCTCACGACTCTTGGACTAGAGCAAGAATACTTTTTAATAGATGACTCCTTCGTTGCACTCCGTACAGATTTACTTATTTGTGGCAGAACACTACTGGGTGCTCCGCCGCCAAAGGGGCATCAACTCGATGACCACTACTTCGGGAAAATTCCAGAACGCGTGTTATCTTTCATGGACGATTCTGAGCAGCAATTATATGAACTAGGTATACCTGTAAAAACTCGCCACAACGAAGTTGCACCTGGACAATATGAAATTGCTCCAACCTATGAAAACGCAAATGTAGCTTCAGACCATCAAATGTTATTGATGGAAGTCCTCAAAGCAACATCGGAAGCACATGGCTTTACTTGCTTGCTTCATGAGAAACCATTTACTGGCGTAAACGGATCTGGCAAACACAACAACTGGTCCATCGCTACCAATTGCGGTACAAACTTGCTTAATCCTGGAAAAGAACCTCAAACTAACATGCAGTTCCTTACTTTCCTGTGTGCAGTCATTCGGGCGGTCGATATTCATGCTGACCTGCTACGTGCTTCTGTTGCTTCTGCGGCAAACGATCATCGCCTTGGAGCGAACGAAGCGCCACCAGCAATTATCTCGATTTTCCTTGGCGAAATGCTCAGTGATATACTCGATCAAATAGAATCGGATGAATCTCGTGATGCAAGAAAAGGTGGCACATTGGATTTAGGCGCGACAACTATGCCTCATCTCGACAGAGATAGCGGCGATAGAAATCGTACGAGTCCTTTTGCATTTACGGGCAATAAGTTTGAATTCCGAGCGGTTGGTTCTACTTCGACAATTGCTTGGCCAAATACAATTCTTAATACTATTATTTCTGAATCTTTAGATTACATTGCTACCCAACTTGAAGAAACGCTCACTGGAAGCAATTCTCAAGAGAAACGAGACATTGCCGTTCGCTCTTTGCTTCAAGACCTGCTCCGCGAACATCGTAAAGTTGTATTTGATGGCGATAATTATTCGCAAGCCTGGCATGAAGAAGCGAAGCGCCGAGGACTTCCAAATCTAAAAACAGCTCCAGACGCATTCCCCGCACTTGTGACACAGAAATCGCTAGATTTATTTGAACGATACAACGTGATGAGCAACCGAGAACTTCAGGCGCGGCAGGAAGTCTTACTCGAAACGTATTGCACAAAAGTTTCCATCGAAGCACGCACATTGATCCAAAT
This sequence comes from Phycisphaerales bacterium, assembly GCA_014238785.1. Classification (GTDB taxonomy): domain Bacteria; phylum Planctomycetota; class Phycisphaerae; order Phycisphaerales; family SM1A02. The sequence goes on along the minus strand of JABAAL010000027.1, from coordinate 10,404 downwards.
GCTTTCTACGCAGGTGTTACCTGCAGCGCTTCGGTATCAGGGAGAACTTGCGGGAATTGTTTCTGCTTCAAATGCAGCCTCCGTTAATTGCAGCCGTACTTCTGGAAGATTGACAGATATCGGGAAGAATACAGAGGGCATTCAAAAATCTCTTGAAACGCTCTCTGGTGCAATTGAAATTACACATAACAATACACTTCTCCACGCTCAATTCATACGAGATACGTTGCTTCCAGAAATGGAAAATGCAAGAGCAATCTCCGATGAACTTGAAACGATGATTCCCGATGATATTTGGCCACTTCCTTCTTATACTGAAATGTTGTTTATTCGCTAAAAAAGCCAAACATGCTGAATTCCGCTATTATATGGGGCTCGAAAGAAGGTTAACCCTATGACTACTGCAGCAACCCATCCCTACGAAATTAAGATTGAAGAAGCTGGTCCAGCCCGTAAAAGGGTCAATATCACTGTCCCATCTGATACGGTCAGTTCTAAACTGAAAGAGTCATTGGGAATGCTTAAGAATCAAACAGTAATTCCAGGTTTTCGTAAAGGGAAAGTTCCCCCACACATACTTGAAAAGAGATTTGGCGAGTCGCTACGAACCGAGGCGCGCAATGAAATAATTTCAGATGCATGGAAAAATGCTGTTGATGAATTTGAATTAAAGACACTCGGAGAGCCAGAGCCCGTAGGCGACGCAACAGAGTTGATACTTGAAGAAGGCAAACCACTGACATTCTCACTTGAAGTCGAAGTGATGCCGGAGTTTGACCTCCCTGCATTTGACGACATCTCTCTTACTCGACCCGCTGTTGAAGTAAAGGATGAGCACATTTTTGAAGAGATTGAACGACAGAAAAATCGCAATGGCAATCTAGAAGAGGTAGAGGGTAAGGCAGGCAAGGGGGATTTCTTAGTCGGCCCCGCGGTCGTCCATCTTGATGGCAAGGAAGAGCCGTTTTTCAAAACAGAACAAACGCGACTTACTGTGCCCGGAAAAGATGAAGGCGGAGAAGTCCTTGGTCTCTTTATTGAGGACCTTGGCAAAATCATAGGCGGCGGCGCGGTCGGTGATGAAATTACAATTAAGACAGAAGGCCCCCAAGAACATGAACTCGAAGAAGTTCGAGGTGCTAAAGTAGCAATCACGTTTAACGTAGTACAAGCAATAAATATTGTTCCTTTAACGGATGAGGAATTAACTTCTTTCTTTGGACTCGAATCATTAGACCTGCTGAAAGAACAAGTCCAGCTTGCACTCGAGCAAAGGCGTGACCAAGATCAAGCGGCGGTTCTTCGCCAGCAAGCGACTGCTGAAATTGCTGATCGTGTTGAAATGGAACTACCAGAAAAAACGAGTGCTATGCAAGCAGATAGAGATTTGCAGCGGCTTCGTACGCAGTTACAGTCTTCTGGACGAATGTCAATGGAAGAAGTTGAAGCAGAAGTAGCCAAAGTTCGTAGCGGCTCAGCAGAGGAATCTAAGAAACGACTGAAGACTTTCTTTATCCTGAGTAAACTAGCAGACCATTTTCATGTCACCGTGAATGAAATGGAAGTAAATGCTCGCATTGCTGAACTCGCTATGCAGAATGGGAAGCGTCCAGAAGAGATGCGAAATGCGTTAGCAAAACAGGGGCAATTGCAGCAAATCCAGGCAGTTGTACGCGAGGAAAAAGCTGCTGATCAGTTAGTTGCCGCTTGCACCGTAACTGATATGCCTGTGGAAGAATGGCAAAAGCAACAAGCTGGCGATACATCAAAAACTCCTGTTAAAAAGAAGACCGCTAAAAAATCAGCGTCTAAAAAGAAAACGTCTAAAAAAACAACTAAGAAGAAAATAACAAAGAAAACATCGAGTAAGCCGTAATGTTTCTTGCGTCCGGATTCTCAGACGTACTTCCAGCAATTATTCTTCTCCTAGCATTCACTATCTTTGGCGGCGTTATTATTTTTGGTTTACGAAGAAAACTAAAGAATCCACCCTCGACTTCGATAGCTTTTACCCTTGGTGATTTAAAGAAATTACGAGATGATGGTTCAATCACAAATGACGAATATGATCGAGCAAAGCAGTCAATCGTCGATTACGTAAGAAAAACAACGACCGATATCCATAAAAAACAGCTTTAGATTCATTTATTTAGAAAAACTTAGTATTAAAAAAGTGCCAAGAATAGCATTTTGTGTCACAATTGCAACTAAGAGAACAAAAGAGAATAACGCCAGCATGACAGATAAAAAAAACAACAATACTCCTCCCAGACCACCCTCAGATGATGGCTTACCACTTGGTTCTGGTGGAGATGACGATGGCTTCCAAGGACGTAGAGTAACGACCTGCTCATTTTGCGGAAAAACATCTAGGGAAGTTGGGCCTATGGTTGAGGGACCAAACGAGATTTACGTCTGTTCAAATTGCACCGATTTATGTCAAAACATTTTCAAACAAGAGCGACGGCGAATAAGTTCCGCCTCCCCTGCTTTTAGTTCGATTTTAACACCAAGGCAGGTAAATGAATATTTAGATCAATATGTTATTGGGCAAGATCGTGCAAAACGATCGCTTTCTGTTGCTGTGCATAATCATTACAAGAGGCTATCTCAGATTGACAACGCAGATCGTGATGTGGAATTAGACAAATCAAACGTATTGCTTCTTGGGCCAACAGGCACCGGCAAAACGTTACTCGCCAAAACACTTTCAAGAATTTTGAATGTTCCATTTGCTATTGCTGATGCGACTACACTGACCGAAGCGGGATATGTTGGGGAAGACGTTGAAAATCTATTACTTAAACTATTACAAGCAGCAGACTTTGACCTTGATGCTGCTCAACATGGCATTATTTACATCGATGAAATTGACAAGATCGGCCGAACAACGCAAAACGTTTCGATAACTCGCGATGTATCTGGTGAGGGCGTACAGCAATCACTGCTTAAAATGCTTGAGGGTGTTGTTGCAAATGTTCCTCCACAAGGTGGAAGAAAGCATCCTGAACAACAGTATATTCAAATGGATACAACGAATATTCTGTTTATCTGCGGTGGTTCGTTTGACGGAATCTGCGATATTATTTCCAAACGAGTAGGAAAATCCCGAATCGGTTTTGGCGGAGCTACCGGTAACGAAAAGACAAAACAAGAGAGCAAAGCTGAACTACTCGCGCAAGTCATCACCGATGATATTTTACACTTTGGTCTTATTCCAGAGTTGCTTGGCAGGCTGCCAATTACGACACCGCTCATGCCACTTACAGAAGAAGCGATGGTTCGTATCTTGACGGAACCAAAAAATGCTATTGTTAGGCAATACCAACACTTATTTAGTTTAGAAGAAGCGAAGTTGGAGTTTACAGAATCAGCATTGCATCTTATTGCCAAAAGGGCCATGGAGCGCGGCACCGGAGCTCGAGCACTCCGAGCAGTTATTGATAACTTTATGGTTGATGTAATGTACGAACTTCCAGACCGCGATAATCAGGATGCCCTCTACCTCATCGATGCGGAAGATATCGAAAATGGTCTCGATTTAGATACAATGCAACAGCCGCGTACGGCTGCCAAAGAATCGGCCTAACTTCTCACAATTTAAAGGTCTCAATCTTAGTCAGCATGGTCAAAAACAGTGTTTTGTACCCCTGCCGCATTATGATTTTGTTGCTATAATGATATATTCGCCTGAAAAGGTTGAAGGAGATTTACTTATGCCACGCGTATGCTTTTTTACAGGTCGTCGAACAAAAGTCGGAAGAAAGATCCGTTATCGTGGTAAGCCAAAGTACCAAGGCGGTATTGGACTGAAAATCACTGCAAATGAGAAACGTAAGTTCAAACCAAATTTACATAATGTACGAGCAATCATTAATGGTAAACCTGTAAGGATTAAGGTCTCAACTAAGGCAATCAAACAAGGTTTAGTTGTAAAGCCACTTAAACGAAAATATGGATATACCCGCCAGCAAAAGCTGCTTGCGGCTGGTTAATTCGTATAAAAAATATAAAAGTTGTTAAATGATCACATTTCTTGTGATTACGTCCGAAAAAAACCCAAATATAGATAGAAAAAATGACAAGACTAGTTGACAGAGGTCAATACCTGCGTATTCTAGAAGTGTCAATACATTGCCAAGATTACCCCTTAATAGGACTACGCGTCGCTCTTTTGAGCCAACACAGTCCAAACTCTTCACTGTAATCAAAGCCAAAATTAAATAAGTAGTCGGGATTTGCATATGGATTTGTGTGTCCAGAGGTAAATTGAACAGTGTGTAAATGGGTAAATGAATGCAATTTAGGATTGAAAATCAGTAAGTAATGAGTGACAGATCTGATATAGAACGAGTACGCGAGGCAATTTACCTTGTCGCACTGATTTCAGAGTACGTCCCCCTCCAACCGAAAGGTCGGGAGTGGGTCGCAGTTTGTCCATTCCATGATGACCATAAGCCCTCGATGAGTGTCGTTACGCACAAAGAAAATTCGTTTTATAAATGCTTTTCATGCGGTGCTTCAGGCGATTGTTTCAAGTTTGTGCAAGATTACTTAAAGAAGGATTTCGGCGAAGCATTGCGATTCCTTGCGGAACGGTCTGGCATTGAACTTTCAAACAGCCAACACAACGAAGAGACAAATACACTTCGCAAGAAAATTCGGAAGGCGATGGAGTGGTCTTTAAAACTATATGTTGATTCTCTCTCGACTGATGAAGGCAACAAAGTACGTGAGCAACTACAAGTTCGTGGATTTACCGAAACCTCGATAGCTACATTCTCGATTGGTATCGCTCCTGATTCATGGACATTCTTAAGTGACTTCATTGGCACTAACGAAGATAGAATTGAAACATGTATTGAAGCGGGCTTACTCAAAAGAAAAGATTCAACGAACCGAATCTATGATGCATTCAGGAACAGAATCATGTTCCCCATCTTCGATGAAACAGGGTCGCCAATAGCATTCGGCGGTCGCAGGATTAATGAAGAAGATGAACCAAAATATATAAATAGCCCTGAGACTGAGTTATTTCATAAATCAAAGACACTCTATGGGTACAACCTTGCGCGCCCTGCAATTCAGGCTGCAAATAAAGTCATTGTTGTTGAGGGCTATACGGACGTGATTGCTTGCCATCAAGTTGGCGTTACGAATGTAGTTGCAACGCTTGGCACTGCACTTACAACAAGTCACGCGGACAAATTATCGCGTGTCTGTGATGAAGTCACCCTTGTTTTTGATGGAGACGAGGCTGGGCAACGTGCAGCCGACAGAGCAGTTGAGGTATTCTTCTCCAAGAACATAGACGTGCTCATTTGCGTACTTCCAGAAGGCAAAGATCCTGCCGATATTGCAACCGATGCTAAAACTCTTCAACAGTATTTTTCGAATGCAGTTGATGCAATTACATATAAACTTGATCGACTCGATACTTCGTTACAGTCTACGGATACCATTTCTGGAAAAGCAAAAAGGATGCATTCATTTATAGATGAACTAGTGAGGCTCGGAGTCGGACAATTGTCAGGAATTAAAAAACCGCTTGTTTACGAAAAAATTTCAGCTTTGATTAAGATCCCAATGGATGACATTGAAAAATTAATTTATGCAAAAACAAAGATTCAAAAACAAAGTAATGTTCCTACAGATAAACAAGAAGTCTTAGCTAATGAATATGCCCAAATATCAAGAGCAAGGCGGATTGCTGAACACGAATTTTTAGGTGTCCTACTTTTTGATCCAATGGAATCCTCCGCCGCCCTTCGCGAGCAGAGCGGCAAGGTTGCAATAGGTGCCTTTTTAGACCCTGAATCCGCTGCTATTGCAAGCGCTATTGTTCCAAAGCTATATGCAGGAACATCTTTCGCTATGCAAGAAATTCTTACTGAATTAGACGAAGTAAATGGTAGAAGAGCGTCCTCCTTGTACTTTATTGGTCAACGAATTTGCGAGGAAAACGAAAGTGTCATGGTAGCGGTTCAACTTACAATGTCAGCCTTTAAGAGCGCTATTGAGAACAAGGCTATCGCAGATGAGGTCCGAGAGTTAAAAATGCTCGCAGACCCTATGCAGCGCGCGCGTGCTGCCCAGCAAACGTTAGAAACTATCCGTAAACAAAAGAAGCGTGCCGTATGAATTCACGCACTATAAGAACATATCGATACTGCAACAATTCAGTTGCTCAATTTTTATTTACTTCAAAGGAGTAATTTCGTGGCCACAAAAACAAAACAAAAAGTCAATGTGTCTATTCCAGTAATGCATCCAAGTTTGCAATTGCTTGTCCATACAAGCGCCGATCGAGGCTGGATTAGCTACGAAGAGATGAACGCCGCTCTTCCTGACGAATATTTGACCGCAGACAAGATGGATGAATTACTTGCCCTTTTTTCAAATTTAGGTATAGATTTGATTGGCGAAGATTTCAGGATGAGACGCGGTTGGGACCAATTCTTCATCCCCCTTCAGACGAGTTTGCGATTTAAACGAGATACGCCATGGAAAGACAAGGCCCAAGAACTTGCTGAACTCGCCGAAGAACAAGGAAAAGACCCAAAAGACAGTGTTCATATCGATGCTGACGATGGTCTACTAGATGAAGAGGAAGCCCAAGCTGTAATTGCACAGGCATTAGCCGAGGCTTCGTCAAGGCGTATAGATGATCCGATTCGTATGTATCTTACACAAATGGGAAGCATCTCTCTATTGACTCGCGAAGAAGAAATTCGATTGGCAAAGAAAATAGAATGCACACGTTTCGTATTTAGGCGACTTGTTCTTGAATCCGACTACGCAGCGATGCAAGCAATCGATATTCTTGATTTAGTTCATGGGGGAAAACTCCCGTTTGACCGAACAATGAGGATTTCAACTGCTGAAGAAAATGCAAAGCAAAAAGTAGCAAGTAGAATTCCAGTGAACACCAAGACTGTTCGTCTACTACTTGATCAAAATGCAAAGGACTGGGCTCTTTGCGAAGAAGGCGGGCTCAATAAAAATAATTTAGAAGAAGTTCGTGCACGAATGCAAGCGCGGCGACGCAAAGTCGCCTCTCTCCTTGAAGAGTGTTGCTTGCGAACCGCAAAAATTCAGCCACTGCTTCGTAAACTTCAATCTATCTCGAAGAAATTTAGACAAATTCAACGTGATCTCCTTCTTGCCAAAAATAAAAACAGCCAATTCGATCCAGATGACGTCATTGTTATGGAAGAAGAATTACTCGGTCTTCGCAGCCTAATTTTAGAATCACCAGAGGACCTAAAAACTCGATTAAAAACAATTGATGTTGTATTTGAAGAATACGACCAGGCAAAGCGCGATCTTTCCGGCGGTAACTTACGCTTGGTAGTTTCGATTGCAAAAAAATACAGAAACCGTGGATTGCCTTTTCTTGACATTATTCAAGAAGGGAACACGGGTCTGATGCGTGCTGTGGATAAATACGAATATAGGCGTGGGTATAAGTTCTCGACATATGCTACTTGGTGGATTCGCCAAGCAATTACTCGAGCAATCGCAGACCACGCGCGAACTATTCGTGTTCCAGTTCATATGATTGAAACAATGTCAAAACTTCGTGGTATTCAAAAAAGGCTTCTTCAGGACTTTGGGCGAGAGCCAACACTTGAAGAAATCGCTGAAGTGGCTGATATGTCAATCGAAGAAACAAAACGCGTCATGAAAATATCACGTCATCCAATTAGCCTTGATCGACCAGTAGGCGAATCCGAAGATTCTCAATTTGGTGACTTTATCGAAGATGAACGACAGCAAGCACCATCCGAAACAGCGACCAGTGAAATGCTTCGTTCCAGAATCAATGATGTGCTTAAAACACTCACGTATCGTGAACGAGAAATACTAAAACTTCGGTACGGCATCGGTGATGGCTACACTTACACGCTTGAAGAAGTGGGACGTATATTCAAAGTGACAAGAGAACGAGTTCGCCAAGTCGAGTCTAAAGCAATCCGTAAGTTACAGCATCCTGTACGACTACGCAGGCTCTCAAGTTTCATTGACCAACACGAAGAAACGGACGAGTAATACGCTCAGGCAGTTTAAGTTTTAAAACTTTTTGTAGTATTGAAGAAACACGACTGGTCAGGCTCAAGAGATGCAATGCAAGGTTACCTGACGAAATAATTCTCAGACACAAAACGCAGCGTTTTTAATTCTTATCCGAATTCTAACGATGTATTAGGCATTAAGTTGACCAAGAAGTGAATCGACCTGTTCCTGATTGGTCCAAAGGACCCAGCCAGTTTGACCAGCAAGTGAAACCGCCTCTATCGCTTCGATGTTTACATTAACACCGGCAACTTTTTCGAGGACCCGGATAAAGTCGCCTCCTCCTTCGTTTGCAGTTACATGAATAACAACTTCTTCTTCAGAGCCCAATTCAGCAGATTTTGAGAAGTATCGGAATTGAGAATCGCGTTCAGCAATGCAACGCATCGTCGAAGTGCTGTCATTATTAGTTCTAGCCCAAAAGGAGAGCAAAGAAATATCTGCGGCTCGTAGACGATTTGCCAAGCTTAAGAGGATTCCAGGTTCATCAGAAAGAATAAATTTAAACACGGTACATTGAATTGCTTTAGCCATACTCAATAGACTACTCGCATACGCTTAATTCGGCAATGACCGCGAGTAAATCTAGGGTATCTAGGATACCAAATTCAAAGATAGCGAACTCACATTGGGTAAATGTTGGGAGGTATCGTCAGAAAGACAGAAAGCAAGGGATGACAAAAAAGAGTATTTGTGCAGAAGATGAAAGAAGAATCCAGTCACCACTTAACGTATGTAGACTATGGAACTGTTGAAAATTCCTCCAACTAGATGCAAATTTGTAACAAATTATGGATTTATCTCTTGGGAAGCCAAAGAAAAATCAGGGCTTGTTTACTAAAGCCTCGCCTAAAGCTTCAATTAAGCTCAAAGGATCTTCCATTCTGCCCTGTCCAACAGTTTTACATGCTTGCCAGCCATTTTGTGTTTCAAGAACAGTAAAGCCATCATTGGAGAGTGATTGTAAGTTACGCTGGGTGGATGCTTGCCCAAGCATTGTAGTGTTCATCGAAGGCGCTAAAATAATCGGAACAGTTACAGGGTCTATCGCTGAAGCAACAAGGGAAACAGGGTCATCCGTTAAGCCATGAGTCAGTTTTGCAAGCATATTCATGGTGCACGGAGCGATCAACATTGCATCTGCATTCTTGGCAAGTCGAATATGCTGCGGGTCATGCCCTTCAACAAAAGACCACTGGCTGTCGAAGACGGCGTTGCCTGTTAACGATGCAAATGTAAGTGGCGCAATAAAACGTGCAGCTGAATCGGTCATGAGAACATTGACTGCAGCCCCGTTTTGCACGAGTTTGCTTACAACTTCCGCAATTTTATAGCATGCTATTCCACCAGTTATGCCAACAATAATACGCCTACCATCGAAGGATGGGATCTTAGCCATGTTGTTTTGAGCCGACGTCTTTTTTCATTTCATAACCAGATTCAGAATAATCTGCAGTAATCTTGTCTTCCAAGATTTCAGCAATGACAACTTCTAAATCCGTGCGACCATTTCTTTCAACAAGTGGGCGAGCGCCGTCAATCATAATTTCACGTAATCTGTGTTGGATAAGAGCGGTTAACTTAAACCTACCGCCACACTTACGTACAATTTCATCACTTCGAAGGGCTTCAATCATTGGTAAAATCTCCTCGCTTTTTGTGAAAATCTCCAACATTGGATAGTTTCTACTAGCGAATCTATGATTATACCTAATATCGAGCACATTGTCACTTTCTTGGTAGCGTATGCTTTGTTACACTCCTCGATTCTCCGTAATGAGGCCCCCGTGAGATGAAACGCTTACTAACACCATATCTTAGAAAAGTTGGACTTCGACTCGGTTTTGAGCGTGATTGGTACCTTTACATCGTCGCTGCGATCATTGGTGTCTTGATGGGGCTGGCAGCAGTTGGCTTTATTTTACCGCTTCGTGGAACGGAACATTTCGGGAAAATGCTACGAGGGTCTGAGTATCTGTGGCTAATTGTTCTTTTAGGCCCAGCGGCTGGTGGGCTTATCACGGGTATCTTGATTGCAGTGTTTAAAGATGACGGCGTTGGGCCTGGTGTAACTTCAGTTATTTACGCAGTGCAACGTAGAAAAGGTAAAATATCATGGCGAATCGGCGTGCGAAAATGGCTAGCATCGACTGCGACTATTGCTTCGGGTGGCTCGGCTGGTGCTGAAGGCCCTATAGTTACAATTGGCGCAGTCGTAGGCTCGAACATTGCAAAACTTCTTGGCACAGGCTCTCAACATACTGGAACACTTCTTGGTTGTGGTGCTGCTGCTGGATTAGCTTCAGTGTTTAATGCGCCTATTGCTGG
>JABAAL010000026.1 GCA_014238785.1 Phycisphaerales bacterium | reverse complement strand
TACACGACGTTCTCGCTGACGCAGACACTCGTGCAAGTCTTCAAGGATCTGGCTCAAACGCTGGGTACAACGATGGCTTCACGGTTGCTTCATCAGACGGCAACTGGACATTAAAAATGAACGGTCTTCTTCAAACAAGTTGGTCGAACGTTGATGATGAAACGGTTGACTATGACGGTTGGGGTTTCGATGCAGGTAATTCCTGGATGAACTTCTCCGGCACTATCGCTGGCGACTACTGCTATAACGTTCGTTATAACTGGGACGATAGCTCACTTGAATGGGCAAATGCCTCCTTCGCTATCACCGATGGTTGGGATTTGACAATGGGTACACAAAAACTTGCTACAGCTCGTATTTCATTAATTGATGACCAAAACCAACTTGGTATTAACGATGAAGATTATGTTGTTGGCAATGGTGTTACACTTGACTACACTGGCGATCAAATGCGTGCATGGATACAGTTAGTCAACGCCGGCCTTGATGGTGGTGCTAATAACGATAGCCAATACGCCTGGAATATTCGTGCTGAATACATGGTTGAAGGTAACTGGGGTCAATTCGATCAATTCACAAGCGCTGATGGCGGCGAAGTAGGAACTTTAATCGGTTTCTCATACGCGTCAATCGATTCAAACGGTGGCGATGACGGAGATTCAGAATGGACTATTGATGCCCAAATGCAATTTGGTGGTTCAAACCTCTACGTCGCATATAATGAAGAAAGCCCAGACGCTGGTGACGACACAGATACTCTCTATGTTGCGTACGGCATCTATCTTAACACTGACTGGGAAGCTTACGTTCAGTACGAAGACGCTTCAGATTCTGATGATCCACGATGGGTGATTGGTATGAACAACTACTGGGCAGGTCAAAATGCTCGATGGTCAACAGAAGTTCATATGAGCGATTCTGATAATGGTGATACAACAACTATCACTACACAACTTCAATTCTACTTCTAAGTAGAAGTTATGATTTGAAGTGTCTTTTATGACACAAACGCAGGCCGGCTCTTTGAGCCGGCCTGTTTTTTTGTCCATGCAGTGGGGCCATCTGTGAACAATAATGCACGGCGGAATGGTGACCGAGAGACCCGCTTATGGTATCCTCCTCCACAGAGGTCAACGGATGGATCAGCCTTTAAAACAATACGCATGGTATTTGGCTGCAACAGTAATACTGCTTGCAAACGTTGCTATCGTTCAAGCATATTCAGGGGATCTAAAACCACAACCCATCCTAAATCAACTCGACGCCTTGCGCTCTCAACTTGATTTTGCTGAACAAACAAATGCAACTGTTCAACTAGAACTTGACGAAGCGCGTTCCCTCATTCGCAATGATTCTTGGTTAAACGCGCAGCGAGCCGCAGAAATTACGGTGCTTGTTCAAGAGGTACTCGCAGATTCCAGCAACCGCCGTTCACTTCAAGGCGATAACGCGATGATGGGGTGGTCAGACTCTGACGGATTTTATATGTCGAGTTCCGATGGCAGATTCAGATTAAATATTGGCGGTATGATTCAGACACAGGGTATGGCACGTTGGGTTGGCGTGGATACGGTTGGTGGTTCGAGCTATGATCAATGGCGATATGGTTTTGGCGTTTCAAGAAGCCAACTTATGTTCGGCGGCAATGTTTTTGGCAAGGGGCTAGAGTATTACATTGAGATGGGTTGGGGACGCGGTGACGAGTATAACCTTACAGGTCAAAGTGGGTTTATGACGGCACGACTCTGGGATGCTTGGGTAAAATTTAGACCTACCTCGAATATTGAGCTCAAAATTGGGCAATTTATGTTGCCCTTTACCAGAGAATCATTAGTTCGCCCACAGCACCAACTCGCGGTGGTCCCATCAGTTATTGATTTTAGAATGGGTATGGAAAGAACCGCAGCAGTCCAACTTGATTGGTCTTCTGAAAACGAACGTTTTTCTCTTGCGATTTCCAACGGTTCCCCAGCACTTTTTCATGCGCCAGTTTGGGGTGCTATTGATCCAATACCGCCATGGCCAGCGCTGGAAAAAGACACGTTGTATGCCGTAAGCATGCGACATGAATGGAAACTGCTTGGTAATTGGGAACAATTTAAACAATTTACGAGCCCGCCCGGAAGCGAGCGCGGCGTCATGATAGGGGTAGCCGGCCATAGACAAAACACAGAACATGATGCCCCCGTTTCAGTTGGCGGTTTTCCCGAGGGTGTTTTCTGGGGCGTGACCGGGGATATTACATTGCAGTACGACGGTGCGTCGCTCTTTGCCTCTGTGATCTATGAGCGAGTTACCGATTTTGCGCCCGCCCTTCCTCGAATTAACCTTTTTGCATACATTCTCCAAGGAAGTACATATGTGACAAACCAGACAGAATTGTTTGCTCGGTATGAGGCGGGTGGCCCAGACGACGAAGCTGCAGGTGGCGATAAATTGCAAATACTCACCGTGGGTGTTAATCACTACGTTGATGGTCAAGACATGAAATTCACCGCTGATGTAGGTTTTAGTTTTGGTGAAATAAGTCAATATATGGCAAACACTGAAACTGGATGGATTGCAGATCTTGAACGAAGGGATCAAGTCGTCCTTAGAACTCAGATACAACTTTTGTTTTAGGAAATAAGTATAAATGTCAACTCGACAAGACATCTCAGTTCGTTACACACAACTCATACGATTATTTTTTGTTGTCGTGATGACGTCTTGCATTGCAAGTCAATCCTTTGCAGACGATATCCAGAAACAGCTCGATGAAATACGACAACGCCTCGAAGCTGTTCAACATGAAACTGAAGACATGCGCGGGACACTCGATGATTTAAAAGCGGAAAACGCTGACTGGCTTACAACAAAAAGAGCCGAGGAAATTAAACAACTTGTTTACGATGTACTTCGAGATGCGGAATCTCGGAAATCACTCACCGGAGATGGAATTCTTGGCGGTTGGTCGGATGGTTTTTTTCTAGCAAGCAGTGATGGGCGATTTAAACTAAAAATTGGCGGGCTTATTCAAGAGAGGTTGCTTCTTAACTTTCAACGAGTCGCTACATCACCTTTTTTTGATAGGTGGCGTGGTGGTCTTGAAAACACAAGAACCCGCTTGAATATTAGCGGTCATATTTTTGATAAGGACACGACGTTCTTAGTCCAAGCTGGTTGGGGTTGGCTTGACCCGAATGCGATCTCAGGCACGCCGTTACTAAGGATTGGTCCCCGCCTCTGGGATTCTTGGGTTAAATTCAAGTTGAATGATCGGTGGTCCGCAAAATTAGGCGTTTTCATGCTTCCTTTCACGAGAGAGTCTCTCGTTTCTGACCAACTTCAGCTGGCAGTTGATCGAAGTTTGATTGATTATCGTCTTGGATTGGCACGCTCCCAAGGGGTGGAATTCACGTGGGCAGGGGATACAACAAGAGTGTTCCTAGCAACATCTAACGGGTCACTTTCACTACAAGGTGTTTCGGCAGCCGGAGGAAACCCGACCCCGCCTTGGGGTGCACTAGAACGAGACGTAGATTGGGCATTCACTGCTCGAGCTGAGTGGTTAGTGGAAGGAGCTTGGAATCAATTTAAGCAATTCACGAGTCCTGTTGGTAGCGATAACGCGACAATGATTGGATTTGCTGTGCACGCGCAGCATGCGGAACGGTTAGGTGGCGGTGGTAAAAAGAGAGATCAAGTTGGTGCAACAGCAGATATTTCCATTCACCTTGATGGTATGACTTTCTTCCTATCGGGCACCATTCACAACCAAAAATATCTAGCGGTGCAAGTTCCTAACGCTGATTGGGTGGGATACGTGGCACAAGGAAGCACGTACATGACAGACACGACAGAAGCGTTCTTGCGATTTGAGGGTGGTGGAGTCCGGCAGAATCAGTTTGGGGGCGACGATCTCCACATTCTCACTGGCGGCGTGAATTGGTACCTTGATAAGCAAGGTCTAAAAGTGACGAGTGATTTTGGTTGGAGTTTTGGCGAGATTAGCAATGGCTTGGCGAACCAAATGGTTGGATGGCGCGCAACAACGAACAGAAATGCAGAGTGGTTATTTAGAACGCAACTACAACTTGCGTTTTAATACGTAAAAATATAATCCCGCGGGTCGTTTTCTGCTCTAAGGATGGGGACAGTCCCTTTGTTAACCAGCACTACTACGCACACTGAAATGTAGTGGTCATCAAATGGAAGTTTACGTCAATAGTCCCAAAAGGGGCGAGACGTTGTACGTCAATGAATTTTGACGGTGGAGACTCCCTCGGCAAGCATCTCATATACTTGCGTGATGTCACTGCTACCCATTCGAATGCAACCCATGGATGATTGCGTGCCGATAGTGTTGGGTTCAATGGTGCCATGAATGCCAAGTCCCGAAAGATCCATCGTGCGCTCTTCAACTCCCTCAAGGCCAATCCAACGTTCTCCAATGGGATTCATAGGATTGTCCGCACTGAAAAACTCTCTGGTTCTAGGGTTCACCCACGTTGGGTTGACGAGTTTTGAATTCTTGCGTACTTTGAATAAACCAGTTGGCGTAGAGTTAAACTCACCTAAGCCAACACGGAAGGAGCGAACAAACACCTGTTCGTTGCCATCCCCTTGGTACAGATCAATGCGATACGTATCTTTATCAACTTTTGCGTGGAATGGGCCAGTAATCAGTTTTATGTTTTGACCCGGTCGAATTCCAGATGCCTGGGGAATGTCATTAATTCGTTGGATAAAACGCCAATTAACTTGTAAACCCATTTTTTGAACGATGCCACTAAGGGTGTCACCACCGCGGATGATATATTCAATAGCGAATGGATCGTTCGCTTTGATTTCTTTGGAGAACACTAGGTTGTCAGAAATATCGGTAAGTACACCTCGTGCTTGCGCCGCCTCGCTGTCGGTCAAAGAACCGCTTCGAAGTAAAGACGAAAGTTGTAGTCGGGCTGCAACGGGTTGACCAGAATCAAGGAGCAACAACCCTTCTTCAAGATTCGCAGATGTTGTTGCAGCGAGCAGGAGAGTTTTTGTTTTTGAAGGTTCAACAGGTAGTGGCGCTGCTTCAACAGGTGCCACAACAAGTTTCGGTTCTTCGATGACGGGCGTTTCAGTGGTACGCGGTGTTTGGTTTTGGGCGCGTACCGGAGGCGTTGCAATCACGATTGGCTTTTTGATTATTTGAGAGGTAGATTGCGCTGCTTGTATGACTTCAGAAGTCTCTGTTGAATCACTTGGCCAGACGATCCAAGCTACTCCAGAAAAGACGACGATAACGATGAGCCACGACAAACCCCTGCGACCTCGTTTTCGCCTGTACATGCCGCCGCGTCGAACTGATGAAAAACCGCCTTGACTTGGTAATGCCATGAGTGGGATTGTAGCGATTCTGAGTTGGTCGTGACTAGCTCATGAGCACATTTGTCGGTGTTACTACCGCGCACATCAATTGGTCATGCGATTCTGTCGGCACGCGATCGATGAGTTGTTCCTGAAAACAGATACCAATGACGATTGGTGGTCTTGCATTTGCGAGGAATTTGTCATAAAAGCCGCCCCCTCGTCCAAGTCTACCGCCACTTGCGTCAAATCCAAGACCAGGCACCAATACGACGTCAATGCTATCCGATGGAATTGGATGCTTCTCTCTGGGTTCCTTCATGCCGTAGCGACCTTCGATGAGAGCATTCGCTTCAAGCGAAGTGAGTAAACCGCTCTGCATGGTTTTTTCATCCCAATTGATAAGGGGGACACTCAAAGTACGAGATTCGTCTATCCACAATGACATGAGCGGAAGAAGGGTAACTTCATCGGCAAGCGGAAGATAGGTAAAGATGGAATTCGCGTTCAGTATCGATGCGATTGACATAAGTTGTGTACAAATTGCTTCGCTTTCGATTTTTTTTTGATCACTCGATATTGCGGCGACGCGGTCTTGAAGTTGTGCTCTGAGTTCTTTTTTATTCATGTAAAGTAAGTCGCCGTGATAGTGGGAAGTATGTTCGAGTCGTGATCCGTCGGAGCAATAACGGAGCGTTTGTTTTTAACATCGTCTCTTGCTTGCAAAATAGCGTTGTAAGCAGCGCGGGATTTTGGAGCTTGCGCGAGATAAATAATGAGTTGACTTAATGTCAATTGACATTCCGGCATGCCAACTCGTTCCACAATGAGCCAAGCTGAAGCGGCTTGCTCCATGGCACGAGGGTCAGCAAGGCCAATATCTTCACTTGCAAAGATTGACATGCGACGCATGATGAAGCGAGGGTCTTCTCCCGCTTCAAGCATGCAAGCGAGCCAGTAGAGTGCGCCACTGGTGTCACCAACGCGGACAGATTTTATCAATGCGCTTGCGTGGTCATAGTGCCCATCGCCATGCCGATCGTAACGCACAGCCTTTTTCTGTATAGATTGCTGCGCGATTTCTAGGTCGATGTGTTTTTCCTTTGAACTTCCGATTGCAATTTCAAGTGCGTTGAGCGCGCGCCTTGCATCACCGTCGGCGAGTTTTGCCCAGTGTTCAATGGCTTCATCCGTTACCTGAACTTCAAGTGCGCCGACGCCCCTGTGCTCTTGTAATGCGCAACGCAGTAATGATGCAATTTCTTCTTCCGTTAATGGTTCAAGTTGAAATAATGTGGATCGGCTAATCAGCGCGTTGTTAATGGTGTAGGCAGGATTTTCTGTTGTTGCACCAATGAGAATAAGTATTCCCTGCTCAACCGCTTCTAGTAAGACATCTTGTTGGCTTCGGCTGAATCGGTGAATCTCGTCAAGAAACAAAATAGTTCTACCCGAGTTTTGTTCTATTCTTGTGCGCGCTTCTTCTATGATTTGTCGAATGTCAGCCACCCCAATCATTGCGGCGTTGTACGATTTAAAGTGCGCTTGCGTTTCGTTTGCGATGACGTGTGCTAGCGTTGTCTTCCCCGTGCCTGGTGGTCCCCAGAAAATAGCCGAACTAAGTGAGTCGCTCATAATCATTCGAGATAGCAAATCAGATTCAGAGAGAATGTGTTTTTGGCCAACGACTTCGTCTAGAGTGCGGGGACGAAATCGATCGGCAAGGGGTCTGACCTTATCGCGTTGTTTTTTGACTTCGTCTGAAAATAGATTAGGCATTTTAAGATTGTAAAGGCATCTTCCCGCTCCGATAACAAATAGAACTTGGAAATTTATTTCTCAACCCTCGTGTTGTGGTGTATTCTTCTCAATATGTGTGGAATTGTTGCGTACATTGGATCAAAGCCAGCGAGAGAACTTCTTTTAGAGGGGTTGAAACGCTTGGAATATCGCGGATATGACTCGGCTGGCATCGCTGTGCTCAATGGCAAACTCAGAGTTGCCCGCTCAGAAGGGCGCGTGACTGGTCTTGAGGAGATGGTTATTCATGATCCGGAATTTGATGGCTCGATTGGTATAGCGCATACTCGGTGGGCAACGCATGGCAAGCCTTCTGAACGCAACGCACACCCACAGGGCGACGATGCAAAGATAGGACATGGGATTCAGTTGGTGCATAATGGCATCATTGAAAATTATGTATCGTTGAAAAAATATTTAAAAGACAGGGGGCACACTTTTACAAGCGAAACGGATACGGAGGTTCTTGCACATTTGATAGGCGAATTGTACAACGGTGATTTAGAAAGAGCCGTGCAATCAGCGCTTCGTGAAGTTACTGGCGCGTATGCGATCGCGGTCGTTTGTGAGAAAGAACCAGATGTCTTAGTTGTTGCTCGGAAAGGTTCCCCCTTGATTGTTGGCGTGGGTAAAGATGAATACGTTGTTGCGTCTGATTCAAGCGCAATAGTCGCGCACACGACGCAAGCATTTTTACTGGGTGATGAAACGGTTGCACGATTAACGCACGATTCCTTTAGAACAACTACGGTTGACAATGTAGAGTTAACTCCAGAAATACAAGAACTCGAATTTACACTTGAGCAAATTGAACTCGGTGATTTTGAGCACTTTATGCTGAAGGAAATTTATGAGCAATCCGATACACTTCGAACGTGTATTCAAGGGCGAGTGGATGCGGTTGGTAGTAAGATCGTGCTTGGTGGTGTTGCTGACTTTGAAAGTGAAATTGTAAAAGCGAAACGCATTTTGTTATTGGGGCAGGGGACAGCATTACATGCTGCAATGATTGGTGAATATTTGTTTGAGAAACTCGCAGGAATTCCAACAGAAGTTGAATTTGCAAGTGAGTTTCGATACCGAAACCCAATCGTAGAAGAGGGTACTATCGCGATTGCGGTGAGCCAGTCGGGCGAAACGGCGGACACGCTTGCTGCTGTACAAGAAGCAAAACGTCGTGGTGCGTTGACCTTTGGAGCGGTGAACGTTGTGGGTTCAACAATTTCTCGCGAGACTGATGCCGGCGTGTATTTGCGCGTTGGTCCAGAGATTGGAGTCGCTTCCACAAAAGCCTTTATTGGACAAGTTGCGGTCTTGACGATGCTTGCGACGTACATCGGTAGGCGGCACCATCTTGATCGCCAGGAGATGTCAGAATTACTTTCATCTCTTGAGCAAATTCCAGACCATATCACGACGGTGCTTAAGCAATCGGACCATATTCTTGAAGTGACAAAAGGTGTTGTTGATCGCGATAACTGGTTGTTCCTTGGTAGGGGCACTAATTACCCCGTCGCGCTTGAAGGAGCGTTGAAGTTAAAAGAAATTAGTTATATTCACGCAGAAGGCATGCCAGCTGCAGAAATGAAGCACGGGCCAATCGCATTGATTGACAAGGGTATGCCTGTCGTTGTCGTTGCAACGAAAGGGAGCCAATACGAAAAGGTCATTGGCAATATGGAAGAGGTACGCTCAAGAGGTGGGCATGTTATTGCTGTAGCAACTGAGGGTGACACGAATATTCAGCAGCACTGCGATGATGTGTTCTATGTTCCCGATGTTCCAGAACCGCTGCAGCCATTGCTTACGGTTGTCCCGCTCCAGTTGCTTGCGTATCACGCTGCTGTTCTTAGGGGCAAAGACGTCGATAAACCTCGCAACCTCGCAAAATCAGTCACGGTAGAGTAATTTCGTAAGGGTGTTCAAGTCTGCAATATTCATAATTGATAATCGTTTACTCTCAAAGGAGTAAATATATGTTTAGATTAGTCACCACTTTTGCGATGAGTAGTATTTCAGTCACTTCAAGTCTTGGATATTTTAATGAAGCGCAATGCCAAATAGCAGAATCATCTATTGGACATGTTCCCTCTACAGACCAAACAGACCCCGTATGGGAGGGGAACGACACACTCCTTGACGATGATTGGTTCGTTACATGGGGATTAGTTGGTTGGAATCCAAAATTAGGAATGTTAATGAATGGGTTTTGGGGACTAGAACACTTAGAAGTTGTTGCAGATCCGCATGATTCAACACGACATGTATTGCAAATTACTTATCCTAAAGATGGAGTGACGACAGAAAGTGGCGCAGGTTTACTATTCGCTCCCCCAGTCTCATTAATAAATCCGAAAAAAGCATGTTTGTCATATAAGGTGTTGTTTGAAGAAGATTTTAAATTCGGGACAATTGGTGGGAAACTTCCAGGGTTGTTTGGATTTAATCAAAAGTCTTCAACACCTTTGAATGCAACCTGTTGTGCGGGTCCTTGGGAGTATGACTCAAGTACATGTTTCTCAGCACGAATTTCATATAGAACATTAAGAGGATTAGGGTATCCGAAAGACAAAATGTTCTACGAAGTGATTCCTTGGATGGATGAATCTCAATGTGATAAACATCCAAATTGGAACTGCAATTTGCCCTATGGATCAGGCATGGTCATCCGTACACTAAAACCAGAATCTTTTGCACCTATTTTAGGCAGATGGACTCAAATCGATCAAGAAATTCAACTGAACGATGACGGGAAGTCAAATGGATATATTCGGATTTGGTACAACGGTAGATTGGTAGTTGATGAAAGCAACATCTCTATAACAACAGGTGGATCAGTTTCAATCACAGGAATTTTGTTTCATGCCCTGTTTGGTCAAGGATTTGATTTGTCTCAAGGATCTCCAGTTGACCAAGTTTCATACATTTCTGATATCTCAATCTCTAATAGTAGAAATGAAATTGTTGGAAGATAATTGATAATTAAAACTCATCAAGTTTTCCGTATACCTTTGGGAATTAGTTTCAGAGCAAAATCCTCATATTTCACGGTCGTATTACTCGATTTCCTATCCAACAGTAAGTTCTTGGTTTTTAGAATAATAGTGAATGACAAGAATGCCTCAAAAACCACCTTTGGTACGCATTCAGTCACGGT
>JABAAL010000004.1 GCA_014238785.1 Phycisphaerales bacterium | reverse complement strand
TTGGTCAAAAGCGGGCCCCATGAATCCTTCAAACTGAATTTCAGGAATCGGACGAAGTCCACCCATCGCCAAACCGATAGCGGTTCCCATAATTCCAGACTCTGCAAGGGGCGAATCGACAACACGATCGCCACCAAACCGTTGGAACAATCCTTCGGTCGCCCTGAACACGCCACCATTTAAACCAATATCTTCGCCAAGAAGCATGACGCGTTCGTCTTTTTCCATTTCTTGGATAAGCGCGAGAGTTATAGATTGAACAAGTGTGAGATTAGCCATTACTGTACTACTCCCTCTTGCGTTGTTTGCTCTATTTGTGAGGGGTCTTGCCCGATGCTGCTTGTGCGCAACGTTTGCCGTTGTTTTTGTAATTGTGGGGGCAACTCGGTATACATAAAATCAAAAAAGTCATTTGCAGTCGGCGCGTCAATTTCTTCAGCATTTTTTACAACTTGTGATACGGTAGTTGCTGCAACGGCAAGTTGCTCTTCTTCTTTTGTTGAAGACCAAAGATCTTTTTGTTCTAAATAATTGCGCAACCGAATCATTGGATCTCGCTTTTCCCACATGGCAAGTTCATCTGCGTCTCGATAGCGCCTGGCGTCGTCAGCGGTCGTGTGATCACCAAGTCGGTACGTGAGCGCCTCAATAAATGTCGGTCTATTGTTTGTGCGTGCATTGTCGGTGGCGTCTTTCATGACCTTGACCATTGCGAACAAATCATTGCCATCTACCTGGACGCAGTCCATGCCGTATGCAATGCCACGCTGTGCAACAGTTGGCGCGGAGCACTCAAGTTTTGTCGGAGTCGAAATTGCCCAGCCGTTGTTTTGGCAAACAAACACAACGGGTAAATCTAAGTTAGCAGCGAAGTTAGCTGCTTCGTGGAAGTCACCCTCGCTTGTTGCGCCGTCGCCAAAGAATGTGCAAGCAATTGCACCATCCTTTTTGTACTTGCTTGCCCAAGCGAGACCAGTTGCGTGGAGCAATTGCGAGCCGATTGCGATTGCAAGTGGCGTTACATTACATTCATCAATGTGGTTTCCACGTTCGTCGCCCATCCAGTGCAACAATATTTTTTCCATGGGTAGGCCGCGCCAAAAAAGACCTGCGTTTTCTCGGTAACAGGTCACCATCCAATCTTTTTTTTGTAAAACATAGGCCGCAGCAAGGGAGGGAACTTCTTGCCCTCTGTTTTCAGGATACGTTCCCATTCGACCAGAGCGCTGTAATTTGAATGCAATCTCATCAAGATGGCGACAGACCACCATGTGTTTGTACATCGCAACGACATCTTCGTCTGGAATTAATCCTTCACCAAGTTGCATGTCAAAATTACCCTGTTCATCAAGAATAGATACGTGTTCAATTTTTGTTTCAAATATCGTTTTAACTGGCATGGACACCCGTCTCTTGCGTACCTGAAATGCGTTGTTTTGCTATGTCGACTGCAGCTGCGTATGTGGAATCCATTTCCTCGCCTCGTCGCAAAATTTGGGCAGTTGTTTCAAATATTTCATCGTTTTTTGTTTGTAACAGTTCATCGCTCATGCCAAGGTGCATACCCGCAAGGTGAATAAGGCCACCTGCGTTGACGACAAAGTCAGGTCCGTACACGATACCCGCAGCCTTTAATGCAACAGCATCTTCTTCTGGGTCGCCAAGGATATTATTTGCCGCGCCACACAAAATGGAACAGCGTAAGTTTGGTATGAGCCTTCCGTCGATTGCATTACCAAGGGCACAAGGAGCCAAAATATCGCATTCTGCCGAGAGTATGTCTGCATCATGAACAGCGGTGCATCCGCAGGTGTCAACAACGCGATCAACGCACTCCTTGTTGATGTCTGCAACAAGTACAGTTGCACCAGCATCGGTGAGTAGCCTGCATAAATTCTGACCTACATGACCAACACCTTGTAGGGCTACAGTTACACCCGAAAAATCTTCCCCGCGTCCCGAGTGAATTAAGCATGCACGCATTCCATGAAATGTACCCATCGCGGTCCATGGCGAGGGGTCACCACCGCGAGAAACAGTTTCACCGCCCATGACATGGGAAGTTTCTGCTGCCATCCAATCGATAAACTGAGTATCAACACCAACATCTTCTGCTGCTATGTACGCTCCATCAAATGTATCAACGAATGCCCCCATCGCTCTAGCTTCATGTTCAGTTTTAGGGTGTTTTCGGTGTGGCAGCATGATGACACTTTTGGCACCACCCATCGGCAAGCCAGAAACCGCAGCCTTGTACGTCATGCCTTTAGACAAACGGAGAACATCGTACACAGCATCTGCTTCAGATTCGTAATACCACCTTCGTGTGCCACCCAGCGCGTTGCCAAGTTTCGTTGAGTGAATGGCAACAATAGCTTTTAAACCAGTCTCTTCATCGTGGTGAAAGCAAAGCCGTTCGTGACCGCGGTCGACGAGTTGTTCAAAAATGGAATCGTTATCGTGCATAGTATGTATATCGTAAGTGAATTAGTTTGAAGCCGTTTCTTCTTGTTGTGCGTACACTGAGCCACTACCAAATTGCTTGATACTCTCTTGGTCACATACCCTTCCTTTTCCGCGGACAGAGAGATCTGGAGTGCTTTCAGGAATATAGTAGTCGGCGTTAGGAAGGCTTTCTCCGAATTCCCAAGCCTTGTCAGCCGCCTTGAGCATTGTTGCATCTGGGTTTTCACGCAGAGCGCGAAGCCAGCCATTAATTTTGTATGTGCCGTAGTCCATTATGTAATCAAGCATTACTCGGTCATGTTCAAGTTGTTTTGTATCAACACCATTGCGAATTTGCTTGTCCATCTTTGAAATGGAACATGCCATCGCGTGAATCCAGATGGAAACCCAACTCAACCTATATTGTGTTGTTTGGTTAGTAATTAATGCTTCTTCTTTTTCTTTGAACATCAATTTAACTTGGTGCGAAAATTCACGGATGTGGTTCGAGAGTATTCGCGCGTCCGCGCTAAGGGATTCATCAACCATAGAAATTTTTGGACCAGATCGACGTACGCCAAGGAAAAGCTCCATGCCGATTTTCAGGGCTGCTCTAAAGTTTTTATGCGGAGCTGCTTTTACACCGAGCAGGTATTCGCCCATTTGTTTTGAACCGTATGCAAATACGAAACTATGCATAACTTCGTTTGCACCCTCAACAATTGTGTTAATACGGGAGTCTCGCCAAAGCCGTTCAACTTCGTTTTCAGTCATGTATCCTTCGCCGCCCATGACTTGCATCGCTTCGTTTGTGCATCGGAATCCGTACTCAGAACAGAACACTTTGCAGACAGCGGTTTCGAGCATGATGTCTTCGTCGTTGCGATCCACCATACCCGTTGTGATGTAAAGCATTGCATCCATTGCCCATACGAATGCACCCATGCGCGCGAGACGTTCCTTCATCAGTTCAAATTCGCCAATGGGTCGATCGAATTGATACCTATACTTCGCCCACTTAATAGCTTGTTCGTATGCTGCTGCTCCCGCGCCAACCATACCAGCCGCCAGCGTACATCTTCCCCAGTTCAGGCAAGTTAAAGCCAAAACAATTCCTTGTCCCTCTTTATGCAGCAAGTTTTCACGGGGAACTTTTACGTTTGTAAATCTGACGCGACCTTGCCAAGTTCCACGAATACCACACTTGGAGCGATTTCGTGAGAAGATGTCCACGCCTTCCATGTCGGGAGAAACAATAAGGGCATTAAATTTATCCTTCGTTTTTCCTGTTTTTGGATTAGTCATTTTGTATTTTGCCATCACGGTAAACATGCAAGATTGCGCGGCGGAGGTCGCCCACTTCTTTTCGCCGTTGATGATGTAATACTTCCCGCATTCCGTAAGCTCACACCGAGTTTCTTGACCTTGCGCATCGCAACCAACATTTGGCTCAGATAAGCAAAAGGCACTTAGTGCATCATTTGCAATTTTTGGTAGCCAGTATTGTTTTTGCTCTTCGCTACCAAACAACGTGACGGCATTACAACCAATGGATAAATGTGCAGATGCCATAACAGCAGACGAACCACAGGAGCGACCGATTCGCTCAAGGACGCGGTTGTAACTTGTAACACCAAAACCCTGTCCGCCATATTCTTTTGGAACAATCATGCCAAAGACGCCCATTTCAAAGTAGCGTTTGACAACCCACTCAGGAATTTCTTGGTTCTGGTCAATTGCTACACTTGGATGTTCATTATTAAAGTATGCGTCGAGTTCTTCAAGCATTTTGTCGCAACGCGCGCGCTCTTCTTTTGATTCTTCTGGATACGGGAAAATCATGTTTTGGCGAATATTACCCCAGTAGATATTCTTGATGAAACCCATTGTTTTAGGATCTGGCCCAAGCATCTCTTGCGCATTTTCAATTTGCTTGCGATCTTTTTCAGATACGTTTTTAAGTTGGCTAGCAAGATCTGGCTTAGTCATTGTAAAAATTATCCTTTAGATAAAAATGCATCGAGTTTTTCTCGAGCGGTGGTTGTATTTCGGAGTCGCACCAGTTCACACTGTTCGACAGCAACTGCTGCGTTCCATCCCTCTGAGATTCCAGTTTTAATTGCTTTGAAGACGGCATCTGAAGCATCGGTTTGCGGCGTATTCGATGTAGCAGTTTCAAGTGCGGCTTCGTAAGTCTCGCCTTGTTCTGGCTCGATGGCTTCTGGCTTTGCGTCCGATACTTTTTGATGTTGCAACCACGTTTCTGCAGCCCCTTGCAATTCCTCAGGAGTATCAACAAGGACATCGAGTAGGCCACTTGGAAGATCGGAAACCATAAAGGGATTACCGGTTGCGGTCGCTGTCATTGCAGTAGCGGGGTCTATTCTTGCAGGCAGCATTTGCGTTCCACCCCAACCTGGACAAAGACCTAAACCTGCCTCAGGCAATCCAATGGCATACGGCTTGCCGCTGGCTGTTGTTTTTGAAGCAATGAGCCCGTCGCAGTGCATCGCAATTTCGAGGCCTCCACCAAGCGTCGCACCATTGAGGCACGCAACAGTTGGGTATGGGAGTGCTGCTATTTTGCCAAAGACAGTTGTTCCAAAAGCAAGGTACGCATGAAGGGCGTGATCATCGAGAGAATCAATCTCCGCGAGATCTGCTCCAGCTACAAATACGCGTTCACTATCGCTGCGTAGGATGAGTCCCTTGATATTTTCGAGTTGCTCGATTGTAACGAGCGTCGAGTGCAACTTCTGAATGAGATTTCGATTGAGGACGACGACTGAGCGCCCGCCACCATCCAGCCAAAGTGTCACTATTCCAGCGTCATTTGCTTCGAATTTGAGTCTGTTTTGTTGGGTGGTGGTTGTCATGAAATCTTTCTGCATTT
The DNA here is from genome assembly GCA_014238785.1 of Phycisphaerales bacterium. GTDB lineage: Bacteria > Planctomycetota > Phycisphaerae > Phycisphaerales > SM1A02. The sequence goes on along the minus strand of JABAAL010000004.1, from coordinate 7,841 downwards.
CCCCATTTTTTAGCTATTTCACGCGGTTCTCCGCGCCCCTCATTGTACCCGATTCCCGACCCTTTCGGGGCTTCCTTGGCTTTGGCCAGTCCCAAAAAGCCATCTCTGGGGCTAGACCTCAGAGGGGCTAGGCGCCGATATTGGCGAAATAATGAGGTTTTTTGGAATTGTTGTCCAATTATTTGGTGTAAAGGGGACGAAGGCGGGACTGTGCTTCGTCGGCGGCGATAATGTCAGCAGAGAGGTCAGCCGCTTTTTGCAATACAGCGTCATCCAAAGAACCATCAAGTTCATTGAGCCACCGTTTTGTGGTTGCCAGAGCATCTCTTCCACCCGCTGCAAGGTTAAGAGCAAAAGCATCAACCGCTGTTGGCAAATCTTCAATGGAGCACAAGTGCGTCGCAAGACCAGCCTCAAAACCCTGTGCACCTGAAATCGTACCCCCAGCAAGTAACATGGCCCGAGCTTTTCCAGCTCCCAATTTTTTTATCAACCACGGAGCAACAACTGCAGGGCAAATACCAAGATCAACTTCTGGATACCCCACCTTTGCCTCGGGATGCGTAAACGCAAAATCGCAAACTACCATCAACCCACAACCGCCACCAACAGCAGCTCCCTGCACTCTTGCAATAGTTGGAACTGGCAATGTACGAATTCGCTTTGAAACTTTGGCTAATCCTCGCAACATTGCTCGCATAGCAATCGGGTCATCAATAACACCTTTTAAATCCATACCAGCACAAAACGCCTGGCCCTCACCCGCAAGAATCAAGACTCGCATCGAGTCGTTTTTTTCAATTTCATCAAGACCAGCGTGGAGAGCGTCAATCATTTTTGCAGAAAGTGCATTACGCTTACCAGCTCGGTTTAGCGTAAGTGTGACGATATTTTCATGTTCTGTGATTCGAATCATCTGTGTAGGGTACGACTTATGATGAATTCATGCGAATAAGTGACGAAAGTGCCTTACCCGGGTCGGGCTGTTTCATTAGCGACTCGCCAACAAGCACGATATGAATACCATGAATTCGTAATTTATCGAGATCTGCGGGCTTTGTAATGCCTGACTCACTCACCACAATAGATGCGTCCTCAACAACATCAACCATCCGAATAGTATGATTAATATCGGTTGTCATCGTCTCAAGATTGCGATTATTGATTCCAAGTAGACAATATCCAGCATGTGGGAATCCGACGTATTGCTGGACTTTGAGAAGATTTCCCATGTCGTGTGCTTCAACAAGAGTTGTCATCCCAAGTTTTTGTGCAAGAATCATAAAATCGACAAGTTCACCCTCCGAGAGCACTTCAGAAATCAATAAAACAGCATCTGCACCAGCAGCCCGTGCCTCCCAGATTTGATATTCATCCACGATGAAGTCTTTCCTAAGGACCGGCAGCGCGACGGCCTCCTTAATTTGAGAAATATATTCCAAACTTCCACCAAAAAACTCACTATCCGTGAGACAAGAGATAGCGGCAGCGCCGTGCTTCTCATACGCTAGAGCAATGTCAACAGGATTAAAATTCTCACAGAGCACACCGGCTGATGGACTTTTTCGTTTTACTTCAGCAATGACGCTCGTGCTGCCCCGCGTGTGGCCATTTACAACTGCACCAAAAAAGTTTCGCGGTCGATCTTGCGATTCCGCTTCACTGCGTACTTCGTCGAGTGATTTCAATTGCTGTAGTTTTGCAACCTCACTTCGTTTGAAATCAATAATTGTGCTGAGTGTGATAGCCATCTGTTCGTCTATTGCCAAGGGTAACGAGGAAATACAATCAGTGGAAGTGCCTTTGTTCAATTTTACTACAGTTCTCGTGGCGGTTTTCTCCATTGGCATCGGTGTATGGTTCGTAAAATCTGGACAAGGAACTCTTTCAAGGCGAGGGTACCTTGATCCGGCGATTACTCCAACATTGGCAGTGATGTTATGTGGGATGATGTTTATCTTTGCTGGACTCGGTGCATGGTGGGGGAGTGGCCAGGGCGACGATGGCACTATGCAAAAAACTGCATGGATATATGGCTCGGCAGCGGTTGCTCAAATCCCAGTACTTCTCATGTACGCAAAACTCCATCGGAAATCATATTCACGACACATTTTGATTGTTTCTTGCCTCGCCTTTGCCGTATTTGTGCCAATTGCACTCACGGTTGCAGCAATTGGGCATGCTTTGTTAGTTGCGGCAGGTATTGAGCCCCACAGCAATTTGGGGCATGAAACCCTTAAACAACTTGCAGATGCTCCTTGGGGAAGCGCAACTTGGGTCGTTGTGGTTTGCGCCACACTTGGAGCCGGCGTTTTTGAAGAAATCATGTATCGCGGACTCATATTGCCAGCATTTTCGTCCATGTTTGGCGGAAAGACATTTTGGCGAGCAACCCTTGCAACAAGTGGCTTTTTTGCGCTGATGCACATTGGAGCGGCACAACCATCTGCGATTGCGGGGCTATTTGTACTCTCGATTGGATTATGCTGGGCTCGTGTGAAAAGCGGCGGGGTGATTGCACCGATTGTAATTCATGTTGTTTTTAACACAATGAATATAGCATTTGTTTACAGTACGCACTTATGAGCACTCGTGAAGTAATTTTAACGGGCGACACCCCAACTGGGCAGTTGCATCTTGGCCACTATTTTGGCTCAGTTCGGCGTCGTGTTGAATTGCAAGAAACACATGACTGCTATTTTTTATTAGCAAACATGCACGCGTACACAACACGATCTGAGAATCCAGATGAAATTCACAGCGACACGTTGGAAATTGTTCGAGATTATTTGGCAATGGGAATCGATCCCGCCAAAGCAGCAATTTTGCTCCAGTCGGAAACGCCAGCAATTGCAGAGTTAACTTTTTTGTTTTCCATGTTGTTGCCGTTTAATCGCGTTATGAGAAACCCAACATTAAAAGAAGAAATAAAAGTAAAAGGTCTTGGCGAAAACTACAGCTTCGGTTTTCCACTGTATGCGGTTGGCCAAACCGCAGACATTCTTGCATTTCGGGCGCACTCTGTTCCCGTTGGCGAAGATCAGGTTCCGCATATTGAACTTACTCGCGAGGTTGCACGACGATTCAACAAACTCTATTGCGGCATCGATGAAAACATCGAAGACGACGACCCAATCATGCTCGAGAAAGGTCTCTTCCCGATTCCAAGAGCGGACGTTGGCAAGGTTGGAAAACTCATTGGCACCGATGGTATAAACAAAATGAGTAAGTCACTGAATAATGCAATTTTAATTACCGACAATCCAAAAAAGGTTAAAAAGAAACTCGGTCAACTTTACACGGGGCGCCAATCGGTTACGGATCCAGGCGATCCCGAAAGTTCGCTCATGCAATACGTTGACATTTTTATTGCTGACAAGGATCGCGCCGCAGAATTGAAAGACAAATATGTTCGCGGCGATAATATTGGCGATGGTCACATTAAGGTTGAAGTTGCCGAAGCTATTAGCGAGCTCCTTGCCCCAATGCAAGAGCGACGGGCGCAATACGATGGTGACGATGACACAATCATTGACATTATCCGCGACGGTACAGCGCGTGCAAACATTAAGACCGAAGAAACACTTGCCATGGCAAAAGAGGTGAGTGGCCTTGGCTATTTCAGCAGAGCAATTACGTTTGGAGATTCAAAATGATACGAACACCGCTATTTTTGTCACTGTTTTTAATTTTGATTGCTTGTCACAACCCATCGGGAGATCCTAACCTCGCATCGCGACCATATCCGATGGATTTGCACACCCAAAACTCTGTACCAATTCAAGTAATTCGCACGGAACAATATATAAAAATTGTTAATAGCACCGCGGTTAGTTACAACTTTATCACCTTGTGGGTAAACCAAAGATTTTCATTGGAGATTCCCCCATTACTTGCAGGTGAAACGATGCGAATAGACCTTTGGGATATGCGAGATTCTTACGGCGAACAGTTTAACGCTGGTGGAATTTTTCGTACGGATCAACCAACGCCACTTGTTCTTGCAGAATTACAAACGGCAGAAGACGTGCCTCTTGTGGGTTTGATTGTGATAGATCAACAGGAATAATTTTTGTGTCTGTCAATATGCTTCCAACACATCAAGGCGATGGTTCGTACGACGATATCTCCGAATATGCGAAGAACGTACGAATTGACCCGAGAATTACCGAGACGGTGGGTGGGTTTGATGTACCTTTTTACCAAGCGGGTTTGGCGGGATACAGCGATGGCGCAATGCGGCTTATTGCTAGGGCGCACGGTTGTCCGTTTTGTGTAACGGAGGCGTTACTCGATCGCACGCTTATTTGTGGTGGAAAGGGTCGGCGAAAAGAGGACCCCGATCTTTTAGCAGAAGAAGCGGGAGAAATTGAAGGGAACAAAGCGGCGAACCTAGACGACCATCCAATTGCCGGTCAGGTTATTGGCACCAATCCAGAGGAGATGGCCAAGGGTGCTGGGATTCTTGTTGGTATGGGGTACGACGTTATAGACGTAAACCTTGCGTGCCCTGTTAAAAAAGTAAGAAGGCGAAATCGCGGTGGTCATTTTTTAGACGCTCCTTGTCAAGCACAAGAAGTGCTTTCAGCAGTTCGAGAAACAGTTCCAGATACGATTCCTGTCACGGTTAAACTTCGGCGCGGTTGGGATGACGAAGCAAACTCAGAAGTAAACTTCTTTTCTGTTTTTGACCATGCGTATGAAGTTGGCTACAGCTGGGCCACCGTGCACGCACGAACTGTAGAACAAAGATATAAGGGTCCATCTGATTGGTCGTTTCTGAAGGAACTTACGACAAGACGACCTGATGCATTGGTTTTTGGAAGTGGTGATATTTGGTGCGCTGCAGATATTTTTAGGATGATGCAACAAACCGGTGTGCATGGAGTATCCGTTGCGCGCGGCTGCATTGGGAACCCATGGATTTTTACACAAGCCCGTGCACTGATGGCGGGTAACCAACCGTTCCCGCCAACAATCGTAGAGCAACGAACCGTCTTGCTGGACCACCTAATGCTTTGCACCCAACTTCATGGCGAGAAAAAAGCATCTCGACTAATGCGAAAGTTTGGAATTCAGTTTTCTAAATACCATCCCAAGACAGACGAAGTAAAAAAACACTTTATCCAAGCCGAGTGTAAAGCAGATTGGACAGGGGTGATTGAAAAGTTCTATTTTTCTTCATCAAACAGTTGAAGTTGTTCTGGTGTAAGTAAACCAAGAAGCACCTTGCATGTTGAAGTAACAGATTCTTGCATTTCGGCGGTTTTTTGTAGCAATTCGTTCTTGACTCGGGATTGACGAGAGTAGTTTTGCGTCCCACATCCACGCGACCAAGGATCAATGCCAAAGTTTTTTCTTGTGCTGCAAATTAATGAGATAACTTCGCGTTTTTTTTGAGTGGTTGAATTTTTCCACATAGCGAGTTGCAGGTTTGCCCTTGAGACAACGGAAGAATCAGGGACGTTTGTAACTATCCAACTTGCAATGTGTTCGACGAAATCGTTTTTTGAAAGTTGGGGGTATAAAACTTCTTCAACGTCACTGTTGATATACGGTTCAATTATTTTAGTGTAATTGCTCCACCGTTTCATTGCTTGTTTTTCAAATGTTGCACATGTTTCGGAGTCTCCACGAAGTTTGGCGCTTGCTGCACCAAATCGTTCTTGAATATCAGCAGCAATATTTTCAATAAGGAACTTGTCAATTTCAAGCAATATACTTTTTGGAACGGGCGTAATAGTTGGAATATTTACCCAGACTGTGGACGGCCACGGGTTATGGGATTTTCTTGCCTGAAGCAATATTGAACGACGAAGGTTAACAAGGCCCATTTGCCACGCTTCTTCTTTGTTTAGCACTGCAAGCGAGTCGAGTAATTCATCAAATAAAGCGTCAGCTTGTATAGTCTTACGTAAGAGGTCTGAAAGTTGCTGGGCTTGAGATTGCTTTTTAGTGCCACGTGCTTTGTCTAGTTCTTGAACGAGGTCGGCGTAATCATCAAAAACTGCCCTTGCGATAAATCCATGGTCGCCTTGGATGGCCGCGCCCAGCGCCATTTGAAAATCTCGTTCAGTACACATTGGCTGCACCCCAAAAATTCCACAAACCACTATTGCCAATGCTCCCATACTCATCCCACCATCATAACATTTGGGACCAGAACAATTGTGGTCAGATCCCATGGTGTCTTACTCCCTAAAACCGCTCTAAGTAACTAAAAAATGGGCCTTCCTCTCTGAGCAGTTCAGAAATTGGTCTGATTCTACGGAGTTGTCTTCCTAATAAAGGGGTTTTATGGACGCGGGTGGTATTTTGCAATGACGGCTTTGAGTTGGGATCGGTCGATGTGGGTGTAAATTTGCGTCGTGCCGATGTCGCTGTGGCCTAGTAATTCTTGGACAACTCGTAGGTCGGCGCCGCCTGCGAGCATATGGGTCGCAAAACTATGTCGAAGTGTGTGTGGGTGCACTTCGCCAAGGTCAGCATTTTTTGCCAACTTGCGAATAATTTGCCAAACAGCAACCCGCTCAAGTGGGCGGCCAGTATTCGAAAGTAATAAATAACCCTTGTCGCGACCGTCATCAAAGCGAAGAAGAGTAGGTCGAAGTTCCTTTACATAATTGTTGAGCGCTTCAATTGCAGGTTTGCCGATTGGAACAAGTCGTTGTTTGTTTCCTTTGCCCGTCACCATTACAACTGCGAGCGTTTCCTTAAAGTCATCCGGCTTGATTCCAGCGACTTCGCTTGCACGCAAGCCGCCTGCATACATGAGTTCAACAAGTGCTCGATCTCGTTGCCACAAGCGTCCAAATTTTGGATTTGCCGCTTCGATGAGTTGTTTCATCTTCTTTGGGGACAACACATCGGGTAATCGTTTCCACCTCGTTGGCGTTTCAAGAAGTTTTGCGGGATCTTTTTCGATTCTATTTGATGCATGTAAAAAACGAAACAACATTCGAATAGTTGAAAGGTGTCTTGCAACACTTGATGCCTGTAGTCCACGATCGCGATGTAAGTAGCGAACATGTGCAGCAAGATGTTTTGGCGTAACGTCACTGCAGCAAAATGCACCCGCTACGACTAAATATTCTTTCAGTAAGTCAAGGTCACGTCGATACGCGTCGAGTGTCGCTGGCGACAATCCCGCTTCAACCCGAAGGTATCCAAAAAAATCACGAACCTGTTGGTCGTAGTTCGATGGTGTGGCCATTGATGGTCATGTCCAGAGATGCGCTGTGGGGTACACCAGCAAGTTGTAGGTACATCGCGCAAGATTTATATGATCCAAAACAAACACTGTACGCTTGATCAAGCCGGCCAAGTGTAAATCGACTAGAACAAGCTGAGTGTCCATCTTCAATATATGGACAACACTGCAAAGTCGAAAGTAGTGGTTGTTGGTCTGCCATCTCGCTGCATCTCTATCGGCAGGATGCGGTTGAGCAAGCCAGAAACGCCGTCTATTGGCTTTTAGACCACAACTCAAAGGTCAATTTGTGGCAATTTTGATCATCAGCGGCTCGGTTGAGAGATTCAGCAAGTGACCAAACATTGGTATCAAAGTTAGGGAAAAATGTGTCGCCCTCGATAGTCGTGTGAATACGCGTAATGTGCAATGAAGTTGCTAGTCCAAGTGCTGATTTGTAAATTTCTCCTCCGCCAATAATAAACAATCTTTGTGTTCCAACTTCGTTCATTGCATCATCTAGAGAATGCACAACAGTCGCGCCAATTGCTTCGTATCCTTCTTGCCGAGTAATTACAATGTTGGTTCGGTTTGGAAGTGCCCGACCAATCGATTCCCAAGTTCGTCTTCCCATAACAATGGCACCGCCCGA
>JABAAL010000007.1 GCA_014238785.1 Phycisphaerales bacterium | reverse complement strand
CGTCTTGCCGTATTTTGCATAGTGCCCCACTGTGCCCCTGACAATGACCAAATCCCCCTGCTTTGGTTTTTGGCCTTCAAACTCACCGCTGGCAATTGACGAAATACAGGATGCCCACATCACGCAATCTATTTTTGCATCCCCATCTGCAAGCGTGAAATACCAATGATTTCCAAGTGTTGGACTATTGATTTGCCCAACGACATCTATTCGACCAATTGCGCCTTCAAGCGTTCCATGAATTCTATTACTCAACTGTGAAACACTGATCGCTTTTGGGGGCTCAGCAGGATCGCCTGATTTTTCTGCACTAGTAAATAAGTCTGCCACGAATCGTGATGGTATCCTGTACAAGTCCAGTTATGCAAGATACCTGCGAAAAAAAACATCTTCTTACCCTCATCACTGATTTGCCACGAATGACGCAAATGCAGGCAATTGCATTTCATGAACTGGGCTTGTACCGTGTTGCCGATCTTTTGAAGCACCTTCCAATGCGATACGAAACGCATCACGGTGGCATGACAATCGAAGCTGCGGAAACACTTCTTGGCGATCGAGATGCAACCCCTGAACTTGTCACCATCGAAACGACCATTATCAAAGTAAATCCAGGTTGGCGGCGCGGCAGAAAAAGCAAAATTGAAGTTGCGGTCGAAGATGAAACGGGTCGTATGCGCATTAACTGGTTCAATCAACCATGGGTTGCACGCGCACTTCATCCAGATATGAGAATACGATTGCATGGCTCGTTGTCGACACACAAGGGATTCTTGCAAATGAATAACCCGCGTTGGGAAGAGATCGAAGAAGATGAACCAAGTCACGCTATCGAGGGTGATTTACGTCCAGTCTATAGAGCAAGTGAGCATCTTTCATCGAGCGTTATAGCAAAAAATATTGCTGATGTTATCGATGGCGCACTCCCAGAAATAGACGACCACCTGACAAACGAAATGCTTCACGATTTAGCGATGCCAAACCTTTCTGATGCATACAAAATGTGCCACAAGCCCGAAACCCTCGACCAAGCAAAAGAAGGGCAGCGACGCATTGGGTACGATGAATTGTTACTCCTGCAACTAGGGGTAATGATGAAAAGACACCACCGACGCGACACTATGCATGCACCGAAACTTGCTTGGAACGAACAAATTAAAAGTCGAATCAAAGCGCGTATACCCTTTACGCTTACCGATTCCCAGCAGCAAGTCATCGAAGAGATTGCCGGTGATATTACAACAACTACGCCAATGAATCGTCTACTGCAAGGTGACGTTGGCTCAGGAAAAACCGTTGTAGCGTTGCACGCAATGCTCATGGCTGTAACTTGCAACGCACAAGCTGCGCTGATGGCGCCAACCGAATTGCTCGCAGAACAACATTTCAAAACAATTACAACATTGCTCAAAAATTCAAATGTCAAGGTTGCATTGCTGACAAGTTCACTTACCGGAAAGGAACGAAAAGTGCTCATTCAACAAATCAGCGATGGCACAATCGACATCATTGTCGGAACCCACGCCTTACTAACGAACGATGTTATCTTTTCAAACATCGCCATCGCAATCACTGATGAGCAGCATCGATTCGGCGTGCAACAACGTGCATTATTACGAAGCAAATCTGATGACGAACAAGCAATTCCTCATACGCTTGTCATGACCGCTACCCCAATACCGCGAACATTATCGTTGACTATTTTTGGTGACCTTGATGTTTCTACTATCAAAGGCATGCCTCCGGGTCGTACACCCGTCACGACTCGTTTAGTCCAGCCAGAGGGAGCAAAAAAAGTGTACGAGTATTTGCTTGACTTACTAGAGAAAGGGCAACAAGGGTATGTCGTTGTTCCACTCGTAGAAGAAACTGAATCTGGTCTTACATCTGTGCTCTCCCATGCAGAATCACTTCGCACGGGATACTTACGAGGCAAAACCGTTGGTGTTGTCCATGGTCGAATGAAATCCGATGAACGCGAAACAACAATGAGCCAATTCCGTGCTGGCAACATTGATGTGCTTGTTGCAACCACAGTAATAGAAGTTGGTGTTGACATTGCTAATGCAACTATGATGATCATCGAACACGCCGACCGCTTTGGGCTTGCGCAATTGCATCAACTTCGGGGAAGAGTTGGCCGTGGCACACTTCCTGGTGTTTGTGCGCTTATAGCAAACCCAACAACTGACGATGCTTTGCATCGATTAGAAGCAATTGTTGACACTACCGATGGATTTAGGATTGCAGAACGTGATTTGGAGATCCGAGGGCCTGGAGAATTGTTCGGGGCAAAACAAAGTGGCATTGCACCATTTAAAGTTGCAAGTTTGCCTCGCGACTTTGACCTACTTCGACTTGCAAGAAGAAGTGCGGCGAAATGGATCGAACGCGATCCTACTCTAAGCGAATCGACCCTACTTAAAGCTCGGTTGATGCACGCACATGGCGAAACACTTGGACTTGGAGATGTCGCCTAATGTCAACAAACACTGACCTCGCAAGCATGTTCCATACAATGGCGACCATCCTCGAAATCAAGGGCGAGAGCGGTTTCAAAGTGAATGCAAATACGAAAGTTGCAAGAGCCCTTGAGGATTTAGTCGAGGACGTTGCATCGATACCTGATCTTACTTCTATTCCAGGAGTCGGAAAAAGCAGCGCTACTAAAATTCAAAATTATTTAAAAACTGGGCAGATGATTGAGTTTGAAGCATTACGCAATTCGATTCCTTCTGGATTACTTGACGTGATGCGTGTACAAGGGCTTGGTCCAAAAAAAGTCCGCCAACTTTGGCAAGAAGCGGATGTCATCGATATCGCTACGCTTCGTAAAGCTATCGATGATGGTCGTCTCGATACGCTCCCGCGAATGGGAAAGAAAACGATCGAAAATATTTCAGAAGCACTCGCCTTCGTTGAAACTTCTGGGAATCGAACGCGAATTGGCATTGCAATGCCCCTCGCTGAATCTATTATTCAGTCGCTCCAGGAACAACCTGGAATTACGAATATCGCCTTCGCAGGATCACTTCGCCGCGGCAAAGAAACAATTGGTGACATTGATATTCTTGCAAGCACAGAAAACCCAATGGCGCTTTCGGATGCTTTTTGCACAATGAACAATGTTGCCATAGTGCAGGCAAAAGGAGAAACTAAATGCAGCGTTCGCCTTGAATCAGGCATGCAAGTTGATTTACGTGTCGTGGATAAGAGCAAATTCGGCGCGGCACTTTTGTATTTCACCGGCAGTAAAGAGCACAATATAATCCTTCGCGAAAGAGCCATCAAACAACATAAAAAACTTAATGAGTACGAACTTGAACCTTCGAATACGAGTGATACTGAAGAAGCCATCTACGCAGATCTAGGATTGCCGTTCCTACCACCCGAAATTCGAGAAAATCGTGGCGAACTACTTTGCGACCAAATACCAAACTTGATTACATTGCAAGACATTCGTAGTGATTTGCATTGCCATACAACGGCGAGTGACGGACATATGTCCATCGAGGAACTTGCGATGCATGCAATCGCTCGCGGGTACCACACCATTGCCGTTACGGATCATAGCCAATCGCAAGGGCAAGCAAACGGGCTTAAACCAAAACGGTTGCTACAACATATCGAAGCAATCCACACAGCGAATGCGGCAATAGATGCGATAACCATTCTCGCTGGTAGCGAAGTTGACATATTGCAAGATGGCACGCTTGATTACGAAGACGAACTCCTTGCCAAGCTTGACATCGTCGTTGCTTCACCGCACGCAGCGCTATCACAATCGTCTAGTGAAGCGACCGCTCGCCTTCTAAAAGCAATCGAACACCCACTTGTGCACATCATTGGTCATCCAACAGGAAGAATCATTAATAAACGAAAAGGACTAGAACCAGATATTCCAGCGCTTATTGCTGCAGCAGCGCAGCACAACACGGCATTGGAAATTAATGCAAATAGTTACCGGCTCGATTTGCGAGATACCCATCTCAAAGCGGCAGTCGATGGCGGAGCAATGCTTTCAATCAACACAGATTCTCACCGTCCAGTAGATTTTGAACAACTTCGTTACGGCATCCTCACGGGAAGACGTGGCTGGCTCACACCAGAAAAATGCGTGAATTGTTTTACCCATGATAAACTCATCGCTTGGCTCCGCCGCAATTGATAGAATATACGTTGCACCATGTTTGACACACTCTCTGGAAAATTAACCTCCGCTATCCGGAATCTCTCCGGTCGCGGAAAGATCAACGAATCTAACATCCGCGAGGCGATGGAAGACGTACGACGCGCCCTACTTGAAGCAGATGTCCACGTTGATGTTGTCAGTGATTTTTGCGAAAGTGTCGTGCAAAATTCTCTTGGCGCTCACGTCACGGCTTCGCTAAAACCGGGCGAAGAAATGATTGGCATCGTCAATCAACAACTCATCGAATTTATGGGCCCCGTCGACAGCCACGTCATGATGGTCGATCCGGGACCAACCATTATCATGATGTGTGGACTTCAGGGTTCGGGCAAAACGACAACCTGTGGCAAACTTGCTGCGTACCTTAAGAGTCGCGGCAAAAAAGTTTCACTTGTTGCCGCTGACCTCCAGCGCCCTGCTGCTGTAGAGCAGCTACAAGTTATTGCAAACGATGTCAATGAAAACGCGAAAGGTGTTGGTGAGGTTAGGTGTTACGCTGAGCCAGACAAATGCGGTGAATATGGCACCGCAACCGGCGTTGCCGTTGGCGTTTGCAAACGTGGCGTGAAGCAAGCTCGCAAAGACAAAGTTGATGTTGTCATTCTAGATACCGCAGGCCGATTGCATATTGATGATGCCTTAATGAAGGAATTGCGTGGTGTCCAAAGCATAACACAGCCACACCAAGTCTATCTTGTTGTTGATGCAATGATTGGACAAGATGCTGTCAATGCAGCGGGGGCATTCCACGAGCAACTTGCAACTGACGGCGTCATCCTAACCAAGTTTGATTCCGACACGCGCGGTGGTGCTGCGCTTTCCGTGAAGCAAGTCACCGGAGTACCAATCAAGTTTATTGGTACTGGTGAAAAATTTGCTGATTTTGAAGAGTTCCACCCTGAACGAATCGCAAGTCGAATTCTTGGAATGGGCGATGTCCTTTCGCTTGTAGAAAAAGCACAAGAAGAAATTTCAGAAGACGATGCAATGAAACTTGCCGACAAAATGGCAAGTGGGAAAATGACTGTAGATGATTTTATCAAACAGCTCAAATCCATTCGCCGCATGGGTCCAATGAAGCAAATACTTGGTTTGCTACCAGGTGTCGGAGCAGCATTGAAGAATGCACAAATCGACGATAAACAATTTGATCGCATCGAAGCGATTGCAAGTTCGATGACCAAGCACGAACGCGATGACATTGGACTTCTTGGCAAAAGTCGAGTCAAACGAATTGCGGTGGGCTCTGGCACGAACCAACAAGAAGTAAACCGCTTTGTAAAGCAATTTCAGATGATGAAAAAGATGTCTAAACAGATGTCAGGTGGTGGCATGGCGCAAAAAATGTCCGCCATGCAAAACGGCGAGGGTGATTTCGACCCCTCCATGCTCGGCATGGGCACGCGCGGATCAACAAAGACTCAAAGCCACAAAAAACGCTTCAAACAACGCAAACGAAAATAATGTACCCCGAAATTAATTGACCCTACCGCCCATTAACTGCACTGATGCGAAAGATTGCATTAGTCGTCAAAGGGCAACGGGTCTTCCGCTTCCCCGCGAGTCCACGCTCGAATTTTGGGAAGCAATCGATCTTGAATAAGGATTTTAATGCAAGCTGCAACAGGTATTGCGAGTAACATGCCATAGGCGCCAAGTACGCTTCCACCGGCAAGGACTGCTACAAAAATAGTGACAGGGTCCAAATTTGTTGCTTTTCCAGCAATGAGTGGTGTCAACAGCCAACCATCAAGCGCTTGAACAATTCCAAAGACGAGTGTTGGCCAGAATAGAATACCCCACCAAGCCATTTGGTCTGCTTCTGCAACACCAAGTTGATCCAAAAAAAGCAAGCCTACCGAAATTGGTATGCCAACGAGTCCAAGAAAAGGCACGGCGCAAAGCACGCCAACACCTATACCCAGCAAAATTGCATACGGCACACCAACAATGAGCCATCCAATGGCAAGAGCCGCCGCCATGATAAAAGCGATCACAATGCGCCCACGGACAAAGCCCGCAACAGCTGCGTCCATTTTATCTAGGAGGGCAAGCGTCTCCTCTTTTCCTTTTTCTGGCACAATCCCTTTTGCAAATATCACCACTTTTGGGAACCATAAACTAAAGAAGAAAAAGTAAAACGGTATTAAGACTACCAGTATGGCGACACTAAACATTTTCCCGACGAAACTAAGCGCAACGCTTCCAGTTGTTTTGGCAAGTGTTAATAGGTCTTTATCGTTATTTTCTACAGGTGTAATTTTGATTACATTTGTAGCCTCACTCGAAGTTTTAGAAGGCAAATACTCTAACGATTGAACCACTTCTTGTTGAATATCTTCAGGAATATACTTTGTAGCAAGTTGTTCAAGCTTTGTCCTCAAGTGCCCATCCTGAACTTCGTGCACAAGCGAGGATGTCTGTGAAATGACCAATGGAATCGTGACAGCAAGAACCAGTAAAACACCAACAGATAACAAAATCAAGATACCTGAAATGACTGGAATTCTGCCAAGTGGAAACTTAGGATGGTCTGCTAAAAATGAAATCAACGGTTCAAATAAATACGCAAGCAATAATGCCACAAGCAAAGGAATAGTAATGTCGCGCATCGCATACCCCAGCCAAATACCACATACCACAATTACAATCAAAAACAAATCGCGCACCCATTGTATTTGCCAAAGATGCAACTTAGTCAAATCATGACCTGTTGAATTGTTAGACCCAGTTTCCATCTTCCGAAAAACCTTATAGATTCGACCCGATGCAATCAACTAACTCGCCATGATGAAAGGCATCGTCAAATTGAAACACAGAACGAAAATCGTCTGTCGAATCCTGTGGACTAGTCCTGAGCAACTCCAGTTTAACCATGTGAAACACAATTGCGCCAAAATCTTCTGTTCTATGTATTCCCCACTGGCGAAGTACGACTGGCGCAAGCAAACCAAATCGGTCAATTGCAAAATCGCGCAATCCCATACAAAGTTGTTGTCCCGATACATGTTGCTCAAACTCATCAAGTTCGAACTGACTGGTCGTTCTCATGGCAAATAATTCGGAGGTATACCCTAAGCCATGTTGCACAAATGCAAAGGCGGCTGGTGAGTATGGCGTTCCAGTAGCAATCTGGGTCCAATCAAATGGGATGGGAATAGTTAGTTGACTCATGTCAGTGACGCCATCATATCGGCGGATTCGCTAAGAGAGCAGCAATATGCGCTTTTTCAACCGCTATATGCCCATTTTCTTCGTTTTTTTTACGCTTGGCGAGGTATCGCCCATTGCGGTTGTACGGATGAGTCCAATAGAGCACCCATAGACTCAATTCCATCAAACCAAAGGAGCCCTGCTGTTTCGCCCTCTGACATTGTCACAAGGGAAGGTTCAATACCAAGCGCACATGCGCCATTTATTGTCGCCATCTGCATCAAAAGATTCGCTTCTTCACCATCTCGTTTGTACAACAATCGCATCTCATCAAGCACGCTTATTCTATCTGGCGTGTCAAGGCAAAGAAGAGAGTCCGTTCCAAGTGCAACATTCACCCCCGCTGCAACCAATTCCATCCACCGATGATCCACGTGACCAAAGTACGCACTTGCTCTTGGGCAATACACGACTGACATATTTGAATTAGCAATCATGGCAAGATGCCTATCTTCTATGTAGTTAAGATGCGCCGCAAGAAAAGGACAACCATCTGCAAGGTGCAACAGCACATCGATGGGATGCTCTCTCCAAGGTTGCACTGTTTCATCCCAAGCATCGACCTTCGTTAGATACTCAAAAATATCACCAGAGTGATGTTGAACAAATTCTAGTTCCGCAGTCGACTCTGACAAATGTGTCGAAACTTTCTTTCCACTTTCAAAACACGCTTTATACACTTCTAGACTGCACGTGTAAGGTGCATGTGGCGAAATATCAAACTGATCTGGAATCCCAAGTACTTTTTCTTTCGCAGCATGCTGCCCTCTACCAAAGCCAATTACCTCTACATACGAAACCGGCAATAATTCGGACGAAGCTACAATTTCAGCCGCAAGTTGCGTCCCCGCAATATCACCAATAATTCTTGAGCCGCCGGCCATAGAAAGTTCAATTCCTTTGCGCACATGCTCAGGAATACTCGCGCTATCGAGTCGAATAGGTCTCACAATTTCAACGAGCCACTCTGCAAAAGACTCCGTTTGAGGCACTGGACCAAGTCCACTTAAATCAAGATGCGAGTGCGCATTCACAAAACTAGGTGTAATCATGCCATCAAGTTGTATACATTTTGCAGATTCCGGATGTCCAACATCTTGGGGTGAGCCAACAGCTTGGATAGCATTACCCTCGAGCAAAATTGCACCCGGAGAGGCAATAGTGCCACGATAATCAGCAATTACATCAGAATGTAGTAAAAATCTAGACATTCAGCATCTCAAAACAGGAACCAGAGTCCGCAATGATTGCTACACTGTACTCTAAGTTGGGACGGATCCCGACACTTCAGTTAGCGCCAACAGAGGAGGATCCTATTATGCGCAACACAATACTTTTCACATCGGGCATCATGACACTTGCAATGTTCTCTGCAACTGGCTGCGTTCGATCTGAAAAATACGATACAAATAAAACAACTACACACTCGTTACAGGAACAACTTGTAGCAGTACAAGCGGATTGCAACACTGCAATCAATACGCTTGAAACCCGCGATCGAGAACTCGCGCAAGCAGACGCAAGCCTCAACGCTTTGCAAGATCAATACAACATGCTTGAGAATGAACTCAATGCAATTGATTTCGAAAACAACGAGTTACTAACTACGGTTACTGATATTAAATTTGGGCCCTTGCCAATTCTAACCCAACAAAAACTAGCTGCTCTTGCTTCAAATTACCCCGACGACATGTGGTTTAACGCAGAAACAGGAATGATTCGGTTCGGAAGCGACTTCACGTTTTCAAGCGGTCGTGCAACCTTACGAAAAGATGCCACGGACTTAATCAATCGAGTTGCAACAGTTCTAAACTCTCCTGAAGCGAGTAACTTTGAAATCGTTGTCGTGGGACATACAGACAATATCCAACCTAAATCGTCTGCCATGCGGTTCCCAACAAACTGGGAACTATCGACGGCAAGGGCTACCACTGTTGCAAAAACGCTTGCTTCAAACGGTATCGACCCATCACGATTCGAAATTTCTGGCTACGGCGAGTATCGACCACTTCTAACAAACCGTCCAGACGGCACAAAAGAAAATCGTCGTGTTGAGATTTATCTACAACCAATGGTTGAAACATACACATGGGATGCCCCCACAAACTCAACTGAAACTGCAACAGTAGACACCATGAACGAGCCAATGAAATAAGTCTATAAAACATTCTTAAGAACAAGCCGAGCTACCCCAGCTCGGCTTGTTTTTTTATACCCTATTGGGTATGTACGATGAAGGCCCAAGTGAAGAAGATATCCAACGTTTTTCATCAGACCAAACTGGCTTTTGCCCAGACTGTGGCGAGGGCGTGTGGGATGATGTTTCACAGTGCCCTTCATGTGGCACTTGGTTGAAGAATGGCACTTCTCATCGGGATCCAGTTGCAAATGAATTTCATAAAAAAATGATAACTATCGTTATCATCGCCATTCTTCTTGGGTTCTTTTATGGCGCTGCAACGCTCCTCTAGAGCCATCCGCCTGCATAACCCGAAAACAACGTCCGAGAGTATCCCCATTGTTTCGTTTTAGCAATAGTAATTGAACTCATGAGTGGACTCCGTCTCAACTTGGTGCATCTTGGTTGTATAGCAAGCGTTTTGTTACACAAACAACCTAAGAACTGATTGAGAGAACAGAGATGAACGAGCGAAATATTGAAGAGAGAATGTGCAGATTAATTGAACAACTGCAATCACTTCCGACTGAGTATCGAGATAAACTAGAGAAACTCTGCCAACATGACGGTACGCAACGGTCACAAATTGAAGAATCAGTTGCAAAGTTACAAGACTCTCTTGATTATCTTCGACTCAGTGTGAAGTACATGGTGTTTGACTTAGAAGCAACACGAAGAGAGAACGTGTATCTAAGAAAACTCGTAGAACAAATTAGAAGAGATAGCACTCGCCAAGACGATAGGGATGACAACCACTTTTTTGGGAAGGACGGCACTGACTAAACTAGCGCAACTTTGCAACTGCTCGCCTAGCTCCTTCGGGCGCTTCCGCAAGCAACTGTTGTAGCATTTCTCTATCAGAGTACATTTCAGAAAGTAATTTTGAAAGATGTTGCTTTAGCAAAAACGAGTATTGTTTAAAATAGACTTCTAATTCAGTCCTATTAAATCTCGTCAATGGATCATCCATTCCGGTTTGACCCATTGCCCATTCCATCAATCCCTTCCCGCTCATATCATATTTATACAAATCGAGCGTTCTTCGCATTCTGTACTCAATGGTGTTGAATGGATCACGACATGCATGTGGAATCATATACATGATTTCTTCAAGTTTTTGTTCAACCGCCTGTGTTAAGCCGGATTGTTCCAGATCCTCTACTTCTGAGATGGGTGGACGCTTCCCACTTCGGTCACCCGGCATCGCATGCTCATTTTGCTTTACTACAAGTGGAATCGAATCGCCCGCAAATTTTTTCAACCCAGCGTGAATAAACCGAACGGTTACCCGCGTAGAGGGCTGTCCATTAACCGGCGCATTTTCGACCTTAATGACAGCTCCGCTTCCCCATTCAGGAAATGCTGGATGCATCACTCGGTCGCCAAACTCAATTTTATTCATCGTTTTCAATGCTACCATTGCTCCTTAGTAGAACAAGCGTCCTACGTAACAAAACCAAAGCGCAGTTGCTCTACAGTGCGCCGATTCCAGATTGCTTTTTCAAATGCCGCATCACTCCTTCGCAATGCAACGCGTTCCCCTGCGTACATAATTATAGCACAATTAGAACAAAATCAAAGAAAAATGTATAAAACAACCCGTTTTACACAATACCTTGTGCCATCATCGCGTCAGCAACCTTCACAAATCCTGCAATATTTGCGCCATGGACGTAGTTGCCTTCGCAGCCAAATTCTTTTCCTGCTTCAACACACTTCGTATGAATATTGCGCATGATTTGAAGAAGTTTTGCATCCACTTCTTCACGCGTCCAATACAATCGCTGACTTGCTTGTGCCATCTCTAAACCTGAGACTGCAACGCCGCCTGCATTTGCAGCTTTAGCTGGGCCATACAAAATACCTGCATCAATAAATGCATTTTGGGCATCCGGCGTACTTGGCATGTTTGCGCCTTCGCTCACAACATAAACACCATTATTGAGTAAGTTTTTTGCATCGACAGCGTTGATTTCATTTTGGGTTGCTGATGGGAATGCACAATCGGCTTTCATCGCCCACATGGGCTTGTGGTCTAGAGAATCATCGTGTGCGTAAAAGTCTGCACTTGCAAATTGTTCCGCGTACTCCGCGATTCTTCCACGACGATTGTTCTTAAGATCCATAATCCAAGCAAGTTTCGTCGGATCAATTCCATCGCCATCAAAGATCCAACCGCCACTATCTGAAAGCGACACTACCTTGCCGCCGAGTTCATTAATTTTTTCTACGGTGTATTGCGCCACATTTCCCGAACCAGAAACAAGACACGTTTTTCCTGCAAATGATTCTCCGCGCGTTGCCATCATTTCATTAGCAAAATACACGCAGCCATATCCAGTTGCCTCTGGACGAATCAGACTGCCACCCCACTCTGGCCCTCGACCAGTCAAAATGCCGACAAACGTATTCGTTAATTTTTTATACTCTCCAAACATGTACCCGATTTCACGGCCACCAACACCGATATCTCCAGCAGGAACATCTGTATCTGGACCGATGTGTCTAAAAAGTTCTGACATAAACGATTGGCAAAAGCGCATCACTTCGCCATCGCTTTTCCCCTTTGGATCAAAATCAGCACCACCCTTGCCTCCGCCCATGGGCAGCGTCGTCAAACTATTTTTAAACACTTGTTCAAAACCAAGAAACTTGAGAATTGACATGTCTACGGAGGGGTGAAACCGCAAGCCGCCTTTGTACGGACCAATTGCGCTATTAAATTCCACTCGATACCCACGATTAACTTTTACTTCCCCAGCATCATTTACCCACGGAACTCTAAATTGAAAAGCACGTTCGGGCTCAATCATTCTGCCAAGTATGTTCCCTTGAACATATTGAGGGCGTCTTTCCATCACAACCTCAAGGGAAGAAACTACTTCGTGGACCGCTTGTAAAAATTCTGGCTCATGTGGATTTCGAGCAGAGGCACTCCCCATAAAATCTTGTACAAATTGGCTATCTCTTTGAGTTGAAGTACCGCAAGTCGTAGTCATGTTGAAGTTTCCTAGGTTCTAGGTTGTGGGCGATTACTTAATCTGAAACAAAGATGGTACCCTGTTTAGTATTGAAATGGAACAACAAAACCAACATAATTTAGTCCCAGACGCGCTCCTCCCACTGCGGGCAGAAATCGACCTCATTGACCACCAAATCCTCGATTTATTGTGCCAAAGAAACGCCATCGTAGAGAAGGTTGCCGCAGTCAAGAAAAATACTGGGTTTGGCATTCGGGATTTTGTCAGAGAGCAGGAGTTACTCGCAGACCGTGGCCAACGCGCTGAATCTGCAGGGCTTCGAAGCGAGGTTATTGAGAGTCTATTTCGCGTCATTCTATGGGCGAGCCGCGATCGACAAGCCGCACTTGGCGCAGAGGTACCACAAGAAATGGTGTCGAAATCTATTGCAATCATCGGCGGCAATGGAGGAATGGGAAAACTCTTCGTGCGACTCTTTAAGGATTTTGGCCATGATGTCATTGTTGCCGATGTTGACACTGATTACTCCAATGCTGTTGCTGCAAGTAACGCAGACGTTGTTGTTATCGCAGTTCCAATTGCTTTAACACTACCTGTTATTCAAGAAGTAGCGCCACATTGCAAAGAAGACGCCCTCCTCATTGATATCACTTCCACAAAACAAGAACCCGTTGAAGCAATGTTGCAGCATTTCTCTGGTAGTGTTATTGGAACGCACCCATTATTTGGACCAAGTGTCCATTCACTTCAAGGCCAGCGCATTGCCGTCGTCTGCGCCAGAGATAAGGCAAACTGGCATGCATGGCTCTGTGAAATATTACAAGCTAGAGGACTCTCCGTTCTTAATACAACTGCTGATGAACACGATCGTGCAATGGGCATCGTGCAGGTGCTCACCCATCAAACAACAGAAGTGCTTGGAAGAACGATTCAACAATTAGATGTTGATGTTCGCAGAACCCTTGAGTTCACGTCGCCTATTTACTTAATGGAGCTGTTAATGACAGCGCGTCACTTCGCGCAGTCCGCTGATTTGTATGCATCGATTCAAATGAATAATCCAGAAACGACAACTATTCTCAACGCGTTGCAAAACGCTGGCACCGAACTTCGAGAAATCGTCCTCAATAAAGATGCAAAGAAGTTTCGACAAATGTTTTTAGAAGTACACGAACACTTCGGTGATTTCTCTGAGCAAGCCCTCGAACAATCGAGTTTCCTCATCGACCGCCTCGTTGAACGCGGCTAAGAGAACTCGCCAATAAACGCTCCGCGGGATTGTTTTTTATTCTGCTTTTTCGCTTTTTTCGCTAAGAACAATGCCTTCAGTTGTCGGACTGGCTACAACATCTTTGCCAACAAGATAATCCGCATCCCATCCGGCAAGAACTTCGAGCCTGTGCGTGACACCTGAACCATCTTCAATTTCTGCAGTTGCCGCTTGACGTTTTGTAGTATCAACTGCCATAGTGGCTTCTACAGCTTCTCGAGGCCAGTGTAATGCGACTAAGCGCCCGTCTACCTTTGTTGATTCTGTCATAATGGCATTGTACTGATTTGTCTAAAAATTTCTGCATTTGCCACCGAACCATCGTAAAATAAGGGCGTACAGATCTATATGAGCACTTTAAATCAAATGACAAACCCAACCCATACTGATATCCAAGCCCTTGGCGAACAAGTTGCAACAGCGAGTGCGCCATTCACCAGACTACAAGAATCGATGCAGCGCGTCATCGTTGGACAGGATAATTTATTGCACAGCATGTTCATCGGCTTACTCGCCAATGGGCACCTTCTCATTGAAGGCGTTCCTGGACTTGCAAAAACACTCGCCGTATCGAGTTTAGCAAAGGGCATTAACACTTCCTTTCAACGTCTTCAATTCACGCCCGATCTTCTCCCTGCTGACTTAACTGGAACATTGATGTACCGGCAAGACACCGGAGAATTCGTCGTCAATAAAGGGCCGATTTTTTCGAGCATCATTCTTGCTGACGAAATCAACCGAGCTCCTGCTAAAGTTCAGTCAGCACTACTTGAGGCAATGCAAGAACGCCAGGTAACAATCGGAAAAGATACATTCAAACTACCAGACCCATTCCTTGTACTTGCAACGATGAATCCTATCGAACAAGAAGGAACGTATCCTCTTCCTGAAGCACAAGTAGACCGTTTCATGATGAAGGTTCTCGTCGATTACCCCACCAAAAATGAAGAACGTGAGATTCTTACACGCATGGCAACCACAAAGCAAAACCATGCTGTTGAATGTGTCATGCAACCAAATACAATCGCAAGTGCTCGAGAGCTTATCGATAAAATTTACGTGGATGATCAAATTGCTGACTACATCGTAGAACTTGTACAAATTACTCGTACGCCAGAAAAGGTTTCCCACGAACTCGCTGAATTCGTGGAATACGGCGCATCTCCCCGGGCCACCCTCGCACTAACGCTCTGTGCAAAAGCAAACGCTTTCCTTGATGGCCGCGGGTACGTTACGCCCCAAGATGTCAAAGACCTCGCGCACGACGTTCTCCGTCATAGAATTGCCACAACCTACGAAGCAGAAGCCGAAGGCAAAACTTCCGATGATGTTATCAAGGCAATCTTGGACTTTGTTCCCGTACCCTAAGGAGGCAACAGTATGATTCCCCAAGATCTCCTCAAAAAGGTGCGGCGAATCGAACTTAGAACCTCCCGCCTCGTCGATGATGTGCTTGCAGGTGGATACCATTCCGCCTTCAAGGGACGAGGCATGGAATTCGAAGAAGTTCGACAATACCAAATCGGCGACGATGTTCGAACTATCGATTGGAACGTTTCAGCACGATACGGTGAGCCACACGTCAAACTATACCGCGAAGAACGCGAGTTGACTGTCATGTTACTTGTGGATGTTAGTGGATCGCAACATTTTGGAACACACGAAGAGTTTAAAGATGAACTTGTTGCTGAAATTTGCGCAACACTTTCCATTTCTGCAATCCGCAACAACGACAAAGTTGGGCTCGTCTGTTTTACCGATCGCATAGAAGCATACATCCCCCCTCGGAAGGGCTCAAAGCATGTACTTCGAGTAATTAGGGAACTTCTTGCTATCGAACCCCAAGGCAAAGGAACCGACATCGGTAGCGCACTTGAATTCATGAACAAAGTACAAAAGAAACGCGCAATCGTTTTCCTCGTTTCCGACATGCAAGATAGAAATTGGCAAAAACAGTTACAAATTGCAAACAGACGTCACGATGTCGTTGCGGTCAGTACAAACGATATCGCTGAAACAGTGCTGCCAAGAGCAGGACTCATGCGAATCGAAAATCCTGAAACTGGAGAAACACACGTCATTGACACCTCAAGCAAACGTGTTCGTCAAGCATGGAACCAACTTGCTACTGAAAGTCGAATTGCTATCGAGCAAACATTGCGGCGAAGTAGAGTCGATCAAATTATTGTGCAAACAGGTGAACCATTTACAAGCTCCTTACGCCAATTCTTTAAACGCCGAGAAGCGAGGCGAGCGTAATGCATTTCTTGCCCATCCTTACAATCACTTTTACTCTTTGTTCAAATGCATTTGCTGAAACCGTACGTGTTACGCAAAATGACATCAACGTGCAAGTATCACTTTCACCAACAACCATCACTGTTGGCGATCCTGTCCAATTGCAAATCGAAGCGACGTCGCCAAATGGCACAACACTATTGCTAGAAAATGACACTTCCTACGGTTCTTTTACCGTTGTAGAAAGCCGCAATTTGCTTGACATCCCAAGTAATGATGGTCGGCTCTGGAACTGGACCATGCAACTCGATACCTTTGACTCCACAACTACATTCTTCGATGGACTTAAAATCAATTGGACTAACCAAGCAGGCGAGACTGGCTCCATTACCCTTGATCCAATTCCAGTTGTCATCCACTCGGTCGCTGGAGACTCACTCAATGACATGGTCCTCCGTGATATCAAAGGCACGGTCCCGCTCATTGCAAGAAACTGGGCACTGCCAATTGTTGGAGGCGTGTTCTTTCTTGGAATCCTTAGTTGGGTCTATCTTCTCGTAACAAAAAGACGCGAACCAAAACGTTCACCACACGAACAAGCGATGCACGACATCAGTACCTTGCGAGGCTCAAATCTCGAAGTTCAACAGTTCTACACGTCACTTAGCGATATTGTAAGACACTATCTTGAAGGACAGTTTCGCATTACTGCAACTGGACAAACCACCCGAGAATTTCTCAATGCAGCAAAGAAAAACACCCACCTAGAACAAAGTGATAGAGAATCACTGGGCTCCTTTCTTGTTGCAGCCGACCTTGTGAAGTTCGCAAGATATGAACCGGGCAGCAAAGTAAATGATGATGCAATCCACTTAGCCGAAGTCTTTATTCAAGAAACTGCGGAGGTGGCAGCATGATTTTTCAAAATGCCTGGCTGTTGCTCATATTATTTTTTGTGCCACTGCTTTGGTGGCGTTGGAACCGACGCACATTCAAAACAGGAATATCTTATTGTTCGGCTATAGACGTATCGCTATTACCTACTTCGTTTCGTAGCAAAACCCTCTGGGTTCCTGCATTACTTCGAATCATCGCAATCATTGTATTAATTGTTTGCGTTGCAAGGCCACAAAAACGTTTTGAAAAAACAAAACAAGCTGCTGATGGCGTTGCGATAGAAATGGTCATCGATCGCTCCTCCAGCATGAATGCACACGACTTTACTATTGATGGCAAAGCCGTTGATCGACTTACGGCCGTCAGAAAAGTCGCAGGTGATTTTATTAGTGGAATGGGATCACTTGATGGAAGAAGCAGCGACCTCATCGGCCTTGTTACATTTGCAGGGTATGCAGACAGCAATTGCCCGATGACTTTTGACCACGAATTCCTTGTAACGGACGTTCTTGATAGTATTCGAATTGTGAATGAGCAAACCGAAGATGGTACGGCGATCGGCGACGCGCTCGCACTCGCTGTTGAGCGCCTTGCTTCTCTTGATGAGCGAGTCAAATCAGAATCTGGTAATACCATCCAATCGAAAGTAATCATCTTGTTGACGGACGGCGAAAATAACCAAGGCGACATCACGCCACGTACTGCAGCTGACATGGCAGCGGCGATGGGTATCACTGTGTACACCATTGGCGCTGGCACGAACGGGTGGGCGCCTACGCCTGGGAAAAATCTATTTGGCCAAACGGTTATGCGCAACCAACGCGTGCAAATCGATGAAAAAACCCTTCAGGAAATAGCTGATATTACTGACGGGAAATACTTCCGTGCTACTGATACAGAATCTCTCGAAGAAATTTATGCGAAAATCGATGAAATGGAACGCACAGAGATAACGCAACGAACGTACGTCAATCATATTGACATGGCGGTTCAAAGCGTTGCCCTTGCCGGCTTCGTAGTTCCGCCTCTACTCTTTGTTGCATTTATGTTTCTACTTGGAGACCTCTCCCTTCGAAGTACTTTTTACAGAATTTTAGATTAATGGATATTCAATTTAACAACCCGAACAACTCGCTCTACTTCTGGGCTGTAGCTGTACTAATAATTATTCTTGTTATGGGATACCTACGCAGATCGTCAACCCTCAACAGAGTTGCAACATCACGCCTTATCCCAAGGTTAACAAATACGAGCTCGAATGGCAGGCGACGATTCCGAGTTGCAATGCTCATTGTCGTTGCAATTACACTTTGCATATCAATACTTGATCCACGCTGGGGGACTCGGTACAAAGAAGTCGAACAGCAAGGAATAGACACGTTCTTCGTGCTTGATGTCTCAAGGTCGATGCTTGCAGAAGATGTACGACCAAACCGTCTCGACCGTGCAACTACGGCCATTTCAGATGTGCTTGATGTTATGGGAAGCGACCGTGCTGGTCTCGTAACTGTAGCGGGTGATGCTGCACTTACCGTACCGCTGACATTGGACTATAGTTCACTGAGGCTTGCACTTGACGATGTATCTCCTAGAAGTGTAAAACGAGGCGGCACTAAAATTGGCGACGGCATCCGACTTGCCCAAGAGAGTTTTACAGACGAAATCCAAGACCACAAAACAATTATCGTACTTAGTGACGGTGAAGACATGGGAAGTTTTCCTATTGAAGCGGCTGCAGATGCACAAACTGCAGGAATTACGGTCTACACGGTTGGCATCGGTGACTCTACAACTGGTGCGCGTATTCCAACTACGCTCTATGGCCAACCTGCATACATAACTCATGAAGGCAAAGAAGTATGGTCCATCATGAATCCAACTGAACTGGCAAATGTTGCAAACGCCGGCGGCGGACTCTTCGTCCCAGCCGGCACTGCAAACCTTGAACTTGCCTCCATTTATGCGCAGCGGATTGCAACGGATGCTGGCAAAAGCTTTGACAGCGTAAAATTAGAGCAATTCATTCCCCGATTCCAATGGTTCGCCATTCCAGCACTCCTCATATTGTTAGGCGATTCTTGGATGAGTTTACGTCCCAAAATCAAACACAATACTAGTACATTTGAGGCGACGTCATGATAGTTTCAACGATCTTCATTTCAATCCTGTTGACCACCTCATCAACAGAAACGTTGTTGCAAGAGGCGCAAACAAATCTCATCCAAGAAAAATGGAAAGAAGCTGCAACTATTCTCGATGAACTTGCAAGTTCTGCAAATGCCTCACCAGAAGTAATGTATGACCGCGGGATTGCTCACTACAACCTTGAGCAGTTCGACATAGCCTCAGTCGCGTTTGAAGATGCAATGTCGACAAGCGAAAACCAAAAACTTCGAACGCACAGCGCATTTAATTATGGAAATTCTGTTTTTGAAAAAACAATGCAAGAACTTGAAGGGACCGGAACTGCAACTACGAGTGATGAAGCAATCGCTGCTCTGAAAAAGGCGAAGGATCAAATCAACCTATCACTTCAAAGTTATCGAAGGGCTATCGCTGAAAACAACAACGATACAGATGCAAGAGCCAACGGGGAATTCGCTTGGAAACTGCTCCAGCAACTCAACGAAATGCAAGAGCAAATGGAAGAGCAGCAACAACAGCAGCAGGAACAAGAAAAGCAAGAACAACAACAAGATGAAGAATCTGCAAAGGAACAAGAAGAAGACCAAGAAAATAAAGAACAAGGCGATTCTGAACAGGAGCAAGACCAGCAAGGCGAACAATCTGAGCAACAAGAGCAAGGCGAACAATCTGAGCAACAAGAGCAAGGCGAACAGTCCGAGCAACAAGAGCAAGGCGAACAGTCCGAGCAACAAGAGCAAGGTGAACAGTCCGAGGAACAAGAGCAAGGTGAACAGTCCGAGGAACAAGAGCAAGGTGAACAGTCCGAGCAACAAGAGCAAGGTGAGCAGTCCGAGCAAGAAGAGCAAAACATCAAGGATGGTGAACTAAAATCTAGCCAAGAAAAAAGCAGCGAGACTGACGTTCCCCAAGCAAGCAAAAAGGAGGAAGGCAAACGCCTCTCAAAAGAAGAGGCGGTTCGCCTACTGCAGCTCATCCGTGACAAGGAACAACAACGCCGAAAAGCACTTGCTGCAAAACGTGCTGCAAAACGCGTGCCTGTGGAGAAGGATTGGTAATGAAATCAAAAACTTTTTTACAATCCATCTTCCTTGTAGTGTTCTGCTTCACAACGCCGCTCTTCTCACAGCAAGTCTACGTTGATTTTCGACAGAGCGTTGGTTACGTCGGCGTTCCCATTCCACTTACAGTTATTTTTGAAAATGTTGATCAATTCGAAGAACCAATGCTTCCTTCGATCGATGGCTTTTCATCCTACAGAAGAGATGGCCAACAAAACTCCAGCCAAACTACGATTAGGAATGGCAAAGTGACTTCAACTTCCACAACAAGAGTCACGTTTGTCCTCACACCTCTTCGAGAAGGAATACTCACAATTCCAGCGTTGGTATTCAACGCAAATGGGAAGGCTTTCTCTTCGTCACCTCGAACACTTGAAGTAGTGCAACCACCAACTGGCGGAGCACTAAAAGCGGAAGTAACTGGAACAGAGGGCGATATCTATCTTGGGAAACCCATTGAGCTAACACTTCGTATTTACATTGAACAATTTTCAGACAAAACCTTTCAAGTACAACTCGATGCATCTGATATGTTCGGACGTATCCGAAACGACAGTGAATTCGGTATCTTCAGCGAAGCGGTCAAAGCCAGAAACGTTTCCGCACAGAAAGTCGAGGGTTTAAATGTTGCAGGAGAACCCACAATATTCTTTGTATACGATGTAACGGCAACTGCTTGGCCTGAAACAACTGGCGAATTACAACTCCCAGATATTTCAATTCTTGCAGATTACCCGATCTCTATTTCAAAACAACAAAGAGGTGGTTTTTTTGGTGGGACCCAACTTGTCATTAATCAGTCTCAACTTGTGAGTGCTCGGGCAACAATACCAACAATTGAAGTACTCACTCCTCCAATCAAAGATCGCCCTGACTGGTTTAGCGGCGCTGTTGGAAACTTTGATTTTAGAGTTATCGCAGAACCAAAACGCGTCAAAGTTGGCGAGCCAATTACGCTTACCATGCGTGTTACCGATCTTACTTCTGGGAAAGTTACTCTTGATTATCTCGCCGCTCCTCTTCTTGACCGAGTTCCAGCTCTCACTGATAATTTCAAAGTTCCGGACAAGCCACTTGGAGGAATCGTGAAGGATCGAACTAAAACGTTTACCCAAACAATTCGCCCGAGGAATGACTCGCCAATGGAAATCCCACCGCTACCCTTTGCCAGTTTTAATCCGACAACCGGAAAATATGTAACGACATGGTCAAAACCAATACAAATACATGTTGACCCAGTGAAAACTGTATCTACAAATGACTTGATTGGAAGCAATCAATCTGTGACCATGCCCACAAGGCCAATTGAAGTCGAAGGTGGCATCCTTGCAAATTACACAGGCGAATCGCTCCTACTAACTGACACTATTTCATTAACGCCAAAACTAATCGCGGCAATTGCGTTCCCGCCAGTTGCTTGCGCTGCAATACTACTATTCTTTGCTTTTCGAAAGCACGCAACGTTGCCTACTTCAATTCGTAAGAGCGCAACAAAACATGCAACACGCACTCTCAAAAATGCGACAAGTATCGCACATGATCAGCAAGCGATTCACATTTCAAAAGCATTAAGAACATTACAAACTGACAGAGTGTTTGACGAACAACTCTCGGAACAAATGGACGCATTACTACAGCGTTGCGATGCTTCGCAGTTTGGCTGTTTTTCAGATACAGAACTTGCAAAAGACGCTGCATCATTAGTGGAACAAATACAATGACATTGATTCCAACAATAGCAACATTCATCATTGCCTTAAGCAGTAACCAAGTGCATCTCACACATGAGCAACAGATCGCCGTGTTGCAAGAAGCACAAGTTGCTTATGACAATGGCGTTTCTCTTCAAGCTGCTGATCCTGTTGCCTCAATAGAATCCTTTCGAAGATCAGCCGATCGATTCCAACTTCTAATCCATGACGGCATCAAAAACGGCAAACTTTGGTATGACTTTGGCAATGCGCAACTCCAATCTGGAGAAATTGGCGAGGCAATTGCTGCCTATCGTTCTAGCCAACGGTACATCCCGTCCAACGGTCGACTTACGGCAAACCTCAAACACGCAAGAACCCGTGTGGCAAATCCAATCAAGAGCGAAAATACCGCTTCCATATTTACCCGTCTTTCTTTTTGGCACAAAGCCCTTCCAACCCAAGTCCGCCTTTTCATTGGAATCATATTCTGGATTTCATGTTGGACGTTAATTTCCGTCCGGTTGTTTCGATCGATACCTGGCTTTAAAACAGCTTCAATTTCCCTTGGCTGCGCTGCAATTGCACTCGGTCTTAGCGTTGGTGTTGACATTGTCGACCAACACCAAGACCACGGCGTACTCACCGCAAACGAAGTCATCGTCCGCAAAGGTAACGGCGTGAACTATGCGCCTATGCTTAAAGATCCAATTCATGAAGGCATTGAATTTGAAATTATCGAACAACGCCCCGATTGGTTACACATTAAATTACCAAACGGCTCGACCGGCTGGATTCACGAAGAAGATGCGCAAATCGTTTCACTCAAACGAAACCATCTTGTGCTTTAAGGATAACTTCCAAGACTTCATTACGTCACGGCAAAAGCACGATCGGTCTGGCTCAAGCATTGCAAAGCAATGCAACGTTGCTAGGCCAAGTGCTTCCATGCAAACGACCCGCCATTTCGGGCGGGTCGCGTGTTGCGTGAGAGCTCTCCTCTCTCTAGGTTTCCCCTAAGATTACCCTGCGATTAACAGGGACCCCACGCAGCAATCAACTCTAATAAATCAGCAACTCCAACGACACCATCACCGTTGAGATCGTGGGCTGGGTCACTGCCCCCCCAGTCCCCAATCAAAATTAAAATGTCAGCTACATCGACTTCTCCATTCCCATCAAAATCTTCGTCGCAACTACTCGCTGCTATGACTTCAACCCGAACGGTAAGCATTGAGATGCCATTTTCTTCGCCCGGCAAATCCTCATCACTGAATGAAATCGGCAAGAAACTAGTATACATTTCAGGAGTAACAGTATCAGTATCAATCGAGAATTCCATCAACGCAGGAAGTGAACCAACTGAATTTGTTGAAAGCCCATTGAATTCGATTGGTATTTCTGGAGTTGCAACATCATCAATTTCCAGCAGTGACTGCGAGCCATCGAATCCATAATTAAACAACCAGACATTAAATGATTGCACACCAGTGTTCACCTCAAACGAAATATCGTATGTAAACCAGTCAACATCATTTGAAAATTCAAACGAAGCGTTCGCGTGGTCAATAACTTGACCGCCGAGTTTTACTACTTCGGGGGTTGTTTGCGTTTCTGGGCTCATCGAAGTTAATGTAACTGCGGCTGCCCAGTTACCGGAGCTACTACTATCGATTGAAAGTGGAATAATCTCTGGCGGCGAAAGCGCTGGTACTGAAACCGATGTGCCTCCTGAAAGATCACCAACTACATCAATATCAACATACAACACATCTGCACCAAGAGCATGCACAACTGGCGCATCATTTCGAATTTCAAACTCAACAACAGCAGACCCCCCAACTAATACCCGATCGGCTGCGGGGTTCCAACTCCAACCCAGCGCTGCAGGCACTTGATAATCAGCAATTAATGGAAGATGATCGGAAGCATTTATCAAATCATCCGCAAGCGTGTTTCCTCTAGCAGTATCTCCGGGGAAGTAAGAGTTATTCCCCGTATTTATTGCATCGTTGTAATGATTGCCGTCATTTCCTAGCGCTCTATAAGTTCCATCTATTAAATCGAACCCTCCGCCATCAAGTAACGTGTCTGAAAGAAATTGAAAATCAAATCGGTCATCAAGCCCCCCGCCAATCAGGCCACCATTTTGATTTAACAACGGCGACTGTGTATGTTTGAGAGCATTAGAAGAACCACCCCATGCAGCACCAATTCCAAGAGGGTCCATTATTTGTCCGGGCCCTGGATCAGTAAACCAAATATACGCAGGTTCGCTTGGAGAATAAAAGTTCATATCACCTACTACAATAATGTGACTATCTGCAGGCAATGTCATGAGATCATCACGAATATTTTCAGCTCCGGCTCTACGTTTTTCTTCATTCTCCGTTCCGGTTGAAGCTTTCAAGTGCATACTGTAAAGGTAGAGCCTCTTATTGGCATAACCAAAAATATCGAGCACCCACCTATCAGCATGACGACTCGCACCTGTGTAAATATCTGCATGCAACCCTGCATTTTCAGTAAATTGAGTTGCAAGGTAAAACATAGCTTGTGCACCACCCCAACTACTATCATTTTGATCGGTAAAAGTAGCCATGGAATAACTTGGACCCACAACATCCTGCAAAATTGAAAGTTCCGCTTCGTCAACTTCTTGAAATAAGAAAATCGAAACTGG
>JABAAL010000009.1 GCA_014238785.1 Phycisphaerales bacterium | reverse complement strand
TGATGGCCTAATGGCATTAGCCGACTCAATAAAGACAGCTGGGCTCATGCAGCCAATAGTTGTTCGAGCATCGGCAAAGAAGGGGATGTACGAACTCGTTGCTGGTGAACGACGGTGGAGGGCCGCACAAATTGCTGGTCTGACTGAACTTCCCGCAATCATTAAGGAACTAGACGACAAGACATCCGCAGAATGGGCGCTCATTGAAAACCTCCAGAGAGAAGATCTAAACCCAATAGAGAGGGAAGAAGCGTTTGATCGCCTCGTCGTTGACTTTAATGCAACCCAAAAAGAAATCGCAACACAGCTTGGCATAGATCGCTCAAGCGTTGCTAACTTCTTGCGCTTAAATGATTTAGAACCTTCAGTCAAAGATGCTGTACGTGATGGGCGGCTATCTATGGGGCATGCAAAAGTCATCCTAGGCATTCCAGACTTAAGCACAAGTAAGGCAATTTCCCGAAGATGCGCAACTGAGCAGTGGTCTGTTCGCGAGCTCGAACGTCAACTCAAAAAACTCACCGGAGCCAAATCAGCGCTAGAGAAAACTGAGCAAGATCCGCTCTCGATGTACATGGACAATCTTGCTGATCAACTTGGCGAACATGCTGGAACAAAAGTAAGAATCACCCTTGGTAAGAAAAAGGGAACAGGAAAACTCACTATTGAGTTTTACTCAAACGATCAATTTGAAGGCATTTTGGATAGTTTTAATTTCAAGCCAAAATCCTAATTTTCGCATTTAAACAGAATATGCCTATCAAACTGTTCGATGAGAGGGCATGCAACAGCGAAAGCTCTGTCATTTCTTATTAACTATCCCTTCGCAACAACAAGCGGAAAAGGCGCAAGCTTTTGCAGTAAAAATTTATCAAAGAGTACTAGCAAGTTGGGCGCAGGACACACTTCAACAACCTCCCAACTACAGAGAATCGAATACCTATAGAGAATTAAATACCTATAGAGAAGCAGCTTAATGTGCAGTTATCGGACGTTCAGCTACTTCCCAACTTGTGCCTTCTCGAGTCACAGGTCGGTAAACCGTATCGCGTTCTACGGGTTTGAATCCAGCGTCGTAAATCGCTCTGCGTAAATCTACCGTACTACATTCTTGATGCGTGTTTTCAGTTGACACCTTTGTGATGTCATACCAAACAACCGTGCCATCTATGTCATTGGCGCCGCACTCCAACATATGTTGCGCCATTTGAATTGTTTGCATTATCCAAAATGCTTTCACATGTGGAATATTGTCGAGCATTAATCTTGAGATTGCAATAGTTCGCAAATTTTCAATTCCGCTTGGTCCTGGCAAATGTGAGAGTTCGCTCACGCCAGGAATAAAGGGAAGTGGAATCATTGTTTGGAATTTTCCTTGACAGTTATTTTGTTCCGTTCTATCTTGTTCTTCTCGTAATAGCAACATGTGATTAACTCGTTCTTCACGTGTTTCTATATGACCATACAACATAGTTGCATTAGAATTTATTCCAAGTTCATGCGCAACGCGATGTACATCCATCCATTGTTTGCCGCCAATTTTTCCTCGGAAAACTTCGTCATGCACTCGGTCATCGAAAACTTCTGCGCCACCACCTGGTAATGATCCTAGGCCGTGTGCAATCAAATCTTCTAATACTGAGGAAATCCCTGCATTTCCATCACGTCCACGTTTTGTGATTCTTGCAAGGTGAACTATTTCAACTGCTGTAAATGCTTTGATGTGAATTTTTGGCGCAACACTATGAATTGCATCGAGCATGTTAGTGTAATACTCAAACGGAAGCCATGGGTGTAATCCACCAACAATATGTATTTCTGTAGCACCCGAATCTAATGCAATCTTTGCTTCGTTTTTAATGTCGTCTAAGGAATGCTCGTAAGCACCATCTTGATCTTTCTTCCTGTGAAAATCGCAAAACTTACAACTTAGTGCGCAAATATTCGTGTAATTAATGTGCCTGTTAATGTTGTAATACGTTACATCTCCATGTAGCCTTCGCCGCACAACATTGGCAAGTGAACATACCGTCCACAAATCAGGTGTTTCATACAACTCAATCCCGTCTTCTTTTGTAAGGCGTTCTTGTTGTAAAACTTTGTCCACTATCTTTTGTAACGAAGCGTCCACATTTTGGATTGATTGCATTGTTCTCATAGAACAACGCATCGTACCTTACTTCGTAATTTTTGATTCAAGGATGTGAAAATAGGGGGGCTATATTGTTTGTCCGAATCAATAGTAACGATCTAATTCATCCGTGAGAAGTACCCTTTCAATCTCACCGATGCAATACCTGTGCATAATTCAAAGCAAACCAATGCTGATAGCACCAATGGGTACGTGATTTTGTCAGACCCATTGAATCTTTCAACTCGGGAGTCTTTGCCTTTCCCAACAAAAGCAGCATCGCGACTCGCTGAGCAACGCTCTACCCGTTATGACGATATGTTTTTTGCCGTGGAAGACGCTGAGTCGAGAATTCGAGAACTTGCCTCCATCATGGGCATGCTCCCCAATGATGGCAATTTACCTTTTGCCGCTTAGTGGGGGGTATTGCTCACCAAGAACAATTTTAATAACGAAAAAAGTGAGCCTTTCTCGACGATACTGTTCATCATCGATAAATCTCACTGAACCACGCTTCGTAGGACGAGTCGTGATTGGCACTGACTCCTCGTTAAAGCCATATCGCTCAGCAACAAGCAATTCATCGGGGTCAACGAGATCTGATAATTCCTTGAGTTGCCCGAATAAATCGGCGTTAATTTCTCCGATGCTATAGACCGTTCCCGCAGGAATTATTGGTATCGAACCAGAACGAGTATCAAAATAAGAAGGATTCCTAAACACTGCACGAAGTCCACCTGCTTTACGAACAAAAATTCCATCACTTCCAGCGACTCTGTAGAGCTTTTCAAAATTATTGTCTTGCCTCCAATCAACCGGTTCAACTCGTAATGATCCACTCAAAGCACCACGATCCTCAACTCCAGCATCGACTGGAATTAACTCAACTTCCTTCGCTGGTTGAACAAACAAAATAAAATAAGCGACGAATCCTAAGAAAGATGTATGGAACAACATTTCGTTGGAGTATAGTCCACTTTATGCCAACTGTACTTTCAATAAATGTATCAAGTGGCGGAATTCCAAAATTGCCTGTCCCTTCTTGCACCGTAACTCTCGATGGGCTTGCAGGAGATGGTCGCGACCACGAAAAACATATTAATAGAGACAGGGCGGTCAGTCTTATCGACCAAGAAATTCTTGATCAACTTAGGGTTGAGGGATATGAAGTTTGCCCCGGTGCAGTGGGTGAAAACCTTACCGTGGAACAACTCGACGTGCAATCACTTGAACCAAACGACCGACTTTTATTTTCCGGTGGTGTCGTCATAGAACTTGCCGAAAGCAGAAGACCTTGTTTCGTTCTTGATCCACTTGGAGTCAAACTTAAAAAAGACATTGTTGGACGGTGTGGTTATTTGGCAAGAGTTATCACAGAAGGTGTATTTTCAACCGGCGAAACAATAGAGGTTCAAAAAGTAAGCAGATAACCATGTGGCCACATACCGTTGCAATTCTTATTGGCGGGCAAAGCAAGCGAATGGGCAGACCAAAACATCTTGTCACATTACCTAATGGCAAAACAATGCTTGAAATGATGTTGGAATTCGCATCTTCAGTCGGAAACAAAACCATTATTCTTGGAGGCGTAGTTGATGGTCAACATTGCATTCAAGATTTACGAAAACAACAAGGTCCCGTCGCTGGAATTGAGGCAATGTTACATTCTGAGTTTGATTCAACATACCTCGTTGTTGGTTGTGATATGCCCACCCTGACAAAAGTTGCTGTTACACCATTACTCAATTGTACTAACAACGCTATTTTTTCTTGCGAAAATACAGTACTAGGACTACCGTTACGTATTAACGCAAAAAATCTTTCTCAGTGTTCCGCATATTTAGATTCAGGGGGTCGATCTATTTGGGGTCTCGTTACTCAGATACCGCACACATCTATCCCGCTAAGCAAATCAGAATCGTCTTCTTTTTTAAGTGTTAACTCGCCCGATGATCTCGACAATCTCGCCTTTAAATGACGGCGTAAAAGATTCTGGATCAACATTATGTGAAAGGATTTGATTCACTTCAGGATAGTACATTGCGCAATTTCCCTTCGTAATTGAAACACAACGTACAAGTACTTTCAATTCGCCTGTTGCTCCACGAACCGTCACTGTTTCGTTTTTGCGAAGGCGCAAGGAAGCAATGTCATCTTCGTTCATCATCACAATGTCTCGGCGCGTTTGCCCCCTATAAATATCCTCTTCTTCATACACCACTGTATTAAATTGGCCTTCACTTCGAATGGTCATAAGTCGCAATTTGTTGTTTGATACCTGTTGTTGTTTTGGCAAAGAAACACTGTGTGCTTTTGCTTTACCGTTATCCGTTGCAAATACGGGTGTGTGAAAGGTTCGTCCTTCAATTTGATGCTCTTCGTTTTTGTTAAATCCCTTCACGCAACGAGAAATTAATTCTCGGATGGAGTCAAAATTTTTGAATTGTTCCCAATCAATTATTCCAACTGCATCTTTTGCAAGATTAACAATAATGTCCACCTCGCTTCTTGGTCCTTCGTGCCTCGCCTTGCCACCTGAACTCCTTCGCACAAAGTTAAACATCGACTCTTGCGTCGTAACCTGTTGCTCTTCGTCACGAGCAAGGACTGGGAAAATAATCGTTTCACTTCCACGACCCAAAAGATGACCTTGATTCAACGTTGTTGACATGTAAGAAACAAGCCCTATTTTTGACATCGCGTTCATAGAAAATCGAGTATCTGGATTAGAACCCAACAAATTGCCTCCAAGGCACAACACGAAATCCACTTCACCACGATGCGCTGCTTCCATTCCAGCCATCGTGTCAAATCCTTTAGTTGTCGGCAAGGTTACTCCAAGCTCTTTTTCGATGGCACTTGCCATAGCTCCCTTGAGACTTGGTACTACTCCAACCGTGCCCATACCCTGAACATTCGAGTGCCCACGAAGTGGTAGTAGCCCCGCGCCTTTTTTGCCTAACATTCCACGAGCAATTGCAGTATTTGCAATCATCCGAACAGTGTCAACACCTCCGCGAACGTGCGTTATCCCCATCGCCCAGCAAAATATAGTGTTAGACGATTGCATATATGTTGTTGCAACGTTTTCAATTACACTTTTATATACTCCACACCTCGAAACAATCGTTTCCCATGTTGTTCCGTTGGCCTGTTCGAGCACCGCATCAAATCCGTCTACATGGTCTTGTACAAAAGAATTGTTTATGCCATCGTGTTCTGCAAGACACTTAATAATTCCAAGAAACAAGTGCATGTCTCCACCAATGTTTGGTTGAACATACAAGTCAGAAATTTTAGATCCAAACAGCAGACTTCGCCAATCGCTAGGAACTTTAAAATTACAAAGACCCTTTTCAAGCATTGGGTTTATCACAATCACTTTCCCGCCACGACGACGAATCTCAATGAGTGATTTTAAAAGTCTCGGGTGATTCGACGCTGGGTTGCACCCAATTAAAAATATAAGATCGCAGCGCTTTAAGTCATCTAATACAACCGTTGCCGTCCCTGAGCCGGTCACACTTGTCAAACCAACACCGCTCGCTTGGTGGCAATAGTAGGAACAATTGTTAATGTTGTTTGTTCCACGTAATCTTGCAGCTAATTGCAATAAAAATCCGGCTTCGTTACTAGACCGTCCACTAAAATAATAAAACGATCGATCTGGATCTGTATGTTTTATAGTATTCGAAACCTTTTGAAGTGCATCGTCCCAGCTAATTGGTTTGTAGTTCAAGTCAAGTGGACCAGCAATTATGGGAGTTGCAAGACGACCGCACGATTCGAGTTCTCTTGAGGACATACCAGACAATTGTGCAATAGTGTATTTCTCAAAAAAAGCTGGCGTGATTGCACCTTGCATGTCCGCTACCATTGCTTGTACAGATTTTTTGCAAAACTCAGGATACGAACCTTTTTCGTCCACCATCCCGCCTCGCTGACCACCCATCCCAAGTCCACACGTTTTACACGCATTAGATGAACGCATTGCTTGTAGCAACGCACGGAGACCACCAGCCTGCCGTGCTTTTTTTAGAACATACGCAATGGAATGAAAACCACCAAGTGCCATAATATTTACGAGTGTTTAACTAATTCTTCGCCAACAGTCTTCATGAGCGTTGAAACCATATCAGTAGTAAAGTCAAACTTTAGTCCCGACGCCTCGAACAGCGATGGTAATGTTTTACTTGCACCCAGTTCTAAACCATTCTTGTAAGCTGCAATTGCTTCTTTTGGGTTCTCTATATACTTGAGCCACATTTGAAGTGCACCTAATTGTGCAATGCCGTATTCAACATAGTAGAAGGGGACTTCAAATGGGTGTAACTGACGATGCCAAACGGCTTCTTGCTCTGCTTCCAGGCCCGTCCAATCTACACCGCCACCAAATCGTTCTCCAAGTTCAAGCCAATGCGCTGTACGTTCTTCACGGGTGTGTTCTGGGTTCAAGTAAATCCAGTGTTGAAATGCGTCTATCGTCGCAACCCACGTTAGCGTGCTCACAATACCCTCGAGGTGTTTTTTTATCGCTCGTTTTATTTCTTCAGGCGAATAAAACTCGTCCAAAAATGGATAGGCAAGCAACTCCATGCTCATCGAAGCAACTTCAGCAAATTCAAGCGGAGCACCACGGTACCAAACTAAATCGTCATGTCGACAAAGCATATAGTGAAATGCATGACCAGCCTCATGCACCATTGTGTCAAGATCTCGAGGAAGACCTGCTGCGTTCATAAATATGAATGGTTTTCTTTGTCGGTCACGACTTGCTTGATATCCACCTGGCGCCTTGCCTTTTCTTGAATCAAGATCAAGCGAGTATCCGCCGTCCCGCATCGTGTCAAACATATCTCCAAGTTCAGTGTCCATTCGATGGAACAGCTTAGATGTTTTTTCGATTAAATCGTCGGCACTGTCAAAAGGTTTCAGCGCTGCGTGCCCATGTGGATCCACCGCAATATCCCAAGGGCGTAATGTGTCTACCCCTAACGCTTCTTTGCGTTCTTTTGCAAGTGCGCGAACAATTGGCATACATGCTTCATCAATTGCATCATGAAAAGCAATACAATCTTCGGGCGTGTAATCGAATCTGTGCTTGACAGCAAACATATATCCACGGTATTCCTCAAATCCAGCATTTTGTGCAGTTTGATTTCTGTTTGCAACCATTTTGTCAAAGATGCCATCTATGGTATCTCTGTCTTGTAAGCGTCTTTCTGCAACTGCTCGCCACGATGCCTCACGAACACTTCGGTCTTGGTCTTGTTGATACATGCCCATCTGTGGCATGGTTCGTTCTTCACCATCAAAGTTAACCATCATCGCACCACAGAGCTCTGCATATTCTTGACCAAGTTTTGTGTCTTCCGTTTGAAGTGGAACATTTTCATCTCGAAATATTTCTACATCAGCACACCAATCGCGAACTAATACTCCGAAACGATCTTTATCTAGACTTTCGATGTGTTGCGAGCTAACAACTTTTTTATTTAATTCAAAACTAAGTTTCTTTAATTCTGGCTCAACGTTTTCAACAAATGACAAGAATGCATCTTTTGCATTCTTGTCCTCTGTGTTACATGTCATTGTGATATATAAATTTGATCCAGCTTCTGAAGCCGCTGCATCGAGTTCACTTCGATCAAGTAAAAATTGTTCAAGGCATCCAGAACATTTAAATTCTCGGTCAAGCAGTTGTTGGTAATAGGGTTGCAAATTATCCCAGTTTGTCGCATCAATATCCGCCGGCACAAAATCTGTCATCATCATAGTTGTCATCAAGTTCTCTCCATTGCCTCTTGCGGCATATATGTTTGGGTTGCCATTGCAACATGGTTTGTTTGTTGTGAAATCTCGTTTGCAAGTTCTGTTGCGCGCTGTTCATTATCGCAGATTATGAACATTGTTGAACCACTTCCAGAAAGGTGGATTTCTAGGTCAGTCAACGCCCCTAACACTTCAATGTCTGTTTGTAAGTTGCTTTCTACCTTACATGCTGGAAGTAGCAAGTCATTACCAACACTTTTGCTTTGGCAGCCAAGAGCATCAAACGACTCGTATACCGCTGCCGTAGAACAACTATATTCTGGGATAATTAACACGAGGTGCGTTTCCTCGTGTGGCATTTGTTCAATCACGTCACCAACGCCTCGGACAATTCCAGCTCCGCCACTAAGTAAAAACGGGACGTCAGAACCTAGCCCAATTGCAATCTCTTGTAGATCAACATCCAAATCAAATAGTTCTGATGTGCCAAGCAGCATCGCAGCAGCGTCTGCGCTACCTCCACCGAGCCCACCGCCGATAGGGATTCTTTTCTCTAATTTCATTTGTAGGGGCAACGATCTGCCTACAGCACCTTCAAGTGCCCGATGTGCCAGTACAGCGAGATCGTGTGTCACTGGCCAATCAATATCCGCTTTTTTTGGTGCATCATCGTGCCACAAAATTGCATATCGGGATAATGAATGGTCATCGAGTCGGGTTAATTCAAGGTCATCAAACAAAGTAATTCTTGCCATTTTTGATGTAATTGGGTGCAATCCGTCTTCTCGAGGGGGTTCAACAAGTAGAGAGAAGTTGATTTTCGCTGGGGCAAGAATGTGTACTTTTTCCAAATCCATTTCGTCAAGGATACCAGACGAGTATCATGCATACCGGATGAAGTTAAAGAAGATACTTACAACCGTATTAGTCGTGGTGGGAATCCTTACAATTGGCTTGTATTTCGCTGTTCCCATAATCGCAAGAGGAGTAATTCACAACAAAATAAGTAACACTCCAAACAACAGTGTGGGTTCTATCGATATTTCTTGGAGCGGCCCCCAACTCATTTCAGCGTTACATGTTGTGGACTCTAAAGGAACCGCTGATGTTGATGTCACCATAAATAGCAGTTTGCTTTCGCTAGTGCTATCAAGTTCTCAGATTGATGTTCTCGTTCAAGGCGATGCTAGCATCACAACTTCTACTGAGCAAATGGAAACAAAACCCTCTGCGCCAGATGATGCAATCGCAACTGGTGGAACATCCAAACAACAACCCATTTCCATTCCAGGAATACATCTAACACTCAAACTATCAACGGTAACCATCATCGGTGACGAACCAACAATCTTTCATGATATAGACGCAACTCTTGACATTGATCCAGGAATGCATTTCGCTGCAGTCCTTCACGCAACAACTGAACTTGGCGGTGTTGTAGATATTAATTGTAGCGCTCCAAATTTACTTGCAGCAAATGGAGAATTGAATTTGGATGCAAGTGCAACATGCACACTCAACATAGAAAATTCACCGATACCAACAATTAATGGCATTGGGGGATGGTCCGTTATAAAAATGAAGGGGGACATTTCCTCGCCGAACCTAAACGATGCTATCAATTTTTCTCTCGATGGTTCACTCGCCGAATACGACACGCCACGTGGATCAATTATGGTAAAGGCGCAGTTAATTAAATCCAACGCAACAAACAGTGTCTTTGTGTTTGGGGGGAAAGAAATTGTTGGCACTTTGAGTTTAATTGATGTACCCAGCACCATTCTTGATCCATTACTAAATATCGTTGCTATTGATGTTCCAACTGACATAGGCCCAACAATGGAATTGCATGTTCAACGGAAGGCGCAAGAATCTACACTGATTGCCCACCTGAATGCTAAGGAATTGCAGATAGATGGAACGGTCG
Organism: Phycisphaerales bacterium; assembly: GCA_014238785.1. Lineage (GTDB taxonomy): Bacteria > Planctomycetota > Phycisphaerae > Phycisphaerales > SM1A02. The sequence goes on along the minus strand of JABAAL010000009.1, from coordinate 17,770 downwards.
ATTCCGACGATGGTCTATTATCAAACATTTCTATTAATGCAAATATTCGCAGTGAACTGCTGCAAAAGATTACTGGCAATCAGTTCAGCGGAAATGCAACTGCAAACATTCATTTTGATCAACTCGTTACGGCTGGCGCAAGTAGTAACGACAAGCCAGAATGCCTTGCAGAAGTACGTATTGTTGGTGACCTTTTACATGTCGCAACGATGACAAATATTTCTTCCCTCAATTGCACTCTCTCGGCAAACGTGCTCCAACGAATAATTGCCGCTAAAGGAAGCATTACGTGCGATGGGGAAGAGGCTGATTTTGACCTATGGCTAAAATCAACAAACAAAAACAAACTTGATGGCCTTGATGATCTGTTCAAAACAATTGCTGATGAGTTGCCGCAAGGAACTGGAAACGTTTTAATAACAAATCTTCCCTCCTCTATCTTTCAATCATATGTTTCTGATAAACGATTCCATTTGGGCAGAGACGTAGGTCTTATCAGTTTTATAGATGCAACACTAAAACATAACGACATCTCCTTTAAAGCAAAAAGTTCAAAAATTGATACAAGCGGATCAATTGAGTTACTCGGATCGGATATCAACTCCTTTTCTGGAGTAGTTGAAGCGGCAGTTACAAAAACCGTAGTCCAAGAATTTACCGGAGTTAAAAAACCTGCTTCGTTTAAGGCGACTATTGAATCGGCTGATATGAAAGGAAATTCCTCCTTCAATGTAACATTCAATATTGAAAATCACCGTTCTTTCTTGCAAGGAAAAATGTCTAAAAATGATGACGGTACGCTCGATCTTCACGTTGCGGCAACAGGCGTGCCAACTCAATATATAGACCCTGTTCTTTTTGATGCAATTGGTTCGCCGCTGGCAGTTGAGATAATTGCTACGGACATTCTCAATGCCCCGAGCATCGTCGCAGGCGGAACAGCGCCTAATTCAAACTTTGACACAAAACTACTGCTGCAAGATGGTGTGGTGTCAACTATTGCTAAAACAACTACTAAAGCAGAAATTACACTTTCGCCTTCCTTAACGCAGCGGTTGCTTAAAGATCTTGGCCCTGTGCTTTCAGATATACGCTCTGTTAAGCGCCCAATTGTATTAACTATTAAAAATGCAATATCCTCACTTACTAATGATGTTTCAAAGTTACAAGCAGATATTGTCCTTGACATTGGTGAGGTAATGTTGGACAACGGCTCTGCGACGTTGAGCTTGCTTTCACTTTTTAACACCAAACACGACAAGCATATTCCAGCCTACTTTGATCCGATTCATATTAAGATAAGGAAGGGCGTCGTAACATATCAAGAATTTAAACTGACACTTGCAAATAAATATTCTATGTTCTATTCGGGAACTATAAATCTCGTCAATCGTAAACTAAATTTACACACGGCAGTCCCATTAACGGGCCTTGGCTACAGCATAAAAGAATTGCGTGGTCTCGCTACTGATATAGATGTACCGATAGTAATCACAGGCACTATCGACGAGCCAATTGTTAACGTTGACAAAAGTTTTGACTTAGGAAAAATATTACAAAGTGCTACTTTAGATTCAATTGGTGATGTAATTGGTGGCCTTTTAGGTGGCGATGCCAAGAACAACAAGGCCCCCGACCCTCTCAAACTTCTAGAAGAGTTGTTAGGAAAGTAACGTACCTTACGTCTATTTGAACAACCTCTCGAACATGTTGTTGACCATGAGCAACACGTAGGCAACTAGCGGATAAAAACAACCGGCGACAAGAATGATTCCTGGTATTTTCCAAGCGTTCATATCAAAAACAGCTGGGTTCCCACTTATAAGTTCATAGAGTGCAATTCCGCCTTTGAGCAACCCTATTGAACTACAGCAAGCCAATACGAATGGGCCAAGCAAGACCAACACTTTTGCTGAGAGAGTAATTATCCCAGCGGCTTCTTCCATTGAATCCACTCGCTTAAATTCTACGTTGCTTATTGATGGGCTCAATGCTAGTCCAGCACCAAGAACGCAAGCCAATAAAGCAAGGGCGCCAAAAATTGCTGGCCAGAAATTCGAAGACGTAAAAGCAATGATTGCTAGCCCTGCAAAAATTGAGACCCCAATCGTAAGAATTATTAATCCTACTAAATCAAGGGTTGAATTTGAACGTACTGCTGTTGGAACTCCTGCAATAACGCGTCTTCCTGCATCTCTACAGAGCACCGCTGCTACCAATCCTAAGCCTATTGCTAGTGCCCATCCGACGGCGTGCAGAATTGGTGTAGTGGTGTCTTCAATTCCTCGTGTTGCGTAATACGTAAAGATACCAAGTACAATTACACCCACTCCCTGGAGTACGTAACCAGTCTTTTGGACCATGTCTGCTTGGTTAACAAAAATACTTCTTCGAATATAATTCTGTGTTGCAAAGAGGGTTGCTCTTGCCAATTCTGATTGCACTTTTTCGTTATTGTCTTCGGTAGCGTTCACTTCATCTGCAACAGCTGAGTCAAAAGCATCCTCAGAAATTTCATTATCACTATCAGTTGTCTCGCCATCATCGGAACCCAAGTCAAATGATGGGCTATCCATCTCCGCGCCAGATTCATCCGAAGAGTCTTCAGCCATGCTATACGAACTCGACAATGTGGAATTAGAGTTTTCAGAAAGGAACACTGCCAAACTTGGAACTGTTTTTACTTCGTATCGTTCGCCAGAACCCTCCCTTTGTAATTCATCCGTAGGCAACACTTCGCCACGCTGAACTTTTTCACGTAATTGGGGCTGTGTATAAACACCGATTTCTTCACCGGCCCTTAGAATCAAAAACTTGTCCATAACATTTACCCCTTTCCTTTAAACCACACTGAAAATAGTATCAAATTGAATTGTACACATAAAATATACCAATATAAGAAACAAATAGATATGATTTGCAAATGGCTAGATGTGTATGGTGCGGCGATGATCCTATATATGTCGCTTATCATGATGATGAGTGGGGAGTTCCTGAACACGATGACCAGGCGCTTTATGAAAAGCTGTGCCTCGATGGATTTCAAGCTGGATTATCGTGGATTATCGTGCTGAAAAAACGAGATAATTTACGCACTGCTTTTGATAATTTCGACCCAGAAAAAGTTGCTCGATACGGAAAGCGACAGATTAATCGCTTGCTCAAAGATGTGGGCATTATTCGAAGCCAAGCAAAAATAAATGGCGCCATTGCAAACGCTAAAGCATGGCTTGAAATCATGGAAAATGGAAGGGGTTCGTTTGATGATTTTTTGTGGAAACACATCAACCATAAAACAATAATAAACAAGTGGAAATCAGATTCTCAAATACCTACATCTACTCCGATTAGTGAAGCAATGACAAAAGATTTAAAGAAGCATAATTTTAAATTTGTTGGTCCAACAATTTGTTATGCATTTATGCAAGCTGTCGGAATGGTGAACGATCATATTGTCAATTGCCCACAATACAAAAAACTTTCAAAATAGCTTCTAAAACATTTTTCCCACAGAGACTCGAAGTGTGAGAAACAATCTCGCGTGTCGTTTATTAAAAATACGTCCAGGGTGGCGCGTCGGCCTTACTCACTGAAATATTTGCCTTGGGGAGTAGTTCTAAAAGCTGTTCCTTTAGTTTTGGCAAATAGCCTCGCTCGCTATTGGTGTGCCCCGTCAGCATAACAGTGCAACCGCGAGCGGTCGCGGCAACTACATTGTGGTGTGTCATTTCGCCCGTGATAAAAACTTCACAGCCATCATCTATTGCAAGTTCACAAACAGAGCCACCAGCGCCGGCACACAATCCTACTGTTTGTACTTTTGCACGATCGTCTTTACCTGCAGCGGGGGCAACTCGAACGTATCCAATTCCAAGATGCTTCTTTATTTTTCGTGCAAGCTCATCCAGTTGTATAGATTTGTCTAAATGGATTCGCCTTCCAACGCCCATTTCCCTCCTCGGTCTTTCACCAAGTTCGTGTACCTCAATCGCAGGCTCTTCATATGGGTGAAATTGCCTGAGCGCTTGAATCGCTAGCGAAAGAGAACCTTTAGAAACGACCATCTCAATTTTACACTCGGTAACTCGTTGTAACTCACCCGCATCACCGTGTGTTGGGTTTGAACCTCCGCCACCAATAAACGTTCCTGTACCAGAAGTCGTGAAGGAACACTGTTCATAATTTCCTATACGTCCACAGCTCACGCTTGAAAGGGCGAGGCGCAACGCTTCAATTTTATCTTCTGGACAAAAGGTAACTAGTTTACATTCTTCGTCAGGTGGCAAATTGCCAAACGGGCGTAGTGCGCGAACATCGCCATTGCCAATTCCATCAACAATCCAATCGTTCACTCCGCCGGTCGCAACATCGAGCGAAGTGTGCGGTGAGTAAACTGCAATATTGTGCAAGATGGCGTCAAGAACTATTCGTTCTTTTGATGTTCCATCAGTAACCGATTTCAAGGCATGAAAAATTGGGGGATGATATGAAACAATCGCGCTCACCTTCATTGCTATTGCTTCTTGCAAGACTGCTTCGGTTAAATCAATAGTGAGCAAAATATTGTCCGCGGGCCATTCTTTTGAGCCAACTAACAATCCAACATTATCCCAATCGTTGGCTAAGTAGGTGGGAGCAAAAGATTCAAACGCAGATATGAGTTTTTGTGTTTTCATGGCTGAATACTAGGTAGAATACCGCAGTCCAACCAATAAAGGAACACAATATGAGACTCGGAAAAAACATGCTAGAAACTACAAATCCCGCACTTAAAAACCACGAGGCGTGGCGCGAAGGTGTGGGCGCTTGCTCAGATACAGATACAGCGACTATTTCTGGGGTAGTAAATAAAACAGGGATGCTGACCTCCGTTGCTGTTGCTGGAGGCATGCTGGGGATTTGGTTGATGCAAAATCAACCGAGTCTGGCTTGGCCTCTTGGGATAACGGGGTTTATCGCAACTATCGTGGTCTACTTTATGATTCTGCGAAATCCTGCAAGAGCTAAACGAACTGCTTGGATATATGCTGGTATTCAAGGCGCATTCCTTGGTGTTCTCACGCATGCACTCGATGGTGCGCTTGCAAACATGGGCTACGCTGCCGTGGGCGGACTAGCATTGCAGGCATTCGTTATCACCATCAGTGTTTTGATCTCAATGCTTGCGTTGTACTATTTTAGAATTTTGCAACCAACAAAAAAGTTTACAGCTGCTGTTAGCGTGCTCACACTTGGCATCTTTATTACGTACATGATTTCGTTTGGAATGTCTATGTTTGGCGCAGAGATGCCCTTTCTATCGCTTGGCTCAGCAATGGAAGGCGGAAATGCAGCACTCATTGGTATCGGTCTTAACCTGCTCATTCTTTGCGTGGCATCCCTTTGGCTCATCATTGACTTTGGAATAGTCGAAAAACAAGTAAAGTCCGGCGCACCAAAACAGATGGAATGGTTTTGTGCATTCATCTTGATAGTAACACTCGTTTGGATTTATCTTGAAGCCGTAAAACTCTGCTTCCGTCTTGCCATTCTATTCGGAAATAGACGCTAACGACTACCACTTGTTTTGATAGGAATTTCCTCAGAAATATCGATACCAAACCCATGCAAAGCGGTGAGGTGCTTTGGATGGTTTGTAAGAAGTTTTAAGTTCTTCAAGCCAAGGTCACGAATAATTTGCACGCCTGTTCCATAGTCTCGTCTTCCCATTGGTTTTTCTGCAACCGTTAAATCTGGCACATTGACATCAGACTCTGGTCTTTGAATTTTTTGCAAGCGATCAATGAACTCATCGCCGTATTGTTCTGGTCGAAGATATATGAGTGCGCCGCTTCCTGCTTTGGCAATCATGCGAAGCGATGCACGAAGTTCTTTGCCTGAAGGATGGTCGGTGGCATCAAAAATGTCGCCAAGTAAATTACGACGATGAACACGAACAAGGGTTGGTTCCTCGATTGGTTTTGCAGCACCATATTGGTCAAGCTCGCCAACCCCACCAACGGTTAATGCGAGGTGAGGAACCGCATCAATTGCACTGTGGTATGCAATTAAGTTAAAGGTACCGTATGGTGTTTCAACTGGTGTACCGCATCTTGGTTTGATTCGTTTTACAAGACTTTCGCGTGCTAGTCGATACTCAATAATTTGCTCAACGGAACACATTTTGAAATTGTGCTGTTCACAAAGTTTTTCAAGGTCTGGCACCCGTGCCATTTCGCCATCTTCTTTGACAACCTCAATAATGACGGCAGATGGTTTCAGCCCAGCGAGTTTACAAAGATCAACCGATCCTTCGGTTTGGCCAGTTCGTGCAAGTACGCCACCAGCGCGTGCCCGAAGGGGATTGATATGCCCAGGACGAACGAAATCATCTGGTCGAGAATTATCATTCACAAGCAATTCAAGTGTTTTAACTCGATCGGCTGCTGAGATTCCTGTGGAAACATTATGACGAGGATGCCCATCAACGCTGATGGTAAACGGCGTTCCACGAACGCTTGTGTTGTCCGTAACTTGTGGACCAAGTTCAAGCCGATCGCAATCGTCGCCTGTCATAGCAACACAAAGGTACCCACCGCCTATTCTCGTGAAAAAATTGATAAGCTCAACAGTTATATGCTCTGTGGACACGACGAAATCGCCTTCATTCTCTCGATTTTCATCATCAATCAAGACAATAACTTTGCCTTGCCGCAAATCTTCTAAAACTTCTTCAATCTTCGATAATGCCATCAGTGCATTCTACATTGGGGTCTGACACATAGGGGTTTTGACACCCAAGGTGTCTGACCCCATGTAAAATAGGAGAATGAAAAAACATCTAAAATGGTTGATGGAACTCACGGCAATTCCGACCGCTGCGGGGCAAGAAGGTAGGGTCATCGAGTGGATAGAACGATGGGTGAAGAAACAGAGCGGCATAGCACTCAGACATGACAAATTTGGGAATTTACTTCTCTCTCAAACACGGAAATCCTCTAAGAAACCCATATATATCACGGCACACTTAGACCACCCAGCATTTGTTGTGCGCAAACAGATCGATGATCTGCATCTTGAGATGGAATTTCGTGGGGGCGTAAACAATGCCTATTTCGTCGGCGCCAACGTCGAGGTTTTCGACAACGATGACAACGGCTACATTGGCACCATTCAATCCCTTAATACAAAGGCAAAACCATTCAAACGGGTCATTGTAAAACTTAATAAAGGTGTTGCAGGCATTTTGCTCAAAGACGATATTGCAAGGTGGAAATTCAATCCGCCAATTGTTAAAAACGGATTGCTCCACGCACCTGCATGCGACGACCTTGCAGGAGTTGCTGCGGCTCTTTGTGCTCTAGACAAAATAAAAAAACTTCCCGCTCTTGGACACGTCGGTGTCTTACTCACCCGCGCGGAAGAAATTGGATTTGTTGGTGCAATTGCTGCAGCAAAAAATAAATCTGTGCCAAAAACATCCCGCTTACTCTGTCTTGAAACTTCGCGAAGTTTTCCTGAGTCGCCAATTGGTGGTGGTCCAATTCTTCGAGTCGGTGATAAGACAAGTGTGTTTGGACCTGATATTACAAACGCGGTATCAGAAATAATGAACGCTCAAAAGAAATTGACGTGGCAACGGAAACTGATGCCCGGCGGAACATGCGAATCGACTGCGTTTTGTGAATACGGCTATTTGTCAACATGTTTATGTCTTGCACTTGGCAATTACCACAATATGAAAGATATAGATGGAGTTCTGCAAAAAAACAAACCCGCGAAAGTCGCTCCTGAATTTATTTCAGTCAACGATTTTCACGGGCTTACTGAGATGTTAAAAATTATCTGTCGCGATTTAGACAAGCCAAGAAAAGCATCACTTCGCAAATCGCTTGAAACTAGATTGAAGATGTATCACAAAATCCTTAGTTAGAAAGAACTAGTTCGACCATCAAATCTGCTGCCGCTTCGGTATCACCAACTTCTTGCAATGTTTGAATTGCAACAATTAACGCAGCATTGCGGGAAGCGGACCCCGGCAATTCCTCTTCAATAACCGCTTCAAGTGCATGCATGCGTGTTGCGCCATCAAGTTGATCGCGAATCATATGGATACCCAACATTGCAACGGAATTACTATCACTGAGATAGGACGCAACGTCTCCTAGCATTCCAAGTTCCTGCATAAATTGTTCCTCTTCGTTTGCACCATACTCAGGATTTGAGCCCCACTCACCATGCATTTCGTGTGGGCCACCATCTTTACCATGACCGCGCATCATTTGCATCATGCGTCCGCGCATGCCTTCGGATCGCCCTTCATTTTTGCCACCCATCATTTTCACCATACGCATTTGCCTTGGAGTACCGGTGCCTTGCTCGGAGTCAATAATAAACATGCCATGTTCCATCATGTCTGCCGATATGTCGCCTGGCATGCCCTCAACTTCTTCTCCATTAACGATGACAAACATCTGAGCGTTATCGCCATCGGTATGTAATCGGCGCATGGTATTTTCTTCATCATCGCCAAATGCCATAACTTCTATGCTTATTTCACCATCCATGTCTTTTAATTCCGCGCCACTTAACATGTCCTGTATATCAATAATTTGTTCTTCCCCATTCACCATGACGACTATTTCTCCGCCATCAGCACCAATCATTTGCATAACGTGTGCCATCATGTCATCTGGAAGTTCATTAACTTCTTCCCCATTCATAGTAATGGTTGTTCCATCGTCATCAACAACAACATTAACATCCATTTCGGATGTAGTCTCTGCAGTGGATGCCATCGTTGTTTTTTGCGTTTTGCTACACGCAGGAATAAATATCATTGAAGAAACTGCGAGTATTGGTAGTAATTGTTTCATGCCCATCTCCTTATGATTATTGGGGCATGAAGAATAACAGAAATAGGGCTTTCGATGCACCGCTCAATCGCTAGAAGGCGAAAACTCTATAGACAATTTTTCAATCTGAGTTTCAGTTGCTTTTAAAGTTGTAATAACGAGATGTTGAATTTCCAAAACCTCCCCAACCTTAGGAACATGCCCAAGGTTTGCAAGAATAAAACCAGCAATGGTGTCGTACTCCTCATCCTCTGGAAGTTCGATACCAAGTTCATCATTCAGGTCATCGAGATTATACCGACCATCGACTTCCACTAAGGTTTCGCTGATTCGATTCAAGGCAGGCTCGTCAGATTCTGCATCATCGTGTTCGTCGCGAATTTCACCAACGATTTCTTCTAGAATGTCTTCGATCGTTACAAGGCCCGCAGTGCCACCATACTCGTCTATAACAACTGCCATATGTACTTCGCTTTTTTGAAAATCTGCTAGTAATTCTTGTACAGGTTTTGTATCTGGAACAACAATAGGCTTACGCAAAATGTTTTTGAGTTCAAAACCGTTGGTTTCAGCGTCTAAAAAACCTACCAAATCTTTCACGTAAAGAATCCCAATAATTTGATCTAGGTTTTCTTCAAAGATTGGAATACGCGAACGACCTGATTCTAAAACAAACTTTCGTATCGATGAAATGTCATTTGTCATTTCAACACCTTCGATGTCCGTTCGAGGAGTCATGATTTCACCAACATCTGTATCACGTAAGTCAACAACGTTTTCCAACATTTCGGCAGCTTCCGCAGGAATACCGCCTTCTCGTTGCGAATGTTCTATAGATCGAAGAAGTTGTTCCTCAACTGTGTTTAGTCCATCACTCTGATTTAAATTAGCACCGGTTAACCGTCGAACAATTTCATTTACGCCGTCTATCCACCAACGCATCAATGGATTTAATATCGAAGCGAATCGAATGACCAGCCAACTTCTCGTAACCGAGCCAACTGGCAGCGATTTTGCAATCGAGCCAGCAATAACAGATGTAAAAATCCAAATTACAAACCAACCAATAACCGAACCATACACAAACGCTTGCAACGTAATTGGCTGGGTGTCAAACATCAGCACGAAACAATAAATAATTGTCAGGAACCACAGAACTTTTAGGAATGAAATCGATTGCAAAACAGATTCATATTGTTTTTCAATCCAAAGTCCTCGATCTGGCTTTCCCTGAATTTCTAATTCGTGGCGCAACACAAGTGGCGTCATCATCAACATTGCTCGTTCTACTACAGCAAACCACGTGCAAATAAATACTACAACAAACAAAATAATCCAAAGAATACCAATCATGTTTCACTACTCCAAACAGCGCCGATGCCTAATGATGACAGAACTCGATCTTCTTCTTTGTGCATTAATGTGTGCGCCTTTTCGTCATGATCATCAAAACCGCAACAATGCAGTATGCCATGCACAATGTAAAGAAGCAATTCATTTTGCAATGCGTGACCTCGTTTCTCGGATTCGCGTTTGGCAACATCTATGCAAATAGCAATGTCCGCGTGCACTGCGTGATCGGCGGCGCCGTGGTCAAAAGTTAATACGTCAGTCGTACCTTCAATACCAGAATGTTTCACGTGCAACGCCGCCATTTCAACATCATCAACCACACGAATAGAAATATCTGAATTCTCCTGATGCAAAAAAACAAGCGCGTTGCGTGTTTGTTTTTGGAGCCAGTTGTAATCGATAGCGGCATCACCTTGGACGGTGATGTTTGTCGGTGGAGGTTGGTCTATTTGTTCTTTGGACTCATCCATAGCATTACACAATATACAGTTAAAACTTGCAAAAACAAATTTTTGTGTTTATTTTGCCTCAATTGGGGTTATTGGAACCAACGATGGCTTACAACGTGCTTCAAACTCACTCATGTACTTGTTAATAATAGTACGCGCTGCCCAACTGTTGCCATCTGAAAGGCCACAAATTGTTGTGCCGGGCATGATACCCATAGAATTTGAAACCTCAAGAACTTGATCAAGATCTCTCATCGTTCCTTCGCCAGATTCAATTCTGCAAAGTAGTTGATAAATCCAATCCGCGCCTTCTCGGCAAGGGGTGCATTGGCCGCATGATTCGTTTTTAAAAAAGCGTGCAATGTTCCGTGCAACAGCAACCATATCTGTATCTTCATCAAAAATAGTAGGGCATGCAGTTCCAAGACCCATCACGCCGTACTTTTTACCAATATCAAAATCCATTTCAGCATCGAATTGATCAGGACCAAGAATTCCCATACTTACACCGCCTGCAATTGCGCCTTTAAACTTTCGGCCATCGCGCATGCCGCCAGCGTAGTCTTCGACGAGAGATCGAAGTGTTATGCCCAGCTCGGCTTCAAACACATCCGGATTATTTACATGACCAGAGACGCCCATGAGTTTTACTCCAAAACTCGCTGGCCCGCCAATTGTGGATTCGCAACCAAATGATTTCCACCAGTTAGCGCCTTTTTCTACGATAGCTGGAACTGCTGCAAGTGTTTCTACATTATTAATAATAGTCGGACGACCAAACAAACCGCTTACCGCAGGGAACGGGGGTTTAATTCTTGGCCAACCACGCTTGCCTTCAATTGCTTCAAGTAACGCCGTTTCTTCACCACAAATATATGCTCCAGCACTGCGGTGCAATGTGCATTCGACTGCAAAACTTGTAGCCCCATTCATTAATCCTTGCGAACCAAAAATGCCGTTTGCATACGCTTCGTCAATAGCGTTTTGCATGATTTTCGCTTGCTCACCCCACTCTCCTCGAATAAAAAAGTATGAGGTATCGAGATGGCAGGCATAACAAGAAATTGCGATACCCTCAATGACTAAATGTGGATCAAAATCAACGAGCAACCGATCTTTAAACGTGCCGGGTTCTGCCTCGTCGCAGTTAACGCACATGTACCTTGGTTTTCCATCTTGTTCGGGAAGGAAAGTCCATTTAACACCGCAAGGGAAACCAGCACCGCCACGACCTCGAAGTTCGGCGTCCTTCACAACACTTACAACTTCCTCGGGCGACATAAGTAAGGCTTTTTTCAGGGTGCTGTATCCGCCAGCAGCAACATATTCATCAAATGAAAGCGTATGTCGTTTTGCGCGGTCGGCAGGAATATTTTTTGTGAGGATTCGCTCAGTCACTTTTTGTGTCCTCTTGTCTGATTTCAATTTCGTCAATTGTTGTTCGGCGAAGCGTCCGGCTGCCTTCCATTTTTTGTTCAACGGTTCTATTTACTTCTTTAGTTGTTGTCGAATCGCTTTTTACTGCGTGCACAATATGACCAACAAATTCACCAAGACATCGCATCAATGATTTATTACCGTTTGTTGCCATCATGAATCTTCACTCAGGCGATCTACTATTTCATCAACCATTGAAATGGAAAGGTTGTTGTATTGTTTGCCATTAATAAGTGCACATGGCGCATTGTCACACGCTCCAATGCACTCCATTCCAAGAAGTGTAAATTTACCGTCAGCAGATGTTTCGTGAACATCAATATCTAATCGTATTTTCAAATGATCAAGCAATGCTTGGTGTCCACAAACTTCACAGGCAATAGATTGACAAATGCCCACAACGTTTTTACCAAGTGGTTCACTTGAATAATCTTCATAAAAAGAAACTACATCTGCAACCTGTGCTGGAGTAATGGCAAGTACTTTAGCAATTTCAACCATTGCTTCCCAGGGAACATATCCATAGATGTGTTGCACCTCGTGCAACGTTGTCATCAATGCACCTTTGCCTGTTGCGTACCGGGGCATAATGTCCTTGGTAATTTTCTCCACCAACGCGGGTGTCAAATAAGGTTCATCTCGTTTTTCGAGTTTTAAATTTGCCGATTGTTTAGCAATCCAAGCCATCATTCTTCCTTACCTATCTAACTCTGCGGCGATAATATTTAGTGAGCCCAAAATCGCAACAAGGTCAGCAAGTTGATGGCCTTCAAGCATTTTTGCGAATGTTTGGAAATTTATAAATGAACAGGGGCGTGGAGCAACTCTCCAAGAATTAGGGCCGCCGTCTGTGACTAAAAAGAAACCATATTCACCATTTGGGCCCTCTATAGCTCCGTAACATTCACCAACGGGTGATTCCCACCCACGATTGGGCATAAACATTTCAAACTGTTGGATTGTTCCCTCAATTGAGTTGTACACATCTTCTTTTGGTGGCGTGTTTACGCCTCCGCCTGGATGAACATCGAGTGGACCTTGGGGAATATTGTCGATGAGTTGTCGAATAATGTGACACGACTGTTTTATTTCTACGAGGCGTACGTGATATCTCGCAAGACAATCGCCTGTTGTTGCGATTGGGACATCAAACTCAACGGCTTTTGCGCCTTGGCCGTCCCAATTATCTGCATAACAAAGATACGGCTCGTCCTTGCGAAGGTCACGCGTAACACCGCACGAACGGGCAAGCGGTCCGGTTAATGACCAAGCTATCGCTTCTTCTTTTGTAATGGTTCCAACGCCTTCAAGACGATCGATAAAAATACGGTTTGTATTGAGGAGTGATTCAATATCCCCAATCGCTTTTGGCATTCGATCATCAATAAAATTGTGAACCATTTTTTGGAATGTTGCTTCACAAGGCAAGTCATTCTTTAGTCCACCCACGCGTGTGTAATCTGGGTGAAATCGCTGTCCAGAAACGTAGTCCATGATGTCATAGATATGCTCACGCTCGTTGAATCCATACAAAAACCCGGTAAAGGCTCCAAGGTCAAGCGCGGCTGCACCAACACAAAGTAAGTGGTTTTGTATTCGGCCAAGTTCGCAAAGAATTGTTCTAATCACTTTACAACGAGGTGTTAAATCAATGTCAAGTAACTTTTCTACTGCATGGTGCCAAGCGATGTCGTTTACAATTGGGCTTATATAATCCATACGGCTAACCGTGCAAACATATTGATCGAAGTTCTGGTGCTCACCAAGTTTCTCAAATCCACTGTGCAAATAACCGATGTGTGGTGTAGCATTGACAACTCGTTCGCCATCTAGTTCAAGAACTAAACGAAGTGTCGTGTGTGTTGCGGGGTGCTGAGGGCCGAAGTTAAGAATCCACCGATCGTCGCACTCTGCTCGTTCTTGAAGTTCGTCAAGCGTTTCGATATCAAGGTCGTACGCTTCTTGCATTGGTGTTAGTGTGTAAGCCATTTGAACGGAGCATTATAGTGCTCCCTGCCCCACATTTGGCTCTATTTTTGTGGTCTGACACTCTTGGGGTCAGACAACATAGGGGGCAGACCCCAAAAATGACTTTAAAATCACACGCGGAAGATAGCGCCCATCTTTTTACCCATCAGCACACTTGCTCCAATCAAGGTAACAGCCAAGAGAGCCATACCCCAAACGCCCATTGCACTTGCGATGTATGGACCATCGCCAAGGCGCTCAAAGAGCGTATAAATTGCCTTCGTTATTGGGTAATGCGACTCGCGCTGTGCCAATATGAGAGAATCAGACACTTCAAGCATGGCAAAACTAAAAGCAAGAAGACCGCCAGCAATGAGATTTGCCATGATTAATGGAATAATTATGGTCCGAACTGCTCGAACTCGACCTGCGCCAAGATTCATAGCGGCTTCTTCTAACTCGCCACTTGTTTGTTCAAGTCCAGCCACCGTCGATCGCACTACATAGGGAAGTCGCCTTACGCCATAGGCAATCACAAGCAACAGCGTTGGGTTCGGGTTTGCGCCAAGTACATCGATCCATCCTTCAAGGGGATCTCCCTCACCAAAAGGCCATCGCAACGTCATCGCTACATACCCAAACGCCATTACCAGACCGGGCACGGCAAGTGGAAGCATTGATAATGCGTCAAGCAAAGAGCGTCCTTTGATTTTTGTTCGGACGATGATGTACCCAATCAAAATTCCGATGAACAAATCCATTATTACTGCCAGCGTCGAATACAACAAACTATTTCGAATTGACCCAACCGCAAGTTCATGGCTAAGCGCGCCTTCAAAGTGATCGGGGGTCCAACTAGTTGGAAGAACCGACTTGTACCACGATCCCTCAACGGCAAGGGACGTAAATAATACAGAAATATGTGGTAAAACGGCGAGTCCGATGACTGTAGTAAATGCCCCCATTGCAAACCAGCCTCGAAAACCGGTCAACTTTTCAAGAGATGATTGAACAGACGCTTTGGAATACATAGCGTACGCTCTTCCACCGAACACCATTTTTCCAAGCAGATAAAACATGATTGCTGCAAACAACATTACTGCGGTTAATGCGTAAGGTTCTTGCGAAGTATTCATCTCTTTAATACCGTTAAAAATTTGCACCGGAGTAACTACCTGATAATCAAACATCAAAGGTGTGCCAAGTTCAGTAAACGACCAAATGAAAACAATTGTTGCGCCAGCAAATAATCCTGGTCGAATCAATGGGAGAATAATTTGTCTAAACCGTTGCCACGGAGTTGCTCCCATATTTTCAGCGGCTTCCTCAAGCGCTGGATCAAGGTTTGCAAGGGCCGCCGTTGCGTTTAAATATAGAATTGGATACAGGTGCAGTGCTTCTATAAAGACGATTGCCCAAAACCCACCGTTACCAATGAAGTCGTACCCTTCCGAAAACAAACCCATATCAACGAGCAGTGTATTAATAGCTCCGTATTTTCCAAGAAGATGGTGCAATCCAATCGCACCTACAAATGGAGGAAGAATAAGCGGAACGAGTACCAACGCTGAAAAGACGCCCTTAAATGGAAATGTATACCGAGCCGCTAAGGTTGCAAGTGGCAGAGCGATGATAATACAGAGTAGTGTTGTGCCAACAGCAATGCCAAGGGCATTGAGAAAACCATCGAGCAAAACAGGATCATTAAACACCGTCAAAATATGGTGCATTGTAAACCCACCATCTCGACCCTCAAAACCGCCTTGCACCGTTAGCCAAATTGGATAGAGAAGGAATGCAGCAAAAAACGCAAACAATCCAACCATAATCGCTCTAGGCGCAAAAGTTCTCTTCCGCATCCCCTCATTGTACCTTCGGGTCAGATCCCGTTGTAGTCTGGCCACAATTCTGGCCATACACCATCTCTACCAGTAAGAAATGAGCAAAACGAGATCCGTAACATTAACTGTGCCATCGCCATTGAGGTCTTCGATACAACCATCGCAAGGACCCCAAGCAACAATCAGCATCAAAATATCGTTCACGTTCACAACACCATCCCCGTTCACATCACCAAAAATTATATCTAGCTCTGGAAACAACCAAGCAACGCTAAAAACTCTCGTTTGTGATGAAGAATCAACTCTCTTTATCTCCAATATATACTCTCCAGCAGCTAAATCTTGAATATATAAGTGTTCGACATTATCAACATCGCTTTCACTGACCACGTTGCCGCCACCAAAGACGCCAATTCCCGCATCGCCAGTAAGTCCAAGCAACTTCCCACCCTGCGATTTCCAAAGAATTAGATCGAGATTGGCAATCGAATAACTTTCAAAGTTGCTTGAAACTCTCTGATGCCATGTTAAAAGAATTGAGACTTCGTCCGCAAGTGAACCCACTTCAAACTTTATGTATCGACTTTGATTCCCCGCCAGCAACCATGTTTCCCAACCCGCATACGGCGCTGCGACCAAATCAATTGTGTCCGAACTTGAATCGTGTTGTCCACCAGCCATACTTTGCCATGATCGGTCAACATTTACTGTCCCAACCCCAAAAACACTATCGATTGGCTGACTTGTTCGACCTCGATTCACACCTGAAGTTTCGGCATTATTCGTCCAATCGGCAAGGTGCTTCCCACCAGCCAACAAACAAGATTTCCTTGTCTCTGAAAAACTTGCAAAATAATTACCGGAGTTATTTGGATGCGTGCGCGATGTTTCAACGAGTAGCGCGGTAGCGGCAGAAACAACACCAGTCGACGAACTTGTTGTACTTTGAACAGCAACAATCAGTGGAATTTGACATCCTGATGAGTCGTACCCACTTGGAACAACACCAGAAGTATGGTCTCCACTTTGCATGCCGACACTGATACCATTAAATCCAAAAGTCATCAGCGGCACATGATCACCGCTGTTTGCTACGCCATTAATCATCAGAGCGTCGTGCTCATCAATTACCCAATCCGCTCGACGTAGCGCTTGACTATCAATCGAATTATTTCCAAACGAGGCGAGCCAGCTATTGTTAAAAATAGTAACACCACCCGGAGGTGATAACGGATTACTACCCGTGCCCACCTTTAAAAAATCACTTTGCGCCCATCCAGCGGCGGAATAAATATACGCATTTTCAATTCCAGGAGCAAGTCCTAATCCGCCAGAGCCATAGACTCGGCGACCTATATTTGTTGCGTGCCCTGAAATCCCCGTCGAACCACTCATATAGGTGAACGACTTTCCTGCAAAATCCGAATGCGTCGTATCGGGTCCATAGTTCCCACCATCGTCCGCCTCAACTTGTGAAACGGGTACCCCAAAACCCGTCGGCTCGTTCCCGGCACCAAGCCGCAAAATCAAATCGTCTAAACCATGGTTTGCAGCAACGCCACCTGCAAATGTGGAACTGCAAAGCAATCCACAAGCTACAAGCGTACTAAATTGTTGGCGTAATAACAGCATTCTTCTCCATCACAAGAATACCACTATTCTGTTTACATTCAACGTCCAATATTAAATAATCTACAAGTTGCCCTAATAACCGGAGTATTACTGCATTAACTGCGATTCAACGCTAGCAAGCAAATCGCGTTCACGGGCAACATCTCGAGTTACTGGCATCCAAAATGAACCGGGCACTTGTTCCCACGGTTCTTCCGCGGGCAAAACAGTCGTTCTTGTTTCTTGTCGAAGCGACCACGTGCCGTGTCGAATACCT
>JABAAL010000010.1 GCA_014238785.1 Phycisphaerales bacterium | reverse complement strand
AGTACGAGAGGATTGGGAGGGACCCACCCCTGGTGTGCCAGTTGGACCGCTCGGTCCACCGCTGGGTAGCTAAGTGGGGCAGGGATAACCGCTGAAAGCATCTAAGCGGGAAGCCCCCCCAAAGATGAGTAATGCATGTTCTTTAGAACGAGAGACCCCCGGAAGACTACCGGGTTGATAGGCCGCGTGTGTACGCATAGAAATATGTTTAGCAAAGCGGTACTAACGGTCAAAGATCTTGTCATGCCGACCGGGCTTCGACGCAAGTTGAAGAACGGTCGCAGGTCAAACGACTTGTAACAATATTGACAGATCGCGCACTCAAAATGTATCGAGAACGAATCACCACGGTTCGTTCGACGTATGGTGAATGCCATTTACTACTATACAAACATGAACAATTTGTTCTTCGTCGCTTAGCGGCGGCGAAGAACTTTTGTGAATCATTGTTGAAAGATAATGATTTGCGTTGTTGGTGAATATATGTCAAGGGATACACCTGATCCCATCCCGAACTCAGAAGTTAAGTCTTGGCAGCCGATGATACTGCTCAGCGGGAAAGTAGGTTACTGCCAACTATTTCAGCCCCCAGTCCTAACGGATTGGGGGCTGTCTTTTTATAGCGCGGTCCCACGCCCGTACGCGTCAAGCCAACTCATTTTTTACGTCGTTTTAGTGTAATTTCAGGCACAAAAACAACGATTGCACAAAGTCTTGCTAGGAATAGAAGTATTTGTTATTTTTTCGGGAAAATAGGTTTTTTGTTGTCTTTATTGGCTAACGTGAGTGTCACTTTGAAAGCGGAGCCGCAGCAGGGGTGTGCTACAATTTACTGATGCAGTATCAGCACACGCAAAAAGGGACTTTAATTAGGATCATAGTTGCAATGTTTATTGCGCTTAGTTTTGTGACAGCAGGGATAACCGGCTGGAACGGCCCCGTAGGATATTCGCTTTATGGTATTGACATTTTCATTATTGTTCTACTGTGGCTTTTTAGTTCGCTCACTGTCGAAGTTTCGGAAGAAGAACTTCGGCATTATTTTGGTCCAGGGTTCTGGAAGAAAACATATCTATTGCAGGACATCGAATCAGTCAAACAAGTACGGAATTCGTGGATATATGGATGGGGGATTCGGCTAACGCCTTTTGGCTGGTTGTATAACGTTTCTGGATTAGACGCGGTGCAAATACAATTACGTTCGGGTAAAACATTCCGAATTGGTACAGATGACCCTAAGGGCCTGCTTGAAGCTATTTCTCAAGATATTCCTTGACGATGACAACGGTGAATCTTCTGGCTCCGTATATGTGTTCCAATACGATGGAGATTGGTTTCAACTACAAAAAATAGCTGCCGAGGCAGGTTTGTCAAGTGATCAGTTTGGGCTGGGCCTAGCAATGGACGGTGATGGTTTCGTTGGCGTAACTGATTTGCTCCAGTTATTAGGGGTATGAGGTGCCTGTAAGAATTGTCAAGAAGATTTCGACGGCAATGGATTTGTCGATGTTTTAGATATTCTAGAACTCATCAATTCTTGGGTGTGTGCCAATAGGTATCTTTGCTGTTTGGATGACCAAACTGAAGGCAGCGGCAATACTTATTACGGATATATTTTTCTTTAAATAAAAGTTTTTATTTGTTATTATGTTCTCATGTCTGAGAAGAATGACAAAAAAATTATCACGGACGCTACAACGGAAGAGTTTATTTCTTCAATACCCATTTCTAACAGTTCTGAAGACCCAATGATTGGGAAGACCATTGGGTCTTGCACAATTAAAAGGGTTATAGGCTCAGGCGGGATGGGCACTGTTTATGAAGCAATTCAAGAAAACCCTCGTAGGAGAGTTGCTTTAAAAATAATGAAGCATGGCATTACTTCCCCCTCTGCAATACACCGTTTTGAATTTGAATCACAAACCCTTGCTCGATTAAAACACCAAGGTGTTGCGCAAGTCTATGAGGCAGGAACACATGATGATGGATCAGGCGGCATCCCCTACTTCGTTATGGAATATGTTGTCAATGCAAAACCGATTACACAATATGCAATTGAAAGAAATCTTGATACAAAAGAAAGATTGCTCTTATTCGAAAAAGTCTGTAATGCAATACAACATGGTCACTTAAAAGGAATTGTTCATCGTGATCTCAAGCCCGGCAATATATTAGTAAACTCAAACGGACAACCGAAGATTATTGACTTTGGTGTTGCAAGATCAACAGATAGTGACCTCGCTTTAACAACATTGCAAACTGATGTTGGGCAATTAATTGGTACGTTGCAATACATGAGCCCTGAGCAGTGCGAAGCAGATCCAAGTGATATTGATATTCGTAGTGATGTATATGCACTGGGTGTTATTCTTTTTGAATTGCTTACGGGTAATTTGCCTTATGACATCAAACGTGTTGCAGTTCATGAAGCTCTACGAATTGTTTGTGAACAAGAGCCTACGCGGTTATCTAAAACAAGCAGGCATTTACGAGGTGACATTGAAATAATTGCTCAAAAAGCACTTGAAAAGAGTCGAGATCGTCGATACCAATCTGCTACCGCTTTGCAGCAAGATGTTAGCCATTACCTCAATGATGAGCCAATTTCTGCAACTCCTCCAGGAGCTTTCGATTACATTCGTAGATTCGCGAAGAAACATATCGCTGCTACGACTGCGATTGTTTCCATCTTCGTCGTCCTTGTTGCTGGGGTAATTGTTATTTCAACATATGCCGTCAAATTAGAAAAGCAGCAAAATCTACTTGCTACGGAGAAATCTCTACTTACCAAAGAAATTACTCGAACTAAATCAGTAAAAGAATTTGTTGCGACCATGCTTACCCATGACTGGGATGATGAAATGGACAGAGAATTGATGATCCATGTTCTTGATGAAGCGTCCGATGCAGTTGATGCCAAGTTTAAAAATGATCCGCTCGTCGAAGCAGAAACACGGAGAATCATTGGCGATTCATATCTCGAAATTAATCAATATGCTGAAGCGAAAGAGCATTTTGAAGAAGCGCTTGTGTTATTCGGCAATCATTCAGACCGTGTTCGTTTGAATGATAAGATGGTGGGTGTTAGTGTGGAATCTCTGTTAACTATGATCCAGCTTGGACGTGTCCATTTATTGCTTGGAGATTTTTCAAAAGCAGAAGAACTGCTCACCGATACTATCCTTCTCTCCAAAAACTCGCTCGGAGAAAATCATCATATTGGGCTTAGGGCAAACGCTACTATGGCTGATTTACTTAATCGACAAGGGAAATACAACGAATCTGAAAAGCACATCAATATTGTTCTGGCGTCCAGACGCAAAACACTCGGCAGCAACCACAAAGATACTATTTCATCCCTTGCAGATTTAGGGGTTGTGTATTTTGGACAGGGAAAATCCAACGAAGCTGAGGAATGTTTTAGAGAAGCACTAAAAGCACAACAAAAATTGTATGGGAAAGATCATCCAGCCACGATGAATACCATGTTGAATTTAGGGAATGCGCTGTTCACTCAAAAAAAATACGAAGAAGCAAAACCCCTTTTAATAGAAGTGCTTGAAACAAACCGTCGAATACATGATAATGACGATCCTAAAGTTGTAACAGTGCTCAACAGTATCGGAGCTCTTTTGAAAGTACAAGGTAAGTTTGCCGAATCTGAACCCTACTATCAAGAAGCGCTCGAAATAAGCACACGAGTTTCTGGCGATTCGCACCCAAAAACCCTTTGGCTTAGGGGATCGCTAGGTGATTTATTCGCAGCACAAGGAAAATTAGAAGAAGCAGAAGCAATCTACGCCAAGTCATTAGAAACAAGCCGAAAAGCGTATGGTGATGAAAACCGGAGCACTGTCTTTTTAATGGGCGGTGTTGGCGAGTTACTTTTAAAACAAGAAAAATATGCCGAAGCAGAAATCGCGCTGCTTGAACTTATAGAAATATACAAACGAACTTTGCCTTCGGAACACACTGATAATTATTGGGCATACGAGACCCTTGCAAAAATCTATGAGGGTTGGGGCAAACCAGAAAAAGCAAAAAAATATAGAGCATTGCTACCCTAAATCGGGTTTGAAAGTAAAAGTTGATTCTGTGGCTTAGGCGCAATTAATGCATTTGTTTTATATACTGTCATTCAAGGATAGGTGGCAGAGCGGTTGAATGCGCTAGTCTCGAAAACTAGTATACGCTTCGGCGTATCGAGGGTTCGAATCCCTCCCTGTCCGTTTTTTTAAAGGCTAATGGGTTACGATGGTATTGAAGAGCTTGCTATTGTTTCTTGTGGAGTGTTATTAATGGGTGTTTGGAAATTGTCTTCTTGCCTAGCTTTACAATAATGAGTCCTTGATAGCACAAAAGACATAATTTGTCTTTTTTCCCTTTGAATGGTTGGGCTTACAGGCTAAACTTAGAGTTCCTTTGGTTGGAGAGAAGGAACAATGAAGAAACTAATTACGACTTATTTATCGACGCTACGTCGCCATAATCTGAGAGAGAGAAAGACTAATGAATAAATTAAATACTATCCTGTTTACTCTTTTGTGCGCTCCTGCAATTTCATTTGCAGAGACGCATGTTGTTGAGGCTCACTCGATGACATTTGAACCCAATGTTGTAACGGTTCAGCCAGGCGATGTCATTCGCTGGGAATATGTCACGGGGTATCCTCATGATGTTACTTCAGGAACAAAGTGTAGCCACGATTTGTACTTATATTTAGATATACCAACAAGCGGCTATGTTGAATGGACAGTCCCCGAAGATGCACCATCGGAAATTCCATATTTCTGTGAACTTCACTGTGGCGGCGGAATGACAGGTGTGATTAATGTGGAGGGTGATTCGGAAGCAGGTCGCATGTCCATCGGTATCATTGATATCTCGTCGTGTGAATTCGAGTACTACGAGGGTGAAGGCAGTGCGAGTGTCACGTTAGTTGGTTGGGAGGATTCATCTTTCGCATGGGGTGTTGAGATTGAGGACGGTGATATTGAGGTCACTGTTGATTCATTGGGTTCTGTGTACCTTCACAATGCCTCTGCTGGAGAAAGTTCCCCCTGTCCCACAGGCACGTACACGTTGCTCGATGGGCAGAAGTACATGTTCCACGGATACAACTCTTATTTGAACTTGACATGGCCAGAACAAGGTGATGAAGAAGGCATGGGCATGTTTATCTATGGTTTCAATATTTCCATTCATTCCTCTAGTTCTGACGGTGACAATGTCTCCTTCCGTGCACCGGGCGGTGCTGGTGGCTATATGTTTATGGAGCTCACGGCTGAGGAGGACATGCAGGTTCCAATGGCTGTCATTGCAAACGTCACAAGCGATTCCCTGATACTTCCTGCCAGTGGCGAGGAAGCTGATGTAGATGTTCCCATCGGTACCCACACCATTTACCTAAATGGCGATGGAACTGGGATGGGCATGCTACTTATGCAGATGGGTGATGGCGGCGGCGGTTCAATGCCAGAAGATGTCAACGGCGATTGTGTTGTTGATGTATCGGATCTTCTCCAAGTTATTGGTGTTTGGGGTTCAACCTGCCCTTAATAGTGACTTGAGTTACTATAGGTGCAATGGCACCTGAAATACCTCACGACCAACCATCTATCGAGTCGCCTCTCTCTGGGGATCGACTCGATGTTTTGACATCGAAAGTTGCAACTTCAATAGAAGACGACCAACGAACGCGACATCTCACAACTTCTTATTTGCCAAGTCGCCGTGAAGTAATTGGCGTACTGGAACGATTAAGTTGGCTTTTATTTCCAGGTTTTAATGGCCCAAGAGAAATTGACCCGGGAGAACTCAAGGCGCACACAAGAAGTTTGCTTTCGGAAATTGCGGGACCACTTTTTCATCAAATTGCTGGGGCACTTCGATATGCAGAAGCAGCTGAGCCTATTACGTTTGGCGAACATTGTCCCGATTGCGACGAACGTGCACGCGAAGTCGTAGATAGTTTTTTAGAAAATCTACCAACCCTTCGTGCTACACTTTCCCTCGACGTACAAGCGGCATACGATGGTGACCCCGCGGCGCACCACACGGACGAAACGATTTTTTGTTATCCCGGAATTCGCGCGTTGTGGATGCACCGTGCTGCACACGAACTGTACAAGCAACGGATTCCACTCATTCCTCGAATCATTGCGGAGCATGCCCACGAACTTACGGGAATTGATATTCATCCTGGCGCAACAATAGGCGAATCGTTCTTCATTGACCACGGCACGGGTGTTGTGATCGGCGAAACAACAATTATTGGAAATCATTGCAAGGTGTATCAAGGCGTAACGCTTGGCGCAAGAAGTTTTGAACGTGATGCTGACGGCGGATTGAAGCGTGGAATGAAGCGGCACCCGACACTCGGTAATCATGTGACTGTGTACGCTGGGACAACGATTTTGGGCGGTGATACGACTATTGGCGATCACTGCGTTATTGCAGGTGGAGTATTCCTTGTTCGCTCAATTGAAGCGGGGCATACAGTGCGTGGACCAAAAGCAGGCGTTCGCCTTAATGAAAATCGCACCGATTTTAAGTAGAGCGTTATTTCTGTTAAAATAGGACTCTATGACTACAGAACTCAATAACGGTTGTGAAACAATGTCAACGCCACTTGGTGAAAGAGTCGTTTATCGACTTGATTCGCTAGGGAACCTTGAAACCTTGCCATACTCTATTCGTGTATTACTTGAATCATGCTTGCGGCACTGTGGCGATGGAATAGTGACAGATAAAGATGTGCAAGCACTTGCCACGTACGATGCTGCCAACGTAGGTGAAGTAGAAATTCCTTTTACACCAGGCAGGGTAGTCCTTCAGGATTTTACCGGAGTGCCTGCAGTTGTTGACCTTGCAGCGATGCGTAACGCTGTTGTACGAATGACAGGCGACCCCGCATCGGCATCGAAAGTTAATCCGCTTGTGCCCTGCGATCTTGTCATTGACCACTCAGTTCAAGTTGATGCATTCAATTCAAGTGCAGCAATTACCATTAATGGTACAAAAGAATTTGAACGCAACAATGAACGCTATGAATTCCTCAAATGGGGGCAAGGGTCCTTTGATAACTTCCGCGTGGTCCCGCCAGCAACTGGAATTGTGCACCAAGTAAACCTTGAATACCTAGCAAAAGTGACATGGGATGATGGTGTAACGCTGTACCCAGACAGTTTGGTAGGAACTGATTCACACACAACAATGATTAATGGCTTGGGTGTGCTCGGATGGGGAGTCGGTGGTATTGAAGCAGAAGCAGTTATGCTTGGTCAGCCAATTTACATGTTGATTCCAGAAGTTGTTGGGATGAAGTTAACTGGTGAGTTACAAGAAGGAGTAACAGCAACAGACTTAGTGTTGCGAGTGACTGAAATGCTCAGGCAACACGGTGTCGTTGGGAAGTTCGTCGAGTTCTATGGTCCTGCGTTGGAAACAATGACACTCGCAACACGGGCGACTATCGCGAACATGGCACCCGAATATGGCGCAACGATGGGCTTCTTTCCTGTTGATTCTCAAACGACAGCGTATATGCATTTAACCGGCCGCGATGAATCGCTCATTGAAACAGTTGAGCAATATTGCAAACTGCAAGGATTGTGGCGAGATGATACGCGACCAATTGTTTATTCAAGCGAAGTTGAACTTGATATGTCAACTGTACAACCTGCGCTTGCAGGACCAAAGCGCCCGCAAGATCGCATCTTACTTTCGGAAATGAAATCCAAGTGGGAAGAAGATTGCTCAGGAACTTTTTCACATGCAACTCCAAATTCTGCGCATGTTTCGTATAACGATGCCGAATTTGATTTTATAGATGGCGATGTTGCAATTGCCGCAATTACAAGTTGTACAAACACATCCAACCCCAGCGTCATGATTGCAGCCGGGCTTGTTGCAAAGAAAGCACATGCTTTAGGTTTAAAACAAAAACCATGGGTAAAAACCTCACTTGCACCCGGGAGCACAGTGGTGACGGAGTACCTCAAAGAAGCTGATTTGCTTGGCGATCTTGAAGCACTTGGGTTTTATGTTGTTGGGTATGGTTGTACTACGTGTATCGGAAACTCTGGACCACTTCCAGAGCCTATTAGTGAAGCAATTAATACACATGACCTCATCGCATGTTCAGTATTGAGTGGTAACAGAAATTTTGAAGGTCGAATCGGACCAGACCTCAAGGCGAATTATCTAGCATCACCGCCATTAGTCGTTGCATATGCAATTGCTGGGACTGTAAATATTGACTTAGTGAACGATCCAATCGGTTCAGTTGATGGCACAGATATTTATCTGAAAGATATTTGGCCAACGAATGAAGAAGTGCAATCTACAATTGACGTTTGCCTTGGCAGAGAAGAGTTTATAGAACAATATGCGAGTGTATTTCTTGGAAGTGATGCATGGCGGGCGATTGAATCTGACTCTGGGGAACTATTTGAATGGTCAGATGATTCGACGTATATTCACGAACCACCGTTCTTTCAAAACATGCCAATTGAAGCACCCGGTATACATGCTATTGAGAACGCAAGAGTGTTATGTAAACTCGGGGACTCAGTGACGACAGACCACATTTCACCTGCGGGTAATATAAGTGTCGATTCACCTGCGGGTCAATTCCTGGAAGCCAAAGGTGTACCAGTTTCAATGTTTAATAGTTTTGGTTCGCGACGCGGGAATGACTTGGTGATGACACGAGGCACATTTGGAAACATACGGGTGAAGAATCTACTTGCACCCGGAACAGAGGGTGGTTTTACAACAGATTTTACTGATGGCAAAGTGAAATCAATTTATGAGTCAAGTTGTAACTATAAAGAAGAAGGAATTCCACTTGTTGTGCTTGCAGGGAAAGATTATGGGATGGGCTCTTCACGTGACTGGGCGGCAAAAGGCACGATGCTCCTTGGTGTGAAAGCAATCATTGTTGAAAGCTATGAGCGAATTCATCGGAGCAACTTGGTTGGCATGGGTGTTTTGCCTCTTGAATATGTCAATAACCAAACTGCGGATTCTCTGAGACTAGATGGTACAGAATCATTTTCAATTGCTATTGATGAATCTTTGCAACCGAGACAACTTGTTGAAGTTACTGCTTTACACAAAAATGGCGCAGTGACTACCTTTGAAACGAAGTGCAGAATCGATACGCCGGTTGAGGTAGAGTACTACCGCAACGGTGGTATCTTGCATACAGTCCTTCGCAAGATGGCAACGTCGTAATAGCATATAAAAGCCCCGCCCAAGTACTTCCAGTACTTGGACGGGGGGTGTATCGCGGTGTTTGGAGAGAGATGCGACACGAGGGGTATGGAGAGAGACTAAATGAACTCTGCTGAGGAGGCACCGAGACTATGCGGCGTGTTCGGTTTTAATTGCCGATGGCCTCAAACTCACCAGTGAATGACATATCTATTGTTGGGTCGTAACCGTGATGGGTTTCCATGGATATTGCTTCTTCGAGTTGAAAGTGGATTTCGTTTAGGAGGTTCACTCGAGCTCTATTTTTACTTAGGCGAGCGTCTTTTATAAGTTGTACCCTCGAAATTTTATCTATGTTTGTATCTTTGTTGGTCTTCATTATTCTCACATACCTTGTTGGAATATTCCATCCGTGTGGCATTCCGTTTGATTTTTTGACGCCTCTCAGGTCAGATTAGGGTAAACGCGGCTAAAACTGCCGCACAGACCAGACAATCATATTCTTTTCCATTCTTTTCACCTTTTATCACTTTTTTCAAGTTTTAAGAAAAAAGTTCCTTCGAGGTGTTAATTGGGCTAAAAAACGGCTTTTTTGAGGTGTGGACAATGGGGACAGACCCCCATGGGGCCTGACCTCATTAAATAGAGAGCCTAATCCTAATGGATTTGGGCCTCCGAAAGATTTAATGCTGGGTGGGGCTTGTCATGGAGATATGGAAAAGCAGCGGACAATTATCACAGAATGGCTCGTTAGAAAGAGCCCAAAGGCGATGGAACAACTCTTGTCAGAATTAGGAAAATCTATACACATGAGGGAAAATATTCCAGTCGATGGAATAATTGAGCAACTTGCAGCTGGATTAATGGCGACGTGTGCGAGTGAACTTGGTTTAACACCGATGGAATTGACTGGTTTACTTCGAAGTCCACGTAGAGACGCACTTGCTGGGCTAGTTACGGTGTTACACAACGACGCGCAATAAGCGCAACTCGTTTTTTTCCGAGTCGTAACGCAAAAATAGTCAAAAGTGGGCCGCTCGATTTTTTATTGAGTTTTTTTTGCCACAGGTTTGGGTCAATGGTTTTGTCCCGCGTCTTTACTTCGACTTGGGTACATTGAAGATCACGAAGAATCTTTGACACTTTTTCGATTCGAAGTGATGTTGTTTCAATGATTTCGAATGCAGTAAACCAAGGCGAATTTGGATTTTCAGCGGCACTAAGCAAGCCAATTCCGGGCGCAAGTTCTGTTGCACTAAACCGATTTCCAAGCGTGCCGTGCAAGCCAGCGCGTTCGAGCGCAACGTTTGGTTCTAGAATCCATTGATTGCAAGTGGTTGAAAAAGTCGGCAGTTCCGCTGTGCCAGAAAAACTTTCGCCAAACTTACAAGAGGTAGCAGTTGTTTGACCCGTTCTCTTTGTAAGTGAACCGTACCAAACTACACTTTGTACAAGTCTATTATTTTCCTCGATGTATTCAATCTCAAATGACTGTGAAAATTTGGAAATGTCTTCAGGATTAACTGCTGGCGAAAGTTTGATGCAACCGCCAGCAGTTGATGTGGTTATTTTTGTCACTTCATCGAACGTTGGCAACATTGAATCAAGTTCAAAAATCCTACCGGCACTGTTCCTCCTAGAGGGGTCTATATGTACCACGAAATCACGGGGTAATTCGTATAACGTCGCATCGTTGCAATACACGGTTTTGCCTGTGTTTTCGCCTGCCATCCAGCAGCGTAATGGATCAATGTCTACACCTATCGCATGTTCTGGTAACGCGTGTAAATCAGCGCCGATTCCACAACAGAGATCGACAATGCCAGTATGCCCTTTGAAACGTTTCGCTTTGTGAATTGCAATTGCACTAGATGTTGCTTGTTGCACACCAACAGGATCGCCAACCACTGTGGTTGCATAATCTAACTTTCTAGCGGCTCTGTTTCTCGCATCAACGAGCTCCGCTGCAATTGTAATTTCATCAAGAGTCCACTGCTTTCTCAATGTCGCCATCGACGCAACGTTATCAAGCGTGCCTTCTTTAATCGCAGAAAGCAGTGCTTCGTCTTTGATAACTTTTTTCCAGCATTCGATTTTTTGCAACATAAAGAAAAAGGGCAGCACGGTAAAGAAATGCTACGTTCTTATGGTAGAAAGTAAACATGATTCCTGCACAAAACAAATGGATGCTTTTGCTGGACAAATTTGTCGATGACTGGGCTGGCATTTTGATTCCAAGGCCAACCATAGCACTAGCGGGCTTTGAACAGTCAGATGGCTGTTACTGGTGTGGGAAGGAGGTGGATGAAAAAAATTGCTGCGGTTGCAAGGAACGGCACGTGCCTTGGTCTCGAGTTATTCGACTGGGTAATTACGAGCAGCCACTTTCGACATGTATTGTTACGGGTAAATATGCAGGGTGGGATGATGGTCTTGAGTTTCTTGGCAAGTTGCTTGGAGAACAAATAAGGGGATCCGTTCCTCCTAACTCGATTATTATTCCGGTACCGATGCCGCCTCTTCGTCGCTTTTTTCGGGGTATCGATCATACAGCAGTCATCGCGAAACATGCAGCTCGGGTCGCAAGGTTACCAATGCGGCAAGCTCTTTGGCGTTGGGACAGTGCGCCACAGGCTTCAAAAACGGCATCTGCTCGTATAAAGATGAAGCGTAACACTATGCTATTGCGTCCTTTGGCTCGAATACGTGGGAAAAATGTTGTTCTCATTGATGACGTATTAACAACTGGAAGAACAATGGAAGTTGCAACAAATAGACTTAAAAGTAAGGGAGTATCATCAGTTCGAATTGCCGTTTTGGCTGTCACGAAAATGCCGAAAAAGGGCAAAAAAAGTGATTTGTGGGCTGCAGACAGGTTGACGGGTGCGTTGGGTGGTATACAATATTCCTCCTTGCCTGTTTTTTAGCAGGTTTGGTTTTTTTGCGGCTTTCACGAGCCAATAAAATGTGCTCTTTGACAAGTGAACAGTTGGGAATACCGCGAGGATGTGTCCAACATTTTCCACAACACACGATGTGGCTCATGTTTGGATATCAAAATTCGGGTACCGTGTTTCACAGCATCGGTATCCTCGAACATCCTCGTGTTAAGCAATGTACTGCTTACCCAAGTAGTACAATGTGTGATGTAAGAAATTAGCAAGTGAGTTTAGCCGCTTACTTGCCGCCTACTTCGGTAGGCGTGACCTGGGGCTTTTTCGTCCGACGGCAGCAATGTCTGAAGACCGAAAAGTCCTGCCACGGTTAAACGATCATTTTGAAGTTTTTGTGTAATTGGCTTTCGAGTTAGTTACATATTCAATGAACAACAATTGAAGAGTTTGATCCTGGCTCAGATTGAACGCTGGCGGCATGGCTAAAACATGCAAGTCGAACGATTAAAGCTTCTTCGGAAGTGCATAAAGTGGCGTAAGGGCGAGGAATATATTTCTATGTACCCCTAAGTCGAGGATAGCCCAGAGAAATTTGGTGTAATACTCGATGTGGTCTCCGGATCAAAGATTTATCGCTTAGGGAGCAGGGAATATCCTATCAGGTAGTTGGTGAGGTAACGGCTCACCAAGCCAAAGACGGGTAGCGGGTGTGAGAGCATGACCCGCCGCATCGGAACTGAGACACTGTCCGGACTCCTACGGGAGGCTGCAGTAACGAATATTCCGCAATGAGCGAAAGCTTGACGGAGCAATGCCGCGTGTAGGATGAATCTCCTTGGAGTGTAAACTACTGTCAGAGACTAGGAACTCAATGACCAATCTCAAAGGAAGGGCCGGCTAACTTCGTGCCAGCAGCCGCGGTAATACGAAGGGCCCGAGCGTTATTCGGAATCACTGGGCTTAAAGCGTGCGTAGGCGGACTTGAAGGCACCTTGTGAAATCCCTCGGCTCAACCGAGGAACTGCAGGGTGAACCATGAGTCTCGAGACAGGTAGAGGTTGTCGGAACGATAGGTGGAGTGGTGAAATGCGTTGATATCTATCGGAACGCCAATGGAGAAGTCAGGCAACTGGGCCTGTTCTGACGCTGAGGCACGAAAGCGTGGGGAGCGAACGGGATTAGATACCCCGGTAGTCCACGCCGTAAACGATGCGTACTAGGTTGGGGAAGCTCTGACGCTGTTCCCGGCTGAAGCAAAAGTATTAAGTACGCCGCCTGGGGAGTACGGTCGCAAGGCTAAAACTCAAAGGAATTGACGGGGGCTCACACAAGCGGTGGAGCATGTGGCTTAATTCGAAGCAACGCGAAGAACCTTATCCTGGGCTTGACATGTATGGATTAACCCTACGAAAGTAGGGCCACGCCCTCGGGTGGAACATACACAGGTGCTGCATGGCTGTCGT
>JABAAL010000008.1 GCA_014238785.1 Phycisphaerales bacterium | reverse complement strand
GGACAACATAGAGCGCACTGTAGCATGGCTGACCGTAAGAAATAAGGGGTACAAGAAAGAGCTAAGTTGTTGACAAACTGCCCCTTGAGGGGGTAGAATCCTCGATTCACCCTCTTGCGGAGCAAGGTTGGGTGTTAAAGATTTGGCCACATGTCGTGAGCCAATAGAGGAACTTGTTAGAGGAACACACCTGTAATGCAGATTATTCGAATCAGAATGGAAGCGTACGACCACCAAGCACTTGATGCTTCGGCGAAAGAAATTGTCGACCACGCAAAGCGTACAGGTGCTCGCGTTGCAGGACCAGTTCCACTGCCAACACGTCGCGAAATTTACACGGTGAACCGTTCAACATTCGTGAACAAAAAATCACGTGAGCAATTTGAAATTAGAACACATAAAAGAATCATCGACATCACAGAACCAAACCCACAAACAATCGAAGCGCTTAACCGCCTTGTTGTTCCAGCTGGTGTCTTTGTAAAAATTAAAGCTTAACCCCCGAACTCCCAAAACTCTCTGAAGTTTTTTATTCCGTATCAACACTAAACACTCCGGTCACATCAAAAAGATCCCTGACTAAAACCCTTAAGCACGAAAGCAACAACGATGTCAAAAACATTAATGGGAAGAAAAGTTGGAATGTCAAGGTATTTCCTTGAAGACGGCACGAACATACCAGTCACAATCGTTGAAGTTGGTCCTTGTGTCGTGACACAAGTGAAGACCGAAGAAGCTGAGGGATATAATGCAATGCAAATTGGTTTTGAAGATGTAAAGCCAGGACGCGCAACGATGCAAATCATCGGTCACGATGCAAAGGCGGGTACTGCGCCAAAACGATTCCATCGCGAAGCTCGCGTGGATGAGATTGGTGATGTTGAAGCGGGACAAACTCTTGATGTTTCCATCTTTGAAGATGTCATGTTTGTGGATGTTGTTGGAACGAGCAAAGGCAAGGGTTTTGCTGGTGGCATGAAAAGACACAACTTTAAAGGTCTTGAAGCATCCCACGGCGTGAAGCGTGCTCACCGTCGTCCGGGTTCTATTAATGGTCACGCAACCAACCTTGGCACAGGTCCCAAACCTAAAAAAGGTAAACGGATGCCCGGCCACATGGGAAACAAACAAATCACATGCCGTAGTGTGCCTGTAGTACATATTGATAGTGAAAGAAACTTGTTGATGTTGAGGGGTTCAGTTCCTGGACCAAACACCGGCATGGTTCTTATTCGAGAAGCGAAACGTTTAAATAGGAAAAAAACAACAGCAGCCAGTAAATAAATTTACTGGTAGATTATCAAGGCTCGCCACGAGAACCAGTTGATCGCGACAAACCGTACTAGAACGCCGAGTCAAGCTCTACCGAGTGACCACCGAGCTCTTCTCAAAGAAGACACTCGACCACATCGGAGCGCAAGGCAAACAAAGACGAACACGTCACAGGTGAAAAATTATGATTGAACTCCCAATATATGACAAAAAAGGCAAGCAAGTCGATACGCTCAAAATCGACGAAGCAACGCTCGGATCCGAGGTCCGTCCTACTCTCCTCAAGCAGGCGTACGTGATGTTCCATTCCAACCGTCGTCAAGGTTCTGCACGAACCAAAAGTCGCGGTATGGTCGAAGGCTCCACTCGAAAAATTTACAAACAAAAGGGTACAGGCAACGCTCGTATGGGCCAAGTCCGTTCCAACATCCGAAAGGGTGGGGGTGTTACTTTTGCAAAGACTCGTACACACGATAACTTCCGCAAAGACATGCCCAAGAAAATGCGACAACTTGCAAACCGCAATGCGCTTCTGGCGAAACTCATTGATGGAGAAGTGAAGTGCATTGTTGACCTTAACTTTGAAACACCAAAGACTCGGGACTTCAAGGCAATTCTAGAAGCCATCGGTATTAACCGAAGTTGCCTGGTTGCTGTTGATAGTGAAAATCGAAACGCAGCAGTATCCGCGCGAAACATTGCAAACGTGGACACCATTCGTGTCGACCAGCTTAATGTTTTCGAATTGCTTAACCATCGTTTTCTTGTCGTAGATAAGGCATCGATGGAAGCATTTTTGGATGGGTCTGCTTGGAAGAATGATGAGGAGGCAGCCTAATGGAAGTCACAACGATCATTAAAAAGCCACTTGTGACCGAAAAGTCAACCTTTGGCGTAAGCATGAATAATCGCTACGTCTTTGAAGTTGATAAACGAGCAGATAAAGGTCAAATTAAACGTGCCATAGAAGAAATTTATGGTGTTCGTGTACTTACAGTTGCAACTCAGGTTCGCAAGGGCCATCAGAAACGAAATAAAATGGGTTGGTTTAGGGTCGGCAACCAAAAGCGCGCTGTCGTGAAACTACATGCGGAGGATCGCATCGAACTCTTCTAAGAGTGAGCGAATAAACAACATGGCTATTCGAGTTTACAAACCAACTACACCAGGACGTCGAAATGCTTCCGTGAACCTTCACGTTGAAGTCACAAAGAAAACGCCTGAAAAATCATTGCTCGCACCAATCAAAAAGAATGGTGGCCGCAATAATCAAGGCAAGATTACAGTTCAAGGTCGCGGTGGTGGCCATAAACGTCGTTACCGAAAAATCGACTTCCGTCGATTGAAAGATGACATGGTCGCAACTGTGATTGGCATCGAATACGATCCAAACCGTAGTTGCCACATTGCACTTGTGCAATACGAAGATGGAACCAAGCGGTATATCTTGGCGCCACGCAATCTCACCGATGGCGATACCGTGAAGAGTTCAGACAGTGCAATTGAACCCAAGGCTGGCAACTGCATGCCCCTGAAATATATTCCTACAGGCTTAACAGTGCACAACATTGAGTTTGAACCTGGTAAGGGTGGCGCACTTTGTCGCTCTGCAGGTGCAGCTGCAAGGTTGAGTAACCGCGAAGGCCGATGGGCAACAATTGTGTTGCCTTCTGGCGAAATTCGCCAAGTTTCAGTTGAATGCCGTGCAACAATTGGGCAACTTGGAAATACCGATCATCAAAATGTAAAACTTGGCAAAGCTGGACGTAATCGTTGGCTTGGCAAGCGACCAAAAGTTCGTGGTATGGCAATGAGTCACCACGATCACCCGCTTGGTGGTGGTGAAGGCCGTTCCAAAGGTGGACGAACTCCCGCGAGTGCTTCTGGCACGAAGTCCAAGGGTGGTCGCACAAGGCAACGTGGAAAATGGACGGATGCTCGTATCCTTCGTCGTCGTAAGAGTAAACGTTACGGTCAATTAAAGGTCTGATTTAGGAAAGAAGATATGTCAAGATCACTCAAAAAAGGTCCATTTGTCAACGAAAAGCTCTACCGAAAGGTAGAAGCAATGGCTTCATTGCCGAAAAAGACGCCAATCAAAACATGGTCACGTGCTTGCACGATCGTTCCAGAATTTGTTGGCTTTACGTTTTTGGTTCATAACGGACGTCAGTTCAACGACGTGCTCATCACCGAAGATATGGTTGGTCACAAACTTGGTGAGTTCTCACACACCCGTTTGTTCCGGGGTCACACCAATAAGAAGGAAGGCATCAAGTCGTAACGCTTGAAGGTTTATACGTATGACATACAAAGCAACACATAAATATGCTCGAATCTCGCCTCGTAAGGCGCGGCTAGTTGCCGATTTAATTCGAGGTAAACGTATTGACGATGCTCTTGCGCAATTGGAATTCTCCAAGAAGCGTGGCGCATGGTATTTTAAGGCAGTATTGAATAGTGCAATCGCAAACGCTGAAGTGCAGGACGCTGATGTTTCGAACTTATATGTTTCGGAATCTCGCGTTGACGAAGGCTCAGTTATCAAACGATGGCGACCCAAAGATCGTGGTCGAGCGCATCCGATTCATAAACCTACTAGCCACCTCATCATCTCTGTTGGAGAGAGAACATAATGGGACAAAAAGTTCATCCATTTGGATTTAGAGTTGGTGTTACCGAAGGACACAAGTCACGTTGGTATGCACCAAAAGCGCTCTTTGCTGAATTACTTGTTGAAGATTATCGCATTCGCGAATTTGTTGACAAGCGCCTCAATCGTACCCCGCCTTTTGCTGCAGTTTCAGATATTCTGATTGAGCGTACGCGCGAAGAACTCACTGTGATTGTAAAGACAGCACGACCGGGCCTTGTTGTGGGACCAAAGGGTGCTGAAATTGACAAACTTGTAGCAGACCTTCAAGCAATGACTGGCCGTAAGGCAACAGTCAAAATCTTGGAAGTTATGAACCCCGACACTGACGCACGTCTTGTAGCCGAAGCAGTTGGCGAGCAGATGCGTAAGCGCGGCAACTTCCGCCGCATGCTCAAACAACGTGCTGAATCAGCAATGCAGCATGGTGCAAAAGGAATTCGTATTCAAATCTCAGGTCGTCTCGGCGGTGCTGAAATGGCGCGAAAGTTTATCGTTCGAGAAGGTTCTATTCCACTCTCTACGTTGCAAGCAAACGTGGATTATGCGCTCGTACATACAGAAACAACGTATGGAATTATTGGTGTAAAGGTTTGGATTTTCAAGGGTATGTACACCGACGCAGAAGAAGAACAAGTGGACTCACGAGCAGCAGGTGCTCGCGGTCGTGCTCGAGGTCGTCGTTAAGTTTTAGAAGTTGCCCAGTATGGGCGCCCATTATGGGTTATTAAGGAGATCGTCCGATGCCACGGATGCCAAAACGAATTAAGTTCCGCAAACAGATGCGCGGCAAGATGAAAGGTAATGCTACACGAGGAAACTACGTGGCATTTGGTGATTATGGCTTGCAGTCGCTCGGAACACACTGGGTATCAGCAAGGCAAATCGAAGCTGGTCGTGTTGCAGCACAGCACTTTCTTCGCCGTCAAGGCAAGATTGTTATTCGAGTTTTTCCAGATAAACCGATTTCAAAGAAACAACTTGAAACTCGAATGGGTAAGGGTAAAGCCGAGACTGATTTTTGGGCAGCACGTGTGAAGCCCGGGACTATTCTTTTTGAAATAAGCGGCGTTCCTGAAGAAATGGCGAAAGAAGCATTGGCTCGGATTGCACACAAAATGCCGGTACGTTGCCGGTTTGTAGGACGGAGGCTTTCTGTCTAACGCACCAGCGGTAGAGCAGAGAAGGAATTACATTATGAAAGCAACTGCAGTTCACAAACTAGGTGATGAAGAGTTAACAATCGAAGTAGATAATCTTCGCAAGAAGCTCTTTGAACTCAAGACACAAGGCGTTACTGAGAAGATTCAAAATACTTCCCAGTACGGCAAAATTCGTAAGGACATTGCGCGATTGCTCACCGAGCAAACAGTGCGCAGTAAGGCGTAAATTATGAGTCATTTAAAAGAAATATCAGTTCCAGAAAACGCATCTCGCAAAGTAGGCATCGTGACATCCGATGCTCGTGACAAAAGTTGCAAAGTTGAGATTCAGTTTTCCGTGAAACACCCTAAGTACGGAAAATACATCCGCCGTCGAACACTCATTCATGCGCATGACGCGAATAATGAAGTGAAACTAGGCGACAAAGTGGAAATCGCTGAATGCCGTCCCATTTCAAAAACAAAATCATGGGTAGTTACCCGTGTCGTTGAGGCAGCAACCGTTTAACAGCGTTGTCGAAGGAATAGAACAATGATCCAAAAAGAATCAAGATTAGAAGTTGCTGATAACAGCGGTGCAAAAGAGGTGCTTGTCATTAGCGTCCTTGGTGGATCGACCGCTAGAGGCAAATATACAAGGCGAACCGCTGGTGTAGGTGATCGTGTCGTTTGTGCTGTGAAAAAGGCGTTGCCAAATTCACAAGTCAAATCTGGTGGCATAATCCGTGCAGTAATAGTTCGTACGAAGTACCCAACTCGAAGAAAAGACGGTTCCTATGTTCGATTTGACTCCAACGCTTGCGTGTTGCTCAATGAAGACTTAAACCCTACAGGCACTCGCATTTTTGGTGCAGTTGCCCGTGAGTTGCGTGAAAAGAACTACATGAAAATTGTTTCACTCGCATCGGAGGTAGTGTAATGCCAAGGCATATCAGAACAGGCGACACAGTAATAGTGACCGCAGGCAACGACAAAGGTGCCGTTGGTGAAATATTACGTGTTTTAATGAAGAAGGACCGTGTTGTTGTGAAGGGTGTAAATGTTCGGTCAAAGAACATCAAGCCAACACAAGCAAATCCAAACGGTGGAGTTATCAAACAAGAAATGCCAATCCACATGAGCAATGTAAGCCCAGTGGTTGAAGGTATGCCAGCACGGCTCCGGTTTGAAACACAGAAGGATGGCGCGAAAGTTCGTATTGGCGTCGTTCGAGATGACAAAGGTAAAAAAGTTGAGAAGGTCCTCGGTGAAGTGCACTCTGCCGATGCTCGACCAACGGGAAAATAAGTCATGACAGCAACTATTGACAAACCAAGATTAGAATCTCTTTACGCAGATGAAGTGAAGGCAGCTATTCTCAAGGAATTTAACCTTGCGAATGTTTCGCTTGTACCAAAACTTGCAAAGATAACTGTTAACGTAGGGATTGGACGTTTTCTAGATAACCAGAAACTCAAACCAGAGATTAAAGACACAGTTATCTCAACGCTTACGCAAATAACTGGCCAAAGGCCAATTATGTTGATGGCGAAGAAATCAGTAGCGAACTTTAAAGTTCGCGAAGGCGCACCCTCAGCGTTTATGGTCACCATACGCGGAGAGAGAATGTGGCACTTCCTCGATCGATTGATTTCGCTTGCGATTCCACGTATCAAGGACTTTCGAGGCCTGAAAGATACCGCGTTTGATAAAGCGGGTAACTATTCAATGGGCCTAACAGAACAAGCAGTGTGGCCAGAAATTAATATGGCTGAAGTTCATTTTCAACACGGAATGAACATCAACCTTGTATTTGAAAACTCAACCCCAGAGATGAGCA
The DNA here is from genome assembly GCA_014238785.1 of Phycisphaerales bacterium. Lineage (GTDB taxonomy): Bacteria > Planctomycetota > Phycisphaerae > Phycisphaerales > SM1A02. Next base: position 111,461 of record JABAAL010000008.1, on the reverse strand, counting down.
AATTTGCTTTGACTCAACTTGGAATGCCCTTTGTAAGGGACGAGGAATAAGGAAAGAACATGGCAAGTAAACGCGTATTTGAACAAATGAAACGAGAACCAAAGTTCTCAACTCGCAAGAAAAACCGATGCCAAATCACAGGTCGTGGTCGCGGTGTCTACCGTAAGTTTGGTATTAGCCGAATCATGCTCCGCCAATTGGCGCTCGAAGGCAAGATTCCAGGAATGCGCAAAGCAAGTTGGTAATTAGAGAAGTTTCACATTGCACTGCAGTCGCAGTCGCCATGTATTTGGAGTATTAGAAAATGTCACAACAAGACCTCACATCAGACATGCTTACACGCATACGAAACGCAGCGCGAAATCACGCGCCATTGGTTTCATGTCTAAACAATAAACTCAACAGAGGTATTGCCCAAGTTCTAGTCGACGAGGGCTTTATTGAAACCTTTGATGTCATCGACGATGGCCGCCAAGGTCGACTCGACGTGCACCTTCGTTACGGTGAACGCGGTGAACAAGTTATTAACTTAATTAAGCGTGAGTCAAAGCCGGGCTGCAGAGTCTATCTCGGCGTTGACGATCTTCCGCGACCACTTGGTGGCCTTGGAATCGCAATCGTATCAACAAGTAGTGGAATTATGAGCGATCGTCGCTGCCGACTAGAAAAAGTTGGCGGTGAGGTTGTAGCAACCGTCGAATAAGACGCGAAGAGGACGAACTATGTCACGTATAGGAAAACAATCCATTGAAATCCCATCAGGTGTTGAAGTAAAACTTAATACCAATGAACGGACTATTAATGTTAAAGGCCCAAAGGGTAACTTGAACTTTGATTGGCGTTCGGAAGTTTCAGTGCAGCACGATGAAGCAGACAAAAAGATTTGTTGTGCGATCGCAAATGACACAGAAGAAACACGACAAGCACGAGCGTTGTGGGGAACGACCCGAAGTCGAATCAACAATATGGTTGAAGGCTGCAAAAATGGTTTTACCAAGAAGTTGAAAATTGTTGGTGTTGGTTGGAATGCTAAGGCACAAGGACAAACTATTGTTTTAAGCATTGGATATTGTCACACGATTGATTTAGCAGCTCCCGATGGTGTGACATTCGAAATTGAAAAAGGCACACAAGTCACAATTACAGGCGCGGACAAACAGGCAGTAGGACAATTTGCTGCTGTTATTCGTTCAAAGCGTAAGCCAGAGCCATACAACGGTAAGGGCATTATGTACCACGACGAAATTATTATCCGTAAAGCAGGGAAAGCATTTGGCGTGTAAGTAGCCAAAGGAACTAAAGATGAACCGAATTACAGCAAGAGTTAAACGATACACAAGGCGAAAGCGAAGCGTTCGAAAGAGCATATTTGGTGCGCCATCGAAGCCACGCCTAACCGTCACTCGTACAGGCAAGAATACATACGCTCAGTTAATTGATGACACATCTGGTTGCACACTGTGCTCTGCATCTACTATAGAAAAAGAGGGCAAAATTGAAGCAGGCAGTAATTGCGCTGCTGCAAAATCAATTGGCATCCGTCTCGCTGAAAAAGCAAAAACCGTAGGTATTGAAACGGTCGTGTTTGATCGCAACGGGTATAGATTCCATGGCCGCATTAAAGCACTCGCAGAAGGCGCCCGCGAAGGTGGACTTAAGTTCTGAGGAACGGACAAGATTTATGAATAAGAATAAAAATAAAAATTACGAAGAAGACAAGAGCGGTATCGACTCAAATACAGTTGGTGTATACCGAACAGCGGCAACCGTAAAGGGTGGTCGACGGTTTAGTTTCTCAGCGATGATTGTTTGCGGTGACCGTAAAGGTCGCGTTGGGCTTGGGTATGGCAAAGCAGACCAAGTTCCAAATGCAATCGAAAAAGCGCAAAAGAAAGCGAAGCGCGAAATGCGTGAATTCCCGCTAACAGGAACAACCATTCCGCACCAGGTTACTGGTCGGTTCGGCGCTTGCAGCGTTCGACTTGTTCCAGCATCGCCAGGTACTGGCGTTATTGCTGGCGCAGCAGTACGTGCTGTGCTTGACCTTCTTGGCGTACAGGACTGCCTTTCAAAGGCGTATGGTTCAACAAATAATAAGAACCTTACTAAAGCTGTTATCGATGGACTTCAGCAACTTCGTTCACGAGAAACAGTAGAACACCTTCGTAAAGTGACTATTGAAAAAACACATACTGAAACATCTCACGAAGCAACTCCTGTTGCAGTGGATGGTACTACTGAAGAAAGTAAAAGCGAGGAAGTGACTGCGTAAAGTCGCTCTCTGATTTGGAGATATACCTACCATGATGATTCATGAAATAACAGAAAAAGCAGGCAAGTACAAAGCCCGCAAACGAATTGGTCGAGGCCACGGCAGTGGTTCGGGCAAAACAAGTGGACGAGGTCACAAAGGTGCTAAATCACGATCAGGTTATTCGCAACGCCCAGCATTTGAGGGTGGACAAATGCAATACTTTAGGCGTATCCCGAAGCGTGGCTTTACAAATGCTGATTTTAAGACTGTCTATCACATCGTAAATCTTGCTTCATTAGAGGCTCGGTTTGAAAAGGGTGCAGCGGTTGATGCGTCTGCACTTGTTGAAGCAGGTCTAATCCGTAACTTCAAAAATCCAGTGAAGGTTCTAGGTCAAGGCGACCTTACAATTGCACTAAATGTCACTGCAAACAAATTTTCCGCTTCGGCATTGAAGAAAATTGAAGCAGCTGGTGGCAGCGTTACTCTTATTGAAAAGAAGAAATGGAAGCGCGAGTATCCTACTAAGGTGAAGAAAAAAGCCGAAAAAACTTCTGTAGCTGAAACGGCCGCTCCAGAGTCACCGGCTCCTGAAACAACTGAACCAACGGACACCGAATCAAACGAGTAAGGTTTTTACTGCATGTTTCAAGCAATCATAAACATCTTTAGGATTCCTGAACTCCGCAATCGCGTGTTCTTTACATGCACGATGATTGCGATTTATCGAATTGGTTTTTGGATTCCACTTGCTGGAGTGAATCAGCAACAAATGGTTGAGGCTGCAGCAAAGGCAACAGAGGACTCTAGTGGTTGGGGCAAATTCCTTGACTACGCTTCAATATTCTCTGGAGGGTCCTTTTCGCAATCGACCATTTTTGGTTTAGGAATTATGCCGTACATCACGGCATCGATTATCTTCCAACTTTTGCAATCGGTCATGCCTAAATTGCAAGAACTCAAAAAAGAAGGCGCAGCGGGTCAAGCAAAAATTACAGAATGGACACGATATGCGACTGTTGGCATGTGTTTCATTCAAGCAATGATGTGGCTTAAATTTATTGCCGCTCAAGGGTTGATTCGACCAGAATTCCTGAATCCCGGCGGATTGCTTGTCTTCTACATTGCAGGCGTTACAGCGCTTACTGCAGGTAGTGTCTTCTTGATGTGGCTTGGTGAGCAAATAGATAAATACGGTATTGGGAATGGTGTCTCCCTTATTCTGACAGCAGGCATTGTGGCACGTATGCCCCAAGCACTTGAATGGGTATGGGATAACTTTAGCACCTCACAACAATCAACAAGCGGGCAAGTCGGCATATTAGGCGTTGGCTTCTTGGTAGGTGCGTTTATCTTTGTCGTAGCAGGCGCAATCCTTATTACCGTTGCGCAGCGTCGGATTCCAATTCAACAAGCAAAACACACGCGCGGGCGTAAAACCTACGGAGGTGGTCGCCATTACTTGCCACTTCGTGTAAATCACGCAGGTGTTATGCCAATCATCTTTGCAAGTTCACTCTTGATATTCCCCTCAGCATTCTTTGGGGACCTCCAATCGGCAGCTTCTGCTTCGCCGGATCCCTCGAACTGGTGGATTGCAATGACAACGTTTATGAATGCAAACTTCCAGATGGGTGAATACCCATATATAGTTTTAGAGATTACATTGATTTACTTCTTCAGTTACTTCTGGACAACAATTGTGTTTAGTCCAGAAGACATGGCAAGGCAACTTCGGGACAATGGCAGTTTTATTCCTGGCCTGCGCCCCGGCCCCCGTACTGCGGAGTACTTAGAAACAGTGGTGGAACGTATCACGTATGTTGGTGCTGGATTCTTGGCGGTCATTGCTGTCATACCATCGATTGTCTCGAAAGAAATGCAGATTCCATTCTTTGTTTCAAGTTTCTTGGGTGGAACAGGATTATTGATTGTTGTGAGTGTTGGTCTTGACTTAATTCAACGAATTGAAGCAAACCTACTCATGCGTAATTACAAAGGATTTCACGATACGCCAGCACGAAGTCGTTCAAGCGCATCATCAAGGAGACCCAGCAGTGCATAAGCGGTACATAAATGGCTAAAGAAGAAAAAATATCACTCGACGCTGAAGTAGTTGAAGCTTTACCTGACGCAAGGTTTAAAGTGAAACTTGAAAATGGCCACGAACTACTCGCGTACATCAGCGGGAAAATGAGGCGATTTTACATCCGTATTTTGCCTGGCGACAAAGTGACGGTCGAGATCAGCCAGTACGACATGACTAAGGGTCGAATCACATATAGACACTAATTCACAAAAGAATTAAAAGGTAAGAATTATGAAAGTTAAAAGCAGCATTAAACGAAGAACGAAAGATTGTCAAATCGTCATACGAAAAGGCAAGCGGTACGTTATCAACAAGAAGAACCCAAGATTGAAAGCTCGACAGGGCTAAGCTGCGGCTTACTCACGAGATTGGAGAACATATATGCCACGTATTGCAGGTGTAGACATCCCAGATAACAAGAAGGTTCGATATTCGCTTCGTTATATCTATGGCATTGGGCCAAAGATAGCGGACGATATTTTAGAAGAGTCTAAAATCGATCCTGATACAAAAGCTCGCGATCTCACTGACGACGAAGTCGGTCGAATTGCTGCTTACCTTGATTCAAACTTGATTGTCGAAGGTACTCTTCGTCGTCAAGTGCAACAAAACATTCAGCGACTGCGCGACATTAGGTCATACCGAGGCGATCGTCATCGTAAGGGCTTGCCAACGCGTGGGCAACGAACTCGTTGTAACGCTCGGACTCGAAAGGGTCGTAAGAAGACTGTTGCAGGCAAGAAGGGCGTGAAGGGCTAAGAAAGTGAATCGACACGTTGTCGTTTCACTCGCAAGGTTCCAGCGATTTTGATATGGAACCGCATGAGCGAAATAGGATAAATAATTATGGCTAAGAAAAAACTACGTAAAAATATTGGCAAGGCGATTGTTCATGTCAAAGCAACATTTAACAATACGATTGTCACAATGACAGATCTCAGTGGCGAAACACTTTGTTGGGACTCTGCTGGTACTGTTGGTTTCAAAGGTGCTCGTAAAGCGACACCATTTGCTGCAGCACGTGCAGCAGAAAAAGTTGCCGTAAAAGGTCGCCGCATGGGCGTCACAGAAGTTGAAATTCGCGTAAAAGGTCCAGGTAGCGGTCGTGATTCTGCAATTACAGCACTTGAGCAAAATGGCTTGAGAATTACTGCGGTCGAAGACCACACAGCTGTTCCACATAACGGTTGTCGTCCAAAGAAACAACGCCGTGTCTAGTAAGTATTTTGTACGCCCTCTGGAGATGGGCGTGATGGGTTTTGACAGCCATCGCGTTCCGATTCCAAGTAAGCGTTTATTTTTGGCTAGAAGCCACTGTCAAAAGAGGATAGAACAATGATGCACGTACGATGGCGCGGACTCGAACTCCCCGCAAGTGTAATTTTAGAAGAACAGTCAGCAAGCGACACCTTTGGTCGATTTATTGTTGAACCATTTGAAAATGGATTTGGTACGACGGTTGGGAACTCACTTCGTCGAATTTTGCTCAGCACAATTGAAGGCTCAGCAATCACTTCCATTCGCGTGAAAGGTGCTGAACACGAATTCTGCACGATAGAAGGCGTGAAGCAGGACATGGTTGACATCGTCCTAAACGTAAAGGGTTTGGTCGTGAATGTTGATTCAGATGAACCCAAGGTCCTTCGCTTGTCTGCATCTGGTCCTGGAGAAGTGACTGCAGACCTAATTGAGGCAGATTCAACGGTCACCGTATTTAATCCAGATCATGTCATCGCAACGTTGACAGAGGCGGTTGACTTTGAAATGGAACTTACTATTGAGCGCGGCCGTGGGTATGTTCCTGCTGCTGAACAATATGCAACAAAAGATGAGCAAATTATTGGTGATTTACCAATTGATGCTACCTTTAGCCCAGTACAACGCGTTCGGTACCGAGTTGAAAATACTCGTGTTGGCCAACAAACAAACTTTGACCGTCTGATCCTCGATATTTGGACAGATGGAACAATTAGCCCAGAGATGTGCCTCGTTGAGTCTGCAAAGATTCTTCGTAAGCACTTGAATGCCTTTGTGCAGTTCGATTCACTGGGCACAAAGATTGTGAGTGTCGAAGCAGCAGCCGCAGCGGCAGTCGATGAAGAACTTATCCGTAAGCTCAATATGTCAATTCTCGATTTAGACCTTACAGTTCGTTCTTCAAACTGTTTAGAACTCGCTTCAATTGACCGTGTAGCACAACTTGTTTCACTGAATGACCGTGAATTGCTTCGCTTGCGAAGTTTCGGGCGAACATCACTTCGTGAAATCAAGCGAAAATTAGAAGACCTCAACCTGACGCTCGGCATGCAACTACCACCAGGTGTTGATGGCACTGTTGAACTTCCTCCAATGGAAGAAGGCGACGACTGTTACGACGACGATGGCGCAGATTTTGACTCCGTTGTCGATGCAACTGTCCATGACGAGCAAGTAATGAATGACACCCCAACTGCCGAAGACGAAGTCATCGGTTCCGCAGAAAGTGATGAATAATCAAGGCGCGTTCCGCGTTTTGTAAGGAGTACGACCATGCGACATAGAATTCATGGAAAACAATTATGTAGAGATAGCGAGCATCGCACTGCAATGCTTCGCAACCTCGCTGCTGGACTTTTTGAACACGGTCAAATTGAAACGACCTTGCCAAAGGCAAAAGCAGTGCAACCATTTGTAGAGAAAATCATTACGATCGCAAAACGCGGTGGATTCAATTCTCGTAAGCGTATTGAACAAATGATAAATGATCGTAAGATTCACGTTTGGGTAGCTGATCCAAACGTTCCAGATTCTGCGAAACAAAATGATCACTTCGATTTGCCAAGTGATGGCTCCATCGAATTTAACCGCTACGGTGAAGTTCGTAAGGCGCCACGTCTTGTACAGCATCTTATGGCTGTTGTTGGTCCTAAGTTCGCTGACCGTGATGGCGGGTACACCCGCATCATTAAAATAGGTAAGCGTCGTCTTGGTGATGGCACAGATCTTGTAATTTTGCAACTCGTTGGCGAAGAAGAAGGCCCACAAATTGGTGGAGGTGACTCACGTCGGCGAACCCAGAAGCAACGTCGTCGAGATTTTGCTGCAAAGGTACTTATTTCTGCAGCGCCTGCTGAAGAAGAAGCACCAGTTGTTGACGAAGCCGATGATGATGCGATCGTGAATGAAGAAAGGGCTACAGAAGTTGCAGAAAATGCAGAAGAAGTAACAGCTGTTGAAGAAGCCCCCGAAGTCCCCGAAGCCCCCGAAGCAACAACAGAAGAAGATAAGAAACCAAAAGAGTAATCTTTTTGGTTCATATTGATTTTTGACAGCCCCGAGCCCTGCTCGGGGCTGTTTTTGTATTGGAGCACATCCCAAAAAAGTTCCTCCCAGGAGTTAATTTGGTTTTGGGCCACGTTATTATCTTCAGTTTGGGGGCAATCCCAAAATTCGGTATCATGCGCAGATGCTCGCAATGCTCGATACACTTCAAGAAGACGCCATAAGTGAACTTGGATCAGTTGATTCAATAAATGGTCTTGAATTGTGGCGAGTTGCCTATTTGGGCTCAAAAGGACGTCTTAAAAGCGCGATGCCCCTCATGAAGGATGTTTCTAAGGAAGAGAAACCCGCGGTTGGCAAGCGCCTCAATCAAGTAAAGCATGCACTTGAGAATGCCTTCGATACTCGAAAGCAGGAACTAGCAGGCAGCGCATCAGCAAGGGCACCGATGGATGTCACGGAACCGGGCAACGATGTTGCCCTTGGTCGACGCCACATTATCACAAATACAATTGATGGCATTACAGAAGTGTTTAGTCGAATGGGTTTCTCCATTGCGTATGGCCCCGAAGTGGAAGACGAGTACCACAACTTCAACGCACTTAATATTCCAGACGACCATCCCGCCCGTGACCCAATCGATAATTTCTTTATGGGCGGAGATCGGATGCTTCGGAGTCAAACATCCACAGTGCAAATTCGTGTGATGGAATCAACGCCGCCGCCGATTAAAATCATTGCAGTTGGTCGAGTCTATCGACCAGATACTCATGATGCGACCCACTTTAGTATGTTTCATCAATGCGAAGGTTTACTTGTTGCCCCGAAGGTTTCGATGGTAGATTTAAAAACCACACTTTTTCAATTTGCAAAATCGTACTTTGGTGAAGAAGCAGAAGTACGCTTCCGACCAAGCTTTTTCCCATTCACCGAGCCGTCTGCAGAAGTGGACATGAAGATGAAAATCAAAGGCAAGTGGCAGTGGGTTGAAATAGGCGGTTGTGGCTTAGTTGACCCGAATGTTTTTGAGCAACTTGGATATGACAACGACAAGTGGCAGGGGTACGCGTTTGGTCTTGGTATAGAACGAGTTGCGATGCTTAAGTATGGCATCCAAGATATACGCTGGCTCTTTGAAAACGATGCCCGATTCCTTCGACAGTTCTAAATGGAACAAGAACACGAAGTAGGCCCTCAATACAGCGCGACTTGGCCAACGACTGTTGGTGCGGTCTGCATCATCGTTGGCGGTTTGTCTCTTTTTGGGGGTTGCCTCGCGTTGACGGGAATGGCAGAAATTGAACAACTCCACACAGCTATTCCATTTGGAGATGGAGAGCTTAGTGAAGAACTGGTGAAACAACTGGCATCAACATCACCACCAGAATGGATAGGTTCGGTGGGAGCTTTGCTGAATATTATTCTCTCTATCGTGCTTGCAGGCGCAGGAATGGCGTTACTTCAGAGATCGCCTAAAGCGAGACGAACGCTTCTTGGATGGTCAGTTTTCTACATCCTGTTTACGCTTGGTGCTGCTTTTGCCAACTGGGCTCCTCGAATGGAACTCGTGAAGCAAAATTCAGAAGTCCAAGGCATGTTTCTAGCGCAAATTCTGATTTCTATGCCTTTATATTTTGCCTTGCCTGTATTTCTTTTGATTTATTTGAATAGGGGACAAACGCGTAACGAGGTCGTGTCTTGGCGGTAAACTACAACCATGCAATTTCTAGATGAACTCAAGTGGCGCGGTCTCTTGCACCAAACAACTGGTGGCGATGAATTGCAGGAACACCTTGCAAGTGGAAGTCGAGTTGCCTATTGTGGTTTTGACCCAACGAAAGACGCTCTTACGATTGGTAACTACCTGCCAATCAAAATGCTTCGTCACTGGCAACTTGCTGGTCATACACCGATAGTGTTGATGGGCGGTGGAACTGGCTTGATTGGTGATCCTTCAGGCAAAGATGCTGAACGACAGTTGTTATCAAAAGAACAAGTTGCAAAAAATATTGAAGGCCAACTTCGATGTTTTTCCAAGGTGCTTGATTTTGAAGGCGAGAACGCCGCAGTCATAGTAAACAATGCAGACTGGTTATGTGAACTTGGATTTCTCGACGTGTTGCGTGATGTTGGAAAATATTTTTCGGTCAACACAATGATTCAAAAAGACTCCGTGAAGGATCGTTTGAACAATCGTGAACAGGGAATTTCCTATACCGAATTCAGTTATATGATTTTGCAAGCATACGATTTCTTGCAACTTCGCCGCGAGATGGATTGCACGATTCAAATCGCAGGCAGTGACCAGTATGGAAACATCGTTGCTGGGATTGATTTAATTCGAAGAGATATGATTGATTCCCCCGAAAACCAATTCAGGGGTGCTGGAATTACGAACCCACTTGTAACAGCAAGCGATGGTTCCAAAATTGGCAAAACAGAGTCCGGGGCGATTTGGCTCACTGAAGATAGAACAAGCCCGTATGCTTTTCATCAATATTGGCTGAACATTCCAGATGAAGATGCTGGGAAGTTTTTGCGTTGGTTTACGTTTTTAGATCAAGAGACTACCGAATCAATTGAAAAAGAACATGCTGATGCTCCACATCAAAGAGCGGCACAAAAAGCGCTTGCAAATGCGATGACAGAAATTTTCCATGGTGTAGAAAATGTCGCTCGTTGCAACGAAGCAGCAAAGGCATTGTTTGGTGGTGACATTACGGCGCTTGATGAGAAGATGCTTGGCGAAGTATTTTCAGAAGTTCCAGCAGGCGAATTCTCCAAAAGTGCACTTAGTGGCGAACAGGCATCCCTTGTCGAATTGCTGCCGCAAACGGAACTTTGTAAGAGTAAACGCGAAGCACGCGAGTTTTTGAAAAATGGATCCGTTTCCATCAATGGCAAAAAAATTACTGGCGACGACGCGCTCGATCGAGTTCTTACGACCGATGACCTACTTCACGGGACCACCATACTGCTCCGTAGAGGCAAAAAAGCGTGGTTCGCAAGTCGCTGGGTGTAAACAAGTTACGCGGGGTGCATTACGGTGTAGCGGGTTGAGAAACGGGTTCAATCACAAGTTCGATGTCAAGGAGCGAGGGTTCTTGGACAGTTGCGACAAGTTCGTGCCCGGTTCCATCTTCCATGATGGCAAGAAACGTAGTGACTCGTTTTGTTGGGATTCGCTGTTCCATATCACTTGAAGCAAGGCGAAGCACGGCAAAAACTTTTACGTTTCCAGATTCGATGCCAGAAATAATTTCAGCATCTGCTTCTACAGTTACGTTTGGAATTATTTTTACTGGAAGTCTTACAACGTATGCAGCATAATCTTCTGCAGGCCCTGCAATTAATATCCGAACTTGTGCTAACTCTTTTGTCTTTGTGCTGGATTTAATTTTAAAGTCAACGGAAACTCGGCTCGGTGTTGCTGTGATTCCTTTGTCTTCAAGTTCTTTTGGTAAACGAATGACAGCGTCTATTTTTTCGTATTGAATACCTGGCTGAAGTTGCTGCAGTACAATTGAGCTCACAACTGCGCGGGCGGTGATTGCTTCGGGGAGAGTTTTACGAAGTTCTTTTGGGATATGCAACAAAACGGTTGCGGGATATACTTCGACATCGCCACTAACCGTAATGTTTGGGAAATCGATTTCAACAGCGGCTTCAACTAATTCTACAGTGTGAATGGCAAGTGGAAATGCACTTGATTTCGCTTCGTCGATTATTGCACCGGTATCCTTGATTGCATCCAGGGTTGCAATTCTTGTTGAAATATCTGACAACGTTAATGTTTCATCAGATTCGCTCAGGGTCAAATATAACCCACCCTCGCATGCAGCTTTTGCTGCATTGACTGCGGTTCGTGAACCAGAGAGCGTAAGCATGAGTTCAGCTTCATCAGGTGAAATAGTGCTGGTGGATCCAACCGGCGGCGAGAGGTACACGGTGACGAGTACATCGGAAATGGACTTTGTTTTTCCTGCAGCCCAAACCCAGATAATGATTGTCAAAATGCTGACGAAAAGGATTGTGACAGTATCGTCATTACGTTTCATTCTGTCACCTCAGTCGTCGATATCGGAGGCGAAGTGGATTCTTCTGTCGAAGGCTGCATTTGAGGAGGTTCTCCAGCTTCTGGATTTAATCGTTTTGCGAGTTCGCTTTCGATATCGTCGCGATCAATAAAAGTTAACTCGCCATGGTCAGCAAAAGAAACGCGACCAGTTTGTTCGCTAATAATGATGACGAGTGCGTCACAACGCATGGACAAACCAACGCCTGCTCGATGCCTGGAACCAAGATCAGCCGAGAGCATTGCAGATTCATCTGCAAGAGGGAACTGAACGCTTGCCTTTGTAATTCGATCGCCGTTGATTATTAATCCAAGGTCATGCAAGGGATTGTTCGGCCAGAAGATGGATTGTAATAGTGGCGAGCTTACTTCAGCTTCAATGGGTTGCCCACCAATTACGTGGTCACTAGTGCTATTTCCTCTTTCGACTGCGATGAGTCCGCCAAATTGGTTTCGACCTAAAAATGTTGAAGCATCCGCAATGGCAGAAATAGTAGTCCCGCCAACCGAAGATATTTTTCTAAATCGAGCGAGCATGCCAGACTGACTTACTCGAACGGCAGCTTGTCTAAGTTCAGGCTGAAAAATAATAATGAGAAGCAAAAATAAAGCTTTTAAAAACTCATCAGCAAAAAAGCCGAGACGTTCAAATGTCATAATTTCCGATGGCACCACATACAGCAATAACCACAATGGCAAAAGGAGGATAAAGAGCCCTCGAATAACACCACCGCCACGTGTTCCCTGAAGAAATCTGAATGCAAAAAAGATGATAATCCAGATGACAGAGAGCTCGATTAGAGTCTCAAGAATGTTATATCCATAAATATCCCAAGTCATATACTCAAAGTATACGCTTATCCCGTAGGATTCTCATATATGTCACGATTTGGAAATACACAAGGCGTCTCGCGTCCCACTGGAGTGTGCGCATCAACAGGCGAATCTCTCGCTATGAATGAACCCGCAATGGCAACATTATGCGAACGAGAGGAAGACGAGGGCTTTGATCGACTTGACTACAGCATTGCTGCTTGGGACACAGGCGACCGCCCAGATCGCTTATTCAGCCATTGGCGATATATTGTCCCTGACTCGAATAAAAAGCAAGAAATCGGCATTGATGATGCCGTACTGGCCGATTTATTTGAGAGGCTCGCTGACGACGAACGCCCACAACGTATCGCATTTCGATATATTCTAGCGCTAGTACTCTTAAGAAAACGGAAATTAAAACTTGTTGGGCGGGAAGATGCCGAGATTGGAGAGATTTGGTTGTTGCAGACCAAGGGCGCTGAAGGCGACAAAGTTCGGGTGAAAAATCCCGGAATCGCCGAAGAAGATATTCAAGATTTATCTGAACAATTAGGCGAAATTTTGCAGGGCGACTTTTGATGCGGCTCTTTTTTGCCATTTTTCTCATTTTTTCAGGGTGTTCGCAACAAGTTAAGAGGAAACCGCACGTACCAATTTCGCCTTTGGCGATAAGAGAATTGCAAATCAAGCGAACCGCAAATTTTCAGGAACTTGTCGGCAGAGGCGTTATAGAATTTCGGTGGACGGACGAAGATGGAAAGCATAGAGAGCAGGGTGATGTAGATTTTTGGAAACAAGGCGAAGCTCTTTCGCTACGTATTTCAAAACTGGGGGAACTGATTATGTGGTTTGGTGGGAATGCAAACCAAATATGGTTGTTTGACTTACTCAGAGATGAAACTACACTGAGCATAAACGGAGAGAGTAATTTATTTTCCGATATTAAAATGGCTTTGGTGTTACTCGGTCTTTCTCCTCTCCCAGCGGGTGAATTGATCGTAGCAAAAGACGGAGTCGTAACATTACTTGATATTCAAGGGAAAAAATGGACCATTCTCTTTGATCAGGATATGAATCGTCCGGTTGAGATAACTGTTGTCGATAGTGATGAGACATCAAGAGCTATTCACCGAAGGGGAATACGCGTTGAATTAGAAAACCTGAACGAACTGCATTGGCCGGTTACGGGCGGCCTCATTGATTTGACAAGCACTCGCGGCAACACAGAAATAAAAATTGCATTTGAAACGCTATCAACAGTTGTTTCTGCGGAAAAGTTTGACCGAGTCATGAGCCTTTCGTTTTTAGAGAAAGCATTAAAACCAGTTCGGACATACACAGCAAAAGATGATTGAGTACGCAGTTCTATCATGTGTGTTTTGCTATTCTCCACTCGCTCTTACGGGTAATGAAACTGGCTTGTGGTTTGTTGGTGACATTAATCCACAGGCAGCTACTTTTTCTGGTAAACCTCAAGACTTAGACTATGAGTTGTGTGAACGCTTTTTGGAAAAACAATATATTGTTGTACGGCCCTTTACGCGACGTCCAGCAGCACTTGCGATCGGTAAACAAGCGCTTTGGTTTATCGATGACACTTCTGGGATTGGGCTTTATAAAACACATCTTCCCTCTTTGCAAAGATCGACGGCTTCCAAAAGTACATCTTTACAATCTTCCACGTTAGAAGCAGTATTTGAAACAGAAGAAAAACCAACAGACTTTTTAATGTATCAAGGGCAACCGCTTGTTGCTTTTGGCAACTCGCCAGAAGGCGAGTTGCATTTATATCAATATCAGGACAAAGAATGGAATGCGTTGGCGCCACTTGTGGGGAGTCATGCTCACGTTGCACTTTTGCAAAATCAATTGATTGCGGCAGTACCTAACAATGTTGGAATATCAATCTGGTATTTTAAAGATGGAAGTTGGCTCGCTGGAGAAGAACTTGAAATGGAGGGAGAACTGGTTGACTTGATCTGTCGAGATGATTGGCCAATTTTTGTTTCGAGGGTTGGCGAAACAATTACATTGGCAGGGCTTCAACAAGAGGGATTCGTTGAAATCGCTTCATTGGATATTCCAAAGGGGAGGTGGGGTGTTTCGTCATCTCCGTTTGGATTATCCGTAGTCGGCGTTGAACGAAAAGGAATAACGACGGTGATTGATATAGGGTGGCCATCTGGAGCTATTTCTGAGCCAATTATTTTCGAAGAGAGACCCATGCAAGACGATTCGTTGCTCGTTACAGTTTTGTTTGTTTCCACGTTGGCTGTAAGTATCATTTTGATTTCAAAAATCCGTAGGCCAGTCCAAAAAACCACAAATTAATAGCAGAAAACAAGCCTTATTTGCCGATATACATAGGGTGTAGCGCATGGATGCGCTACCGCTGTGTCTTGTTTATGTGAATCGCATAAACACGGAGAGGATCTTTCGTGAAAGACAACAAGGTGCTTCAATGCAAGTAAATCCCAAAGTAAAAAAGCCATTGCTTCTGCTTTGTTTTATTGGTTTTACTGCGGGGATTCTTTTGTCCGTTCAAACCGAAGAGGTGAAACCTGAGGCAGAGAGTGTGCCCGTTGAAAATCAACAAGAGGCGACTTCTAATATTGCCACATCAGCTAAAGAACCACTTTGGTTAAAGTACATGCCCAAAACATCAGTTGAAAAAAGAGATGCAGTTCGAACGAATAGGCAAAATGAACTTGCTGGGATGATTGCAACTATGCATGGAGTTAAGAAAGCGATAGTTGTGCTTCCCGACGATTCTAAACAGGGGATTGGGCAGCCTCATCGTGAGATGTCTGCTTGCGTTATGGTTGAACCCACAAGCGGCCCTCTTACTGCTTCGACACTAACTGCAATCCGAATGGTAGTTTCAGATGCAACCTCTGGCTTGCAAGCGAAGAATGTAAATGTGATTAATACAACGCTTGGCGTTGTTTCAATCGGAGTACCATCTTTGAGCACGCCAGCACTGAGTGCTACAGAAATTCGAGCGCGTGTTGAAGATTCAATAGGTCTTGCTTTTGCAACTATTTCGGTAACCATGCAAAGGGTTAATTCGATTACGGAGTTTATTCCGTGGATGGATGAGGCCACGCCAGCTATTCGAATTTCATTGCCGCAAGCGTGGATTGACAATAGATCTTTGCAAGTAGGCAGCAAAGAAGTGGCACTTGGAGCAATTAAAAATCTTGTGCACGAAGTTGCTCCAGAGGCGGCTATTGAAATTATCGAAGTGGCAGGAATTTCACCTTCGCCACTTTTACCTGAAACGGATGCGTCCTATGCTAAGCAAATCGTATTGCTGGGTGGTATTTTCGCTGTGTTGCTCTCTGGTTTTGCAACTGATCGAAAAAGAAGAAAAGAAGAAGTTGTTGTGGTGCGAAGCGCTGGGACTCCAGTTGAAGAAGCCAATGAAATACTTCAGATGGAACATTCTCTTGCAAGATGTGCAATTGATTCACTCGAGGGGGTAAGAAAAATAGAAGTATTGCGAGCAATACTTCTAACGGATGAGTCTGCCCAAGATATGCCTGTAGTTGAGGTTGCAAAAGGGAAGCAATTTGAACTTACAGAGTGTGGTTAAGCATCTGAGAAGTTTGATCTTGCAATCATTAATTCAAGGGCTTGGCTGACGATGTCTACTTCTCTTTTAGTTATTGAAGTATAGAAAGGTAGGGCAATTGTTCGCTCTGAAATAGATTCAGAAACAGTACAAAATCCACCTTTAGAATGTTTCGTAAATACAGGTATAGTCGGAATCGATTGAAAAAAATCGGCAGCGCCGATATCGTGCCTGTGTAGGCCACGGATTACTTCGTCTCGGTCATCTCGAGAAAAGTTATCGCTTAGCCGAATGACATATCCTGCCCAGCTCATTTCGACACCTTCTTCAATTGTTGGGCAGGTGATTCCAGTTATGCCGCCAAGGCGCCTTGTGTACCACTGAGCAACACGATTGCGTTGTTCCATTATCTCATCTAAACGTGTCATTTGAACGGTGCCTACGGCAGCGTGAACTTCGCTTATTCTAAATCCGTGTCCAATCGCAAGCATGAGTTCATCCGTTCTTACTCGGTGAAGTTCGTCAGTCGACATTGTTGGATCGCTAGCGAGCCCATGGTTTCGAAGGAGTTTACATTGTCTTGCAAGTGCATCGTCATCTGTAACGATGACGCCTCCATCAATGCTGGTGAGTTGAGAAGTTGGATGAAACGCAAATATTGCAGCGCGACCAAACGAGCCAACTTGTCTGTCGCGTAATTTCGAGCCAATCGCTTGTCCTGCATCTTCGATGAGTGAAATTTCTTGCTCCTGGGCAATACTCGCTATTGCATCTATGCCCGCAGGATTGCCAAACGTATGGGTTGCGATGATTGCTTTGGTTTGTTCGGTTATCTTTGAGGCAACGTCTTCTGCATCCATATTCATTGTTCGTGGGTAGCAATCCGCAAATACTGGCGTTGCGCCGAGGTGAATAATGGTTGCGGCATTTGAAGGGAATGCGAAAGCTGGAACAATCACTTCATCGCCAACGCCTATACCAAGAGATTCGAGCGTAATATGCATTGCGCTGTGGGACGAGTTGGTAGCAATTCCAAAATTGCTTTTGGAGTGCTGGGCAACCGCCTTCTCAAATCGAGTTGTCCATGAGCCAAACGCTAGTTGTTCGCTACGCAGTGCATCAGTCGCCGCGCGAATTTCGCGATCGGTAATAGTTGGACAACTTAAAGGGATATTCGCTGTCACGGTAATTAATGTGGACTTACTGCTGCGAGTGCTTTGTCAGCTAAGCCCATTCGTTTTAGGTAAAGCCAAGCAGCTTGGGTTTCTAGTGCTGGACTTACATGTCCACCACCTGCTGCAATAATACCGAGGTATTCTTGATCTTTCTTTTCAAGTGGAGTCGAACTCCTTGCCATGAGAAGAAGTGCTAGTACATCAGCTCGGTTGACTCCAATTCTTCGGAGTTTTGTCGCTTCTTCTACAACTTCCACATCCGCAACTTGAAGCATGGCGAGTAAAAGCAATTCTTGTTGTTGACTGTCATCTTTTGTTGCTCGCAAAATAGTCCATGCCTCACTCGGTGCGACCCGAATTAATTCGGTGAATGAACGAATGGCGGCTTCTTTACGTCTTGGGTTTGCGCCATCGGGGATAATGGCCAGACTTTTATAGAATTGCATTGCCTGATCGTTTGAGAGCCTTTCTAAGGCAATTCTAAAAGCCCAATCAGTTGTCGCACGATGGCCCTGTGTGACGAGGTCGCTTAACGATGAGATAGTGTCGGGCGAGATGGATTCTTTATCACCATTGATTTTTCCTGAAGTAAACATATTGCCAAGAAGCGGGTCGTCTAGTTCAATAAGTAGACGTTCTTGTACACTCTCAGTTGGATAGATGCCCGCTTCAAGAAGAAGCAAAAAGTAACGAACTTGATCTTTTCTATTTGGTTCAAACGAAAACTCTCTATTCCAAATTTCGAGGCCTATTTCGTTGTTTACAGAAAGTAATGTAAATAGTGCCCAGTACCGCTGAGTATCGTTAAGCACGACTGATCCATCGTCCAGCAGTGAAACAAGCCAAGGTGTTGCTTCAGTAAAGTTGTACTGACGAATTAACAGTAGCGTTCTTTGCAGCGCGTTATCCCTATCTCTTCGAGTCGCGCGCCGTAAACTTTGTGTTGTGTTATCGATGGTATCGTCGTTGTCGCCAAGAAGTGCCGCGAACATAGAGATGCTCAAATCGGTGGATCTGCTTAATTCATTAATCATTTCGGAATCAATTTCATTGCCAAGTCTACGCAAATCTGAAAGTAGAAGTAAGCGTGGTGTTGCTTCAAGTGATTCCCACTTTAGAAGGGTTTCCATCTGTTCTTGTTTCATAAGCCCATCGTCAAGTGCTTGAGCAATTAAGTGCTCACGAGCGGTCGGAGCTATTTGTTGAACAAGCCAGGGGTCGACAGTTTGTTCTTCGCTCAGTTCAGCAAGGCCAAGCACTGCGTGGACTTGTACAGTCCAGTCGGGGTGTTGCGTAAATTGTGAAAAGAAGGGTCGAAGATCTGTGTCGTTTAAACTTCTGAGTGAGGCTAAGTTCAAAAGGTGTTGGCCGCTACGTTGATTACGAGTCGCCTCTTGAAGTTGATGGAGAGCAGCATCAGAGTAATCAGAGCCGCTTGCGCAAAATGAGTTAGCACTCATAGTACAAGTGGTGATTACAACGATGGCATGCGCGAACCTCATTCGATGATTGTAGCAGCAAAATCCAATAGTACTGTCGTTCTCAAAAAGGTAAATAGAGTACTCGCCACATCTTTGCAGCGGGATTCATTTGCCCAATATTCAGCTTACCGATTCCTTACAGATTTCGGTTTTGGTTTGATGGAGTTATTTGCATTGGATCGAATCGCCCATGTAACTTGGTCAATCACTTCTCGAAGCTCAACAACTTCATTTCCGAGTGTAATGGAGGTGTTTTGGGTCGCGAGCTGTTGCGTGATTCTTTTAACAGCTGCATGAACGGTTGAGTGATTTTTTCTACCAATCGCCGCAGCAAGTTCTGGATAACTTAATGATGTTAATTGTCTTCCAAGATAGGACGCGACACTTCTCCAAAAGACAATATTTGCGGATCTTGAACTGCCGCGCAAATCTTGTATTGAAAGACCCGCTCGGCTACAAGTAACTTCAATGACAGTCGCTATTCGAATCGGCAATGTGTTTGCAGGGGTTGAGCGTAATACACGTTCTACAATGTCTGCCCCAATCGATGATCTGCGATCGCTCATTAATAAAGAGGCGGTTGCCCGAATCCGAGTGACAGTCCCTTCAATTTCACGAACAGATCCAACCGCTTGGCTCGCAAGTCGTTCTATAGCGCCAGTGGTGAGCTCGATACACTGTTTTCGCATCAGTTGTTTGATGATATTGCATCGAGTATCTCGGTCGGGGCGTTTGATTTCTGCAATGAGACCCGCAACGAACCGATTTGTAAGTGCTTTGTTGAGTTTTCGAAGGTGCCTTGGATCTTCATCAGAGGCTAATACGAGTCGAGCACCACGTAATCCAGCCGCATCAATGGTGTGCAATAACTCTTCTTGGGTTTTTATTTTGCTCGCGACGAAATGCACATCATCAATCGCAAGTAAATCGAGATTTCTGTATCGATTTCTAAATCGGGCAAATTCGCCGCACCTCGAACTTGTGATGAATTCATTTGTGAATTGTTCTGCCGTTACATAACGAACTTTTCCGGGAGATGTTTTTATGGCAAGTTTGCAGATTGCTTGCAATAAGTGCGTCTTGCCCACGCCGCATGATCCATGTATAAATAGAGGAGAAATTGTTTTTTCATCCTCTTGAGTAATTTGTTTAGCCGCAGCACAAGCAAGTTGGTTGCAAGTTCCAACGACAAAGTCGTCAAAGCTTAACAAACGACGTTTGTGTTGTTTGCGAATTGGGGTGGTCGGTTGAGCTAGGGCAGAGGTCTTGGATTCTTGAATTGGTTGTGCGCTTTCATCAACCAAAATTTTTATTGGCATTTCTTTGCCGAACGTAACTTTTGCGGCATCTTCAATAACAGCTGAAAACCGTTTTGCGATCCAATTTGCAGCGAGCGGAGTAGCGGCAAGGATTTTAACTCCGTCATCGTTGCATTGCACTGTTGTATTTGAAAACCACATTCGATATGGTCGTTCACCAAGTGCGTCGCTTAAGTGCTCTCGCATTTTTTGTTCAATTAGCGAAGTGTTGGGACGAGACATGAATCCAATATCGTTGCAGTAGATGCAAAGGAGAAAGTGGTGATGATTACTAGTGGAATTGGTTCCGTCCAACGTTCGCCCCCACTCAAAGTCACATGGCATTTCTTCGTGCCATGTATTTGATTTCGAATCTACTCGTCCTTAAGCAGTTCGACTAGGGTAGCGAAAGATTATCTTGATGCAAGTGGGAGATTGTTAATTGCTTCCAAAACCTGTTGGCTCTTTGGACGTAACTCTAGTGTTTCCCTAGGTCAATGAGCAGAAAGAAAAACTGAAAATCTATGTATGGCATATTGTCAACAAAGTGTGGACAACTTCATGACAACTTTTGAAATAGAGTGCATATTTGAGGAGGCTTGATGTCGCTTTCTTTAGTTTGAGAAAGTGGTGAGGACCGTTGCGTTCTTGTCAGGGATTTTCAGTATCCCCAGCATGAAGTATTCCTCAGGATCCTCGTCATCAATGCATTGAAAACTGACTTTTGGGCCTTCTGCAACTGTTTGAAGCAATATCCTCCCTTGGGACGTATTTGCATGAGATTGGATACTGTTTCGGCGTGTCGTTTCTTCTCCAAATGCATCACGAAAAGGCATCCTGCTGCTAGAATAGAAGGTTGCAAGGAGACCATACATGCGATTCTTTTTATCCATACTTATTTTGATTACAGTTGCCTCGTGGGTTCAAGTGAGCAACGCGTATCCTAAAGCGACAGATAAAGCTGTTCGTTGGCAGTTACGTTTAGATACGAGTGATCTTCGTTTCTATCGCGATCGCGAATCGGGCGAGGGGTATTGGATTCTTGTCTATGAAGTGACGAATGAAACAAACTCTGACCGACTTTGGGTGCCGAGTTTTGAGTTGGTGACAGATCGTGGAGAAATCATCGCAGACAGCGACAATGTTCCAAGAGTAATCCAACTACGCGTGTTTGATATATTTGACGACCCACTTATGGTGCCGCAATCAGATGCAATTGGCCCAATTTTGCAGGGTGAAGAAAACGCAATTAAATCAATCGTGATTTGGAAGGCGGGTCGAGAAGATGTTCGGGAAATCCAAGTATTTGCAGATGGTGTCAGCGGTGATACCTTTGAAGTATTCCACCCGATTAATGGGGAATCGCGCAAACTGAGGCGAGTGATTCAACTCTCGTGGTTTGTGAACGGTTCGGTTGATCAAATCGCATTAAAGCCACTACCAAAACGAGCTGTCTCTGGTGGTACGAGTATTTTTCGCCTTAGCACAGATGAAAAGGATGGCATTGGTGGAAATGATGTGCAAAGGAAATGGATTTTTCGCTGAATCGTAGGGTTGTATCAAGCCCACTGGCTTGATACAATAGGGGGCTCTCGTATGTTGCGAGATGTTTTTAAGGAGTTTTGCTGTGGCCCATAAGAAGAGTGGTGGTTCAACCAGTAACGGACGCGATTCAAACCCGCAATATCGTGGTATTAAGTTGTATAGTGGAGAAACTGCGAAAGCGGGTTCCATAATCATTCGGCAATGTGGCACAAAGTTCAAAGCTGGTTATAAAGTTAAACGAGGCAACGACGATACGCTCTTCGCACTCGAGCCAGGATTGGTTCGATTCCGCGGTAGATTCGTGGACATCGTTCCAAGCGAAGCAGACGTACCTCAGTTCACTGCAGTGAACTAAGCGAACGATCCGCACTAAAAGAATCTATGCTAGTTGATCGAGCGAGAATTTTTGTCCGAAGTGGCAAAGGCGGCGATGGTTGCATGAGTTTTCGCCGTGAAAAATATATTCCCAAAGGGGGGCCAAATGGTGGCGATGGCGGCGACGGTGGAGATGTTGTTTTAGTTGGTGATAGGTCAGTCGGGACCTTGTTGCCCTTGACACATAGACCTCATTACCGCGCTGGACATGGAACCCAAGGTATGGGTAGTCAGATGCATGGTGCCAATGGAGACGACAAGATTGTAAAAGTACCCTTGGGCACGCTTGTGACTGATGAGGCGTCTGGTGAGTTGCTTGCAGATATTTCAATAGAGGGCCAGGAACTCGTTGTAGCAAAAGGTGGCAAGGGGGGTTGGGGAAATGAACATTTTAAATCCGCTACAAATCAAGCACCACAAGAAACAACCACTGGTGAGCCAATAGAAGAACATATATTGCGGCTGGAGTTGAAATTAATAGCAGACATTGGTTTAGTGGGCATGCCAAACGCTGGAAAATCTACATTGCTTTCTGCAATTTCAGCGGCACGCCCAAAGGTTGCAGAATATCCTTTTACGACATTGCATCCACATCTTGGCATTGCAGAACTTGATATCAATCGACGATTGATTATGGCGGATATTCCAGGGCTCATTGAAGGGGCAGCAGATGGCGCTGGGCTTGGGCATCGGTTTTTGAAACATATTGAACGCACGGGTGCATTGCTGCATCTTGTTGAGGTGATGCCAGTGGATGGTAGTGATCCCGTTTCAAATTACAGAGCAATTCGAGATGAACTCCAACGATACTCAAAAGAACTCGCGACTAAGAAAGAAATGGTAGTCCTCAATAAGGTGGATTTGCTTCCACCCGATGAGCGCGACGAGACTCTTGCAAGAATCGCTAAGGAATTGCAACTCGATCCTGTGATTACGTGCTCGGGCGCGACCCACGAAGGTATTCGCGATGTGCTTGAGCACTGTTGGACCCTCACCAACAAATAACCTATTCCCCTCTGAGACTTATTAAGCGCAATGAGGGCTGCTTTTTAATGGTAAAGGCAAAGTGAAAAACCAAAGTCTCAGAGGAGAATAAGTTGTATGAAGTATACTAAGAGGCATGCAGGAGAAAGTGCAATGTTGAGAAAACTGTTTATTTGGGGATGTGTAGCGGTTTGTTGTTTGTTTATGACGTACGCAATCTGGGTGATCGTCGCGATGAAGAGGACAGCAACGATTTCAGTTGATTATGTTGCACTCTTGAACGAAAAGGCAGCAGCAGTGCCAGTGGAATTGCGTGCATGGCCCCTGTATAGAGAAGCTGCGATTGCACTACGAGAGAATCCAGAGCCAGCCTCTGTTTTTTATGAAGCCGATATTGAGACGCCCACGTGGCCAACCCAAGAAGGATGGGTTCATTACACAAATTGGCTGCAAGAACACGCAAGCACAATCATCCTTATTCGCGACGCTTCAAAAATGCAAGGCATTGGATACATGCTCAATGGAACCGTAGCGGAAGAAGACAAAGAGTTATGGCCAGAAGAATATGAAGAGCAGCAAAATCAACCGCCGCCAGATGGTTTTTTTGCATCTGTCCTCTTGCCGCAACTTGGCCCTATGCGAAGTAATGCAAGAGTGCTTTTAATGGACGCAAAAGCTGCTGCCGCCAATTTGAACGCAACCCGCTGCGTCGATGACCTTCTGGCGTGTCTAGCCATTGCAGAGCATACCCGCGAACAGCCGCTCCTAATCTGTGACCTAGTCTCTCTTTCGATTTACAATAGTACGTTTTTGACACTTGAAGAAATCCTCGAGCATCAGCCATCACTCTTTACACAAGACGAATTTGATATGCTCTTGCTGAAATTACAAAATATTGATGAACATCTCACCATCCGTTTTGAGGGTGAGCGAATGTTTGTCTTAGATTTGTTGCAGAGAATATTCACTGATGACGGGAATGGAGATGGAAAAATTATTCCCTTAAAGGCTATGGAACTAGGAAAGCAAGTAGAATTGGTTCCCCTAGAGAGTACGAGTTCATCGTTACTTCCAACCATATTTGCGCCAATTGCAGATCTATACCTTCCCTCACGTAAACAAATTTTAGAGGAACACGATCGCCGCCTTTCTTATTTCGAGAATCTGCGAGAGTCTACATTGCATGGCTCATCTGCCCCAAGCAGTTTTGTAGGCGTACCATGGGTACAAGCAACCTCAGTATTTGACCCATATTATTTGATTGATTTGCTTACGCCTGCATACGACAAAGCAATTGAGCATGCGAGCAAATCTATACAGAGAAGAGACGCTCTCCTGCAAAAAATAAACGAATTACGTAAGAAAGAGTAAACTATCGTGCATGACGATTGGAATAGAAAAAGAAGAGCTGCGAGCGTGGTTTGAACGTGGCACATCGTATGAAGCCTACCTAGCAAATGCTGGGGATCGAGCAGCGTCCTGGCAGGCAATAGATAAACAGGCAAAATTATGCGAAGAACAAAAAGCGTTACTCGCTGGTTTTGTTCGAAGCATGAACGTGCTTGTTGTTTCGGGAATTTGGTGCGGCGATTGTTCCGCTCAAGGGCCAATGCTTGCTGCAATTGGTTCTAGTTCGACCAAAATTAATATGCGGTGGATTGACAAAGACGAAGCAATCGCGCTTTCAGATAAAGTAAAAATAAATGCTGGCAATCGTATTCCGACGGCACTCTTTATGGCAGAAGACTTTGAACCAGTGAGCGTACTTGGCGATCGGACGCTTTCTCGGTATCGTGCACTCGCAAAAAGGCAGGTTGGCACAGCCTGTGATATTCCCGGTTTAGCAATTGAACAGAACGAATTTGATGCTACGTTGCAAGAGTGGCTCAATGAATTTGAGCGAGTGCAACTTTTGCTTCGGCTTAGTGCTCGACTTCGTCAGAAGCACGGCGATTAAATTCACGTAACAATTCAAATGCTTCCATTGGAGAAAGCGAATCAATATCGATATTTTTAAGTTCGTCGACGAGTGGGCTTGGCAAATATTCGGTAAACAAACTCATTTGCGGTGCAGGAGGTCGATGCGAAGTATCAGCACTTGCTTGTTGTGTATGCACAGCTAGTGTTTCAAGTAACTCGTTTGCTCTTGTGACAACATCATTAGGAACACCAGCAAGTTTTGCAACATGGATGCCGTAACTTCGATCGGTACGGCCTTCTTTGATGCCGTATAAAAATACAATGTCATCCTGCCATTCGCGCACGGTCACATGCAAATTCGCGATCGTGTTATCGCGATCCGCAAGCGATGTTAACTCATGATAATGCGTAGCAAAGAGTGTCCTACACCCACGTTCTGCAAGTTGTTCAGCGATTGCCCAAGCCAGCGATAAGCCATCAAGCGTACTAGTGCCGCGGCCAATTTCATCGAGAATGACAAGGCTTTTTTTCGTTGCGTTATTGAGAATATTAGCAGTTTCAACCATTTCAACCATAAACGTCGATTGCCCAGCGTGCAGCTCATCGCTTGCACCTACGCGCGTAAAAATTCGGTCGGCCATCCCAATAATTGCAGATTCTGCTGGAACAAAACTTCCGGTGTGCGCCAGCAATGTGATTAAAGCGACTTGACGAATATACGTAGACTTGCCAGCCATGTTTGGGCCCGTTATGAGAGCAAGTGTTTCATCTGTAAGTTTGCAATTATTTGGCACAAATCTTTCTTGCAATAATCGATCGAGGACTGGATGTCTTCCATTTTTGATTTCAATGCATACATCATCAACTAGCGTTGGTTTTACATACCCAAATAATGTTGCAGTATCCGCAAAACAGGCAAGTGTGTCGATGGCTGCAATCGTGTCAGCATATTGTGCAATTGAAGGTAAATGCAAAGCAATTTGTGAACACAGTTGCGTAAACAATACATGTTCTCTTGAAATTGCTTGCGATTCGGCGCTTAATACTTTGTTTTCAAATTCTTTCAATTCGGGCGTGATGTACCGCTCAGCGTTTTTTAATGTTTGTTTTCGAGTGAACGTATCAGGAACACCTTTTGTTTGAGCGTGCGTTACTTCAATGTAGTACCCGAATACTTTATTGAAACCAACTTTTAATGTGCTAATACCAGTGGATTCAGTTAGGCCAGCTTGGTATTGCGAAAGCCAAGCACCGGCATCTCTTTGTAATAGTCTTGCTTCATCAAGTTGTGCATCGAATCCATCTCGGAACAAGCCACCCTCACGCATGTGCGCCGGTGGTGCATCGATGCATTGCGCTTGAATCGTTTGTGCAAGTGGAACGAACGAATCGCTAAGTTCTTGAAGTACAGCATGAACATGTTGCGTTGCGGAAGAATCAAGCACTGTTGCAAGTTCAGCGCAAACATTAATTGATTTTCCAAGCGCGACAATATCTCTTGGTGTAACGCGTCCCACTGAAACTCTTCCTGCGATTCGAGCAACATCTTGCACTTGGTCGAGTATTGTTTGCGTTTTTCGCAACATTTCGTTTTCGTTAATAAATTGCGATACAACTTGTTGGCGTTTCTCTATAGCTTCTTTGTCTGCAAGTGGTTCGCAAAGCCATTGCCGCAGTAATCGTTTCCCCATAGCGGTATGGCATCGTTGCATGACCCAAAGAAGCGACCCCTCAGTTGCGTTCCCTTTCATAGTTTGTTCAATCTCGAGGGAACGAATCGTTGTAGCGTCAAGCGCTACAAAGGTGTCACTGCGTACAATTGCAGGGGGGCGAAGGTGTTGCAATTCTGAATCGACCGACTGTGTTTGCTTGAGGTAAGTAAGTAGGGCACCTATTGGTGCGATTCGAAGATCGTGGGCGGTTAACCCAAACCCCTCAAGAGTTGTCACGCCATATTGTTTTGTAAGAACCGTGACACCTTCATCTAGGTTGAACATCCAAGCAGGCCGTCGTGTCAGAGCGATACCAAATCGTTTTGCGATGGCTTCAAGTTCGGCATCATCTTCTGAGATAATAACTTCGGAAAGACGAAGTCGCTCAAGCGTATCGCCTACTCTGTCGATGGGGCATTGATGCAATTTAAGTGTACCCGTAGATAGTTCGGTAACAGCAATGGATACAGTCGATCCATCGGAGTACATTGCGCCGAGTAAGTTCGATTTTGTTTCATCCAGTAGAAACGCATCAATGAGTGTGCCGGGAGTAACGACTCGAGTTACGCCACGTTTTACAACACCCTTTGCTTGCGCGGGATCTTCAAGTTGCTCGCAAACCGCTACGCGAAAACCCTGGTCAACCATTCTTCGAAGATATCCTTCAGCCGAATGGTGAGGCACGCCAGCCATATCGAGTCCGTTGCCTCGTTGTGTGAGAGTCAATCCGATTGCTTTAGATACGATGCGAGCATCTTCGTCAAACATTTCATAAAAGTCACCCATGCGAAAGAAGAGCACGCACTCTGGGTGTGCTTCTTTCATCGAGCGATACTGCTGCATCGCAGGTGTTGACCAAGGATTATTAGGGGCCTTACTCTTCTTCTTGCCCGCCGTTGTTGGCGTCATGTAGATATTCTACCTTAAGCGAACTTGTGGGCACTCGCTCCACGCTGTAATGAGTAACAGGATATTCACAATCATCTTCGAGATAGACAACTAAATCTGAATCAAAGTCAACGTTGTCGCACCTAGATGTATCTCAGCAGTGTTTGCGCGCTCATTATTTGCGGATGGTGTTCGAGTAAAAACGGCAGTAGTGAAAAGCGAAACAATAATTCCAGTGGTAATTTGCACTTCCATGGCGCCTACTCTTTGACTCTTTTCATCTGTATGGTAATATTGGGGTCCAAAGTGTAGAAAAATATCGTGAGAAAAGATGTTTTAATACAGAGAAACGCTGTTTTTCGTATAATTACCGACTCAGTCTCACCCATGCTATACCTCTTTTGCATTTCAATTATCGTGGCATCGCTGCTCGGCGGCGTTGTGCCTCTTTTGTTCAAGCCGACACATCGGCGAATGCAAATTGCTATGAGTGGTATTGGCGGTGTTATGGCTGGGGTTGCGGTGCTTGATTTATTGCCCGAGGCACTTGCCCACGGAGAAACAAAAACAGTCATGCTTTGGTTGCTCGGTGGGTTTCTAGCAATATTTTTGCTCGAACGATTTTTACCTTCGCACTGCCATGACATTGCCGAAGATGGAAACGGTCACGAACATTCCTGTGGGCACGAACACAAACTGACGTGGATTGGAGCGTATGGCGGATTGACGCTACACAGCATTCTTGCAGGAGTTGCACTTGCAGCAGCGTGGAGTGTTGGAGGATTTACTGTTGCACTTGGCGTCTTTGTTGCAATTCTTTTACATAAACCATTTGATGGATTGACACTTGTAGCGATGATGCGAGTGGCAAATGTTCCAAGAACAAAAACACATATTGTGAATATACTTTTTTCGCTTAGCGTTCCACTTGGCGTCATCCTTTTTCAACTTGGAGGTGATGTGAGCCACCCGACTATAGCAGCGGCGCTCGCATTCTCCGCTGGTATGTTCCTTTGCATTTCATTGAGCGATTTACTGCCTGAACTACAATTTCATGGGCATGATAGGTTTGCTTTAACTATTGCACTCGTACTGGGCCTTGCGATTGCGTGGGGTATTTCTTCGCTGCATTCGCACGAGCATACAGAGAGCGAATCCATTATCCTTCACGAACATTAGAGTTATACGATGACACAAACAACACCAAATTACAAGAAGACGCTGATTCTTCCAAAGACATCGTTCCCGATGCGCGGAAATCTCGCGCAGAACGAGCCACAATCGGTGAAGCGTTGGGATAAGAGTAGACTCTACGCGGCTATCCAAGCATCAAAAGAGAATGCAGAACCTTTCGTTTTTCACGATGGTCCACCGTATGCAAACGGCTCCATTCATGTTGGACACTTGCTCAATAAAGTTTTAAAAGACATTGTTGTTCGAACACAACTAATGTCTGGCAAAAAGTGCCCATATACGCCCGGTTGGGATTGTCATGGACTTCCAATCGAACATAAAGTGATGATGAACCTAGTTGAATCGGGAAAAATTGAACAGTTAAAAGAACTTGACGACGATGCGCGTCGTATTGCGATTCGACGTGAATGTAAAAAATATGCCTCAAAGTTTGTGAAATTACAAACAGGACAATTGAAAAGTTTGTTAACGCTCGCAGATTACGATGACCCTTATTTGACAATGGTTCCAAAGTACGAGGCATCCGTGCTTGAAGTTTTTGCTGATCTTGTTGAAACAGGTCTTGTCTACCGACAACTGAAACCAGTACACTGGTCAATTACAAACGAAACAGCGCTTGCTGAAGCAGAGCTTGAATACGAGGATAGGGAAGACCCATCCATCTTTGTGTATTTTGATGCAGTGGATAAGGACACAGTTGCAAATGCTTTTGATGTCATACTAGATGAAACCCCTTCTTTTCTTATATGGACAACAACTCCGTGGACGCTTGTTGCCAATATGGCAATCGCTGTTTCGCCTCGATTTGAGTATTCCCTAGTTCGACTTGGCAACCATGTAACGATAATTGCAAGCGAATTGCTCGAAAAAGTTGCAGGTACTACGGGGGCTACGCCGGAAGTACTTGGTACGTGTAAGGGCGACGCTCTTGTTGGTTTACAGTACGACCACATGTATTGTGAAAGAACATGCCCAGTTATTTCGGGCGACCACGTGACATTGGAAGATGGCACAGGATTAGTGCATACGGCGCCGGGGCATGGCACCGACGACTACATTGTTGGGCTTGCAAATAATCTAGAAATTTATTGCCCCGTCAAAGCAGACGGAGTGTACGACGATACAGTCCCAGCGTTTCTGTCCGGCTTATCCGTTTGGGATGCAAACCAAGTCGTGGTTGACAAATTACGTGCAACAGATCATTTGTATCACATGTCGATGTACACACATAGTTATCCGCATGATTGGCGAAGTAAAACGCCAGTTATTTTCCGTTCAACAGAACAGTGGTTCGTTGCCGTTGATGGTGATCTTGAGGGGAAAACGCTTCGTGCAAAAGCACTTGAAGCTACAGAAAATGACATCACGTTTGTTCCAGCATGGGGGCAAAACCGCATGCGTGGCATGCTTGATTCGAGACCGGACTGGTGCTTATCGCGTCAACGTGCATGGGGATTACCGATTCCCGCATTTGTACAAGATGATGGCTCGTTCTTATTGACTCCAGAAACAGTTCGCGCAATAGCGAAGGTCTTTGAAGAACACGGCTCTGATAGTTGGTTTGCACAACCGCCGGAAGTTTTATTAGCGCATTGGGATAACCCAGATAACATTGATCTATCGTCGCTTACAAAGATGCAAGACATTTTCGATGTCTGGTTTGAATCGGGAACTTCGTGGCACGCAGTCATGCAAGCACGTGGGCAGGGCTACCCAATGGATTTATACCTTGAGGGAAGCGACCAACACCGTGGCTGGTTCCAACTTTCCATGTTGCCTGCGCTTGCAACAACTGGAATCTCGCCATACAAAACCGTTTTGACACATGGTTTTATGGTTGCAAAAGATGGCAAGAAAATGAGTAAGAGCGGTGGGAATGCGCTAAACGTCGATGAGCTCTTAAAAGATTTTGGCGCAGATGTTTGTCGATGGTGGGTTGGTTCGCTTGCCTACGATAACGACATAAAAGTTGACATGTCGTTTTTCGATATTGCTGCTGAAAGTTATCGAAAAGTGCGTAATACACTTCGATTCTTACTTGGCAATGTAGGAAGTTGCGATGGTATAGAAATACCTACCACTTCAATCGATGGTTGGCTGCTTGGCGAACTTACAAAATTGGAAACGAAAGTAACAGGCGCGCTCCGTGGATATGAATTTCGCGTAGCGCAACAAGCGTTATACGACTTTTGTAATGATACGCTCTCTTCGGTTTACCTTGCTGCAGTGAAGGATCGTCTCTATTGCGATGGCGAAGAATCCGTTCGAAGAAAACAAACTACCGCTGCAATACGCATTGTGTCAGATACGCTTATCCGTTTACTTGCACCGTTTATGCCCCACACGGCAGATGAAGCTTGGCGGGCGTTGCATGGGGAAGATTCGCAAAGCGTGCATCTACAAGAATTTGCAGCAGTTGCGTTTAAAGCGGACACATCATGGGACGACGTAATGGGTATTCGTGACCAAGCACTCAAGGCATTGGAAGAAGCAAAAGAATCTGGAGTCGACAATCCACTTGATGCGGGTTTGGTTTTACCAGCATCGCTTTTGAACTTTGATTCCATTGATCTTGCCGACCTTTGCGGCGTTTCTCGGGTCATTTGTGAAGGCGATTCGATTTTCGTACAGGATTTGCGCGAAGAGCCCCGTTGCGACCGTTCGTGGAAACGCGATGGCACCGTTAGAGAGCGAAGCGATGGCGGCATGTTAAGCGACCGCGATGCGAAAGCCGTCGGAGTCGAGTAGACTTCCTCGTATGACTGAATTTCTTCCCCAAATAGCGTACGACGATTTTGCCAAGCTTGACTTGCGGGTAGCGACTGTGACCAAAGCAGAATTGCACCCCGATGCAGATCGTCTTTTAAAGTTACAAATTGATGATGGTACTCCAGAAGGTCGCCAAATTTGCGCAGGCATGAAGGCGTGGTATGCTCCCGAAGATCTTGAGGGTTCGCAAGTTATCATTGTTGCAAATTTAGAGCCGCGAAAAATTCGTGGTGAAATCAGCGAGGGAATGGTAATCGCTGCTACAAAGCGCAATGGCGAAAACGCAGAGGACGTTGCAGTCCTTCGGTGTGATCGCGAAATGCCGCCGGGCTCAAAAGTTAGTTAACGCTGTCTTCGTCTTCAACGTCGCGTCGGCCACGTTCAAAGTTGTGACGAGCTGCGAGTGTTTCAAATGAAAATGCATCGCTGATGGCGTTTGCACCACCGAGTTCATCGACAGAAAGCATCGTTTGAAGAACGGGTGACGTTTTTCCAGAGAAGTCAGTTGCAAGTTCACTTGATGCGGGGGATGTACCAGTAACTCGCACGAGTACGAGTGCCATATTTTCTGGCGATGGAACAATAAAGATTGTATCTTCCGCTGAAAGAGAAGCGATAGGTGTTTCAAGTGGAAGTCCAATAGCATTGTCAATTATTGCTTGAATTACCGAAGCATCGTTTTTTTCAAGAGTGGGAATCTTTGTGTTCATATCAGCTATTCGATGCCCAATCCCTAGCCGTTGCATGATGGCTTGAGTCATAAGCGGTCGAGCAGTCGCAGGATCAAGGATTGTTGGAATACCATTGTCAACCATGGAAACAGGCTGTGGGGGGTTTACGGTGGATTCGTATTTTATAGACGTAGCAAGCATGCCCTTTTCGCGAGTATGCTCTTCTATTAAGTTAGCTTCAGCCTGCAATGTTTTCCAACGAGCAATTCTGCCAAGATCGTATGTTACTGCTTCGCGAACTTCATTAATATCTTTTGGCGCTCTTGCGGGGTCTGTCTCTGTTACTCGGAAGACGATGATGTCACCATTTGTTGTTTCTAAGATAGGACTAGAAACACCAGTTTGGATTCTATACAAACCGTTCGCGTCAAACTCTTTTGTAGAGGAGATGAGTGTTTGAAAGTTGATTGGCACGCCGCCAAGGTTTGTAGCAATCATGGACCCAATGATGGGAGTCTCACTTGCATCGCTTGTTGATGTCCACGTTGCTTCACTTCCATACTTGGGAAGTGGAAGTGAGAACTCTTGTTGCAGCGAAGTTGAAAGTGTTTCAAAATCAATTTTCTTTGCGCTCCAATCCTCTGGGAGGATGTAAAAGCCATTGCTTTCGTCGAGTCCACGTCGTGGTTCTCGGAGTTGGTCTGAAGTACTTCTGGCAATTTTGGTTCGAGTTTTATCTGTCAACTCTTCTAAATAGGCATTTGAAACAACTTCAGGAATAATGCCATCGGAACCAATTGCAGGAAAACGAGGATCGGTTTCGTTACGTCGCCAGAACTTTCTCTGCTCGCGAGTCGAAAATTCATCACTGATTTTCGTTGCTTGGGCGATAGATTCTGCAGGAATGTGAAGCCACTCAACTTTGAAACGGTCAGGTAATTTGTATCCAAACCCATGATCGCCTTCACCAATGGGTGTATCTGCCCAAGCATCAAGCTGTGCTTGCAAATCTTCTTCAGTAAACGAACCGTTGTTTTCGGGTGTTGCCGTGATAACAATTGTTTCGGCTGCAACACTTGAAAACAAATCGGTTGCTGCTTGGTTGAGACGACGATCTGAGAAACGGCCAGTCATTTGGTACATTTGAACAAGACGTTGTACGCCTTGAAGATGTGCAAGTGTTTCCAGTACGAGTTGTGGTCTTGAGCCGGTGTTACCAGCAATGTTGTAGAGGGTTTGCTCATCAATGGCAACCGCCGCAAGAGCGGGTGTTAGTCCAGCGCGATCTGCTTCTCGAGTGAGAAGGTACCAATGTTCGGGTGATTCAAGTTTGCCTACACCTGGAATGGTAGTGCCGATTCGATCGATGATTTGTGACTCTGAGACGATTTTTTGCCATTCGTCGTACCCAACGATTTCGCCATTACCGACAGTTGCCTGCGTGGTGCCGGCGGACCCAGCTCGTTGAGCGAGTTGTTGAATTACATTAGGCGCTAGGAAAGCAATGAGCAGCAATGTGCCGCCAAAACCGAGAATCCAGACGCTGTATTTGCGGAGGAACTTAAACATGTGGAAGTGGTCCCTTGCCCATAGATGGCACATGACCACCACATGGGCGGTTAATTATTAACGGTAAAATTCAACGATGAGGTTTGTGTTCACATCAAACGGAATCTGATCGGCAGTTGGTCTAGAAACAACCGTACAGGTCAATTCAGAAGGATTCATGCTAAGCCAATCTGAAACGATATGGCCAGCAAGAGTTTCCATATTTGTGCGAGCAAGGTCATGAATTTTTGGCTTAAGCGTGACGATATCGCCAGCAGAAACTGCAAAACTTGGCCTATCAACTTTTTTGCCATTCACGAGTACGTGGCCGTGTACAACCATTTGGCGAGCTGCCCAAATTGTGCGTACAAAACCAGCGCGACGTAACACGTTGTCGAGGCGTTGCTCAAGAAGTTGAAGCAATACTTCACCGGTGTTACCTTTGAGGCGACTTGCTTGTGCAATGTATCGACGGAATTGTTTTTCAAGAATGTTGTAGTGGTAACGAAGCTTTTGTTTCTCAACAAGTCGAACACCATAATCCTTCAGACGTCGACCACGGAAGCCGTGGGGTCCGGGAGGAGTCAACTGCCGTTTAGCAGTGTGCTTTGGGATGTCAGCGATTGGAACACCAACGCGACGAGAGAGTTTGACTTTTGGTCCAAGATAACGAGCCATACGATAATCACCGATTCTGAAAAAAGCACCCAAGGCAGCGAACGACCATCGAACGCAAACCCTAAAAGGGTGAGGGGAACGGCGAATTAGACCAGAAAAACAGTGATTTTGCAACCCTTTTGCGGTGTTAGATCGATATTTTGGCACAAACCTAACGCGATAGTTACTTTGAAAGCGTAAAGGCAGTTCTAGGGTTATAGGACGTTGATAGGCTCTGGTTGTATAGAAAAGCTGCGCAATTGTCGAACTAATGTATGAAATCAAGCGTTAGACAATTACCTGCCGATAGCATTTGACGGAACATCAGAAGAAAAGGTATTACACATGGTAGAAACTACAGTAGATTATTTGACATGCATCGATTTAGCAGAAGCGCTTGAGCAAACAATGCGAAACGACCTTTGGTCGACAGCAGAGCGAATTGCTGAAACTGCTTCCCGCATCACAAACAAACCAGAAGAACTTATTACGGCACTCACAGCATTTCAAGTTCGCAAGTCTGCATTAGATGCAGCCGGCGGAGTTTCAACTCCAATAATCAAAACTGTTTCTCCTGATACAACGCACTTTTCAAAGGCAGGTTAACGTTCGCATTCTTGCCCTTATGTGGCAAAATCGAAAAAGACATATGTGTGAAAATTAGCAGTTTTACAAGACTTTCTAAAAATAATCAAATCAAGGGGTAAAGTTCCAAAGCAGCATGTAATCATATGCTCGTGCTCACTGCCATTGAAGCAGAGCCCCTTATGGGTAAAGTTATGACTATTGCACAAATATGAGGGGAAAATTAGTAACGGTATTCATCGCTTGTAACACAAAATGTTGTAGCCCTATAAAATAGTTGTATGTATCTCAATACTGCAAAATGCTTTTGCATACTTTCTTTTTGCATGATCGCACTGGCTGGCTGCACGGTTGGTCCTACGTATAAAAAGCCAACGATGACAATTCCTGTTGCAGATGCGTGGCAACGTGCAATTGAAGATGAGTTTACTACGAATACTAATGAAGTACATTCTTGGTGGCTTCGATTTGATGATGAAGAACTTGTAAAACTAATAGAAGAAGCACAGAAAAATAATATTACGTTAAAAATTGCTGTGTCAAATCTATTGCAAGCAAGAGCAGCATATGGGGTTGCCTCTGCAAAATTAACACCAGTTGTTTCAGTAAAAGGGCACGCGGAACGTCAACAAGCAAGTGATAATTCTCAAACTTTGTCTATTATTCAAAACTATAAAATAAAGCCAGTCGAAGACTACGCCGTAGGATTAGATTCAAGTTGGGAACTTGATTTGTGGGGCGGAATAGAAAAAGGTATTGAAGCAGCTAGTGCAAGCGAGGATGCAGAATTAGAACACTACAGAGACGTGCTTATTACCATTCGAGCAGAAGTTGCGTCAACGTATATTAATATTCGAGTTTTGCAAATTAGCAAAGAACTCACCAAGCAATCTTTGGCAACACTTAAAGAAATGCTTGCGCTCATTGAAAGCCAATACGAGCAGGGCATCATTAGCAAAACATTCCTTGAGCAAGAGCGTGCAATGTATGATCAAAATAGTATTCAATTGCCCGATGTAGAAATGCAACTTGTTCAACAATATGCTCAGCTCGCAATTCTCTTAAGCACTGATATGCAGACAATAGAGAAACGGCTATCTAAAATCAGCTCAGTACCAAGGGCGACACCTGAGGTTGCAGTTGGCATTCCAGCAGATCTTGTTCGCAGGCGTCCTGATATTCGTCAGGCAGAAAGAACACTTGCGGCACAAACAGCACTTGTAGGCTCAGAGATGTCAAACTTGTACCCCAAATTATCACTTTCGGGTTCATTTGGCTATGAAGCAACAACCGTAGATACGTTGATTCGATGGGATAGCAGGACATATGGTTTTGGCCCAACAATTTCTTGGGATATTTTCAATGGGAATCGAATTAAAAACCAGATTCAGATGCAAGAAGAAAAAACAAGTGAAGCATATTTAAATTGGGAACTTACGGTTCTTAAAGCATTAGCTGAAGTTGAGATTTCCATGTCAAACTTAATTGAATCTGGGAAAGTGCAGGATGCAATGAATGATGCATCAAAGTCACTATTTGAGGCATTAGTATTAACAAAGCAAGAACAAGAAGCAGGTGTTGTTTTGATGCAATCAGTATTAAATGTAAGACTCAATTTTCTTGCAAGCCAGCTAGTTTTAGTTGAAAAAACTGGAGCCGTTTCCAACAATCTCGTTGCCTTATATAAAGCATTAGGTGGTGATTGGGAAAACGAAAGACAAATAGAAGTTACACAAATAAGGAATGAACAATGAGGAGATTCGCATTAATAGCACTATTTTTCTGTGCACTACTATCGTGCAAAGAAGAAGCGGTAACCCCGCCAGCACTTCCCCTTACTAGTATTTCTGTTGAGAATGTGTTTGCGATTGATATGCCTATACAGTTGATATTGCCTGGTACGACAAGCTCCGTGCAGGATGTTGAAGTGGAAGCTCGAGTTCAAGGATGGCTTACACAGAGACATTTTCAACAAGGGCAAGAAGTGGTTAAAGGCGATTTGCTCTATGAAATAGATGCAACATCATTTGATTTGCAACTCCTGCAGTCAATAGCCGTTATGGAATCAGCAGCAGTGCAATCAGACTATGCTCAGAAAGAATACGACAGAAATGAACCGCTTATAAAAACGGGCGCAGTTTCAATGCAAACTTTCGATCAACTGGAATCGCAACTTGAGGAAGCGTTAGCTCAACTTGCACAAGCAGAAGCAGGGGTTGCACTTGCCGAGTTAAATGTAAGTTACTGTTCAATTCACGCGCCGATTTCCGGAATTATTGGGAAAACGAATGTCGATGTTGGCACTTTGATTGGTCCTGGTACGAATTCTACATTAGCTGAAATAGTCCAAATTAGTCCAATGTTTGTGGAGTTTTACCCGCCAGCAAATAGATTGCCGCAAATTAGCACAACAATAGACTCAAATGAGGCATTGCCAATGCAAATTGTTTTTACTGAAAATCTTTCAGAAGGCCAGCCTTCTATCGGAGGAAGCGCACTAACAACTAATAGTGTAAATGGTTCGCTTATATTCGTTGACAATACTATCAGTTCGTCCACTTCGACATTTCTTGCGCGAGGCGAATTTATTAATGAGAGGAAAAATCTCCCTGGTACATATGCCAAAGTAATTTTGCAATTAAGTGTTGTAAAAGGGGCGCTTATGATTCCTGCAAAAGCTGTGATGCAGCAGTCAGGCGGTTATTTTGTTTGGACGGTTTCATCTGAAAGTAAAGCGGAAATTACACCAATAACCCTTGGAGCAATTCAAGGGGAATACCAGCATGTACTATCTGGATTGAATATTGGCGAAGCAGTTATCATTGAGGGTGCTTCTAGTTTGCACTCTGGCACAAGTGTGAAAATTACGAATCCAATAGAAGCAAAGTAGCACCACGTGACACCAATATTTTTTATTAAAAGACCAATATTTGCGATATGTCTCGCAATTTTAATGGTACTCGTGGGTGGGATATGCATCTTTCTCTTGCCTGTTGCTCAGTTTCCTGAAGTCACTCCACCCCAAGTTCAAATAACTTCGGGATATCCGGGTGCAAGTTCCCAAGTTGTTTCGGACATCATTACAACGCCAATTGAAGAGCAAGTAAATGGCGTAGAGAACATGATGTACATGTCGTCGAACAGTACCAATAACGGTGCATCAAGTATTACCATCTCGTTTAATATTGGCACAGATTTGGACATGGCAGCAGTCGATGTTCAAAATCGGGTAGACCAAGCAATGGCAGTTATGCCAGACATCGTGCAACGAGCGGGTATATCAGTTACAAAACAATCAACAACTATGCTTGCTATTGTGAGCTTGTTTTCCAATAGCAATACGTATGACAGCGTCTTCATGGGGAACTATGCAGACATTCATTTGTACGATGAATTGAAGCGGGTTCCAGGAGTTGGCAGCATTACAATTTTTGGTTTGAAAGAGTACGCGATGCGTGTTTGGCTTGACCCATTGAAAATGTCTAAAATGGGCATTTCGCCCGAGATGATTTCATCAGCGATTAGTAAACAAAACATTCAAATTGTTGCCGGACAAGTTGGTTCTCTGCCATTGAATAACCCTACCGCGCATACAATTCAATTGTCAGCAAAAGGCCGTCTTGCAGATGTAGATGAATTCGAAAGCATCATTATTCGCAGTGAAGGGGGTGCAATTGTTCGCCTCCGTGATATTGCTCGAGTTGAACTCGGAGCTCAAACGTATGATTCAAATAGCACGCTCAATGGAAATCCTTCTACATCTATGGGCATATATCAATTGCCGGGTGCGAATGCGCTGTCGGTAACCGCAGGCGTGAAGGCTGCCATGGAGCGACTTTCTAAAAACTTTCCAACCGATTTAAAGTATCAAATGACATTCGACACTTCAGAATTTGTACGAATCTCTTTAGTCGAACTCGTTGTTACTTTACTCGAAGCAATTGGATTAGTTGTATTAGTCATTTTTGTTTTCTTGCAAAGTTGGCGTGCTGCTTTAATCCCTATTGTTGCTATTCCAGTTTCATTAATTGGTACTTTTGCGATAATGATGGCATTTGGTTTTTCAATTAACACGCTAACACTCCTTGGTTTAGTTCTCGCAATAGGCTTAGTTGTTGACGATGCAATTGTTGTTGTTGAAAATGTAGAAAGGCAGTTAGAAAAAGGAAATGTTTCTGTACGAAAAGCAACTGCTATTGCAATGCGTGAGGTTACAGGGCCAATTGTGGCTACTTCCCTAGTACTTCTAGCAGTATTTATTCCAGCATCATTTGTTCCGGGGATTAGTGGCCAACTTTATAATCAGTTTTCATTGACAATTGCATTTAGTGTGATTTTATCTTCCATTAACTCATTGTCGTTAAGTCCTGCGCTTTGCGGTGTTTTGCTGCGAGTTAGAAAAGACGAAGATAGATGGGGCTTCTTTCGTTGGTTTAATAGGGTATTTGACAGAGCTGGCGATTTGTATGCAGTATCAGTTCAGAAACTTTCCAAAATTTGGATGCTTGTCCTAGTAGTTTTTGGTGTGTTGATTTTCATAACTGGCTATGTCGCCTTACATATGCCAACTGGCTTTGTCCCTGAAGAAGATCAAGGATATTTTTTCGTAGGTTTCAGTGGTTCACCGGGTAGGTCTCTTGCTACTACAGATGAAGCATCTGAAGAACTAATTGAGATCATGCTCGCTCAAGAAGGCATAGCAGATGTTGTTGTTATAACAGGCGTAGATTTTTTAAGCGGTTTTACTGCAAATGCAGCATCAGGAATGGCGATACCAATTTTAACAAATTGGAATGATAGAACCACGGAAGAATTAAGTGTCTGGGGTATCATGGATAGTTTGCGAGAAAAATTTGCAGCAGTTCAGCCTGTGGCTGTTCAAGTATTCAATGCTCCTGCAATTAGTGGTCTTGGCAAAACAGGTGGCTTTGCATTTCAAATTCGTGATCTTAACGCGCAAGGAGCAACTGCTCTTGGGAAAGTCACGGGCGAATTTATAGAGCGTATTTCTACTCTTGATGAAATCAGTTTCGCAATGTCGACATTCTCAAGCAATACGCCAATCTACCATTTAGAAATAGATCGCACTAAAGCAAGTGCCCTTGGAGTGGATTTGTCATCCTTATTCGATGTGCTTCAATATAATTTAGCTTCTGTCTATGTAAATGATTTTAATAAATACGGGAAGGTGTATCAGGTTATCGTTCAAGCAGAAGGTGGTAGTAGAAGAACAGCACAGGATATTGGCAATTTAGAAGTACTAAACGCCGCGGGAGATGCAATTCCACTTTCTGAACTTGTTGAAATACAAGCAGAACTTGGCAGCGAAAATTTAGCGCATTACAACATGTATACCTCCGCTCAAGTCATGGGGGCGTCAACACCAGGATTTAGTTCTGGCGAAAGTATCAAAGCTATTTGGGAAGAAGTAAAGAATTTGCCTCAAGGTTTTGACTTTCTTTGGACTGATATTGTGTACCAACAAATCGAGGCTATCAAAGCGATTCCAATAATTTTTGGTTTGGCGATATTGATTGTCTTTTTGTTTCTTGCGGCGCAATATGAAAGTTGGACTATTCCATTTATGATTTTGCTTTCAGCACCACTTGCAATTTTAGGTGCTATTCTTGCATTAAAAATGCGTAGCCTAGATTTAGATATTTACGGACAAATTGGCTTGATTCTGTTGATAGGTTTGGCATCTAAAAATGCAATTTTGATTGTGGAGTTTGCAAAGAAAAACAGAGAGTCAGGAATGAGCATTATTGATTCTGCAACTCAAGCCGCGAAATTACGACTCCGCCCAAT
This sequence comes from Phycisphaerales bacterium, assembly GCA_014238785.1. Taxonomy (GTDB): domain Bacteria; phylum Planctomycetota; class Phycisphaerae; order Phycisphaerales; family SM1A02. The sequence goes on along the minus strand of JABAAL010000008.1, from coordinate 70,782 downwards.
TCTTATGACTGCTTTTGCATTTATTTTAGGTGTTATGCCACTTCTTATTGCAAATGGTGCAGGCGCTAGTAGTCGACATTCCATAGGCACAACAGTTTTTGGAGGAATGTTGGCAGCAACATTTTTAAGTCTTGTATTTGTCCCTGTATTTTATATTGTGATTGAATCGATACGAGAAAAGTTTGGTTTCACAAATGTTATTGACGAAGAAGAACTTTAATACGCGCGTTTTGAATCGTTACTAGTGTGCCAATTCAAAAAGGCACGGTTGACGACGGCGTTTCCGCCTGGTGTTGGATAGGTGCCCGTAAAGTACCAGTCTCCGGTATGTTCGGGCATCGCAGCTCGAAGCCCATCGATATCTTGGTAGATAACATCAAGTTGTCCGTTCCAATCGAGCTCGTTTGGTCTTACGAGTTCTGCAACCTTGCATGAAATATCCTTCAATGTAAATTGGTCGTAGAGTGCTTTTACTTGGTTTTGCATCTGAGAAACAGGAAGTTTTTCTTGGGCAATGCAATTGCGTGCGATTTCTTCAAAAATAGATTCGTTGCCTGCATCTTTTGTTAATTCAACCGCTGCTTCAAATGCAATGAACTTCCCAATTTGACTCATGTCAATTCCGTAACAATCTGGGTACATGATTGGGGGCGCAGAACTCACAATGACAATTCGTTTAGGATTGAGTTGCGACAGACTTGTAATGATGGATTCTCGCAATGTAGTTCCGCGGACAATGGAATCATCTACGACAACAAGCGTGTCATCTTTTTCAATAAGCCCTCGAGTGATATCGTAAATGTGTGACACTAAGTCTCGACGAGCCGCATCGTGCGTAATGAATGTACGCAAGCGCTGATCCTTGTGTGCAATAAGTTCTGCTTGCACGCGTGTATGATTTAATTTTGTAAGGTCAGATCGGGTTACTGAGCCATCTTGGATTTTATCCCAGATGCTATCCGCTTCAATTGATCGGAGTGCGCCGCCTACAGCTTCAAGTAACCCAAGAAAACATGTTTCAGCAGTGTTTGGGATGTAGCTAAAGAAAGAGCGGCTGATGTCATCGCCAAGCACCCTCATAATCCGAGGGGCAAGGTTTGCGCCTAGTCGTTTGCGTTGTTTATAGATAAGCGGATCATTCCCACGACTGAAATAGATTCGTTCGAATGAGCATTGCCGTAATTCAATTGGATTAGTGAATTCGACTTCTTCAATAGACCCGTCTCGTTTTACAATCACTATATGTCCAGGTTTGACTTGTTGGATTTTATCGGGATCAACATTGAACACGTTTGCAAGCGCGCCACGTTCAGAGGCGCATGCGACTACTTCATCGTTGACATACATAAATGCAGGGCGTATGCCTGCAGGGTCACGGCAAATGAAAGCATCGCCGTTGCCAACTAAAGAAGCGAAGACATATCCACCATCCCAATACTGCGCTGCTTTTTTGAGCATGCGCCCAAGATCAAGATCATCTGAAATTGTTTTGGCGAGTTCTCTTCCTTCGAGATTTTTGTGTTTCTTAATAAGTCGCTCATGTTCGTTATTGAGGAAGTGGCTAATTTTTTCAAGGATGACTTGTGTGTCGTTGTCGCCGACGGGGTCAAGCCCGTATGCAACGAGTCGACTAAACAAGTCGTTTGAGTTGGTCATGTTGAAATTGCCAGCGAGTGCGATGTTTCTGCTTGCAATATTGCTTTTTCGAATGAACGGATGGCACATTGCCATGGAGTTTCCAGAGTGCGTCCCGTACCGCAAGTGACCAAGATACGCTTCGCCAAGGAATCGACAGGCACGCTTTGCATCCATTTCGGTTTCTGCTGAAATCGATTCACTCAGTTGTTCGGTATCTTCCGTGATGACATCAAAGATTCGTTCGATAGCGTTGTGCTTGTCGGAACGAACTCGAAGCAAGAATTGATCGCCTGCTGGCATGTCGAACTTGACGACGGCTAAGCCTGCTCCATCTTGCCCGCGGTTGTATTGCTTTTGCATGAGCAAATATGTTTTTCGGAGTCCCCACGCAGCATCTCCGTACTGCTCTTGGAAGTAGTGCAGGGGCTTTCGAAGCCGTACAAAGGCAAGGCCACATTCGTGGGTGAGTCGGTCGCTCATTAGAAGGTGGAATCATACACGCAATTGGCGCTAGACACCAAACAGGGCATGGTGCCAAGCACCATGCCCTGTTATATGAGGTGAGCGGCCAGTAGAAAACGACCCGCGGATTGTTTATTTAATATCGATAATGGTCAGCTTTGTAGGGACCTTCGATAGGAACGTCAATGTAGTTCGCTTGCTCTTTCGTGAGCTCAGTTAACTTCACGCCGAGTTGCTTAAGGTGCAATCTTGCAACCATTTCGTCGAGTTTCTTGGAAAGCGTGTAAACCTTATGCTCGTAACTGCCATGATTTGTGTGCAATTCCATCTGTGCAAGCACTTGGTTTGTAAAGGAGTTACTCATCACGAAGCTTGGGTGACCTGTTGCACAACCGAGATTCAAGAGACGGCCTTCGGCGAGGACGATGATTGAATGACCGTCTTTGAACTTCCATTCATCCACTTGTGGCTTGATGTTGATTTTTTTAATGCCATCAAGGTTCTCAAGTCCAACCATGTCAATTTCATTATCGAAGTGGCCAATGTTGCCAACGATTGCGTTGTGCTTCATCCTTGCCATGTGATCAGCAGTAATCACATTAAAGTTACCCGTTGTTGTGACAAAGACATCAATGTCACCAACAACTTCGTCCATGCGAACGACTTCGTAGCCTTCCATTGCTGCTTGCAGCGCACAAATGGGATCAATTTCGCTGACCTTCACTCGGCAACCTTGCCCCTTGAGTGCTTGGCAGCAACCCTTGCCAACATCGCCGTATCCAGCAACGAGCGCAACTTTACCAGCGAGCATTACATCGGTTGCTCGCATGATGCCATCTACGCAGGAGTGGCGACAACCATAAAGGTTGTCGAATTTGCTTTTCGTTACGGAGTCATTTACGTTGATGACGGGGAACAACAACGTGTTCTCCTTTGCCATCTGGTACATGCGGTGAATGCCAGTTGTTGTTTCTTCACTTACGCCGTTTACTTCAACAGCGTATTGTTCCCAGAATTTATTGTTCCAAGTTTGCACATCAGCGAGCAAGTCAAGAATAATTCGTTCGTCATCGCTACCTGCGCCTTCGCTTGTTGGGACGGTTCCAGATTTGTTGTACTCAACGCCTTTGTGCACGACGAGCGTTGCATCGCCACCATCGTCAAGTATAAGATTGGGACAATTTCCATCACCCCAGTGTAGTGCTTGGAACGTGCACCACCAATATTCTTCAAGCGTCTCGCCTTTCCAAGCAAAGACGGGAATACCCTGTGGATTGTCAGGGGTGCCATTTGGTCCAACAGCAACAGCAGCAGCAGCATGATTTTGCGTTGAGAAAATATTGCAACTTGCCCAGCGTACTTCAGCACCAAGGGCGACGAGTGTTTCAATGAGCACAGCGGTTTGAATCGTCATGTGCAGGGATCCGGTGATTCGAGCGCCTGCAAGTGGCTTAGATTCGCCGTACTGCTTGCGAAGCGCTATTAATCCAGGCATTTCATATTCAGCAATTTCTATTTCCTTGCGGCCAAACGCCACGGTTTCAGGCGAAAGGTCAGCTACCTTGAAATTGCAAGGGGCAAAAAGATCTAGATTGGTGTTGAGGAATGTTGTCATCGTTGGTGCTTCTGTGGTCACTGGGCCATCTCCTGTATTGGGGATATGTACGAGGGGTTCATCCGTATATCCGGATAGTTGGATAAAGGTGGTATTGTAACGAAGAATTGCACAAGAGTGCGTATTCCACAGAATTTCGGTATCATATGATGCTTCTAGCACCCCTTTTTAAACAGGATAATACAGTGGCTGACATATTCCCTTGCAAAATCGTAACCCCAACCGAAGAATGCTTCGATGGGCAAGCAACGTACGTTTCCTTTCCTTCATGGGATGGACAATATGGCATGATGAAAGGGCTTGCGCCTCTTCTCTCCAGACTTGCTCCTGGCACACTTCGAATCGATACGGAAGGTGAATCGAGGAGTTACCTCATCGAAGGTGGGTTTGCCCACGTCGATAGTGAGGGCTTATCTCTTGTAACTGAAGGCGCAATACTTGCTGAGGAACTTAATCTTGAAGAAGCAAAAGCCGAACTTGCTGAGGCAAACGCTCGCGTAATTTCCGATGTTAAAGATCGTGTTGCAGTTGAACGCGCACAAAAAATCGCAACCGCTAAAGTGGCACTCGCAAGCAAATCATGAGTGACTCTGTGAGTACTGAAAACTCTGGAACTCCTTGTGCAACATTACCACTTGAACAGCGTGTCGAAGCGTTACTGTTCGCAAGTGAACGCTCGCTTTCCGAAACAAAAATGAAAACTATTCTTGGCATTGAAGATGATGGTGCAACAAAGCAAATCAAAGAAGCCATTGATGTGCTGAACACAGCGTACGATGATGGCAGTCGTGCTTTTAGAATCGAACGTATCGCTGGTGGATATCGCGTGATGACGAGGGAGGAACTTGCTCCACTTGTTTCGCGACTACATGCTGAACGTCAACAACAAAAACTTTCGCAGGCAGCACTTGAAACACTTTCAATTCTTGCATATAGACAGCCTGTAATGCGAGCAGAAATAGAAGTCATTCGTGGTGTTGCAGCAGGCGATGTATTACGCGGTTTGATGGAACGGCGCCTCGTTAAAATTGTCGGCCGAGCTGAAGAACTTGGAAGACCGATGCTTTACGGAACTACGAAAGAGTTTTTGAGTGTATTTGGGCTCGCGAATTTAAAAGATTTGCCGGAAGTACAGGGCCTTGTGCGCGAACCATCTTGGAAGCCAGCGGCTCCTGAAGTTGAAAAGACAGATGAAGCCCCTGATTCAACGGAAGTTACTGAACAAACTGCTGAATAAATTTCATATCTGACATACTATTTGGGGAATGAAAAAGCGAACAACGTCCATTCATCCAACAATTGTATTTGTTGTTCTCTTGCTTCTTGTTGCGCCTTCTGCTTTTTTTCAAGGGAAAAATTTACCAATGTTCTTGTTTGGGGCAATGATTACTTCGGTCGCCATGACGTTTTTTTGGGCGAAGCTCGTCCTTCGAAATATCAGAATTAGGAGAATTATTCAGGCTCCTGCTACCGTTGATGAACCATATAGTATTCGCTACGAAGTTCGCAACACATCAAAATGGTTTGCTGGATTTAGTTTGTGGATTGAAGAACAACAAACAACTTCGACAACGTGGCAGAATCATTTCCGTAAATCTCGCAGTTGGATTATGGAAATTGGTGTAGGCGAAACAGTTCATGGCGAATCGGCGTTTTGGCCTACTAGCAGGGGCGAGGCAACGTTTGAATCTATTCGTGTGACAACAAGTTTTCCATTCGGGATGATTCGGTCCTCGAAAGTTGTGCGGCAAATAACCAACGTACTTGTGTACCCAGAAATAGTATCTGTGCGACCCTCTGTCCTACAAGCAATTGTTTCAGCAGGGTCTTTGGGACAACGAAGCAATCGGCAAGGGCGAGATGGTGATGATTATTATGATCTGAGAGAATTTGTCAGTGGAGATCGCCTTGGCGATATAGCATGGAAAGCATCTGCAAGACGTGGCGAACTTGTTTGCATTCAGCGATCTCGACCGTCAGTTTCCAGAGTACGTGTAGTGCTAGATTTAACAACGCCTACCGATCAGTTGAAGTGTGAAGAAGACCCACGGCATGCAGAAGAAATTGCAATTTCTTTAACGGCGTCTTTGCTTGTAGAAGCCATGCGGCAAGAGCAAGAAGTTGCGCTTTCTGTGCTTGGCTTTTCGTTGCGGATTGAAGGCGGATTCCATACTAGCCAAAGACGCATGAGTCGAATGCTCGCATCGCTTTCTTTGATTCAACTTGATGCAAAGAGAGAACCTATAGAACTTCGATCTCTTATTGATATGAAACACTCTGGAATTGTTGTTGTTCGTCCAGATCAATCTGTTCCTATTCGATCCTTAAAAGATGCTTGGTACTTTACTTCCTCCCAGTTTGAAGAGTTGCAGCGATTGCAACAGAGGAGCGATACAGCTTGAGGTTGCTTCGCCCCTATCGCAAACTTCAATTTGCCTTGGTGCTCACGGCAATTCTCGCACAGTGCGTTGCGCTTGCCAATTTTCCGCTCTTAATCGTTGCAGGCACCATCGCGTTCTTGAGCTGGCACATCACCGAAGGCCCTCACGGAAAAGCAGTTCCACCATGGGTCGCTCGGTTGCTTGTACTTGTTGTTTTTTTATATGCAGTTTTTGATGCTATCGGTCCTGTTAGTCGATTGCCGATGGCTTTGGGTCAGTTTGCTGTTTGGCTTACAATTATTAAGTTATACGGAAAAAGAACAGGCGAATTCGAAGCGCAAATTTTGTTGTTAAGTTTGTTGCTCATGACAGTAGGAGCGTTGTACGCAACAAATTTCTTGTTTGGTTTGATGCTTGTGGCCTGGTCTGGTTTCGCTGTGTGGGTGTTGTTGCTATATCAATTACAACATGGCATGAAGGTCATGCGAGAAGAAAGAGTGCTTGCCGTTTTGAAAGAACATCCAGCCCCACTGACAAGGCCGGTTGCCGGGTTCCACGTAAAAAAAGAGTTTCGAAGAACATTCACAATATTGTTGACCCTTGGACTTGTCAGTTCCTTTGCCTTTTTTCTTGTAACTCCAAGAGAAACATTTGAGGTACTTTCAGATTCGTTTATTGCACGAGACAGTGGTCTTGAACGAATTGAGTTACATCCCGAACGTGATATTTTACTGAGCACAAGACAAGTCATGACTGTTTCACTGCGAGACGCGTCAGGTACGCCAATCCAGATGACCCAAGGATTACGGTTGAGGGGAAAAGTTCTTGACGCATATCTTGGTGACGGTGTGTGGGAAGCATCTATGCACATGAGGTCAACAGTGCTTACATCAGAATCGAAAATGACTCCGATAGAAACCGAATCGGACCGCCAAACAATATTTATGGAAGTAGAGTTGCAACAACCAGTAAATATTTTGTACTCGTTGTATAGACCAATCTCGCTTGAAACAACGCCGCCTACAAGAATTTCGTTAAACACAATGAATTCGACTATGAGGCTAAGTTTGGGTTCGCCGAAGCTTAGGCGTTACCGTGTAGAAGTTGATTTTGAAAAAACGGTAACTTCTTCTTCTAGACAAAAACGTTATTTTTATTCGAATGATGATGTTCGAGATTTGGCAATACAACTTTTAGACGATGCTGGGTTACAAGCAAGTGAGATACAAAAGAACCCTCTTGTGAATATGCAAGTTGCAAGGGTGTTTGCTTCGTATCTTCAATCTGATGAGTTCCGATACACCACGGACGTTTCTTCTCTTACCGTTGTTGATCGAGTGGCTTTCGAAGAGGATGAGGATCCAGTTGCAACTTTTTTGTTTACACATAAACAGGGACATTGCGAATTTTTTGCAGCTGCGATGGTTGCACTGTGTGACACGGTAGATTTGCCCGCACGAATAGTTACAGGTTTTTATGTTGAGCGGTGGGACACCATGACAAGTAAATATATTGTGCTTGAACGAGACGCCCACGCTTGGGTAGAAGTAGAGTCGGAGCCGATGGCATGGGTTACATTTGATCCAACACCAACAGCTGCTGGTTCTCCAACACAACAAATGGCAATGACTTTTACGCAACGAATTCGTTATGAATGGCAGAGGTGGGAGGCGGCGTGGACTGCGAATGTAATTGGATACGATGCCCTCGCACAAGGGAAACTGTTGGGTTTTGTTGCTCCTTTTTGGCGAAATCATACATCAGAGCTACTTGAGCAAAGTAGAAGGGCATATTCTTGGCTCGTTGATTGGTTTGATATAGGTGCAGTCGAAAGGTTGTGGATAGATCTAGCCATGGGTGCGCTGGCTCTTGCAGGAACATCCATGTTACTTATTCGTTGGCGAAGGCGAAGGACGGAAAATATTTTGTCGATTTCCTTGTCTACGCAAGAAGATATTCCAGCGGTGCACATGGAGTTTTATGCTCGCGTACAACGAGCACTTTTTCGTTTAGGCAAGGTGCGTCCTGTATTTGTGCCAGCGCGAACGTGGGTAGAATCTTTGTCTTTAGAGGGTGAATCATCTACATTGGCCATATCATTGACAGAAACATATTATCAAATACGGTTTGGTAGTTATAGGCCAAGTAGAGGAGAGCGTTTGAAACTTATGCAGGCGGTACATCGCTTCGAAGCATTATTGCAAAAGGATAAAAGATGATGAACGATTGGCTTCCGATGGATCATGAGCAATCCGTCATACAAATTAAATCTATTATAGAATTGCTTGGCGATACGCCACTGGATGTGGTCGATATCGGCTGCGGTGATGGTCGTCTTCTCATTCCAATGGCGGTCGCTGGGCATCGTGTTGTTGGAATTGATGTTGACCCTACTGCAATGAGCGCTTGTGCTGCGCAGTGTTCTGAGGCAGTGATTGATGCGGAATTACTCGAGGGTAGTTTGTTTGATATTCTTCCACTATCAGAGCCAGTTGACACGATAGTTTGCTGCGGCCAAACTTTCATGTTGTTACACGATGTTGAAGAAGCGGTAGAAGCACTCAAGGTATTTAAGAAATCGCTTCGCTCGGGAGGAGTTATTATTTTGGATGATATTCCAGGGGACTTGTGGCCGGAGGTTGCGCAAGGAAGTTGGGCAAATGGTGTGAACGAGGAGGGCTCTTTGCAGTTTGTCTGGGCAGAAAATGATGCGGTATTTGCGATTCGAGAGGGGGAAGAGGTAGATGTGGAGTGTTGGGAATTGAAGGAGATCGATGAACGAGTGCGACTTTGGACGATGGGTGCAATGCAATTAGCGGCTCGTTTAGCGGATTTATCGGCACCTGAAGTACCGGTTGCAGGGGCAATACTGGTCATGCGGGCTGTGTGAGGCCTGAGAAGGCGTATTTTAGGTGAAGAACTTGCTTGAGTAGATTCAAAGGACGATTGGTTGAATTCTTCTACACCTTTTTACTACGGAGATTAGTTTTATGCCAGCACAACGCTCACGAACAACTGGATGGCGTCGATGCCTTCAACAACTTGTTGATCACAAAGGATCCTTGCAAGTTGCTCTTGCACCAAATGGACCCACCGGTCGGGATTTTATCTGGAGGGCAAAACTTATTTCATTGAGTGAAAACGAGATTTTGGTGGAGATGCCAACTGCTGCCGGTGAGCCGCTTCCGCTGGAAGAAGGCGTGGCGCTACTTGGAATTATTGCAATAGGGCAGAATCGTTGGATGTTTCGAACGAATTGTTTGGGGAGTGTTGCACATCGATCGAATGGCCGAGATGGTCTTGGATTGCGCTTGCGTATGCCTAATACAGTTGAACGGTGTCAACGTCGACGAGATTACAGAATAACGACCGACTCTTTGGAGTTGCCAGAGATTTCCGCTTGGCCATTACTTGATCCACGTTCTGTCGTTTTGTCAGAACGTATGTGTCAATTGAGAATGGAGCGTCACATCAGCGGAGACCTAAGTCCAGAAGCGTTGCCCGAGCAAAATGTGATGCCTGATGTTGGACCTGCTTTTAAAGCGACGTTGGTTAATATGGGTGGTGGGGGTGTGGGGTTGCAAGTTCCTGCAGGCGAAGCAAGTGGTATTGGTCGTCACCGTTTACATTGGTTGCGATTTCCGCTACCGGGCTTGGATTCACCGCCACTTTGTGTGACGGCGAAGTTGATGCATTGGCATCTTGAAGCGGGAAATACAACATACATGGGTTTGATGTTTGACTTTTCTTTCAATCCATCACATAAACGTTTTGTCACACAACAAATTACTCGCGCCGTTGCTATCCAACAACGCGAACAGCTCCGCGCCGCATAAATTAAGTAGCCCAGAGCTAATGTAATACCTCGGAGGAATTTTTTTGGATAGTTCCAACGAGTGTGTGGAGGATATGGGTTTTGACTTCAGATTCAGCAAGCTCGGCGTGCGGGTCAGATTCTGCAACGATTCCACAACCAGTACTGTAGGTCATGGTCCCTTGAAAATTCACTGGATCTTTCGATCCAGTGAAGAGGGCGGTTCTAATACCCACATTAAGCATAGTAGAATTGCCAAGAATGCCAATTGCACCGCAGTATGGACCCCTTGGCGAATCTTCGAGTTGGTCAATAATTTGCATCGCCCGAATCTTTGGCGCTCCGGTAATGGAGCCGGCAGGGAATGTTGCTTCCAATACATCACAAATTGAAGCGTCTTTACGCATTTTGCCTCGAATTTCACCAACACATTGCCAAACCGTTGGATGTTTTTCAATTGTTCGAGCTTCGCGGACTTCGATGGTCCCAAATTCACAAACCCTACCCAAGTCGTTGCGCATTAAGTCAACAATCATGTGCAACTCTGCAGCATCTTTTTCAGAGGAAAGTAATGTTTCTGGACTTTCCGCCTCGGGTCGCGTTCCCTTCATTGGTCTTGTGATTATTTCGCCGTTTTCTCCATTGACTTGCAAAAAGAGTTCGGGGCTCATTGATAGTAAAAACCGGCCATCCTCTGGAAACTCAATCCATGCGCCAAACCAACCGCCTTGGTTATCGAGCATAGCCAGAGCAGCACTGCGAATATCTCCGTCAATGACTGAAGTAAAGCGACGCGTTATATTCGCTTGGAAAACATCTCCTGCATGAATGTACTCAATCGTCTTCTTGACAGCATCTATATAGGATGCGTCGTCTGCACAATCAGTCAGAGTCGAACACGTAAGAGAAGAAGTAAGGGGCGTAGAAATTTTAGGTGGATCGATTTCTCCAACTGACCACCATTCATTTGTTTTGCTGTCATGGACGAGTGCCTTTTCACACCAAAAAAGATCAACGAGCGGCCATGCTTGAGTCGGTAGCGAAGCAACGGAAGGCTCAATAACAAATCCAAGTTCATAACCAAGGTATCCGATCCAGTTGGGCAACAGTGAATCATTGGGGTTATTTTGCATGCGCGCTCGCAAAGTAGCCATCGCCTCTGGTCCATCGAGCGTGAGTCGTTCTCCTGTTGCGGGCGCGATGATGCTCCATCTAGACCACCGGGAGTGTTTTCCATTGCCAATGAGCGCAACAATTGGTTCTTTTCTTGACCAAGACGCTGCAACTTGCGCAGGGCTTGCAGAGAGGTGTGGAATTGGCTTTGCGTTAAATGGGAGCATGAATGGTACGCAGTGTACAGGTCGAGTATCATGCACGTCTTGAGCAAAAAATATGGAGACGCTTGATGCCAACTGCAAAACGAAAACCAAAAACTGTCCGCCAAAAAATGACGTACTGCTGGGGCGCGAGTAAAACCGAAGGGGATGCGACCAAAAAGGAACTATTGGGCGGTAAAGGCGCAAACCTTGCTGAAATGACAACTATTGGCTTGCCGGTACCTCCCGGATTTACTATTCCAACAACAATTTGTGCAGCCTATCACGAAGAAGGCGGAAAAATGCCAAATGGGCTCGATAAAGAAACAGTCAAAGCAATTCGCCGAATTGAACGAGAAACAGGCAAAAAATTTGGATCAAAAACAGATCCTCTGCTCGTTTCCGTTCGGTCGGGTGCTGCAGTATCTATGCCTGGCATGATGGATACTGTTCTGAACCTTGGGCTCACGGATGACGCTGTTCGAGGCATGATTGAACTCACGGGCAATCCACGATTTGGTTGGGATGCGTATAGGCGACTTATCAACATGTTTGGTGATGTTGTCATGGGAATGGATCATGAAGATTTTGAACACGAATTTGCTATTGTGAAAAAGAAGTATGGTGTTGTTCTTGATACTGAACTTTCCGCAGAGGGACTTGAAGAGGTTTGCGATCGGTATAAGAAAGCATATAAAATACATGTAGGGAGCAACTTCCCGCAAGATCCATACAAACAACTCACCCTTTCTGTAGAAGCAGTATTTCGTTCATGGAACGCAGACCGTGCAAAAAGCTACCGGCAGATTGAAGGTATCATTGGATTGCAAGGTACTGCGGTAAATGTACAGGCTATGGTGTTTGGAAACATGGGAACGGACTCTGGCACAGGCGTTGCGTTTACTCGTAACCCTTCCACAGGCGAAGATAAATTTTTCGGCGAATTTTTGATTGATGCCCAGGGGGAAGATGTTGTTGCTGGTATCCGAACTCCAAAACCAGTTTCACAAATGAAAAAGTGGAACGATAAAATATATCGAGAACTTCTTCAAAATAAAAAAATTCTCGAACACCATTACCGAGATATTCAAGATATTGAATTCACGATTGAACGCGGAAAACTTTGGATGTTGCAAACTCGAAGTGGAAAACGAACTGCGGCAGCAGCGGTAAAAATTGCAGTTGATATGGTAAAAAGTCGACTGATAAAGAAAGATGAAGCACTCCTTCGAATTCCTTCCGGTGATCTTGTGCAACTTCTTCTTCCTAGTTTTACAGCGAAGAGTAAACAAAAAGTAAAGACGATTGCAAAAGGATTGCCAGCTTCTCCTGGAGCGGCAACTGGTGCGCTATCGTTTAGTGCCGAAGATGCGGTTGAGCGAGAGAAAGCAGGCGAAGATGTATTGCTTGTTCGCAAAGAAACCTCGCCAGAAGATATTGATGGCATGCAACATGCTGTTGGGATTTTGACATCAACCGGTGGTATGACAAGTCACGCAGCTGTCGTTGCTCGTGGTTGGGGCAAGTGTTGTGTCGCGGGTGTTTCTTCACTCTATATTGATGCAAATCGAAAAACGGTAACAGTCGATGGCAAGAAATACGGCGAGAAAGATGTGCTCTCAATCGATGGCGGAACGGGCGAGGTAATGCTTGGCGCAGTGGAGCGCCACGAACCAAAATTGAGTGGTGACTTTGAAACGATAATGCGGTGGTCAGATCAACGAAGACGGATGAAGGTTCGCACAAACGCGGATTCACCAACTGACGCAAGACGAGCTCGTTCATTTGGTGCGGAAGGAATTGGACTGACGAGAACCGAGCATATGTTCTTCGAGGGTGATCGAATTCTCGTAATGCGACAGATGATTCTCGCTCAAACCCGTGAAGCTCGAGTCGAAGCACTTGAACGGTTAATGCCATATCAACGAGACGATTTTGTTGGCATCTTTAAAGCGATGAAGGGTTTTCCTGTGACAGTGCGTTTGCTTGATCCACCGTTGCACGAATTTTTACCGCACGATAACATCGGTCAGAAAGAAGTTGCCGACGCGCTTGGCGTTAAAGTTTCACTGGTTCGCCGTCGCGTTGAGCAACTCCATGAGTTCAATCCGATGCTCGGGCATCGTGGCTGTCGCCTTGCTGTGACCTATCCAGAAATCCTTGTTATGCAAGTTACTGCAATTGTTGAAGCAATGATTGCATGTAAGAAAAAAGGAATTGATGCCAGGCCGGAAATTATGATTCCACTTGTTGGAATTAGAGAAGAGCTTTCGCAACTTCGCGAACTTACTTCTAAAACGATTAAAAGAGTTACTAAAAAGGAACGCTATAAAGGCAAGCTGAACATTCCAATCGGCACGATGATTGAAATTCCACGTGCTGCGATTGTCGCAGATCAAATTGCAGAGGTTGCTGACTTTTTTAGTTTTGGAACAAATGACTTAACACAATTAGCCTATGGATTTAGCAGAGATGACATAGGCTCATTCCTTCCGCACTATCTTGATGATGGCATTCTTGTCCGAGACCCATTCCAAACTATTGATTTTGATGGTGTGGGTACATTAATTGAGATGGGCGTTAGTGGAGGCCGTAGCGTGAAACCGAAATTGAAAATCGGAATTTGCGGTGAACATGGCGGCGATCCGCTTTCGGTGGAATTTTGTCACGGTGCTGGGCTTGATTATGTTAGTTGTTCGCCTTTTAGAGTTCCGACTGCTCGACTTGCTGCAGCACAAGCGACAATTAAAGACTCGTAATAATGGCAACGGTATTTGAAAAAATTATTCTTGGTGAAATCCCATGCCATAAAGTGTATGAAGATGAGCATGTGTTGGCATTTCTAGATGTTGCACCATTGAGCAAGGGCCATACGCTTCTTATTCCAAAACAAATCGCATCGTCATTGCACGAACTTTCTGAAGAAAGCAGCGCAGCACTTGGTGTTGCTCTTGTAAAAGTTGCAAAGGCGGTCGTGAAAGCAACTGGTGCAAATGCTTACAACATACTTCAGAATAACGGCAAATTTGCTCACCAAGCAGTTTTTCATGTGCACTTTCATATTATCCCATCGTACGAAGCAAATGATGGTCTTGCGCTTGATTGGAACCCTCGTGAGTTGCAAGATGGCGAAGAACTTGCCAAAGTAATCCAGCAAGGGTTCTGATTCATGACCCTTCTAGTCGCTTGAGCGTATCATGGGCATATGGTGGACGATTCTAATATAACTCTTGATGAAAGTGATGGCGGACTTGACCCAAATGCGATTACGCATGACAGCGAGAGTTCTGGCAAAGAGTGGCTTGAGTCAAGCGTTGGCGCGAAAACTGATGAGTGGATTGGCCAGACCATTGGCCAATTTGAAATCATCCAGATTATTGGTACGGGTGGAATGGGTAATGTGTACGAGGCGAAACAATCGCATCCACATAGATCCGTTGCTATAAAAATTGTAAAATCAGCCGCTGCAACACCAGCGGCGTTGCAACGTTTTGAAATGGAAAGCGAAATGCTTGCACGACTGCAACATCAAGGCATTGCGCAAGTGTATTACTCGGGGCATCAAATTCAAGGCGATACACTTCTTCCTTATTTTGCAATGGAATATGTTCCGGGAAGTAAGTCCATTACGGATTACTCTGAAGATGAAGAACTCAGTAGAAATCAGCGATTGGAACTGTTTCTACTCGTTTGTGACGCTGTGCAGTATGGGCACGGACGTGGAGTTATTCATCGGGACTTGAAACCTTCGAATATTCTTATCACAAATTCGTGCAAACCAAAAGTTATTGACTTTGGCGTAGCATTGATGTCTGGTGGTGATGAAATTGAGACAGTAATCACGGTTGCGGGTCGGTTTGTGGGGACTTTACAGTGGTCGAGCCCAGAACAATGTGGCGATGACCCGCACGACGTTGATGTGAGAACAGATGTGTATTCGCTTGGAGTAGTCTTGTATCAGTTAATGTTAGGCGAACTTCCGTATTCCTTAAAAGGTATTCCTTTGTTTAGGGCTCCAGTTGTTGTGCAAGAAACAAGTCCAACATCGCCTCGAAGTATTGACCCGGCAATTGAATTTGAAATAGAACAAATACTTGCCAAGGCGTTGTCTAAAGAAAGAATCTCTCGTTACGAATCAGTCGCTGAGATGGCGATGGATATTCGTCGCTTCTTGGGTAATGAACCGATTCACGCGAAACCTCCAACGAGGATACATCGTTTACGATTGTATGCTCGTCGCAATCAGTTAAAATTCCGCGCAGGAATCATGGTGGCGTTGGCGGTGATGTTAGGATTGGCTGGAATGATTTGGGGATACATTGAATCTGAATCTAGCCAAAATAACATGCGCAATGCTTTGGCAATCGAAAAAAAGGCAAGGGAGAATGCGCAGCAGATTGCGTACACCGCAACGATTGGGACAGCACAAGCTGCGATAGCTAATGAATCGTGGGGAATGGCAAAACATCATCTCGTTGCAACGGACCGTAATCAACGAGGCTGGGAATGGCATTTTCTTTTAGGGGTCGTAGATCAATCTTTACGAACATGGTTGATAGGAGATCGGCCCACAGGCCTTGTTACCTCAAAAAATGGGGATCAAATTGCGGTGTCATTTGAGGGAACTCGAGTAGCGTTGCTCGACGAGAGTCGAGAGGTTTCTCGTGATGTGATTTTACCTTCAAAAGTCATGTCAATGGATTTTTCAGAGAGTGGCAAGCAGCTATTCCTTGGGTTGTCTAGCGGACAAATTGCTATCTTAGATCTTGAAAAAAGCACACGGCTTACAATTGGCGAACTAGACTCTTCGGTCACTGCAATTACTTCAGCGGGCGATGGCGTGTTTATTGCTGGTCATACTGATGGTTCCATATATGTTTGGAAAACTGATGGCGAGCTAATTCGAAGTTTAAATACGGAAAGCGGCATGGTGTTGACTTTGGACTACGACATTCTGCACAATCGTTTAGCGGCAGGAACCATTGACGGTAGCATGCATGTTTGGAATAATCGAGGGGAACGGCAATTAAAAAAAATACGTGAACATGGTGGTTCCCTTCATGCAGTCTTGTTTTTAGATGACGGCACGTTAATTACTGCGGGGTCTGATGACAAGTTAATTTGGTGGGACGCAGAATTAGAAACGAAATTGGCAACAATTAAATCCAATCACGGAGGCATTTTGGGAGTGGCACACACTGGTGATACGATTGCGACGGTTGGTGAAGATGACGTTGTGCGGATTTGGAATGTTGAAGATTATAGTCTTGTCGATTCACTGCGCGGACACGATAAGACAGTTTGGTCAGTCGGTTCATTGGCAAACAACCGTTTTGTAAGTGTTGGAAGAGATGGGTGGTTGCATTGGTGGAGTTCGACATCATCAATTCCGACAGCCCTGCAAGTGCCTGGAACTTTTCCTGCGTCTGATATTGCTTTTGTATGGAATGACTCTCTTGTAGTAGTTTCAGAGTTTAACTCGGGTGTTCAGGTTATAGAAGTCTCGACAGGGGAGCATGAAATGATCCCATCAGAAGTGGATCAAGAGTTGTCGATTATTAAATTTATACCAACAACATCGCTTGTTGTGACAGGGGACGTTGAGGGGGATATCCGTTTGTGGGATGTCGAAGATATGCAACAAAGAGAGTTGCTTGGTTCATGCGATGGCCAAATTTCATCTATAGCTGTTTCGCATTTCGGAAAATTCGTTGTTGCCGGAACATTTAAGGGGCAGGTGTCCGTGTGGAATACTCGGACATCGAAACAAATAATGAGCGAACAACTTGGCGACTCAATTATTGTTGCATTGGCATTTGATGACTCCGGTGATACGATTTTTGTCTCAACCAGCGGTGGGAATATGTACGCGTTGCACGCTCAAACGGGGAAAGAGTTGTGGGTGCACAGTGAGTCAATAGGAGATGTTATCGCTATTGAGTTCGTTGAAAACGAAAATGTGGTTTTGGCAGCAACTGCAAATTACAATGTGCAATTACTAGATGCTTCATCTGGGGAAGTATTAAATTCACTCACTGCCACTGGAAGTGCACTGTGGGACATGGTTATTTTTCCCAACGGTGAACGATTTGCAACAGCACTGGCAGATGGGACAGTTGGAATATGGGATATGGATAGATTTAGTTTAATCGCATCATTCCCCTCAAATGAATCTATTGAATGTATCGCGGTCTCTAGCGATGGGCATCGGTTGGCAATTGGCGGCGGGATGGCTACGATTCAGTTGATGGATGGGATGTCTCGTTCTTCAAGGCGGACGAATACTAAAAAATGAGTATTACGTTGTATATGAGAAAATTGATTCAGCGATGCCTCGAGGAAGATGGCGGATTGCATGGCGATATCACAACGAATTCGTTGTCCTTTTCCGACCAACGAGGCAGATTCGCGATGAACATTCGGGGGCGGGGAATAGTTGCAGGACTTGAACCGATTGCAAAGGTGATGGATGTTTTTGGTGATGTTTCGATGACAGTGTTAGAGAACGATGGTGAAGAAGTATGCGATAAAACCATTGCAATTCTTGAGGGTTCGGTTGAAGCAATTCTTGTTGCCGAACGGACGATTCTCAATATTGTTAGTTACGCTTCTGGGGTTGCAACAAAGACATTTACGTTTGTTGATAGGGTTGTAGGGATTGACTGCGTTATTTGCGATACCAGAAAAACAACGCCCGGATTACGCATGCTCGATAAGTATGCGGTCGTTTGTGGCGGAGGCACTTCACATAGAATGGGTTTGCACGACGCGGCGTTATACAAGGACAACCATCTTGCAGAATTTGATGATTTGCAAAAAGGACTTGATGCAGCAATTAACAGCGTAAAAGAAAATAGCGAGTTGAAGTTTGTGGAAGTTGAAGTGGACACGATTGCGCAACTTGAAAAAGTGTTGCAGCTACCTGTAGATATTATTTTGCTCGACAACATGTCCCCGGAATTATTAATAAAGGCAGTCGTACTTCGTGATGCGTCCGATTTGTCACCGCTGCTCGAAGCATCTGGCGGAATAACGATAGAAACGGTTCGTGAGATTGCTAAAACCGGAGTCGATCGAATTTCGATCGGCGGTTTGATACATCAAGCAACTTGGATTGACATCGGCTTGGACGCTATGGATGCATAAGGGGCAAATACTCGTTCTTGATGAAGTGACATCAACGCAAGATGCGGCGATAGAACATGATTTGCAAGTTGGTGATGCGTGTGTATCTTTTAACCAGACAGCAGGGCGGGGCCGTCGAGGAAACGCATGGGATGCAAGTGGTGGTGTGGCTGTTACGGTGGTGGTTGAAAAAGCAACGCAGCACTTGCCTATTGCTGTTGCTGCAACACTCGCAACTGCACTTAACAATCTTACTCCAACACATCACATTGGTATCAAGTGGCCAAATGATTTATACGTTGACGGGAAAAAACTCGCAGGAATCCTTATCGAACAACGCGAAGGCCGCTGCTTAATCGGCGTTGGACTTAATATTTTGGAAGCGCCGCTCCCAACCGCCGTCGCTTTGTCCCAACTTGGCTCTGAGCCAGATAGGGGTGAAGTGAGTGCCTTGGTCGTATCAAGCGTCCTTGATGCAACACATCTTGATGAAAATACAGCAGTTAGCCATTGGCGGAAACGCGATATTCTCGTTGGTACGCACCAAACAGTGTGTTCAGGTGACAATCTCGTTGAGGGCATAGTTATTAGTATTGACCCCTGCCATAACCTGCTTCTTCAAACCGACATTGGTATCCTTGAATTACCCGCCGCTACCTCCGCAATCGTAACCCACTGCAAATAAGCAAGATAACCTATTCATCGGGTCTTTTATTTCCCCTAAATTCAATAAAAGACTCGCGGGATAGTTTTTTGTAAGCAAATCCCATAAACGACCCGAGGGATAGTTTATTGGCGTGGTAGTATGTGGGGCTATGGAAGAACGAGCGCCTTTTGAATTGCAGTGGAAGTCCTGCCCAGCTTCGATGCACCCCATCAGAGCAGTGTTCGCGTGGTTGGTTATCATTTTTGTAGCAATTGCGATAGGTTCAAACAGCATTATTTTAGGCATAGTGCTTACAGCCACGCTGATCGCGACTCAAGGAACCTTTTTATTTCCAACGAAGTACTTTATTTCAGAGGATGGTCTTCGAGCGAAATATCTAATTCGAAGCAAGTTCTATACATGGGCTAGAATTCGTCGAGCGACGTTTTACAAAGAACTATGTTACGTTTGCACCCGTAAAAAACCGTCGAATCGTGATGGTTGGTCTGGAATGTCAATATTTTACGGCAAAAAGCGAGACGAAGTTGTTTCTGCTTTGAAATGTTATTTGGCAGAGGATGTTGTAACATGAAAAAAGGGTGGTTCAAAGATGCATTTCATGTGGACGACGATAGTCCAATAGAACCTAATGAAATCCAAAAAAATGCCCTAGACAAGCTGTGTCTGGGTATCATTCGGCGCGGATTAACCACTCCAGCGATTATTGGTGTGGAAATGGGGCGCCCCTTGAATTTTATTGGGTCGCAGACAATGCATTTTTTCACTCCGCTTATTTCAGCGTTTGTGCCAACAAAAAGTTGGAGCGCAGTAGCAGAGTTTTTAGAACATCGCGGCTCGGTCGATTGGATTCGAAACCGCATTGAACAGTTAGAGAATGAGATGGAAGAAACCAAAGAGAACATAAAAAAATGACAATCGATTTAGAAAACATTAATGTCATCCTCGCAACGGATTGCGGAAGTACGACGACCAAAGCAATTCTCATCGAAAAAGTGGATGGCACCTATCGTCAAACATACCGAGGCGAAGCGCCAACCACGGTTGAAAAACCTTTTGCAAACGTCACCATCGGCGTGACCAATGCTGTGACCGAAGTTGGTGAACTCGCAGGCAGGCAACTCACAAACGAAGACGGCACGATAAAAACACCTGCTTCAGATTCCGATGGGTGTGACATGTACATTTCAACTTCAAGTGCCGGTGGCGGTCTTCAAATGATGGTTGCTGGTGTGATAGCAGAAATGACAGCGGCATCGGCAAAGCGTGCAGCACTTGGTGCTGGTGCAATCGTCATGGATGTTATTTCTTCAAACGACAAACGTAGACCGCACGAACAAATTCAGCGTATTCGCGAACTTCGTCCTGACATGATTTTAATTTCAGGTGGAACCGATGGTGGCACAACCGAAAAAGTTGTGCAACTTGCCGAACTCATCGCTCCCGCAAAACCTCAGCCACGGTTTGGTAGTGAATACGAAATGCCAATCATTTTTGCAGGTAACAAAATGGCTTCAGGCGAAGTGGAAGCAACCTTGCAAGAGGACTGGATTGACCTTGCTGTTGTTGAGAATCTACGCCCAACACTTGAACAAGAAAATCTTGGACCAGCCCGCGATAAAATCCATGACGTATTTCTTGAGCACGTGATGGCGCATGCTCCAGGGTATGACATGCTTATGGATTGGACAGATGCCGACATCATGCCAACGCCCGGTGCGGTTGGCAACATCCTTCAAACAATTGCAAAGAAAGAAAACATAAACGTTGTTGGCGTTGACATTGGTGGCGCAACCACCGACGTTTTTAGCGTATTTGACGAAACGTTTAACCGGACGGTATCAGCAAACCTTGGCATGAGTTATTCCATCTCCAATGTATGCGCAGAAGCAACCATGCCAAACGTCTTGCGTTGGGTGCAGTTTGATATGGACGAACGGCAACTTCGAAATCGCGTTAAAAACAAAATGATTCGACCAACAACGATTCCGCAATCGCTTGAATCGCTTATCTTTGAACAGGCCGTTGCCCGTGAAGCGCTACGACTTGCGTATAAACAACACAAAGAGTTTGCGACAACGCTCAAAGGGGTGCAACAACAACGTACAGTTGGTGACACCTTTAGTCAGCAAACTGGTGGCAATACCATCGTCGATAATATGAAACTTAACCTGCTTGTTGCATCAGGTGGTGTACTTTCCCACGCGCCAAGCATGAATCAAACTGCAATGATGCTCATTGATGCATTTGAACCCGAAGGTTGCACAAACTTGGCGAAGGACTCCATCTTTATGATGCCTCACCTTGGCGTACTTTCCGCGGTGCACCCCGAAGCGGCAGCGCAAGTATTCGAACGAGATTGCTTGATTTACTTGGGGACATGTATCGCAGCAAAAGGTCTTGGCAAAGAAGGCAAGCCATGTTTTAGTTGGACACTCTCTGGTGATGTTGCTACATCTGGCACCTGTAACTTTGGTGACATCGAACTCATTGAAATGGGTCCCAAAGAAACCGCAACAATTGTCTGCGAACCAGCTCGCGGGTTTGACCTTGGAGCCGGCAATGGTAAGAAAGTAACACACGAAGTTTGCGGCGGCACAGTCGGTCTCGTTATCGATGGTCGTGGTCGCCCCCTTGGACTTCCAGAAGAACGACAACAATGTCAACAAACAATTGCGCGATGGGTCGAAAACATGGCGCTGTATAAAGAGATGGAGGAAGCAGTCGTTTCTGCATAATCATTATGGCACATGCATACACCCCTGGACTCAAAGTTACAAATCGAATGACGTACTCCGTCATTCGCATGTTGCCAATTAAAGGCGATGTGATGGTAAAAGTTGGCGATAATGTAAACGCTAACCAAATTGTTGCGGCAACCTACATGCCCGGTGATGTGTACCCACTGAACATGGCGAACCTTCTTGCCGTTCCCCCCAAAGATGTTGCAAGTTTAATGCTTCGCAAAGAAGGCGAGAAAGTAGAAAAAGGTGAAGCAATTGCTGAAACCGCAGGACTCTTTGGCAAGTTCAAAAAGAAATACAACTCGCCGTACTCAGGAACGATTGAAACAGTTTCCGATGTAACAGGTCAAGTCATTCTTCGCGGGCCAGACATTCCAGTTGAAGTGAAGGCGTACGTAACAGGTGCCGTCACTGCAGTGAATCCTGAAATCGGTTGCACCATAGAAACAGACGTAGCGTTTATTCAAGGTATCTTTGGTATCGGTGGCGAAACGTGTGGTCCAATTAAGTTTGCAGTCGAAAACTGTGACGAAGCCATATCTGCAAATAATATTTCTGAGGACATGAAGGGCTGCGTTGTTATTGGCGGTGCACGAATCTCCGTAGAATCTATCGAAGCTGCGCGCAAAGTTGGGGTCGTCGCGCTTATTGGCGGCGGCATGGACGACCAAGACTTGCGTGATTTTCTTGGATACGACCTAGGCGTTGCAATTACAGGTAGCGAGAAAAAAGGGATCACCGTCATCGTTACAGAAGGCTTTGGCGATATCACCATGGCAAGTCGTACCTTCGATCTTCTTAAAAAGTTTGAAGGGAAAGAAGCATCGGTCAATGGCGCAACTCAAATTCGCGCTGGCGTAATGCGTCCAGAAATCATAATTCCTTTAGAGGCAGGGGATTGCGAAGAAGAGACGGAACAAGTCGGCGGGTATCTCGAAATTGGTTTGCCACTTCGAATCATCCGCGATCCTTACTTTGGAATGCTCGGAACCGTGAGTGCGCTTCCATCGGAACCGCACGTCCTTGGCTCTGGCTCCAAAGCCCGCGTACTTGAAGTAAAACTAAGTTCGGGCGAATCGGTTATTGTGCCCAGAGCGAATGTGGAACTTATCGAGGCATAACTAAATATGAGAATACGAAACATACTTGCTGTCGTGGTTGCAATGTCAATGACTTGCTTTGCCGCAGCACAATCACCCTCACCAGCCCCTTCCCTTGTCCCCGAGCCACCAACCGATTTAATTGTTGCTGACACTCCAGACGACGCTGGGAACTCCGTCGAGGTGCATTGGAATCTCTCGGAGAGTGATGTATTTAATACATTACTTTCGGACACCCAAGAAGTAAACCCACAACAGATTGTTGCTACGTATACAGTGGAACGAAAAGTTACGGACGGTAACGGGAATGAAGTCAGCGACGAAGATGCGTCATGGCGCAAGGTTTCTGAAATTGGTGCGGGCGAATCTCAATGGACCGATCGAAGTGTAAACCTTGGTTGGTCATACGATTATCGAGTTTGCGCGGTGGACAATCAAGGCGACAAGTCAACGTGGTGCAACGCAAGTGGATCGGTTACTCCAGTGATGCAAATGTTTAACATGTCAAAAGCATGGCTTGCAATTTGGATGCTTTTATTCGGCGCGTTTATTGCCTACTTTATTAATTGCGCACGTTCGGGCAAAAAACTTTGGGTGCGAAAAATTGCAGGGCTTGAAGCAATCGACGAAGCCGTCGGTCGTGCAACCGAAATGGGACGACCCATTTTGTTTGTTGCGGGGATTCAAGACATCAATGAAATTCAAACGCTTGCTGGCTTAACCGTGCTTTCACGTGTTGCAAAAACCGCGGCAGAATACGGCGCACAAATCGAAGTGCCAACGTGTCGGTCGTTGGTGATGGCGGCTGCACGCGAAACGGTCGAAGCAGCGTATCTTGCAGCTGGTGCTCCCGACTCGTACCAACCCGACAGAATTCACTATCTAACCGATGAACAGTTTGCATTTGTTGCGGGCGTGACGGGGTATATGGTTCGCGAAGAACCAGCAGCATGTATTTACATGGGCGGTTTTTATGCAGAGTCGCTTATTCTTGCCGAAACAGGTAACCACATCGGCGCGATCCAAGTGGCTGGTACAGCAATGCCAAGCCAGTTGCCGTTCTTTGTTGCATCATGCGACTACACCTTGATTGGCGAAGAATTCTTCGCAGCTTCTGCGTACCTTTCAGGTGACCCGCTTCAAATCGGTTCACTTAAGGGACAGGATTACGGCAAATTTCTCAGCGTATTAGTATTAATCATTGGCATCTTCTTTGCAACAACTATTTCAATGACGGAATCCGATGAGAGTGATGGATTTGGCGCTGGCGCATTAAACTATATACAGAACAACATACTCGGCAATGAGGGATTTGGTTCCTTTGGTGGTGGAGATACTGATATTGAGGGAGATGACTCGTGAAAAGAACAGTCCCACTTGTAATTGCAATAGTTGCAGGCTTCGTCCTGCTCATTGCGAACTTCATCCCCTTTGCTGAGGGCTGGGGTTTAACGGCACAAGAATGGTTTAACATTCTTGCAGTCGGTGCGATGGTGTTAGGTGGGGGAAACCTTGTCAAACTTCACCTTATGAAAGTATCGGGACAACGGAAAGGCTGGGGCTATTCTCTCGTCACCATTGTCTGTTTCTTTGGCACCATCATTATCGGTATGTCCAAAATGGGCGTCCATCCAAACACGCTCTATCCAGACTATGCTTGGTCTGGGTACTATCTTGAGAGTGGTTCTGGTTTGTGGTGGATTTACCAACACATGATCGTACCATTGACGTCGATGATGTTTGCGATGCTAGCGTTTTATGTTGCAACTGCAGCGTTCCGCGCCTTCCGTGCAAAGAACACCGAAGCAACGTTGCTACTTGTCACGGCGGGCATTGTTCTTCTTGGTCGAACGTATGCTGGCGTTTGGCTCTTTGATGGTTGGCTTCCTGAATCTATGCTGTGGCTACGTTTTGACAACTTGACTGTTTGGATTATGGAAATTCCTAATACTGCAGGAACTCGTGCGATTACGATTGGTATTGCCCTTGGTGTGGTTGCGACTTCCCTTCGAATTCTTCTTGGTGTTGACCGTTCTTACTTGGGGCAAGATTAAATCATGTTACACACACTACAAAACCTAGATCGACGTTGGATTTTCCTGTCAATGCTGTTGGCGGTTTCAATTCCAATTCTTGCCAAGACAGTCTTTCCTGAAGTTATTTCCAGGCAAGCCAAACTGGTCTTTGATGCGATTGATGATTTGCCAGATGGTTCGCGCGTTCTTTTGTCGTACGACTTTGATCCTGCATCGCAGGGTGAATTGCTCCCAATGGCGCAAGCGTTCACGCGTCATTGCTCCATCAAAGGGCACAAGCAATATTACATGGCGCTTTGGCCACTTGGTTCACCGATGGTTGACTTGTCAATCGACACGATTGAATCTGAATACCCAGACTTGGTGTACGGCGAAGACTACGTCAAGTTTGATTACAAAACAGGCGGGGAAGCAGTCATTCGAATGATTACGCAAGACTTGCGCGGTATGTTTGAACTTGATTCAAAAGGCATCTCGCTTGATGACATTCCTATGACAAAGAATGTTAAAAACATTCAAGACATGGACTTGATTATTAACGTTTCTGCTGGTGACCCCGGTACAAAACAATGGGTGCAGTTTGCTGCAACGCCTTTTGGAATTACAACCGTTTCAGGTTGCACGGGCGTACAGGCACCGCAAATGTATCCATACATTCCAGAACAACTTGCTGGTGTGCTTGGTGCGATTAAAGCTGCGGCAGAATACGAAGCTGCGATTGATGACGCGTATCCATCTATTGCAGACAATCCCAAAGCGCAAGAAGCAAAACGTCGAATGGGACCACAGTTGGTCGCGCACAGTTTGATGATTGTATTGATCCTCGTTGGTAACTGGATTTTCTTTATGAGTCGAAAGCGAGGTCAGGCATGAGTACTGATACACCAAAAAAATCAAACGCGTTGATTTGGGGCATAATCTTTGTGATTGGCGCAATCATGCTTGTTTGGAGTATGACAACTTCGCGTACCGGTCAGGTATGGATCACGCCAGAACAACATGCATTCACCGCGGACGCTGACGGAAAATACAGTACTACCCAAACGCCGGTTGCTGGTGACATTGAATGGACAACTTACAACGTTGTTCCAGATAGTGAGCTTACGCAGGAAGTAATCGACAGCGGCGAAGCAAGTTTAAGTTGGTCGCGCACAATTGGTTTGTGGCTTTCCGCAATCTTTACCTTATTCATTTTATCGTTCCTCGTTGGCGATAACCCTGCGTACAAGTTTGCTGAAGCGATGGTTGTCGGAACCTCGGCAGGGTATGTGATGGTTATTGGTCTTTGGGATGTGTTCGTTCCGAACTTGCTTGCGAAATTATTCCCCGTACTTGTGCAAAGTTGGACATTGCCGGGTATGGATGCTTCGGGCGGATTCCAGTGGCTCTACATTATTCCAGCGATTTTAATCATCATGTTGCTCTTCCAACTTATGCCAAGTGGCGGTTGGATTAGCCGATGGCCAATTGCATTCTTTATTGGTATTACTGCTGGATACCGAATGATTGGGTATGTTGAAGCGGACCTTGTTGCGCAAATTAAAGCGGGTATTGTTCCGCTTTGGATTACAGGCGAAGGTGGTTTCGAATTCTGGCCGACGTTTAACGCAATTTTACTGACAGTTGCGACGTTGTCTGCGATGATCTACTTCTTCTTCTCGATAGAGCACAAGGGTCTTGTTGGCAAGACAGCGCGCGTTGGTATTTGGTTCCTTATGATTACATTCGGTGCTTCCTTTGGCTACACCGTGATGGGTCGTATTGCACTGCTTGCCGCCCGCCTCGAATTCTTGTTCGGCGATTGGCTACATTTTATACCCTCGAGTTAATAGCGAGCGCATTGAAACATCATTCTTGTGAAGCGCTGCTCAAATCAGCCAACTCTTTGACATCGAGTTTCGGTGTATCCAATGGATATGCCTTTAACGCAATGATTGCATTCTGTTGATTTATAAAGGGTCTGTATCGAGCGATGTGCGAATTGTTGCCACATTGGGGAAATGATCAAATAAACTCTCCTACGGAGCCATTTTCTCAAAAAAGAAAAACTGCGCTAAGGATGTTTTGGAATAATGCGGCTCTGAGCCAAATTATGCTAAAAACGGGTATATTTGCAATGAGGTGGCGGTGATTTCCCATTTTTGCTACAATTCCGCATTCATTCCAGAGCCACGCATAGTCGCGGAGGGCTCGTTTTTTGAAGAAGGTATAGAACGATGCTCCCAAAACTACGAACATCCCCAGCACGAAAGCGAAAGCGTCGCTCACACCACGCACTCAACAGCACGAACTTAGCGCTCTGCCCAAATTGTGGCAGCAACCGCTTGCCACATCGTTCATGTCCAAGCTGCGGGTACGTACGGCCGGGTCTTCAAGTAAAAGCTACTAAGGCGTAACCATTCATGCGAATTGGCATTGATGTGATGGGGGGCGATCTTGCGCCCGATCCTATTCTTGAGGGTGCCCTTGCCGCAACCGCACAACTAGAAGTCGATGACGTTGTTGTTTTATACGGCGACGAACAAATTATTCGCGAGGGTATTGAAAACACAACCCTTGGTCCAGCCAAAGTTGAAGTAGTCGGAACAACCGAAACAATTTCAATGGATGAAAGTCCAGTCGATGCCGTTCGCAGCAAACAAAATAGCTCGCTTGTTGTGATGTGCAAAGACGGTTCGCAAAAAGCAGAAAACCCACTTGACGCAGTTATTTCCGCAGGTAACACCGGTGCATTTGTCGCTGGAAGTCAAATGTACTTGCGAAGACTCTCGGGTGTGCACCGACCCGGCATTGCAGCGGCAGTTCCAACATTTGCAGGAACCGTTGCATTCATTGACGTCGGCGCAAACATCGAACCAAAACCAATTCACCTTGCGCAGTATGGCGTAATGGGGAAAATCTACGCAAAACAAATTCTTGGTATCGATAATCCCCGAGTCGCACTTATGAATGTTGGCGGCGAAGAACAAAAGGGCACAAGCAACCTTAAACTCGTTCGAGACATGCTTCGCGCTGCTCCAGACATCAACTTTGTTGGCTATATCGAAGGGCGAACGCTCTTTGACGGCGGCGCAGACGTGGTCATCACCGATGGCATTGTCGGAAACGTCAGCATCAAACTTGCCGAAGGTCTTGCAACTGGATTGCTAACAAAAATTGCTCGTGATGTCGCAGAAGCAGATCCAAAACTTGCCGAAGCATTCAAGCCAATTATGAAAAAGTTTTACGCTGATTATGACTACCACGAATATGGTGGCGCACCACTTCTTGGCGTGAACGGCATCAGCATGATTTGTCACGGTAGTTCGGAAGCACGAACAATTGCAAACGCGATTACTCGCGCAAAGCAATTCTCGACTGCCGGTGTAAACAAACATATTATTGAACAACTCGCAACCATTTCAGAAGAAGTGAGTGTTGCATGACAACGTTCAAGCCGTGTGGTGTTCGTGTTGTTGGTACGGGCTCTGCTGTTCCAGATAATATTCTTGGTAATGAAGAGTTGGCAAAACGCTTTGACGTCGACGTCGAGTGGATTGAACAACGCACTGGTATTATTGAACGGCATTACTGCAGCGAGGATGAGGGTACGTTTGAGTTGCAAACCCGCGCACTGAAAAAAGCACTGGATAATGCAGGCATGAAGGGCTCCGACCTCTCGCTGATTATTTGTGCATCGGTGACGTCTGAAATGACGTGTCCGTCAAATGCTTGTCGTGTTGCAAATGAAGTGAACGCTGCGCCCGCTGGTGCATTTGATATTGTTGCGGCATGTTCTGGTTTCGTGTATGCGATGAACCTTGCAGACAGTTTGATTCGAAGCGGCAGGCAACATACGATCGCCGTTATTGGTTGTGATGCAATGAGCAAATTGACCGACCCACTTGATCGCGGCACTTCCATTTTGTTTGGTGACGCCGCAGGCGCAGTCATTTTGCAAACATGCGACGACCCAGAAATTGGTTGTTTCTTTCAGACCATGAACGCAGATGGCGAGCCGTGGCCAGCGTTGTATATTCCCTCGTGTGAAGAAGAAGTTGTTGAGGGAGATACTGCTACAACAACATACGGGAATTTGCGTATGCGTGGCAAGGAAGTTTATAAGTTTGCTGTGACGACATTCCAGGAAATTGCAGAAACACTCCTTGAAGAAACGGGCTTGACGCCAGATGACGTAAGTCAATTTATCTGCCACCAATCAAACATGCGCATCATCGAATCCGCACAAAAAAAACTTGGACTCGATGACGCAAAAGTGTATAAAAACATCAGTCACTTTGGAAATAGTTCCGCAGGCGCAGCTGCGCTTTGCTTTGATCAACTTTGGCAAGATGGAAAAATTAATCGAGGCGATGTCATCGTGCTTCTCGCTTTTGGCGGTGGGCTTACATGGGCAAGCAGCGCTTGGAGAATTTAACAATGCCAAAACTCGTTGCACTGTGTCCGGGACAAGGCGCACAAAAAGCAGGTATGGGCAAAGCATGGTTTGATGCTTCGCCTGCAGCAAAAACAATTTTTGAAGAAGCGGATGCAGTTCTTGGTAACGCACTTGGATTGCCACTGAGTGAAATTTGTTTCAATGATCCCTGTGGTGAAATTAACAAGACGAACATAAGTCAGCCAGCAATTTATACATGCTCGGTTGCGTCGTGGCATGGTCTTCGCGAACAGGGGCTTGAAGGCGAGATGGTTGCAGCAGCTGGGTTGTCGCTTGGCGAGTACACGGCGCTTCATCTTGCTGGTGTCTTTTCATTCGCCGATGGTTTGCGTCTTGTCGCAAAGCGTGGACAACTTATGCAAGCAGCAGCCGAAGCAAAAGAAAGCACAATGGTCGCCGTGATGGGTGACGATGAAGCGGCCCTCGCACTTTGTGATGAAGCAAGAGAGGGCGATGAAATTCTTGTCGCTGCAAACTTTAACGCTCCCGGACAAACCGTCTTGAGTGGATCGGTTTCTGCATGCGAACGTGTTGCAACGCTCGCAGAAGAAAAAGGTGTTCGAGCAACGCCGTTATCTGTCGCGGGTGCGTTTCATTCACCGTTTATGGCGCCTGCAGCAGAGGGCATGCGCCAAGCACTTGCAGAGGCAATGTTGAACACACCAGAAATCGATGTTTGGTCGAATGTAACAGCTGCATTGCATACACCAGAAGCCATTGCCGATCGGCTTGTTGACCAAATAACCGACTCAGTCCGTTGGGCACAATCTTGCAGCAAGATGGCAACGCGGTATGATGGGTGCAGTTGGCATGAACTTGCTCCAAGCGGCGTCCTACGTGGACTCATGCGACGTATAACTCGAGACGTGAAGGTAGAAACACACAATGAACCTACGTAAAATCACAATAATTGCAATGCTTTTGATTGGTTTCTCAACGTTGGGTAATGGCTGCACTGAAGAAGTTGTTGAACCGCCAAAGCCAGTTGTTAAAGCACCACCACCACCTAAACCAAAGGCAAAAACGATAGAAGTTTTGATGAACAAACTATCAATCGACCCACGTGTGAAATTGGAGGAGGAAGAAGCGCCAAAAGATGAACCTTCTAGAATTGCAATATTGGAATTCTTCAACGCTATGTTGAACGTTGATACAGTCTCATTGAAAAAAGTTCTTCCAGAAATGGATCAGATTTCACTTGACGAAATGGTTAAGAATGGACTAGCCTCGCAAATGGATGACGTTTCAAATGTTGCTATACAAATCGGCTCAAGCCCAGATGGTCGCCAATGTTTGATGGGTGTCTATGAAATTGGCATGGACTATCAGGTGCAGGTTTGGTATCTAACAAAAAGTGGTGGTGCATTCACCTTTGCTGCAGCGCAAACACCGCCAAACCTTGCAAACATTTTGCGTGGCGATTGGTTGACAAACTTTTTTGAACTTCAAGAAGAGATGATTGAAATCGCGAATCAACCAGATGATGATTCTTCATACACTATTTTTGGTGGTTCAACCTCAGGCTCTAGTGAATCAACAGGTTCCGGTCGACCAAGACCAGGACCAGGACCGAACCCAAGCCCTGGCGCTCCAACGGCTCCAGGTGGACCTTTAGACTAACGTACTAGTAGGGAGTAATCGTGAGTAATAACGTAGACGAAAGTAGAATTGCTGTTGTTACAGGTGCAAGCCGTGGAATTGGCCGGGCTATTGCAACAAAACTTGCAGAAGACGGATTCAACGTCGCACTAATCGCCCGGAACGCGGAAGCGCTCGCGCAAGTTCAAGCTGAAATTGAAGGCGGGGGTGGGCAGGCGAGTTCGCATGTTTGCGATCTGTTAGATTCCACTGCATATACAGCCACGATCGAAGCAATAGTTAAAACGTACGGTCGACTCGATGTCCTTGTGAACAACGCAGGGATGACGAGAGATGGTTTGATGCTTAGAATGTCCGAAGAAGATTTTGATGCTGTCATCAATGTGAATCTTAAAGCAGCGTTTGCCGGCTGCAAAGCTGCTGCGCGCCCTATGATGCGGGGACGTTGGGGTCGGATGATAAACATCACTTCGGTAACTGGCTTAAACGGAAATGCTGGTCAAGCGAATTACGCTGCTGCAAAGGCAGGATTGGTCGGTCTTACCAAGACTATCGCAAAAGAGTTTGGTTCAAAAGGTATTACTGCAAATGCAATTGCCCCCGGTTTTATTGAAACTGATATGACAGCGGTGCTTGGCGATGAAATTAGAAAAGGCGTTGAGAACTCTGTTCCGCTACGACGGTATGGTCAGCCCTCAGAAATTGCTGCTGCAGTATCGTTTTTAGCATCCGAAGGCGGAGGCTACGTAACTGGGCAGGTCCTTGTCGTTGACGGCGGATTGACCTGCTAAAAGAGGGAATCGCTGCGGTGTGCCCAGCGATTCGACTCCGTGATATAATACCGACATCCGCGATAGTCCCGGATTTTTAAGGAGATACCTACGATGACCCGTACAGAAATTGAAGCAAAAGTAATCGATATCGTTTCAACTCAACTTGGAGTTGATAAAGCAGAAGTGAAACTAGAATCTAGTTTCGCAAATGATTTGAATGCAGATAGTCTTGACACCGTTGAATTGGTGATGGAACTTGAAGATGCGTTTTCGACATCAATTCCTGATGACAAAGCAGAACAAATTCAAACAGTTGGAAGCGCGGTTGATTTTATCGCTGGCGCATCTGGCGCTGAATAATACTGAGTTACGGTATGACATCAAACTCTCAACGTCGCGTTGTAATAACGGGCCTCGGAGCCATTTCAAATTTAGGTCACGATGTTAATTCGACATGGTCTGGCTTGCTTGAAGGACGTTCTGGGGTTGGTCCAATTACAGCTTTTGAACAAGATGATCGATGGCCCTCTCGTATTGCGGGCGAGGTACACGATTGGAATCCTGCTGATAAATTGGATAACAGCGAGATTAAAAAAACCGATCGGTTCGCGCAACTCGGATTATGGGCAGCAATCGAAGCGATGGAACATAGTGGTTTAGATTGGGAGCAGGGCGACGCCTATCGACGTGGTGTTGTCATCGGTTCTGGTGTTGGCGGAATACAAACAATTGAACATTTTTCAGGCGTGCTTAAGGAAAAAGGTCCTCGAAGACTTAGTCCCTTTACTGTTCCTAAACTTATGGTGAACGCTATTGCAGGAAACGTTTCTATTCGTTTTAACTTGCGCGGCGTGAATTCTGCACCTGCAACTGCTTGTGCGACAGGTGGACATTCGCTTGCAGAGGCGTATATGTTTATCGCGATGAACCAAGCAGATTTCATACTCGCTGGCGGAGCAGAAGGAGCAGTTTGTCCTGTTTGCGTAAGTTCATTTTCTGCGATGAAAGCGCTCTCGACACGGAACGATGAACCAATGCTTGCTTCGCGACCCTTTGATCGTGACCGAGATGGGTTTGTTCTTGCAGAAGGCGCAGCAGTTTTGGCAGTCGAAGAGTTAGAACACGCAAAGGCTCGCGGTGCATCCATTCTTGCAGAAATAGTAGGATTTGGAATTACTGGTGATGCCGTTCATATTGCGGCACCAGATGCAGAAGGTACAGGCGCAAAAGCGGCGATGACAGCTGCGCTTCGACATGCAAATATTAATACTGACCAAGTTGATTACATAAATGCTCACGGCACATCGACCCCACTTGGCGATGCAGCTGAAGTGCATGCAGTTAAAACTCTTTTTGGTAATCATGCATACAACCTTGCAATGAGTTCAACAAAATCATGCACCGGCCATACGCTTGGTGCAGCTGGTGGCGTTGAATCAATAGCGGTTGTAAAAGCAATCAATGAGGGTGTAATGCCACCAACTATTAATCTTGACAATCCCGACGATGGCTTTGACTTGAATTTTGTCGCGAATACACCACAGGAACGCGAGATAAAAGTTGCTTTGAACAATTCTTTCGGATTCGGTGGACATAACGTTTCACTTGCTCTGGCAAAGTTTGACGGGTAATACCTTAGGCCAACGTGCAATACTTTTTTTGCCGCTATGGCAGGGTGGTCGGTCTGGCTCAAGTATTGGATAGCAATGCGATGTTGCCAGGCCAAGTGCTTTCAGATTAACGACCTGCGGGATTGTTTTTTATGCTTAACCGTTCGTCTGATGAGACAAACCAAAAACCTAAAAAGACGCACGTTCTTAGAATGGAAATGAAATGCCTGTCCAAACCATTCCGGAGTCGCGACCTGGGTTTGAACTATGCGTATTGGCATTTGAAATGTGATGCCACTTCGCCCCAATCATCCACCTCGCTTGGTTGCCTATATCGAACGTAAAGCCTAGCCCAGCTTGTGGAGTAAAATTGAAAGATGAACCTTCAGAAGGCACTTTATTGCTCGTTTGCAACAAGCCAGCGCCGCACTCAAGGAAAAAGGACCAGCGATCCTCTGTGATGCAATGCCACCGTAATTGAAGCGTGGCGTTAAGCCCGCGCGTATTTTTACCCTCTTGATCAATACTAATCCCAGCTAACCCCATATCGAGGCTGAGGTTATTGGCGACAAAATATTCAAATTCAACCCCAAAATCAACAAGGGTATTTTCTGAATGTTTGAAATCCTTAGCGTAGCCCGCTTGAAGTCCCCAACGCCAAGTTCCTTCGTTGCCCCAAACGGAGGAAGAAACAGATAAGGGTGTACCCTCGGAGTTTTTGACTGGTTGCTCAGCAAGCAATTCTTCGGTATACGTAAACGTAAGGGAGGACGCAGCAGCAATATCAATGGGTTTGTATTCTGCCGAAGCAGAGGTAAGAATGATCGTGAGCACTTGAATCATGATGAAAACTCCACTTTTAATGATCCCAAGGGGATTCGAACCCCTGTTCCCAGGATGAAAACCTGGTGTCCTGACCTGGCTAGACGATGGGACCTACGGCGAGGA
The DNA here is from genome assembly GCA_014238785.1 of Phycisphaerales bacterium. Lineage (GTDB taxonomy): Bacteria > Planctomycetota > Phycisphaerae > Phycisphaerales > SM1A02. Next base: position 36,519 of record JABAAL010000008.1, on the reverse strand, counting down.
ATGATACCGTACTCGCGGGATTGCTGCTGCGTGTATCCTTAGAAAATGTTCATTCTTCAGACACTCCTTTTGTGCCTCATTTCACCTTCCGATGAAGAGAGGCAACTTGGCGTTGGTGCGATGGAACGCCTACAAACCGTTGTTGATGGCTCAGATTCCTTAGGCGAGGGCTTTGCAGCACTTGTGGAGGACGTACTGGTCTGGGATGACACTATTCTCGCAGAGCATGCGCAGGGGCTCGATTGGATTATGGAGGATCCAAGCCGTGCAAGAGGGCGAGTATTTTCACTTCAAGGCGTTGCTGAACAAGGAAATAGACTCCAAGAACCTTGGGACGGAATTGAAGAATGGTTTATCAGAAATTCAAAAGGCACACCTTTTTGCTTGTATGTTGTTGGGGAATCGCAACTTCAACAAGGAATGCGATTGCAAGTTCCTGCAAGGTTTTACAAAACGATTGAAATGGAGGGTCGCGACAAGCGGTTCAGAATGTACCCTACGTTTGTGACGTCTTCGATTGTTATTCCAATCCTTGCAACTTCTTCAGAAGCATCTCTCCTTTTTATTCTGTTGCCAATAGTTGCACTTGGTTCTGTTATTGTCTTTGTTCTTTCTCGACTTGGAACAAATAAGAAATATCAAAAACAAAAACTATCTATTGAAACAGAAGAAGTAATTAGTGCGGCGAATGAGAATGCAGGCGAATTGCCAGAAGACGCATCCCAAGCACTTGCAGCAATGCACCAACAATCGGAAGGCGATAGATGAATAGAGTTCAAGTTTCTCTTCAAGAGCGATCGTATGATGTACTCATCGGCTCCAACATCTTGCCCGAACTTAATTGTTTAGTGCAGGATGTACTCTCCGCATCACAGTTTTTCTTTGTGCTTGATACAAATGTCGAAGCCACGCATGGTGAAATTGCAATGGATTCGTTTGCTTGTAAAACAGACCACTACGCGCTTGAAGCTGTTGAATCAAACAAAATAGCAGATACAATTGATAGCATTTGGTCCTCTATGCTCAACCAAGGGTGTGATCGGGGTACTGTTGTTATTTCAATTGGCGGTGGTCTTACCGGAGATGTTGGTGGATTCGCAGCTGCGACATACCTTCGAGGTGTACCGTTGATACAAGTTCCAACAACACTGTTGGCCATGGTTGATGCATCGGTTGGCGGAAAAACTGGAATCAATTTGCCAACGAAGCGTCCAGATGGCACAACAATATTAGGTAAAAATTTAGCGGGCTCATTTTGGCAACCAAGGTTGGTTGTCGCTGATGTGTCAGCGTTACAAACGCTTGATGATCGACAGCTCCGTTGTGGACTTGCTGAATGCGTGAAGCATGCAATGCTTGGGCATCCAGAAGTGATATCTTTCATTCAAGAGAATCACGATGGAATATTCAATCGTGATGAAGAAGTTCTGATTGAACTCGTAACTCAGAGCGTTGCAATTAAGGCAGAAGTAGTAGCAAAAGACGAGAGAGAGGCTGGCTCTCGGGCGCTTCTTAATTTGGGGCACACATTTGCACATGCAATCGAACCAATGAAAGAGTTGGGGCTGTTTCATGGCGAGGCAGTTTCAATTGGCTTGTGTGCAGCTTGTTCGTGTAGCGAAGCCCTTGGCATGATTGACGCCGATTTTGTTGATCAAATCCGCGTACTTCTTGTTTCGATAGGCTTACCCACCAGGCTGCCTATGCCCATCCAACTTGAAGATGCAATGGGTCTCATGCAGAAAGATAAAAAAGTTATCGATTCGTGCAATCGCCTCGTGCTTCCATCCAAAGATGGCGCGATGATCGTCGATGATGTTGACAAGAACGCAATATTGCTCGCTTGGGCTTCTGTTGGCGTAACTTCTTCATAATTTGCCCATCAACCTCCCTGTCTCTTTCTCAAGGAAACGAGCCAACGGTTCCGATAAAGAATTGTTGCTTCTTTTTTGGAGCCAGAGAGGATTCTTGTGCGTACATTTGCAATTATTAATCAAAAGGGGGGCTGTGGGAAAACAACAACATCAATAAATGTTGCTGCTGTTTACGCTCGCAGAGGTCTTAGGACGTTATTAATCGATATGGATCCCCAGTCACACTGCGCCGCAGGTTTGGGTGTCCCCGAAGAACAAATAGAACGGCATATCGGCGATGCCATGATTTCGCCACACGATGAGACGCTCGATAAAGAGTCTTATCTGTGGGAAATAACGCGAAATCTACATCTTGCACCAAGCACGATGATGCTCTCGGCACTTGAAGCGCCAGGTGGCAGCCTTCAGACAATGCCCGATCGCGACCGCCGATTGGAAGGTCTGCTGAAACTTTGGAGTAACGATTTTGATCGATGCGTCATTGATTGCCCTCCAAATATTGGATTGTTGACGTACAACTCACTTCGAGCAGCAACCGAGGCATTAATTCCGGTTGAAACTGGATACTTTTCGTTGCGTGGCGCGCGGAGGCAAAGAAAAACAATCGATGCCCTTATTGCAAGAATTGGCAAACCACTTCCATGCAGAATTATTCCGTCGATTCACCGTTCGTCCCCACTTGCAAGAAAACTCCTCGCTTCGTTACAGGAATCTTTCGCACCTGAAGTCGCTCCGACAGTCATTCGCGATCATGAAACGCTTCGTGAAGCTGCGAGTTTTGGTCAACCTGTGATTACGTTCGCGCCAGACAGCGAAGCTGAACGAGATTTTGAAGCACTTGTTTCGTGGCTTGAGGAAATATATGTTCCACCTGCGCCACTTGTTGAAGTAACGGCAGGAAGTGAAGGACGTGCAGCGGAACTGGCAAGAAGAGTTGGCGCTTTCACTGAATCTACGGAAGACTCACCAGTTGTGGGGAGAATAATGCCACAAGAGAATCTCGATGCCGCCAAGCTCTGAACAATATGCACAACTCGCTGCGCTGTTCACGACATGTGAGAATGATGACGTTACAACCTCTATAGAGTTACTACTGCCAGCTCATTTGCCAGTGCAGGGTGGTCTTTGGTTAGTCCCCTACGCCGGGAGAGAAGCTGCGCAAGGAACATCAATCCTTGTACGAATGCATGAAGATACAATCGATGTTGCGGTACTTGGTCAAGGTAATTTCGATGTGACTAGCTGCGTTTCGATGGAAGATGTACTGCAGAAAATTAATGCCCCGAATATCCACTGGGTTATTCAGCCTCCAACAGATGCTGACCCAACATCATTGCTGCACTGCGACGCTGATCGAGTCACATTGCTCTCAGGAGCAGACCAAGCAGCAGTTGTCGGTGCCTATCGATTGCTAAAGGGCTTAATTACAACTTCGGGCGATGCCAATGAATTGCCAAACATACAACTTGTAATTGTTGGCGCTGAAGAAAAAGCAGCTACAGATGCTGCAACTCGAATAGTTCAAACGGCGCATCATCAACTAGGTGTACACGTTGAAGTTGGAACGGCACTTCCAGCAATGGGAAGTTCAACCAAAGTTATATCGCAAGTTTCCTTCCCTCGAGGAAGCAATGTTGTTGATTTATTGGGAAGAATTCGAAATGGCGAAACAACTGAAGAGGCATGCCCAACAACAACTCGTGTTGCTAAACCAGCAGTTCCTGTTATTCCTGAACTATTGACCGAAGTTGCAAGTGAAGCTGTCATTCAACCTGAATCTACTGATCAGCGAATCAACACAACTATCGTTGCAAATGAAACAACAACCTATGCTTCGTACGTTGATGGTTTGCTTGCAATAACACCGCGTTGCCCCGAGCACGAACATATTGAGTTAGCCGTTGATTCGAGTGGTTGTTTACATATTTTGGCTGATGCCCAAAATATCCGAGACATCTCTATAGTTTCAGCGTGGGCAGCTCGACACCATGAATTGCTCGCAATGGCTTGTGGTGGATTATGCATTGACACGACAACGCCACCCGTGCAACATCTTTTCACGAGTGATGCAGTTTCGGTTTCGGACTTGTATGGGACCGGATTACGAATGCATCTTCTTACGGATATTGAAGTCGATGGGCAACTTGGCAAATTCTGTACCCCTTTAAATAAATAATCCTCAGTTTCTTTGGACGAATAGAGGGTCAATTCGAACGTATTGTCATCGAATCTCAAGGAGGGTATGCTGTACCAGACGTGAGCATTGAAGATTCAAATAGGGATATATGCATGCCGGTGAAATCCGAGCGATCTCGGCGGTTGCACGCTTTTGGCATAGGCTTGGTCGCTGCGGTCTTGCTTGGTCTAGCGGCTATGCTTTCACCTTCTACGGATGGCGTAGGCACGCATCAGCAACTTGGATTGCCGACGTGTGGGTGGATTCTTGCCGCGGATTTTCCATGCCCGACTTGTGGAATGACAACTGCTTGGAGCCATACCGTCCGTGGACAGCTCTCAAGCGCGTTTATGTCTCAGCCGCTAGGGATGTTGCTTGCCTTTGCAGCCGGGCTGGTCGCAATTGGTGGATTTGTGACTGCTTTGACAGGCTACTCCTTCCAATGGCTCCTCTATCGTTTTTCGCCAACAAAAGTATTAATTGTGCTCGCATCACTGGCATTTTTGTCGTGGGTGTTTAAAATCCTTTTACACAGAGGCGTTTTATGATTCGAATTCTTATATATCTCATTAGTTTTTTGTATATCTTGGTTGGTTCTGGCTGTTCTATGTTTGCATTTGGTGGCTCGATGGCTCAAGCGCACGAAGATCAAAAATTGATTGAAAAATATGCCGAGTATGATCTGAAAGGCAAGACGGTTGCCGTCGTGATAGATACGGATTTGTCAGTGCATTACGAACATCCAGGAATCTCTAACTTAATTGCTGAGGCAATCGCAGGTCGAATTGCAAAATTTGGTGAAGAGGTAAAAGTTGTTCACCCCGGCGCAGTTGCACAGTGGCAATTCGAAACGCCGCAATGGAGCGCTATGCCCACAACGGAGATTACAAAATCACTGAATGCTGATTGTGTTATTTTTATTGATTTGCAAGAGTACCGGCTGACACCGCCGGGCAATCAGTGGCTTTGGGAAGGGGAGTGCTCGGCAACCATTGGAATCATTGAAGCAAACAGTTATGAGCAAGACGGTTACGAAGAAACATTTCTAGTTACGGTAAATTTTCCGACACGGCCAAGCGTACTGAGTCACGAAGAAGCAAAAGAATCAGATATAGAGCGTGGGCTACTTGCTGAATTTATTAAACAAACTTCTTGGCTTTTCTATCGTCATATAGAGCCTAAACATCCCGACCGATATCGTCCGGAACTTGACGCATGAAAATAGTTGTACTTATTTTTGCTTTTTGCAGTTACCTTATTTTGTCTTCTTGCAATATAGCCGCGGGTGTTTCTTACATCATCTCATCGGATCCTGAGCAAAAAGCAAAATATACACTTGAAGATGTTAGGACTGTCGTCTTTGTCGATGATCAAAGAAATGTCATGCATCCGAGTAGACTCCGATTGGTAATTGCAGACAAAATTACAGAGGAACTATTAGCGCTCAAACTTGTTACCACGATAGTTTCTCCAAAAGATATTATGCGAGCAAGTGCTTCGAATGATAAATACAACCAGCCGCTCCCCATTGCAGAGCTTGGGAAACTCGTTGACGCTGAGGTTGTGATTTATGTTGAAATGGAATCTTTTGGATTGACGAATGATGGCCAAACGGCAAACCCAGTAGCTAGTTGTAGTATTCGAGTCATTAATTCAGTTGAAAACAAACGGCTGTTTCCAATAGATAAAGCTGCGGACTATGTTTCGGCAAATCTTAAGCGTGTAAACCCACACCGCGTCACATCTGATAGCGAGAATAGAAAGTTGGCAGCAGAACTTGCGGTAGAACTTGGCGATTCTATTGCGAAAGTGTTTTATGATCACAACATTGGTCGCCTTGGTGAACAGTTGAATCGGAAGTAATATATGCAGATGTTGCATATAGTTGCTCCTTCAGATCCTCTGACTTCTCCAGAAATAATGGGTCTTGTTAGATTGACGCAGCAACAGGTCGGTGGTCAACACAAAACACTTGTTATTGGTGGCAATGTAGAAACGAAGCATTTGCGGTCATGCGGGATTCCTGTGTTAGGATCTGTGCCGGGTCCCATGGATGTATCGAAAACGCTTGCTTCAAGGGTGAACCGATTAATCGAGTTACATTCGGAAGGTAATCTTCTGAATGTAATCGCATGGGGATGGTCCGCAACAACTATGTTGTGCGGGCTTGAAACTTCCGTTAGAAAAATTGGATTTGTGGATGGGATACATCACTCGGTTTCGCGTAGTTCAATTGATTTCGCTGTTATTCCATCGAGTTGGCGCGGCTCAGATATTTTGGTTGATAGTGGAATCAATAGCAATGTAATTGCCGAGCCGTTGATTGGCGTGGAGCCGACATCATGCGTAGCTGATCGGTCTATTGTGGAAGATGAATTACAGATAGACAAAACGAATCGATTTGTGTATGTCGTTGGCAACAGGGCTTCTTGGCAAGAAATACTAGAAATGGTCTTTCGAATGCATAGCACTGGGATGGAACTAGTTTTTATTTTGCCTCCCTACTATGCATATCGAGGGCGATTGATGCTCGAAGCCAAAAAAAGAGGACTTGGAAAATGCATCATCAGTACCCCCGCCAGACTTCGTTCAATTGACGTGCTTGTTCATGCTGATTGTGTTTGGGCACCCAATGCAGTTTCCTTTGACACAACTAGCACAGTGCTCGATGTTCTGAAGGCTGCTTGGGAACATGTACCGATTGCAGCGCAATGCACGCACCCAGTACATAGTGTTCCAACATTGGGCTCGAACATTGCTTGGGCACGCGATAGTATTGATGTGAGCAGTTGGATTATAGATAGTATTCGTGGTATACATCGAGCAGGCACGAGAGCATCAGAAGTAAACGCGAGCGTACGGTCGATTGCTGCTCCATCTCGTTTTATAGAAGGGCTTTTGCAACGGATTTCAGCGAACGCACTCTTACGTTGTAGTTGATGTTGCCGGAGTTGAGCGGGGGGACTTTCGACGATCATGTATCGGCGGTGTAATTGGCTCGGTAGATTCTTTTGTTCGTTTTGGAAGTTCGACATGCGCAGCTAAAACTTGACCAAGGTACAGCCTGCAATCAGCTTCGGGAGATAAGTGCCCATCCAGTTTGCAATCAAACCAGATGCGAGATTCCGGAAGAATCGGCATGCCTGTTTTTGCGGTTATTGTTGTAATAGATAAAAATGGATCTTCGTCTCTCTCGTGTACGCTGCCAAACAAATGCAGGGCGCGTCTGTCGTTTGCTGGAACCATGCAGAGGGCGAACGCTCGGGCATCTCGGAGCATTGGCTCAATTGGCTGACCCTTTGGAATTGCAACAACGAGCATCGGTGGGTCTGAACTGCACTGTTGGACCCATCTCGTCATGATGCCGTCTCTACGCTTATCGTGGGCGCATGTGAGAACGAACATTGCGGAGGGTAGCTGCTGCAATGCATTGTGGATTAGATGTGGATGAATCTGCGTATTCGCCATATTGAAATTGTAGACGATAAACCACCAGAACATACTGTGCCTACAGTACTTAGGGTGCCACGCAGTGGAGAAAAAGCAACGTCCGAGAACAAACAACTTCACCTTTTTTTGATAAAGTGTTGCAAAATGGGGAAAGGTGGGGTACTGTGGGGGCGATTGGTAATGAAGAACCAGAGCATACACAATGTTATTCACAGGCGAAACAGAACGATCTATCGACGAAAAGCAGCGAATCTCTATTCCAACGGAGATGCGACTTGCTTTTGCAGCGGATCACGGGACCAGCATCGTCTATGCTTCCCCAGGCCCCAACGCATCAATTTGGCTTTGGCCAGAGGCCACATTCGAATCCAGGGCAAGCACTATCGAGCAATCCTTATTGCAGGACGAGGACGAAATGGATCTCGAGCAAGTCTTGTTTTCCCAATCAAGACGACTCGAAATAGACAAGCAGGGGCGAATTCGATTGCCAGAGATGTTACTGACACTTGCAGGAATATCGCGCCAAGCGGTGATTCTTGGAGTGCGGGATCACCTCGAAGTAGTCGATGCCGTGCAATGGGGTCCTGTGAGGGACGAGAATCTCTCAAAACTTCGAGAAATAATGATTCGAGTTCGAAAAAGCAGGGGGCGTACATGATGAAATTCGTCGTACACCAACAAACACAGATTTCTATACCCGAGCAGGGACGCTCGGGTCGCAAGGGCGCCTGCGTCAGGGACGACGATTGCACCTTGCTTGAAATATACGCAGCAAGGGCTGCAAGATACGAGCCAAGGATGGCTTGTTTGCGAGAAAGTGCCAGCACGGACGCACGGTACTAATCAGTCATGGTTCTCGGCTCCTTCAAGGGCCGAGAGCTCTTCCTCAAGTCGGTTGGACGAAATGTTCGACCACCTTCCCTTTTTGGCCCTCGGCATGACCCACCACATGCCGCGGGTCATTTTTTTTACACAAGACCCAATACGGCATTAAGCCAAATTAATTCCTCTGAGGAGATAAAAACTCCTCCAAGGTAATAATTTATTCATCCGAGTAGAAATAAATCCCTTGGAGGATTTTTTTTAGTTTGAAGATGTCCAAAAAAGCGAGCTAGTGCAGTTTTCGATACGTGCAAATAGGCTAGTTTGGAATAAAAAAGTATATTAATCGAGAGAGGCGGGTCGGATTTTTCCAGCGATTGCTGGGCCAGATTTAGCAATTTCAGCTGCAATTTCACGTCGATGCACAGCTACTTCGCGTGGGAAATCCAGAGCAATTCGAACTCGATCACCCTTGATGGAAGCAATTCTGATCACTCCAAGCGGGTTTGTTGGATCTCCAATAACGATTTCTTCACCTTCTCTTCGAGTAATTACAAGCATGTTGCGAACCTCCTGTCGCCACTTCAATTGAAAAATATCACGCAGCCTACGTGAACCACCAGGTTACATGGTAGCAACAAGTAGAACGAAATGCCAGATAATCCCTCATAAAATCATCGCAACCTCTGAAACGACAGTATGTTGCGAAAAAACCTACTCTACTGCTCGTACGGACGTAATGCCCGCAACTCGGTTTTTCAACGTTGTTTCAATTGTGGATTGAAGTGTCATATCCAAGGATGGGCACCCAATGCATGCGCCTAAAAATCGGATTGAAACAACCCCAGATTGATCAACAGAAACTAACTCAACGTCGCCGCCATCGGCTTGGATAGAAGGTCGAATCAATGCAACAATATCACTCACTTTCGTGAAGAGCTCTTTTTCGGTTGGACTCTCTTTTTTCGACATCTAGCTAAATGGTACGCTGAACTCGTTTTTTCCGCTAGCACCTGTACACTGTAAAGATGTACAGAATTACTTTTCTTTTTGTTATTCTCATGACTTCCTGCAGCGCACAGACAATGAGCAATCCGAGCGCAATCCTAAAAGAAACTGGGCGACCATCACGTGTTCATATACGAGCGATGGAATTGCTTGATGAAAGTATTGGTGTTGAAAATAAAAAATACCACACCCAGTTGCAGCGAATGCTTTGGGTTCCTGGTTATACAAATGATGCCAGAAGAGAAGCGTTATCCCGCCTGTGGGCAGAAGATAAAACGGGGACGATTCGAATTATTCGTCAACAGTTGCCAAGACTCGATAATTGGTCTTGGCTTACGGAACTTTGCCAATGGATAGCAGATGAGGGTGTCATCGAACTTCATGAAGCATTAATAAGTGCATGGGCAACGCCAAATTCAGTGATTCATCAAGAAAAGGAACGCCCAGAATGGAAGGCATTGCAACATATGTACGGCGAAGAGGAACTCGCAAACTTGATTTTTAAATCTATGGAAAATTCAAGAAAGAGAGGGTATCGGACTCGTTGTTGGGAACTGCTGCACCGGCTCGGCAAAAGAGAACAACTCAAAGAGTTTCTCGAGCAAGCGAAATTTGGCAACGATGATTTATTTTTTAAAGACCTGCAACGTGCTAAGCTTGAGTTAGGGATTGTCCCAAAAAGGCGAGAGGAAATATTGTGGATACGAGAACTTGCAAAACCCGAGTACAAATCATTTTGGGATGAAGCAATAGAAGCTCTTAAGCAGTTGAATTATGCGCGCACAAGTAAAATAGAAATGAGAGATATTCCAATCGCCGTATCTTTACTCAGGCACGGTGGGGAAGATGCTTTTACAAGATCTACGAAAAGTATCGTTGATCAAATTACTTTAAAACTAAAAGATGTTCGGCATTACAATGAGACAGAAGGTGGCGGACAGTACAACTCTCGAAGTGAGAAACTATCTACACACAAAGATACATTGACATGGGGCGATGCGGTGACATTAGAGATGTTATTGGTTGCACTCGATGTCCCACAAGTTAGAGAGCACTTATTTGATTACGCAGAACGAGACAACGTTGACACGTCGACGGAGTATGGCGGAGTCATCGCTTTAGATGAAAAGGGACGATTTGAAATTTTAGAATTTGAGCCACAGATCCGATACCACGATCGAGTTTTTTATAGCCCCCAAGAGTTGTTTGATGCGATGTATACCGCATTATTTCATTTTCACTTTCATGCACAAAAATTACACAATGGTGACCACGCTGGTCCTGGAATGGGTGATAAAAATTTTGCAGAAAACACAAGGGCAAATTGCCTTGTATTTACCTTTGTCGATAAAGACACAATGAATGTGGATTATTATCGACACAGCGGAGTGATTGTAGACGTCGGAACAATAACTCGATGATTCGCCCGATTTCTTTATTCTTGCTCATTGGACTTTTAGTTGCGAATCATGCATCGGCAGCAATGCACCCGCCAAAGTTAATCTGGCTGATGGTTTTTTTGCTTATTCTTCCAATTATTTTCATAGCGACAGTTCAAGTTGCAAAACAGGCGAAGGCGATGCTACTTTTTGCTACGTTTGCTGTACTTCTCTCTTGGTTTGTAGCAGTCTATTTTTTTTCGTGGGCAATATTTGTTCAAAAACTCACGCAGAATATGCTTTTTGTTGAGGACTTTTTCATTGTAATTCCTGCCATCTTCTGGCTACTCGCTTTATGGTTTGTGACATCTCCTATTTCCAATAGAATGTCATGGGTGTCCCATCGTTTTCGTCTGGACATAGTTCTTTTATTGGCACCAGTGTTTTTCCTGTTTGCGGTAAGTGATGTTGCAGTGCTGTGTGGTGTTTCAGAAGAAAATGTTGAAATTATAGAACTCCTCGCATTCCTTGTACTATTAGCGTCTGCGCCGTTCTTTATGGCGAAGATTCTTTCTGCGAAGCCGATGAGCAATTACGAACTACGCTCTTCAATTTCGGACATCGGCAAAATGGCGGGGGTTCGCCGATCAAACATTTTAGTTTGGAACACTCATAATCGAATTATGAACGCACTTGCAATTGGAGCCATATTTCAACCAAAAACAATAGTGTTAACGGATAAACTCATTGCAAATCTAACGCAACAAGAATTACGTTCGGTAACCGCGCATGAATTTGGACATCACAAGTATTGGCACATACCGTTTCTTATTCTTACAACTATTACAGTTATGGTTTTGTCAAGCAAGGTTCTTCTACTTATGGGGTTTGATATTGGAGGCGGATTTGTTTTTCTATCGCAATTGGTTCTCATGGTGTTAGCAATAATCCTTGTCTCAAGAATTTTTGAGAAGCAAGCGGATGCGTATGCTGCGGTTGCTCTTTCAGCAGCGTCTGGAAGTGAATCTATCACATCAGAAGGCGCGAGTCCCCTTGCGTCAGCGCTTGGCGCAATCGCACAAACGCAGTGCATAAACCCAAGCCGCAAAGATTTGCTGCATGGGTCGATCACTTCAAGACAGCGTGATATCCAGGCACTTGTTGGATGTTCTTTTTCTGGAATACCGATCAATAAGCAAGTGTTCTTTCTTAAAATTGCACTTGTTGTATCCTTTCTTTTAGGAATTCTCATTTGAATTATCATCAACAACTCTTTATGCACGGAGCGAGCAACCGTTTTTTAGTGCATCTAGGCGAGGGTGACCCTCAGTTTTTATGTTTGCGCGAGCAATTACAGGGGGCGGATGGTGTTTTACTAGTGCAAGAAGACGATGAAGTGGATGCTTTTGTTCGAATTTTTAATGCGGATGGAACAGAAGCAGAGCAGTGTGGAAATGGTTTGCGATGCGTTGCGTTGCATCTCGTTCGAAGTAAACTCGTAGAGAAAAATGAACTTGTAATACGAACACTAGCAGGCGTTAGCCAATGCGTTGTTCGCGAAGACTGTAATGAAGTTGAAGTGTCAATGTGTATTCCAACAGTAGAAAGCTATGCAGATTCTTCGGTAGAAAAACTTTTTTTTGTAAATATGGGAAACCCAAACGCGGTGTACTGGACACAGGACGACCCTGTGGAAGTGCGCGAAGCGTTAGGAGAACAACTTTCAAGCAATGCGCAATTTACAAATGGTATGAACGTGCACTTTGCACGAAGAGATGGGGAGCAGTATGCAACGTGCGCATCCTTCGAGCGGGGCGTAGGTAATACCCATGCATCAGGGACTGGCGGTGCTTCTGTTTTTGTAGCTTCTGGAACTGTTGGGCCCTTTTTTGTTTCAAGTGTAGGGGGAACACTTACATATAGATTCAACGAAAAGGGTGAAGTTGTTATGGCAGGGCCAGCAAGTTACGAGTGAATGATAGTGACTTTTTTTGATGTAACTGTGGCTCGCCATCCATCGGATAATTGAAATGTTCTTGCGTGCATGTTTTCGTCAACTACAGCTTCTGTAATGGATTGAATAGTTTCAAATGTAGCCGTTTCACCGATGGCTTGTTGCAACGTTGCATCAATGACAGGTATTGGTAGTTCTGAGAGTAGTCCTCGATCCCACTCATTCCCATCGGGAATGTTTGCATGAAATGCATCGGTAGCGGAATGTAATAGTTTTGAAGCATTTGCAGCGTGCTTGTCAGCGGAACTCCACAGTTCCCGAAGGACAGGAATTACATCAACACGAAGACGCCCTCGAGGTGTCGATGGATCAAGGTTTGTTGGGTCTTTGCACCATGGCATTTTTGCTAATTCACAAATTTGCAGCAGTTCGCTTTTTTTAACATGCAAGAGGGGTCGGTGAAGGTCGATGGTATCACTCAATGATCTTATAGCGGCAATACCCGATAGTTTTCGAAGGCCACCGCCACGGCAGAGTGCCATGAGCATTGTTTCGAGTTGATCTTCGGCGTGGTGCGCAACAGCAACTGTTTGTATATTTAAAGATGTCGCGATTTTTTTGAGCGCTTCGTAACGGGCTTCTCTTGCACCAGCAGCAATGCTTCCATTAATCGGTTGTACATTAACAAGTACGGATTCACACTGAATGCCGAGGCACGCGCATAATTGCTCAACTGTTTTTTGTTCGTCGTTTGCTTCTGGGCGAAGGCCGTGGTTGATGTGAGCAGCAACGACGTTAAAGTCGGCGGATTCTTGCATTGCTGCTGCGCAACTAAGAAGTAAAAGAGCGACCGAATCGGCTCCACCGCTTACTCCAATGACAATATCTTGATGGCCAATTGCTTTACGAACGGTTGCAACAAGTCTGTGCCTACGAATGGCAAGTGGAATAGATTGCTTGTTCATGTGTTTGCAGTTATTGCACTTGATTCAAGCACTTTTAAACCGTGCATGTAAGGCTGTAAACAAGAAGGAATAGCGATGGAACCATCTTGTTGTTGATGCATCTCAAGAAGTGGTATTAAAATACGCGGACTTGCGAGTACTGTGTTATTAAGTGAATGTGCAAAGATGGTGGTGCCATCTTCGCCTCGGTATCGCATATTTAATCGTCGGCACTGGTAATCGTACAGTCGAGAAGCGGAATGCGTTTCTCCCCAATCTCCTGTTGGTTGACCGTTATCGTCAAGCTCGCCTCTTCCTGGCATCCAGCACTCGATGTCAATCATGTCGGCATTTTTTGATCCCAAATCAGCGGTGCAACATTGCAGTAGCCGGTAGGGGAGTTGCAATTGCTGGAGGAGTTCTTCGACAATCGTGAGCATCACTTTGTGCCACTTGCGACTTTCTTCTTCGTCGGATTTGCAAATGATTACTTGCTCGACCTTGTCGAACTGGTGAATGCGATACAAGCCCCCAGTGTCTCTCCCAGCGGCACCGGCTTCCCGCCTAAAACAAGTTGAGACAGTTGCCATTTTAATTGGGAGTTTGTTGCTGTCGATAATTTCATCTGCGTACATGCCCATGAGGCCAACCTCGCCAGTTCCTGCGAGGTATAAATCATGTCCAGCTCCGCGTTTTGATTCTTCAATGTGGTACGCCTGATCTCTGCCTGCTGGAAAGAAGCCAGTGCCAACCATACACTCTTCCCGCAAAATTACTGGAACAGACATGGGCGTAAAGCCGTGCTCGTTTGTTATTAAATCAAATGCGAATCGAAGCATTGCTTGGTGCAATCGCATGCCGTTGCCCGACATCATATAGTGACGTGTTCCAGACATTTTTACACCGCGTTCAAAGTCTGCGAGTTCTAATTCTTTTACAAGTTCTAGATGCGTCTTTGGGTTGAAGCCTCGGTTTGTGGCGAAGGACTCGTCGAGGTTGTATCCATCTGGTGCCCAAGTTCGAAGTTCAACATTATCGTCAGCGCTGGATCCCTTGGGCACATCATCGTCTGCTGGTTGAGGTATTTGAAGGAGCAAATCTTTCCATCTTGGTTCGATTTCAGAAATAGAATCATCAAGCCGTTGGATTTCGTTCTTCAACGCAATCGGTTTCGATTCGAGCTCCTTGAGTTGCGTTTGAATTTCTGCGACGGTTTCTTCGTCAGCACTTTTGAGTTGTCCTTTGAGTTTACCAATTTGTGGTCCGATTTCTTTTGAAATCTTTTTTTGTTCAGCACGCCGTTCTTCGCGTTGCCTTGTAAAGATTCGCTTTTGCTCATCGAGATCAAGCAACGTAATGATATCGACGGTACTGTTTTTCTCTAACGCACCATCAATGAAACGTTGTGGATTTTCTCTGAGTTGTTTAATATCAATCATTGGTTATTCGGTTTATTCTTGTAGTTCTGGATGTGCTGCCCAGTGAAGTTTATCAACTAAGGTGTTCCAATATGAGCGTAAAGGGTGTAAGACAATTGAAAGCGAGTACTTTGATTGTTGGACATGCATTTTCATGCCTTGCTTCATCGTGCAATGCACTTGCCCATCAATGACGAGTGAGGTACCTTCATTTGCTTGCATTATTTCAAATGAAATGTTTGCGCTTCCGTCAAGAACAATTGGTCTAACAGCAAGAGAGTGTGCAGCGATAGGCGTTAGGATAAAAGCGTTTGTCGAGGGGTCTACGATTGGTCCACCAACAGAGGCGTTATGTGCAGTTGAACCGGTTGGTGTTGCTACGATGACACCATCGCCTCGAAGAGTTGGAGCTGGAATCCCATCGATAGTGATCCCGAGCTCTACCAATCGGAAAGGTGCGCCAGCTGCAATCATAGCTTCGTTCATCGCAATAGTTGGTGGGTGGTCGTCAACCGTAATATCCAGAAGCATGGCTTGGAGGATTTTTGGTGATTGGGTGAAGATGGCTTCGCGATATTCCATAAGCGAATCTACATCAAATCGAGCAAGGAACCCCAGCCTTCCACTATTTACGCCTACAAGGGGGATATTTTGCTGTGCGAGTGTTCTACCGTGCTGGATGAGTGTTCCATCACCCCCGATAGCGATTGCAAGCGTAATCCCCTCACTTCCGATGGGTAGGAATTCAACAACATCGGCGAGCCCAGACTCCAATTTCGACGCAATGACATCAATATGTTGGATTGACCGATCTGCGAGCATAGTTATTCGTTGCAGCGCCATATTTGCCATTGTACCCTAGCCGAGAAAATTAAATGACCAAGGGCTCATTGATTTTGGGGCAGATTCGCCTGTTACCCGACGAGTCCCTTGGTTAATCGCATGAAGGCAGTTTCAAGGTTGACCTGCTCGGCTTGCATGGAAGTTATGCGGAATCCCTGGGCAATTAATCGGTTTGGGAGTTCAGAGACATCAAGTGCAGAATCAGAGTCAATGGTGACATCGATTCGAATCTGCCCATTCTCAGTGACAATATCCACACAACGAATTCCATCAACAGTCCGAAGCAACGTAGCGGCATCTTCGGACCGCTGCGTCACCTCAAGATGAATACGTTGTCCTACCTTTGCTCGTGCAAGAATATCATCTACTTTTCCAGAGAATAATAATTTCCCTTGTTCAATAATGCCTACGCTTGTGCAGAGTTCGGCAAGTTCATGCAAGATATGCGAACTAATTAAAATCGTCTTGCCCATGCGATGGAGTTCTTTTAACAACGCTCGGATTTCAATTCGCGCTCTTGGGTCAAGCCCAGAAGCAGGTTCATCGAGCAATAAGACTTTTGGATCATGCAAAAGTACACGAGCGATTGAAAGACGCTGGCTCATGCCTCTACTTAAGCTCGCAACTTGTGACGTTGCCTTGTAATTCAAGTCAGTCAATTCAAGAACGTCGCCCACAGCACGGTGTCGCTGTGATCCGCTGAGCCCATAACATGTTGCAAAAAAGTCGAGGTACTCATTGACGTTCATGTCATCGTATGAGCCCATGAAATCTGGAACGTACCCTATGATCGGTCGAATCTCTGGATTTTGGTATCCAATAACTTTTCCATCCACCCTCGCTTCACCCCACGAAGGTTTTAGCAACGTGGCAAGGATTTTTATTGTTGTCGTTTTACCGGCACCGTTTGGTCCGATGAAGCCGTAGCATTCTCCCTCTGCAATCTCAAGATTCAGGTTGTCTAGCGCGGTAAGTTGCCCGTACTTTCGTGTTAAATTAGTGGTTTGTATCATTGGACTTGCTCTAAAGGATACACCCATCGAACGAGCGTGACGCCCTTGCTTTGTTTAATTTCTTCCCCATCCGAAGTAATGGACACAGGAAGTGGAGCATTTGGGATGAAGCCCATCACAATAAGACAGGGGCGGCTGAACCATTCTGCGAAGTCTAAAACCCTTCCTCCCTCACGGATAGCGCGGTAACTTTCTGGCCCTTGTTTTGAACCCGAATTTTTTTGGTACACCGGCGGCGTAAGATGGGAATACAGTGAGAGCATTTCTATTTTTGTTCTCCATTCTTTTGGAGACAAGGTGTTCACCCTGAATTCATTTTCAAAACGATATCGATTATTTACAGCGTTTGTAAACGTGGTTGCATTATTTGCATGTAAATCGTTGAGATTCAAATAAGTGCCACTTTCCCAAGAAGCTTTCCTCCAGGCATACATTTTGTTTAGAACTTGCCCACTTTGACTTGGAGCAACCCACGTCACCGGGAAATCATCTGCGTTATCAACATCGAAAGTGGGCGTTACTACTTGTTTAGCCGTGACCCAAATAATGGTGACATCTTGCAGTGCTGTGCTCGTATTGTTTTTTATGGATCCGATGAGTTGCAACGGATGTGGGGAGTTTCCTCCGTCCTCCACCATAGGAGCATCTTCGGGAGCAATACGCAAAAGTGATTTGTAAAATGAATCTTCAACAATGCCCATCCAATTAAATGAAAAGTTAGCGGTTGTTGCGCGCGCGGGTTGGTCGAATGTGTGTGGTACGTTGTCAACGTGCACCATGACTTCTCGCCTATCAATAAAATCTGGCGTCATTGAGGCGTCCGGTGGTGTCCAAGGAAGAAGCAAATTGCCCGCATCTCCTTCTAATGAAATTTTCGTCTTTCCAAAGTTTGGTAGAAAAAGTGAAAACCATCCCGTGACTCGCTGCCCATTGCCACCATACACGTGATCGATAATACTTACATGTTTTAACGGGACAGGAACTCCAGAAGTATTCGCTGCGATAATCCATGCGCCTATCGAAAAGACGACTGCAGAAGTTGCAAAAAGTACCCAAGACCATTGCAATTTCCCTTTTCTGCTGAGTATGTAATACCCAACTGGCCCCCCAATAATCCAATACGAAAGAACGAGAAGAAATACAATGCCAAGTTTTCCGCTTGCAGTTGTTGACATTGCAATTTCTTGTGCAATTATTTTCCCCGTAGACAAGGTTGTAATTTTATGAAGTGTGGGTGAGAACTTGTCTGCGTCTTTTAACTGTTGGATAGTAAGTTGGGAAGGGGTGTCATTGCGCTTGCCAAAAATCCGATTCCATAATACATCTGCATGTGGTAAACGTAGCGATGCTAATTGCCCGCTCGTTAGATCAATCCCGACCATAGTTACAGAACCAAAACCAAACGTTTTTTGAATTGCTATAACGCTTCCATCTTCAAGCCAAATTAATGGGACGATGTCCTTGTCCCATGGTGCATGCACGGTTCCAAACACTCGAACAGAGACATCCATTTTGGGCCAATTATTTTCGGACAGCGTATTGTTTCTTCCTAAAATATTTTCGAGCGATTGGATAGGAACTTGCGTTATTTCTGTTTGAACTCCGCGAAGGAGTGATTCAAGGGGACCTTTTTGAGAGCCCAGTGCCCATGGATCGCCAATGTTTGGCAAACTGAGAATGAAATGACCGCCACGCGATACCCAGTTCTGAATTGCTTCCGTTTGCCTAAAACTGATATCAGGGGATGCGTCTGCCCAAATGAGTGCATCGAGCGATTGGTAACAGGGCCATGCGTCGGGGAGTTCGTTAGAAGAAAGTCCAGAGACAACCATCGCGGCTTCTTGTTTTACTTCTGGCAATGTTGGTAGGTAGTGTTCAAGACCAAGGCGTCTTGTTCCCACAACAGCGTACGACTCTATTCGTGCACCTATTTGCAACGCACCAACAGATTGAGGAGAAAAACGTAGGACTTGTAATTCTTTTGTTGGCGTATTGTCTTCGAATTGTTTAAGGCGAACTGTCCAAGCAGTATCGGGTTTGTCCCATCCTCGAGTTGGGGCGTACAGCCAAGTTGAAGTTTCACTCATTGGTGCGAGCGTGATTGCCCTTCCCCAGAGAACTATGTCGCCATCAGCATCGGGGACTTCCCATTGTATCCACGCAGCGAGGGGTTCTGGTTTGTTCGACGCGACTGTAATATTGATAGGAATGATGTCGCCTGCACGCCAGTTGTTCCCAATGCCAACATTGTTTACGGTAATTGAAAAATCTTCGGCTGCATATCCAAGTTGGGTAACGAGAAGTAGAACAGCGAGGTTATGGAGTAATGTTCGCATACGCTTCTAGAATTGCAGCCTGTGACAAAATGCCACGGTGGAAGCAAGATACTTCAAATTTTTCATTTGGTGCATGGATGAGGTCGTCATCGAGAGAGAAGCCAACCATAACAGTGTCAACGCCAAGTATTTCTTGGAATTCTCCGACAACAGGAATGGAACCGCCTGATCCGATGAGTACCGCTGGATTTGGAAATACACTTGTAAGGGCTCCGCTTGCTGCTGCGAGCCATGGAGAGTCGACAGGGACAGCAATTGCGGGAGCCGTACCAAAACTTTTTAAATCCCAGTGGCAGCCTGCTGGTGTTCGTACTTCTAAAAAGGAAAAGAGTGCTTTTTCAATCTGTTCTGGTTTTTGATTTGCAACAAGTCGGCAACTAATTTTTGCAGTCGCCTTCGCACCTATAACAGTTTTTGCACCTTCGCCAGTGTAGCCAGCAATGAGCCCGTTTACGTCGCACGTTGGCCGCGACCATAAACGTTCGAGTGTGCTGTACCCTTTTTCGCCAAAGGTTGCCTTTGCACCAGAACTTTCAAGAGTGAGTGCATCGGCGTCACCAAGAGAATTCCATTGCGCAACCTGTTGAGCACTTACCTCTTCAACATCGTCGTAGAAGCCCTCGATTTGAATTCGTCCATCATCGTCATGGAGTTGGCCTAGAATTTTTGCAAGTGCATTTGCAGGATTTACAACGGCGCCGCCGTAACCGCCACTGTGCAAGTCATGGGCTGGTCCGTGAAGGGTTGCTTCAATGTAGACAAGTCCGCGGAGACGACTTGTGATTGCCGGTGTGTTTTCGTCCCACATGCCGGTATCACAAACAATGCATGTATCAGCTTGAAGTTCATCTTTGTGTTCTGTTAAAAAAGGAACAAGGGATTCGCTGCCGCTTTCTTCTTCACCTTCTAGCAAGATGACAACTCGAACTGGAAGTGTGACGTGCACTTGCTTCCAAGCGCGTATCGCTTCGACAAATGTCATGAGTTGCCCTTTGTCATCGGCGGCTCCACGAGCAGCAAACCGTCTCCCGCGAGGTCCATCGACAACCGCACCATCAAATGGAGGGTATTTCCATTCTTCGAGTGGTTCAACTGGCTGCACATCGTAGTGGCCGTAGTACAACACTCTAGGCGCATCAGGTCCAGCACTATCATCCGTTGCAACGACCATCGGATGCCCAATGGTGTTATGCATTTGTGCATTTAGACCAATAGATTTTAAATCGTTCGTGATATATTCAGCGCATCTTCGCACTTCCTTTTTATATTCAGGGTCTGTGCTTATACTTGGAATTTGTAAAAAAGATTGCAGTCGTTCTATAGAGCCATCGAAATTCTTTTCAATCTGCTCAAGGACTGGATTTAATGAATTAGACATGCGGGGGCCTCATATTCTTCGTTTTCTGTTGCACATTTTACTATACCGTTTTCAAGGGCAACGACAAGAGGCGTTCCAATAATCCAATCAACGCCTATACGGAGTTCAGTCTTTTGACAATCTTGACACGGGTTGTCAAACGCACCATCGTAATTAAAACCATCTGTTGATTGCGGGATGGCGACAAGCGTTGTTGGAAAAGCAGGAAATTCAAAGTATTCCCAGAGTAACGCTTCGCAATGGTCGCATGTAAGGGAATAAAAGATGATGTATTGTTTGCCTTGGCGAATATCAATTGGCCATTCTTTCACCCAATCAAACAGGGGAATTTCATCAACTGGTTTGTCGAGCCAATTGCTGATATTTTGTGGATACCACGAGGCCGGTAACGGCGGTAATGATGGGTTTTCTGTACTCGTCGAGTTACTGGGCTTATTCCCCATCACAGTAGTAAATGTAAAGAGCGTTGCAAGCAAGGCAAAGGTGGGTACAAGAACAAAACTCCAATTCCAGCAGTTACTTGAGCATGCGCTTTTTCGTTGTGGGATGAAAATGATTCCAAGTAAGAGCGTGAAATCAATGGCGAACATTGCCATTGGGGAGAGGGATTTTTCACCGAAACATCCGCAACTTTCATAGTTCCCATAGCCAAACATCTCAACGCAAAGCACTATAAGAAAGGTTCCCAACATGACGATGCCGGCAGGCTTGGCTAATTTAGGCGAGAAGAGCATGAAGGCGACGAATACAAATTCGATAGAAACAAGCGTGGCAAGAAGAAGGAAATGGTCAGTAACTCCAAGCGTACTTCCTGCGTCTAAGATCGATCTTGGCAATGATTTTGGAGTGCCGCCGGTTGCCTTTTGTAGGGCACCAAAAATTATCCACGCAGGCACAACGAGTCGTATCAGTATGGCGCCAATCCATCCAATGACAATAAACTGCCTTGAAGCAGGGGTGTTTGATTCTATCATGCTAAGATTTTAACGGAGTATTGGGTTTAGCGGCGTCTGCGCCTGAGACCCATTGCAAGTGCCGTCAGCATAAGTGCAGCCGGAGGCGCTGGAATCACTAATCCTGTAAATACAGATGTGCCATCGACTTTGAACCCATTCGTGGAGGCTATGCCCCAGCCTTCGATAGCATCCCAGCTAAGAAATTGGAATGCCTCGGCATCAATCGCGCCACCATCTCCATCAAGATCCGTAAAGGAGTAGGATAGAGCGTCTCCGTAGGCTAAATCAGTCCAAGCAAATCCATCCCCGCTGCCGTTACTGTCCCAGCTAAAGGTTGCACCTAGAGTTTGCGATCCAAAAGGTGATCCAATAAGTTCCCAAGAATCTTGATCGGCGTCATTAATAAACATCCCTAACATACTTGAGGCAGTTGTTACTAATCCAAGGGATGCATCAGAACCGGTGTCGCCTCCGCCGAGTTCATTGTCAATGATCGTGAAGAGCGAGAGACCTTGGCTAGTGTTTACTGGAAGGATGGTTATCTTTCCATCGGTAGAAATTCCCCAGTCACCTAGCGCAGAACGCGCAATTGAGAGGTCAGTTGTGGATAGATAGGGTGATGTAGAACTGAGAAGTTCCATTGATTGCGAATGTAGTTGCACCGAGCCAGAAGCGTTGTTAATCTGAATAATTTCAGCTTCTGCTGAGGCGATTAGGATAGATGTAGCAATCGTTATCGGGAGTATAAATTTGGTTTGCTTCATTTTGAAATCTCAACGTGCCTCACAATGGACACCATGGAGAGTCTTTCGGCACCAAAAGTACTGAACCTAAGGGTAAGAGGAAAATACACGGATCGGGGTTGGGTCTGTACTGTTTGGGGTGGAAGAAGTGTCAAATTGGGTAATCTGAGAACCAGCATTCCATTTGGATGCTGTTCTGCCTTACTATGCCGCTATGGTACATATCAAGATGTTGCAAGTAATCGTGAGCGCAGTGCCGCAAACAAAACTTTCTTTAGATGCATGGGTTACCGACCATCTTTCTGTGTGGTTTAAATCCGAAATCATTGGGATAGAGTATTGGCAATTGTTCGCTATTGCTGCGATGATTTCGGTAGGTTTTATCGCCGATTTTATTGTTCGCTTTGTCTTGCGCTTCATTCTTCGCAATATTACGCATGAAGATACACACGATGCTGAACTCGTACAACTTCTTAAGCAGGTACCAAGACCAGCGGGCAGCGCAGCAGGGGGAGCCGTGTGGCTCATTTTATTACCGCTCATTGGACTATCCGAAGGCCTTGTCTTTTATCTACAACCTGCAATTCATGTTTACATCACCCTTGCGTGTATATGGTTTGGTTTTAGGGGCACGGATCTTATCGGTTGGGTGGCGAACCAAAAAGCGAGAAAGACGAAGAACACGCTCGACGATTTACTTGTCCCACTCCTTCGAAAAAGCCTCAAAATAATAGTCATTGTTTTTGGCGTGGTCTACCTTGCTGACAGTATGAAAATCCAATTAGCACCGATAATTGCAGGGCTAAGTATCGGAAGTTTGGGCTTTGCCTTTGCATCCCAAGATACGATTAAAAATTTCTTTGGGTCCATTACGGTCATTCTCGATAAACCATTTGAGATTGGTGATTGGATAATCGTTGATGGCGTGGAGGGGACGGTCGCTTCTGTTGGTATGCGTTCAACTCGTATCCGTACGTTTTATGATTCGATTGTGACAATGCCAAACTCGATTCTTGTTACCACAAAATGTGACAATTATTCCAAGCGTCGGTATCGAAGGTGGAAACAAATGGTGAGCATCGGCTACGGGACACCGCCAGAAAAGATATCTGCTTTTTGTGAAGGTATACGTGAGTTGCTACGAGTGCATCCGTATACGAGAAAAGATTACTACCAAGTCTGGCTTAATGGGTTTGCGAGTTCAAGTTTAGATGTATTAGTGTATGTGTTCTGGGCTGCGCCAGACTGGCCAACGGAGTTACGAGAACGGCATCGGTTTATGTTGGATATCATTCGACTTGCTGGAGATTTAGGCGTTGAGTTTGCGTATCCCTCTCGAACGCTTTATTTGCGTAATGAAGAAAATTGGGAAAAGGGTCCAGAAAAAATTTCTGCAACGTATCCTCCAGATTGGATGAAAGTATCAGAGGATGAAGGCAGAGAACTTGTTGAGCAATTTACAGCAGACGACGATTGGCGTAAACATATTCCACCGCCTTACAAGTTTACTGGTGCAAGACAGGGCGGCCATGTTACCGGCGAGGGCGGCGAGGGCGGCGAAGGTTAAGCGTAACAAAGTTGGGCGCAATGGGCAATTGCTTGTGTGAGATATGAAATATCTTTTGCTGTGTGGAAAGGGCCAAAGGAAACTCGGAGTGTTCCACCAAGTTTATGAGTGCCAATTGTTTGATGAGCAAATGGTGCGCAGTGTAATCCGCTGCGCGAGCAAATAGCGAACGTGCTTTCTAATTCTTTCGCAGCCAAGTGCGGGCAACCATCGAGTACCAAAGAAAAAACTCCACGCCGGTTATCGATTGTTTGAGGGCCTGCAATTCGAACGCCTTCGATGTTGCGTATTTCACGTATGAATTGGGCTGTTAGTTGGTTCTCTTTTTTGTGCAGATTGTCGACGCCCATTTCAAGAATCCACCGCACGCTTGCAACAAGACCCGCAATGCCAACCATATTGTGTGAGCCAGGTTCATATTTATCAGGGAGCGTTTCAGGTTGAACGGGATGTTCGCTTTCACTTCCTGTGCCACCCGTGCGAAGTGGAGCAATGATTTTTTCCATACCGGGTTTCATGATGAGGCCACCGGTGCCAAGCGGGCCAAGCAGCCCTTTATGACCTGGAAATGCAAGTAAATCAATTCGCATAGTTTGGACATCGATTGGCGTATGCCCCATGGTTTGCGCCGCATCCACAAGAAATGGGATGTCACCACAAACAAGACCAATTGATTCTACATCTTGTACGGTGCCAGTTACATTTGAACCGTGAGCAACAGCGATAAGGCGTGTATGTTTCGTGATGGCTTTTTGTATGTCACTTGGACAAATGATTCCCGACGAATCTGCTTGGACAATAGTATGTGTTACATTGTTGGAAAGAAAATAATGCAACGGTCGAAGGACAGAGTTGTGATCCATTGCTGTTGTAATAATATGAACGGGCTCGCCTTTTGCGGTGTGAGGAGAAGAAATTCCAGCAATGGCAAGATTCAAAGCGTCGGTGCAATTAAGTGTAAAAATACAATGCTTTGTCGACGTTGCGTTGACGAGTTCGCAAAGAAGTTCACGGCACGAATCCAACATATCAGTTGCATCAATAGCTTGGCTATACGCGCCTCGTCCTGGACTTGCGCCGCAGTGGAGGTGATACGACTGCATCGCATCGAGAACTTCATTTGGTTTTGGAAACGACGTCGCAGCGTTGTCAAAGTATCGTTGCATCACTTAGGTTGCGATTGCTTCAAAAGGTAAATCGTGCGCTTCTGCAACTGGTTGATTTGTGAGCATCCCGCAATGCGTGTTGATTGCATTTGCAAAATGGTGGTCATCGCTTGCAAGTTGCACTGCTGTAGAAGAAGCGAGTTTTATAACCCACGGCATGGTCGCGTTTGTAAGTGCTTGCGTCGACGTCCGTGCAACTGCTCCAGGCATATTGCCAACGCAATAATGTACGATGCCATCTATTGTGTAAATGGGATCGGTATGCGTTGTGACTTTCGCTGTTTCAACACAACCCCCTTGGTCGATTGCAACATCAACAATGACTGAGCCAGTTTTCATATGTGAAAGATCGTCACGACTTACTAAATTTGGTGCTTTAGCGCCTGGAATTAGAACGGCTCCGATGACAAGATCTGCCCAAGCCAAGTGGTCGCGAATTGCTTGAGGGTCGGAATAAATAGTTCGGCAGTTTGCAGGCATGAACTCATCAAGTTGTCGCATCCGGTCAATGTTAATGTCCATCATGACAACGTCGGCGCCCATGCCAGCTGCGACACTTGCCGCACACGTGCCAACGACACCACCGCCAAGAACGAGTACCTTCCCGACTTCAACACCGGGAACTCCTCCAAGAAGTATGCCTCGCCCGCCTTGTGGTCGTTCGAGATATTTTGCACCTTCTTGAACAGAAAGTTTTCCAGCGATTTCACTCATAGGCGTGAGAAGTGGCAAGTGTCCATGGTCATCAGTCAGTGTTTCGTATGCAACGGAAATGCAACCACGTTCAAGGCAACCAAGCGTTAAGTCTCGATCAGCAGCAAAATGGAAGTACGTAAAGACCGTCTGTCCATCGCGTAGTAACGCAACTTCTTGTGGTTGTGGCTCCTTCACTTTTACAATCATGTTCGCGGTGCCCCAAACTTCGTCCGCTGTGGAAACAATCTGTGCACCAGCTAGTTCGTAAAGGGAATCTTCATACCCACTACCAAGGCCAGCGCCCGTTTGGATAAGGACTGTGTGCCCATTGCGAACGAGTATCTCCGCCCCCACTGGGCGCATTCCTACTCGGTATTCATCTTTTTTTACTTCGGTTGGTACGCCAACAATTGTCATAGCGAGTCTCCTTGATTTCTCACAATTTGGCGTATGATATCGAGTCATTGCTCGTCCGACCAGCGGTATCCCGCATCTGGTACACTCATGCACCCTAGGAAACGCTCATTAAGGAGAGAATCACCAATGTTAATAAGATTTATACACCTTTTGGCCATGTTGCTCCTCATTTCATCTGCTGCTTCAGCAGGGAATAGAGAAGCTGTGATCCATGAACTCAACATCGCTTCCTCGATGAACGTGAGTGATGATGCAAAATCTTGGGAACTATTTTTTGATGCTTGCCTTAAGATAACACCTCCTCCAACACCGTTGAGTAATTCATTTTCAATGAATACCGTTTGGCCAGGGATGGATGGTTGGGATAAAGTTGCTCGATGGGCTGCGCAAAATGAGCACATGGAACATATTTTTATTGAAACGACAAAACGTGCAATTGTCGGTTTACCGTATGGCAGCGAGAATGTCTCTGCAGAATATATTGCTAAGAGAATATTTGCTGAAATAGGAGTTGATGGAAATCTAAACAATTTCGACTTTGGGTATATTGAAAGTGTAAAACTTGCTTGCCTTTGGGCAACAGCAGAATCATACGTGTTATTCATGGAGGGCGAAACGAATCGAGCAATGCATCTCATGATGTCCGAGTTGATTGTGTTACGAAAGTTTTGCGACCGAGAGTTTCTCGAAGAAAAAATTACTTTCATGGAACTATTGAGTGAGGCATTGTCAAACTCTCGGGATATGTTTTATGCGTATCGTTCCGATATAAAGCCAACCCAGTTTAGAAGGCTATCCATGGAATGGATACCAAATATTAGAACCGGTCCAACTTCATTATTAATGCCAACCGGTAATCAAATTTTAAGCGAAGCCCTTCTGGCAGAGTTATTTAATCCACAAGGTATTGCTGATGCAGTAAAATTTAATGAAGTGCTCGCCAAAATGCAGGTGGATGGAGAATCTCTTACAGGCTTTGGGGCTACTCGATATTGGACAAAGATTGCAGGGGGGCACCTTGGCTATGGGGATTCACAAAATCGTTTACAGATGATGTATGACGATTGGTGGAGGCGTTGGAAATTGAGATTTTTCCACCCAATGCTTGCCACGCCAACACATTTTGAAAATGCTAACGCAGTAAATTATGCTGCAGTAAAAATGATTGTTCAAAATACAGAAGAATTGTTCGAAGAAAGAAAAACATTATTGACGCAACTGAACGGGACGATCGTATCCGCTGCGCTGTGTGGGTATTACAATCAATTTGGAACTTTTCCTTCGAGTATCAAAAAAATGTATGCTCAATTCTTGCATCGGAGTAACAATTCAGATCCGATGTGTAAAAATGAAATGCGAAATGATTCGGATTGGGAGCTATACACTAGCCCTGTAGGTCAATTTCATTATCGAGTTCTCGACACAGATACTAAAATCAGTACGCTTCGAGGTTCAATACCTATTGAGGAAAGCGAGTGCCTTTTGTATGGGCTCTCTATTAACGAAGAAAATGACGGAGGACTTGATGCTGACTTAGACTCAATTATTTGGCCTCCGATGAAATCTCTTGAGCGAAATGCAGGATTGTTGAACTAAATGTCTGAAGTTGAAAATCTAATTATTATTGGTAGCGGACCTGCGGGCTGGACTGCAGCGATTTACGCTGCGAGGGCCGAGTTGAATCCATTGGTTTTTATAGGGGTCCCCAAAACATCACCCGCTATTGTTTTGCCCGGTGGTCAGCTCATGCTGACAACGGAAGTTGAAAATTACCCAGGGTTTCCTGAGGGAATTACAGGGCCAGACATGATGGCAAACTTCCAAAAGCAAGCGGAACGATTCGGCGCACGTAAGCGTGGCGAAGACATTGTTTCATGTGATTTTTCGGAGAAACCATTTAAACTTGTAACGAATAAGGGTGAAACGATTCTTGCAAAAGCAGTAATTATTGCAACTGGTGCTACAGCAAACTGGTTGGGGCTTGAAAACGAAATGCGCCTAGCACGGAGTGGTGGCGGGGTGAGCGCTTGTGCAGTTTGCGATGGTGCATTGCCGGCGTTTAGAGATCAGCCACTGGCAGTTGTTGGTGGAGGTGATAGCGCACTTGAAGAAGCTAGTTACCTGACAAAGTTTGCATCAAAGGTGTACATCATTCATCGCAGAGATGAGTTCCGCGCCTCTAAAGCAATGCAGCAACGCATCTTCAACGCTTCAAACGCAGAACCAGTTTGGAATAAAACGGTCGTTGACGTTCTTGGTGATGAAGTAATAACGGGCGTATTACTGAAAGATACAGTGACAGGGGAAGAATCTACCTTAGAAGTTAAAGGGCTTTTTGTAGCAATCGGCCACACGCCCACGACAGAATTTCTTGATGGAACAGGAGTCGAATTTGATGATGCGAAGTACATCGAGTTAAATACAAGAAGCAGCAAGACAAACATTGAAGGCGTTTTTGCTGCAGGCGATGTCGCCGATTCGATTTATCGACAAGCCATTAGTGCCGCGGGCATGGGATGCATCGCAGCCCTAGACGCCGAACATTATCTCAGTTCGCTTTCGAAGTAACAAGGAACATCAACAACTTGGTTCGGTCCAGTGTGGGGACTGTGCCGCTTTGCGGACTCAAACGGGATCATCTGGCGCAATACGAGAAATTATTTTTGCGCCAACGGCGTCGCCCCAGACATTTACGGCAGTTCTGCACATATCAAGGATTCGGTCCACGCCGATGATGATGCCAATAGCAGCAATCGGTAAGGGTCCACTTGCACTACCAGTTAAATTCATATTGACGGCTGAAATAACGATGACCATCGTGACTAATCCAGCGGATGGAATTCCCGCTGCGCCAATTGCAGCAAGAGTTGCTGTTATCACAACGATGACGAGTTGTCCGAATTCGAGTTCAATGCCAAACAGTTGAAACAAAAAGACAACGGCAACCGCTTCGTACAACGCGGTACCGTCCATATTAATCGTCGCTCCTAAGGGAAGCACAAAGTTTGCAGATTTTTTTGAGCAACCACCTTCAGTCTCGGCGGTATCGATAGTCACAGGAAGTGTTGCCGAACTCGAATCTGTGCCAACGGCGGTCATGAGTGCTCGTTTCATTTGCCACATAAATCGGAATGGGTTTTTTCTTGAAAACAGAAAGAGCACAAGCGGTAATACGAGGAACCCGTGGATTGCAAGCCCAAGCAATACGGTCACCATATACATACCAAGGGGACCTTTAATCGAGTCAAAACCAATTCTGCCAACCGTCCAAGCAACGAGGAAGAAAACGCCAATTGGCGTAAGCCAAATGACCCAGCGAACTAGAATCATGAGCCCTTCAAAGCAAGCGTTGCAGATGTCTCTTACGGCTTTTGTTTTATCACCGCCCGCAGCAAGCGCAAGACCAAACGCGATAGCAAACACGATGATGCCAAGTGGCTGCACCTTCACCATGTCGTCTAAAATATTGACAGGAACGAGTTGGTAGAGGATATTCATCCAAGCAGAACCTAGGTCATTGGTTGCCCCTTGCGTTGCTCCGATTACGTGCGCGGTTCCAATAAGTTCTTCTTGCACACTTGCTTGTAATACTCCCGGTGAAATCCAAGTCACAAGGAGGGTGCCAAGCGAGACAGCCATGAACATCGTTGCAAGGTAATACACCAGCGTTGCGCCGCCAATTTTTCCAAGTTTGGATGGATCGCCAATGCGAGATATTCCTGAAATGACACTGAAGAAAATTAGCGGTACTACAAGAAGTTTTAAGGGTCTAATTAAAACAAGATCACCTGCTGCTTTGAGCCAGTGGCCACCATCAACAGTTGCGCCTGCAGCATAGAGACCATATTCCCCAAAGAGTGCACCCGCAACGAGCCCAATGAGAATCAACAATGTCAAGATATTCGTACTTCGATGTGTCATGCGTTGTACCCTACCCGATATGCGTGGCATTGCAGGCATCTTGAGGCGAGATGGGGGACCAGTCCCCCAAAAGTGGGGCAAAATACTCGAGCAATCACTTTTGCTTGGTGGGACTTTGACATTTCGTTTTGAGGATTCCACCCCCATTGAGCACGGCGACCTTCACATTCTTCTATTTTCGGGTTCAGACGCTTTGGGGTCAGACCTCAAAGTTGTGGATGGTGATTTGAGAGGCGAATGTGCCTACGCGATGTGGAACGAGGAAACGTTGGAATTGGAACTTGGGCGAAAGGGGACAGGCCAGAAATCACTTTACTGGCTCGATTTGGCTGAAGTAGGGGATGGACTTTTGTTTAGTTCAAATCCTTTGCCGCTTCTCACCATAGCTCGCGAGTTAGAATTACCAAGTTCCACTTTGTCGCAAGGTGTGGAGGGATATTTGCAAGATGGATTTGTGATGGAGGGTGGTGGACTTCTTGCACCACTCTATTCGATGCCAATACAACACAAATTAGAGAACGCCCCAACAAGTACGACTACGCTGAGTTGCGACTTTACAACAACGCCTGCAGAAGATGTCCAAACATTGGTACGAATTCTAGGAACACCATTTGCTAATGCTGATTTGCTTTCAACGTTGCAACTGTATCGATATGCAAAAGAAATCGGCTGCCCTGTTGTAGATGGTCTAATCATGCCGCAATCAACAGGACTTCTCAAGCGATTATTCAATTCGAAGCAAGAAGAAAAACAGATGGCGATTCAACGTAACGCCTCAAGAAGAATGGAACTTGGTGCGATTGCAAATTATACTGGGGTTGATCTCGCTATCTCTACGCAATGCGACTCAATAGAACCAATCCCATTTCCGCTTGCTTCATGGCTTCGTAGTTCGCAAAGCCAACTTGGCCAGCTTGCCAGCGATACATTACATTCGTCCAATGCATTTGGAAATCTTCCGATTAATCAAAGCGAGTGCATCAAAAAACTCTCTGCACATCAAAGCGGAGAAAAAGATAATGCTCAAGAATTATTTACACTTCTTACGCTTGCTCTGTGGTCTCAACTGGTTGGCGCATGATGATCCCAAGTTCGTCGAGTTGCGCCTCGTCTGCTGCGCCGGGCGCTTCGCACATGAGATCTGCACCCGTTTGCGTTTTTGGGAATGCGATGACGTCACGAATATTATCCGTACCAATCATCATCATGACAAGCCGGTCAAGACCAAACGCAACGCCACCATGGGGCGGTGCACCAAATCGAAGTGCATTGAGCAAGAATCCAAATTTATCTTCGGTTTCTTCATCGGACAAGCCGAGTAAACCGAAGACTTTGGACTGAATTTCTGGGGCGTGGATACGAATGGAACCACCGCCTACTTCAGCGCCGTTAATCACAAGGTCATATCCTGAGGAGAGACAGTTGGCAGGATCTGTTTCAAGAATATCGAGATGCGATGCAAGCGGAGCAGTGAACGGGTGATGCTCGCTGACCCAGCGTTGCGCTTCTTCGTTCCAATCAAACATGGGGAAGTCAATAACCCAAAGACCTCGGAACATGCCTTCAGGAATTAAGTCGAGTTCTTTTGCCACGGCTAAACGTACTTCACCAAGTGAAATGCATGCGACGCGGTAGGTGCCGATGCCGAACATGACGATGTCGCCATCTTCAAGTCCTAGAGCCTCAACAAGTTCGTCCTTAATAGGTTCAACAAACTTCGCCACGCCTGTAACAAATTCTCCACCTTGGTACTTCACAACAGGAAGTCCACCGGCGCCGTATGTTTTTGCGACTTCAGCGAACGCATCGGTTTTTTTGCGCGAGAGTTTTTCGGCACCACCGGGGACACGCATTGCTTTTACGCTACCACCAGAATCGCATGCTTCTTTGAATACTTTAAAGTCGGTTTTGGCTGCGAGATCGGTGACATCTTTGAGTTGTAAATCAAAACGAATGTCAGGTCTGTCGGAACCGTAGTTGTCCATCGCATCTTTCCAAGACAGTTGCGGAAGATCACCAAGGTCGATGCCTCCAACTTCTTTATAGAGATTTGTGGCAAACTCGCTCATGATTTCAAGCACGTCTTCCTGTTCAACGAAACTCATTTCAAGATCAATTTGCGTAAACTCTGCTTGGCGATCGGCGCGAGGATCTTCGTCTCGAAGGCATTTGCAAATTTGTAAATATTTATCACACCCAGCGACCATCAAGATTTGTTTGAAAATTTGAGGACTTTGCGGTAGGGCATACCATTGACCGGCTTGGTGCCTCGATGGAACTATGAAGTCTCGTGCGCCTTCTGGCGTTGGCGTGATGAGTAAAGGTGTTTCTATTTCAAGGAATTCGCGATCTGCAAAAAAGTTCCGAGTGAACTGTGTAATTTTATGTCGAAGCGCAAGTATATTTTGCATCTTCGGCCTGCGCAGGTCAATGTAACGATAGCGCAAACGATGTTCTTCGCCAATGTTGTCAGCATCGTGGTCGTCCGGCAAAATCGGTAACTTTGCAGTTCGGTTAATAATCTCAAGTTCTTTTGCAACGAGTTCAATGTCACCCGTCTTCAGTTTTTTATTTGCCTTGCCATCACGAACCCGGAGCACACCAGTTACGCTGACGACATCTTCTCGTCTTAATGTCGTTCCCTCAGCCATTACTTCTGGGGAGGTGTCTTCCGCATCGAAAACGACTTGTGTCATGCCGTATCTATCTCGTAAATCGATAAATACAAGCCCCTTACCTTGATCACGATAGGTGTTTACCCAACCACTGAGGGTGGTTGTTTCTCCGGCGTTTTCTTGTCGGGAGTCGCCACATGTGCATGTTCTTTTAAGCATTCGGGTATTGTACCAGACCACCCAATACCCTCGATTGATACAAATGGAATCTAGTAAACCAAAATTAATTTTAATGACGGCATTTGAGCCAAGTGGCGATGCCCTTGGAGCAATGGCGATGCGTGGGCTTAAACTACAGGCCCCTTCCTGCAACGTTGTTGGTTTGGGTGGAGCGCTCATGGAAGCAGAAGGCGTCGAGCTATTGGCACACACCACAAAAGAGGCAGCGATGGGGGTTGGCGCTGTTGCAGAAATCAAACGAATTAAGGGGCTTGTCGATGTAGTTGAGGCTTGGATAAAGGAGCATGAGCCGGATGTTGTTGTGGCGATCGATTCGCCCGCTGCAAATTGGCCGGTGTGTAAAGTTGCGAGAAAGTATGGGTGTAATGTCGTGCACCTTGCAGGGCCGCAACTTTGGGCATGGGCACCGTGGCGAATAAAAAAAATGAAACGATTAAGCGACCACGTTATGTGTTTGCTTCCATTTGAACCAGAGTGGTTCGAATCAAGAGGTATGCCTGCTACGTTTATTGGGCATCCAGCTCTCAAGAAAACCGAAGTTCCACACATCGCACTTCCAGAAGGCAATCCAAATATTATTTTGCTCCCAGGTTCACGCAAAAGTGAAATTTTGAAAAATCTTCCGATGCAACAAGAAGTGTTGAAGCGAATTTGCTCAGAGTTTCCAGAAACAAAAGCAGTCATTGCTTGTCGAGGCGAGGATGTTGAGCGGGTAGAACAATTTGCAAATGGTTTACAAATTGTTGCGGATGAATTGCCGAGCGTTTTGGAATGGGGAACGCTTGCTTTGGCAGTCTCGGGCACGGTGTCGTTACACGTTATGAATCACACAACACCAATGATTGGTATGTATAAAGTGAATGTTGTATCTAGGCTACTCTCGAAGCTGGTATTGAATACCCCGCACCGTTTATTGCCAAATTTGATTGCGGGCAAGCGCATTGTTACTGAATTTATTCCATGCGGGAATATCGCTTGGCACATTGCAGAAGTTGCAATTGACCTTCTCCATGACGAAAAAGCAATGCAAACAATGCGTGATCAGTTGCAGAAAGAAGCAGCTATCTACGAATCGCACAATCCAAGCAAAGAAGCAGCTGAGATTATCCTGTCGTTTACTCAGTAACTTTGACTTCGCATTTGGCGTTCCCCGCGAACAAGGAACCAAAGAATGAACCGAAGAACGAAGCGATACCAGCGGCGATGTACACATTGGTCAACACAATCGGCACTTCGAATACGCCAAACACAAACCACATTGCGATAAGTCCGCAGACAAGACCAATAATTCCAGAAATGATTGATGAGCAAATTTTCATATTATTCTCCTTTTGAATCAAATTCACCACGTTTAAGTTTGCCAATATATGTGTGGTAGGCACGCATTGCTTTTGGCCCATAAATCCACATGATTGGAATGTTCACGACGAGCATTGCACCAAGGCCAAGGGTTGTCCACATGTCAAGTTCAGCATCTGTTGTGATGAAGCCAATTGTGGACACTGCTACTAGTACTGTATAGGTTATTCGGTAAAGCGTGACGGCAAACACCGACACCATTCCTTCCTTACCAAAGACGTAGATGACACCTTGCTCGCCGTAATAACTCCATGAAATCATGGTTGAGATTGCAAAGAGCCAAGCGGCAATGACAACAAGCCATTTGCCAAGTCCCGGTACCGTTCTGTCAAACGCATGCGCCGTTAAACTTGCTCCCGGATAGCTTGCCCAAACGCCGTTCCCTTCAATGGTGACAGGAATGGTGTTGCCAGTATCGTCATGCTCTGCATCAAATGCATTCCAGTTTACGCCGTACCCATCGCCGTCCTTTACAACGGTTCCCGAAATGCGGTGCAAATTGTCGCCGGTGTTCGCGTCTTCTCCCGCTCGAAGCATCATAAATACGGAGTCATTTAACGACCAGCCAGACTGCGTTTCTTCAACGCCGTTGATACGTTTTGCTTCTTCATTTTTTGCGGGAAGAGCGGGTGTTGTCAGTTTCCATTCATCGTCTTCGAGGGAAAGCGTCACTACGGTTTGATCTATAAAGGTTGCCTCTGGTCCACGGTTCCATGCGCCACTTGCAAGAATAATGAGTGCAGTAACGGTGCAGACAACGAGTGTGTCAATGAATGGTTCAAGTCCTGCAACAACACCTTCTCGGGCGGGCTCATCGCATTTTGCAGCAGCGTGTGCAATAGGAGCGGAACCTTGCCCTGCTTCTGAGGAGAAGAGCGCACGTTTAATACCCCACATAGCTGCATAGCCTATGGAACCTCCAAGGAATGCGCCACTCGCTGGTGCATCACCAAAACCTAGACCGTATTTGACGATGAGCATGAGCAGTTCAGGAATTTGACCAATGTTGAGAAGGAGAACAAATAAGCCAGCAGCCAAGTACATGACGCACATAAAGGGAACCAGTTTGCCAGCAACCGAGCCGATTCGTTTAATGCCACCAATGATGACACACCCAACGATGACCGCGAGCAGAATGCCAATGGAAAATGTTTCGGGGTTAAAGTTTGCCGTTTTTTCTATATCAGAGACACCAGGAATATCAAAGTATTGGGTTGTGACTGCAGCAACATTCCACGCTTGGAACATGTTGCCGCCGGTGATTGCAGAGAGCACAAGGGTGAAGCAGAAGATGCCGCCAATGGTTGCACCGAGTCTACCACCCGCTTTTTTAAACAAATTGTCAACGACATACATAGGACCGC
Organism: Phycisphaerales bacterium; assembly: GCA_014238785.1. Lineage (GTDB taxonomy): Bacteria > Planctomycetota > Phycisphaerae > Phycisphaerales > SM1A02. The sequence continues at coordinate 880 of JABAAL010000008.1, read as the reverse complement.
CATGAGGATTTTTAGGATCCGACGTATCGCGTGTAAGCATGGACTGCGTGACTTCGGTCATTTTGAGAGCCATGCCAAGAAGTCCGATGACCCACATCCAAAAGACAGCGCCGGGACCTCCAATAGCAACGGCAAGGGCTACGCCTGCAATGTTCCCAAGGCCAACGGTGGCAGAGAGTGCAGCAGAAAGTGCTTGGAAGTGACTGATTGCACCGGGATCATCTTTCTTGTCGAACTTGCCGCGGATAACAGAAACACCATGAGTGAGCGCGCGGTATTGTCCAAATCCACTCCAAAGGGTAAAAATGAGACCAGTTGCCAGAAGAGCGTAGACAACATACTCGTGGAATAAAAGACCATTGATTGCATTGATGACGTCGTTTGTGGTGAATTCCATGAAAGTGTCCTTTTGGTTGCTTGGATGATACACCCCATTTTTAATGCTGTGTTGTATGAGAAGTTGCTATAGGATGCATTAATGAATGATTGGTTTGAAGATGGACTTCGTTTTTCTTGTACGCAGTGTGGGAATTGTTGTACAGGACCTCCGGGTGCGGTATGGTTTACTGATGCTGAGGGGAAGGCGATGGCAAAGAAACTTGGCATCAGTGAAGATGATTTTTACACGCTATACGCACGAAAAGTTGGTATTCGTTGGTCGCTGACAGAGAACGTGATTTCTGGGAAGTACGACTGCGTATTTCTTGATCGAGAATCCGAATTGCCAAGTTGCACGTTGTATGAAGCTCGCCCGTCGCAATGTCGTACATGGCCTTTTTGGCGCGAAAATTTACGTTCAGAGGCAGCTTGGCAACGAGCAAAGGACGAAACTCCTTGCCCTGGTATGGATACAGGCAAACTGATTCCAGCAAATGAAATC
>JABAAL010000011.1 GCA_014238785.1 Phycisphaerales bacterium | reverse complement strand
CTTTGGGCTCGAAAACCTATCTCGCTGGAACCATGCACCCTCACTACACGTTTCATATGTGTTCACAATGGCTTGGGTCATTGGTATGCGGTATGGAAAAACCATCATGACACTCTCCCTTCTCTGGGCAATTGCCGTCTCTATATCTACGATGCTTGTACATGAACACCACTTTATTTGCGTGCTAGGTGGCTTTACGCTCTTTCTCTTTACAATGGTTAGCGTGTATCCTGCACTGCTAAGGAAATACAACAATGATTCCACTCATCGCTCTTTGCCTGACAGCACCGCTTGAATTCGGTTTGCAACCACTCCCAGAAGATTCGCCCTACCGCGATGAGGGATTTACAAAATACATCGAAGTCATTGCGCAAAATGGAAAACCCATTCCCATTATCGCGCAAAAAGGAGTTCGAGATATTGCAGTTGCACGATGTCGAAACCTACTCAAGTTTTACTTAACAAATGTAGTTGGAACAAAATTTGGCAATGACAAATCCGCCGTTGCAAACGCCATGGCGAATAATCATGCGATGCTTATGATGCCAGAAGGCGCGCACCGTGAAGGTCAAGAACCACACATACATGCGCAGCCACAATACGAATACGAAACACCTGTTGACGGATCACGATGGTATATCCGAAACGATTGGGATCATCGCGACGCGGCGTTTGAAGAAATTTTCCATTTAGTACACGACACTGGAATTGGCACTGACTTTCCAGGAGCACTTCCTGAATATCAAAAGTTACTCAAAGCAGAAGCAATACGATCACTTAAAGATGGTCGCTGGGGAATTGCCGTTGACCCCCATGTCAAAGAATGGATAGAAGAACTTCGACAAGAAAATTCACTTGCGCAGGAATACATCGCATCTGTGATAGATTCGTATTATGGACTCTGGGCAGCATTTGATGAAAATCCAGGTGGTATGTGGGGCATCTACATTGCAAAAACTCGAGACGAACTGAAAGAGAAAGATCCCGCTGGGTTTGCTTTGCTTGAATCATTCTTGCCCCCCATGATGGTCGGTTACGAATCACTCATCGATCCGAACTTTCATGGAACGTTCTCCCTACAATTCGATACGGAGCTTCCATACACCCATAAATCGCAATACTACGTTGACGCAACGCTAACCGGCAAACACAACAGCAATCTGCTTGGCAACGATGCGGACAACACCTTCAAGGGAAATCGCGGCAATAACACCATCGATGGGGGGAAAGGAAATGACACCGTTCAGTTTCAAGGCAAAGAGGAAGAATATGAAATCACGGGGAACATCATCAAAGATACTCTCAAGGGAAGAGACGGCACTGACACGATCATCTCCATAGAGGAAGTTACATTTGCAAAAGATTGATTGGCACCATTACGCAATACGAATCGTTGTTGCCGTCTTATCGCTGGTCGGTGTTTTTTGCCTATTCCACTTTGTCTTAGAACAGTATATTGTTTCCGTTGAAACGGAAATTGCGTATCTTGGATACTGGGGACCAGTGCTATTTATTTCGCTTTTCATCCTATGTACGTCAATTATGTTTCCAGAGTCAATCTTTGCCCTTGCTGCGGGTGCAATATTCGGCATCTGGTGGGGATTGCTATGGATCACAATTGCAGGTGTTCTAGCATCGTTCTTCATCTTTATAATCGGACGACATGTGTTCAGAAAACCAGTTGAACGACTTCTTACATTACATCCAAAGTTACAATCGTTTGTTGAATCGGCATCAAGTTTTCGAATTATCGCTCTTCTACGGCTCTCACCATTCAATTTCTCTGTGCTGTGCTACTTAGCGTCCACAAGTAAAATTAAGTTCTCGTCATATGCATTCGCTTCAATTGCGATGGCCCCTGGATTTCTATCGACAACGTATATCGGATATGCTGCAAAACACGCTGCTGACTTAGCGAAATTCTATAAAGAGACCGGTAAACTCCCCCCCGAAGATTCGATTGTGCATGAAATCACTCTTTATGGCGGGTTAATTGTTGCAGTTACTGTGAGTATTGTAATTGCCAAGGTCGCACTTAAATCTGTTAAAAACTATAGTAAACTGCAATGATATAATCCAATTATGAATACTCCAAAAATACTTGCCTTCGCAGGCAGCACTCGAAAAGAATCCTTCAACAAACGTTTGGCCAAAATTGCACTACTGGCAGCTGACAGTGCAGGCGCAGATACAACGTTCATAGACTTGCATGACTATGACATGCCTTTGTACAGCGGAGATTTCATTGCTGAGCATGGCATGCCCGATGGCGTAATTGCATTTAAAGAGATATTAAAAAGCCATAACGGGTTTTTTATCGCAAGCCCAGAATACAACGGCTCGCTTACGGGGACATTAAAAAACGCAATCGACTGGGCAACTATCAAAGGGGAAGATGAAGAACGAATGGCTTGTTGGAACGGAAAAATTGCAGGTCTAGTCTCAGCATCGCCCGGTGGGTTGGGCGGAATTAGGGGCTTACATCATCTTCGGACGATCCTTGCAGGTATTGGCACATTTGTATTACCAAACCACCTTGCTGTGGGCAATAGCACTGAGAATCTCCAAAACGAAAAACAAATTACAGATGAAAAATTGCAACTTCAACTGGAATCACTGACGCATGAGATGGTGCGAGTGATTCGTGCTTTGCACTAACTATTTGCTACCATAGGCACATGGTCACATTCATTACAATTACACTTGCTTCTGCCTTTGCGCTTCATCTCATTCTGTTTACGTTGGCTAAACTTTTTGGCAAAGGCGGCGAAGGAACACTTGGTGACATTCGAACTGCAATTGGATCTTCTTTGCCGACCCCCCTTGGTGTTGCCATTTGGGTTGTAGCAATAACGCTCATTATGCAAAGGCTTGTCGATCATTATGTGTTAAACAGTTTACTGGAGTTTAATGCGGGCGAAGATGTGATAAACACCGACGGGTTGATTTCAATGATTCGAATAGGTTTGTTAGTTCTTCTCGCAACATGGTTCGTTACTCGTGGAGTTCGTGCATTTGCCAGTATCCTAAATAATTGGCACCATACCAAAGAGTCTATCGATCTTGACACAACAGCAATTCAAGCGCTCGCGAGCGTTGGCGTTGTACTTGCATGGGTTGTAGGATTCATTGTTATGTTGCAATCACTTGGATTAAACATGAGCGCCGTCATTACAATTGGCGGTATCGGCGGTGCTGGCGTTGCGTTTGCCTCAAAAGATGTTGTCGCAAATTTCTTTGGTGGAATAGTCGTCATGCTAAATCAGCCATTTAAAGTTGGTGATTCAATCATTTCTGGGAAAATTGCAGGAACTGTTACCAGCATTGGCTTGTATGCCACGTACTTACAAACTGATGATGGAAACACTCTCTACGTACCAAATTCGATTTTTAATAATAGTGAAATTTTGACGGTTACTTCTTAAGATTTCAATAAACTGACCCTCCGGTCAGTTTGTTTCTGATGTGATTACAGGCAGTCACCCCATGCTGCTATTAACATCAGTATATCAGCGACATCAACAGATCCGTTTCCGTCTATATCAGCTGGGCAAGCAGTACATGATCCCCATGCACCGATTAATTCGAGCAAATCTGTGACCGCTACTTGACCATCACCATCGATATCTTCAAGACAATCTTCGCAATAATCTTCGAATACATTGCCTCCGATATCTGTGTAGTTTCCTTCGATGTGCGTTGGATCATTGTTGCAAAAATATGTATTTCCAATTGAAGTAGTATCACCTTCGTGAATCTCAACGGCATTCCCTGTTTGATGTGAAAAACTACAATTAGTAATCGTAGCAGCACTCCAATAGCATCGAATTCCACCACCTTTCACAGTCGCTACGTTCTCTTCAAAGTTGCAATTGTCAATAATCATGTTACCTACATAATAAAGATAGATGGCTGCGCCATACTCTTCTGTGTTATTCAAAAATACACAGTTCAACACAGTCGGTGAAGTGAGCGAAATATACATACCCCCTCCAGAACTATCACTTGGCGATAGACAATTCTCAATAGTAAATCCATCAATAATGCAATCAGCAGATTCTCCGCTCGAACAAACAATACCCCTGCGTGCATTCTCGCCATCAATATGAGTACGCTCTGATCCACTCTTACTGTATAAGTGAACATTCTTTCCTGACATATTAATGACATCATCACCAGTACCGGTATAAGTGCCAGGCATCACCATAACACTATCACCACTTGCTGCTGCGTCAATTGCTGCTTGGATGTTATTGAAATCTGCAGAACCATCATCATCTACAGTCCATATGGTTACAGGTTCAGAAACGTTCGTTTGTTCCATCGTACAACTCGTACGAGCAAGATCATGAGCCGGATCTCCGGTGTTGTTATATCTATTCCAATCTTTTGGCTCTCCCCTGCCTCCCAAATCGCCGCCTGATGCACCCTGCGATGCTGCATTTGCTGAATTCATTCCTTGCGCCGACCAAGTGCGTCCTCCCATGCCACCTCCTGGAAGTAATGGTTCAGGTTCACCACCATTTCGAAGCAAAAGCAATGGTGGATCCGAAGTTGGAACCGTTAGAATGAAATCCATATCACCATCACTGTCAATATCAATTGCATCAGCATCGCTCATCTGAACAGAAACTTCGAGGTTAATAACAAGACCAAAGCCACTTGGCCGTTTAGAATCTCCGTCAAATAGATAGAGCTTTTCACTTTCATCTGAAACAAGATACAAATCAACTTGCCCGTCACCACCATCATCGCCTAGTTCAACAATTTCTAAAGTAACAATATTCCCTAACAAGTTTGCAAGGAAAAATTCGGTTACATCACTAGGTGTTTTCCCTGGAGATGCTCGGAATGCTTGACCATAGCGAGTGCCGTATACAAAACCCCAAGCTGCATTTTGCTCGACTCCGTCTACACAAGATGCGGTATCAATAACATCTTCAGTTAAATCTTGCAGGGTAGTTTTAGGAATCACGAGTGTAGCTTGAACGGTTCCAGTCAGATTCGTTGCGATATCAGTGAGAACTCGAAGTTCATCCTGTTCAGTTTCATCTGCAATATCAACACCAACGACAATATCTAACAAATTCGTGCCATTGGCATTGCCATCCCAGTCAATAACTGCGACGCATGTCACTTCATCACCGATTGGGATTCCATCCACCGTAAGTTTATTGAAAATTGGTTCGGAATTGCTATTCAATGAGGACAACAACACGGCCACCGAATTGTTTCCTGCATTTGCAATGATTAAGTCATCCCTTCCATCACCATTCAAGTCACCGGCGTCAAGATCAACTGGCGCGCTTCCAACCCAAGTAAAAAGCGTTGTTATTTCCCCTGGCGCATCGTCAGAAATGCTATAAACTTTCACATATCCGTCTGTGCCTTCTTCAACTCCATCAAAGAGGGCGACAATTTCATCACCCCCTTCTCCATCAACATCAAAGCTAAGGAGGTCAACAGGTTCATACACAATAAGCGTATCATCAGTATTCGTGGTATCCGTACCTTCATCGGCAATGACTTTGATAGCAAGTTCTTTTCCACCAGTAACAGTATTTTCTATAAGTTCGAACCCTATACCGTCTGGCAAGAGTGGGAAGACAGTACCGTCAAACGCGCCATCAAGTGCGGGATCGCTGCCATCAGGATATACACGAACAAGTGGGATTTCATCGCCAATATTGACCTCTGTCATAGAATCAAATGTGCCCGACGAGTTGGAAATTGAGAGCGAGCCTCCACGAGTCATGGTTCCGTTAATTGTGAGAAGTTCGTCGATGTTTAATTCATCGATGTCAAACTCGGTATTGACAAGGCAGAAGTGGGTGTGAAGTTCCCAATCACCGTTCACAGTGGTTGAACTTGTACTGTCATAGAGCAATGACGCGCTGTCATCAAAATTTATTCCCTGAAGAGAGTTGACACCAAAAAATTCACAACTGCTAAATCCATACCCAGAGAGCCCAACACCATACGAAGTTGGTGTTGTATTTCCTGACATTGAGCAGTCTGAAAATGTAGTGCTCGAATAGTACATGTATGCTCCACCACCAGCTAGAGCTTCGTTATACTCAAAGATGCAGTCTGTGAACGTTGTATTTGTTTCTTCTCCAAGATAATTTTGCCCACCACTACTTTGATAAAATGCACCGCCGTAGTTTGTTGCAGAATTGCTCTCAAACAGGCAATTGACAAATATTCCATATCCCATACTTTGAATGTATACACCACCTCCATAGTCTGCAATATTGCTTGTAATCTCGCAGTTAGCAAAGGTGGCACTTCCTCCTGAAATGTAGATTCCTCCACCAACTGGGGTTGGGTATATTGATGCATCCCCGTTATATATAACTAAATTTTCAAAATGCAATTCATCTTGTTCAGTCGTACTACGAGTGATTGCAATACCACCGCCTTGATCTTCACAATCCAAGATTGTGAGAAGATTTCCCTTTTTATCTACATCACCGATGATACTGAGATTTAAAGGTTGAGCACCCCCTATTATAATGACATCTCCTGGTCCATCACTATAGTACGTTCCTTCGTGCACTAAAATAGTGTCCCCATCGCTTGCAGCATTAATCACCGCTTGAATAGATTCGCCATTGTATACATGAAGAAAGCCGTCGCAATCATCAAGGGTTCCATCGTTGTCAGAATCTGTACATGAATCTGCAAAACAGTTTGTACCTTCGTCGGTGTACGAACCACCGAGATTGATTGGTGTATTTTCACAAAATTGAGACGTACCAATTGCTGGGCCTACATTGTCCGAATGTATTGCACCACCATAACTACCGCCCGCAGAGTTTCCCCTAAACTCACTCGTATCGATATAAGGCGAAGAATTCCAGTTATAGATGCCCCCACCCTTACCCAAAGCAGTGTTGTCCTCAAATATGCAATCTACAATCTCAGATGCTGAAGCATCGTTGTATATTGCACCGCCAGAATTGATGGCTTCATTGTTTTCAAATGTACATGAATCATATAGAGCAACTGTGCCTGAATAAAAATATTGATTCATCACTCCTCCGCCCTTATCGTCTGCGGAATTGTTCTTAAATGTGCAATTTGTAAAAGTAGTATCGAGTCCAGTATTGCCTATGATGAATGCGCCGCCAGCATCATTGTTTGAATGGTTATCATCAAAAGTACACCACGTAAAAGTTCCGGAAATGTTAGACCCAAAAAATCCGCCACCTCGGCTCGTCGCAGTGGCGTATCGAATGTAACTACTCACAAACGTTGGATTTCCATCTTTGCAATAGATGTTTCCACCATTTTGTGCAGTACCAGTTTGAATCCAACAAAAGCCATTAAAAGTCGGATCGCCCGACTCTACATACACGTTTCCACCATTACCGGTTGCAGTATTTGAGCGAATATAACAATGCGTTACCGTTGGATTCCCAATTATCCAAAGACCACCACCATCATCCGCTAAACAATTTTGAATAGTCAGATCACTAATTATCATCTCGGACGAGCCAGTTGAACCTACACATAAAATACCCCGTCTTGCATTTTCGCCGTCGATGATAACGGAAGACATATCAGTGCCATGTAGCCAAATCCCTTTACTCTGCGTGTAGACGACTTGATTTCCACTGCCTGTATAGGTGCCGGGATATATTAAAATTTCATCCCCATCGCTTGAAGCATTAACTGCATCTTGAATATTGTTAAAGTCAGCTGCTGGAAAATCAGCACCGTCATCATCGACCGTCCACGTCGTAGCAAAACACGTAGTAGAACATAGCAATAACAAGCCGACTATTTTTGAAACATTCATGCCTCTCTCCATAGAAAAAATATACAAACCCGTAATAGGTGTATCTATATTCAGCGTACTCTAATTGCGTAATGTGTCAAGAAAAAGTTGTTTTAATTTTACAGAAATGCCCATACTGCCTTAAAAACAGAGTCTACTTCCTATATTCAATAGTAAGTCGTAATCCATCGAGAATTTCTAACCATGTATCACTACCCGTAAGCGAGCCCGCGCTTGCGATGCACTCAAGTTGATCGATTGCATCTGTACATATTTCATACGCTTCCTGTGGTTGACCCGCTTCATGTAGTACAAGGACTATGGTATTGAATTGTTCTTGAAAATCTTGTTGGGTCACTGCTTCGCGAGGGCTTTCTAAAGCACGCCTTGTCAACATTGAAGCAGCTTCTTTGAAATCTTTCACACCCGCATCGATATCATTTCCGCTCTCAATATGACTTTTACCACGAAGCGAAAGCATCAACGCTAAGTCCCTTGGTCTTCGAACATTGGATGACTCCGCTTTCATCACTGTTCTTGCAAGTTTAATCCCTCGATCGAGAAGTAGAATTGCATCTTTAGGTTCACTCACCCTTGCAATGGAGTAACACGTAATTGCAATGCCTCGTTGCCAGCGTGTTTTTTGATCGGGGACTTCCATGACCAAAAATTCAATCGGTTCAAGTGCTGATGTGTATGCTTCTTTAGCAAGGTCATGATTATTTCTTGCAAGTTGCATATTCCCAATACCGAGTTTTGATGACCATTCAACTTGCTTGCCCTTCCAATCGTTTGTTTTTTCGTGGTAAGCACGACCAAGTTTCGATCTGAGATTCCAAAAATCAAGTGCTTGTTTTAAATAATTGTTGCTAACCTTTTCATCCGTCGATTCGTACGCTCGCGAATTTGCAAGTTCAGCAAGATATTTATGACGATCAAGTTTCATTCGCTCGATCATCCGAATAAGTCGTTCGTCTTCGATTAATGAAATGTCAATCGAATCCAAAGTTTCTCCAGCTTCGATTAGTGATTTTTCCGCTTCGTTCAAGTTCCCATACCCAACAGCAGAAATACTCATGTTGGAAATTGCATTGTGCAACAAAATTGCTACAAGATCGGCTTGTTCACTTGGTGATGGTGGCTGATCCTCCTGAATTGCGTCAATATTATCTCTTGCTAAATCTAACAACGCTCGTTGCGCCTCTGCTGAATCGCCTAACTCCATGACAACATCTTTTACACCAGAAAGTAGTGACGTAACAGATTGGCCGAGGGCTGCGTTCTTTTCTTGAACACGTTCTAATTGCCGATCTGCCTCTGCCCAGCCACGCTTGGCCTCGACCATTCCCCAAGATGTGCCAATGGCACCGAGCACAATCGAGATAGACAAAAGTAACGTGGCTGCGCATGTGCGTTTGTACTTTTTAGTGAACATTCTTAGTTGATAGGTAATGCTAATTGGCCTTGCAATGATTGGTTCGTTGTTAAGGAACCGATTGATATCGTTTGCAAGTTCTGCAGCTGATTGATATCGCCTCTCGCGATCTTTTTCGATTGCTTTCAACGTAATTGTATCGACATCCCCTTTAAGGGATCCACTAATTGTCCCCATTGATACGGGACGCTCTTCCTGTATCACACGAACAGCTTCATGGATTGCCTGCTTACGCAAATTGTATGGAAGTTTTCCTGATAAGAGCTGAAACAGAACAACACCCAGAGCATATACATCACTTCGCGTATCAATTTGGTTTGGGTCAGCATCACATTGTTCAGGGCTCATATATTGCAACGTACCAACGAGTTGCCCCATCGTTGTTTGCATCGTGGTCACCGCAAGGTCAGCGTCTGTCGCACGAGCAACTCCAAAGTCGATGATTTTTGGTACGCCCATACTGTCAACTAAAATATTGTCGGGCTTTAAATCTCGGTGAATGATACCTTTTTGGTGACCATGGTGAACTGCATCACAGACCTTATTAAATAGTTGAAGAATGTCTTTGGCGGAAAGTTCACGGCTTTTTGCATACTCGACAATAGTCTTTGTTCCTGAAATATACTCCATTGCAAAAAATGGCACTTCTCCATCAGGACTTTCCCAAGTACCTGCCTCATAAATTTGAGCAATATTTGGATGTTGAAGTTTTGCAAGAACTTGCGTTTCAAATTGAAAACGGCGTAATGCCATTTCACTAGCACCGCCCGCCTTGATAACTTTGAGTGCTACTCGCCTTCGAGGTGCCTCCTGCATTGCCTCGTACACATAGCCCATGCCACCTTGCCCAATAACACCTATTATTTTGTACCGACCAATTTCGCTAGGCATTCCAGAGACCGGAATCATCGAGGCTTCAGGTACGCTCTTTTTCTGAATAATGTCTGCAGTCACATCCAATGTCTTGGCATCAGGATCTGTAGGAATATCTTTATCACTCATAGAACTACTCCAACAGAAAAATACAGTCGTGTCAACTGCTTTTTAATTAGAAAGACGGGCAAGGACATGATTTATTTTACTCGATTAATAATCGGGTTCAGTTTATACACCGGTGGATAATCCTCTAGAAGTCGATCTTGCACTGATTGGAGTAGAAAAACCAACCTTGGCTCAATTAATTTAGAAGTTCTTGAAGGTAATGTGGCCGTTTCAACGCCTCGAGAACAACTTCACAGTCTGCAAGCGCTCTGTGCGCATCATCATGGGAAATGCCAAGAAAATCGCGAATTGTTCCAAGCTGCTTGTTTGGTAAACCGTGGTTCTTCACCCACTTAATCCCAAAACAACTGCATTTCCATGGCTTATCAATGCTCATGGGCAAGAGTTGTTCAAGAAACTTGTAATCAAACCCTTTGTTGTGCGCTACGACGAATTCCGCCCGCCTAAAAATCGATTCCATTTTGTTGTAATCAAGGGTTTTGCCACGAACCATCTCATCAGTAATGCCATGCACGCGGATTACCCCATGTGGAATTGGATCCGTAGGCTCTCGCAATCCTTGATACGTTTCAACAATTTCAACACCATCGTGATCGAGTGCGTTATAACGAAAGAGAATGATCCCAATCTCAACAACTTCATCTCCATGACGAGGGCTCATGCCAGTTGTTTCAACATCTACAATCGCACCCATCTTGATATCTTGAAGTAGTGAAGTTTGCATACTATGTAGTAGATAGTACCACTTGAAACTCGTATCATGTGGTGTATGGCAACATTAGAAACAACTGTAAATGGATTGAATTTCAAAAACCCATTCGTGATTGGTAGTGGGCCTCCCGGAACAAACGCAAACGTTATCCGAAAGGCATTTGACGAGGGCTGGGGCGGTGTTGTTGCAAAAACCATAAGTATGGATGCATCAAAAGTCACAAACGTTGCTCCGCGATATGCACGGATGCGCGCAACTGACTCTAAAGAAGTTTTTGGTTGGCAGAATATCGAACTCATTAGCGACCGCCCATTCGAAACGTGGCTTGAAGAATTTGACAGTGTTAAACAATCACACCCAGATGGAATACTCATCGCCTCTGTCATGGAAGAGTACAACAGGGAACGCTGGATAGAAATGATTGAGCGTTGTCAAGAGGTTGGCGTTGATGCTTTTGAATTGAACTTTTCTTGTCCACATGGTTTACCCGAACGAAAAATGGGCGCAGCGATGGGTGAAGATCCTGACATTGTCGGAGAAGTTACCGCGTGGGTGATTGAAGCTGCGACTATTCCTGTTTGGGCAAAATTGACACCAAACATTACACATATTGCAGATCCAGGAAAACGTGCGCTGGAATCTGGCGCAGACGGGCTTGCCGCAATCAACACTATTCTTAGCGTGATGGGTATCGATCTAGAAACGCTTCGTCCTCAGCCGACCGTCGAGGGATACAGCGTTCCCGGTGGATATTCTTGTAAAGCAGTTCGACCGATTGCGCTTCGAATGGTGATGGAACTTGCACGCATGATGGAAGATGATTTTCAAGATCGAACCATTTCTGGCATCGGTGGCATTGAAACTGGTGAAGATGCCGCGCAGTTTATTTTGCTTGGCGCAAGCACAGTGCAAGTATGTACAGGCGTCATGATTAACGGATATAGCATGGTGCGTAAAATGTGCGAAGGTTTACTTGCTTTCATGGAAAAACATCAGTTTGATACACTCGATGATTTTCGTGGTGCATCTATCCCCTACTTCAGCACCCACGCTGATCTCGTTAATCGACAAGCTAAAGCAAAGGCACAGGCAAAAGCGCGTCGAGAAGGCATGATTGAAAAAGATGCACAATGGTCTGGTGATGATTTTGTACAACAATCGGACAAACTTGTTTCCAACGACGATTAGTTAACCGTGGATGAGTTAATTATCGTGCTATATACGAGCCAGCGCCGGTTTCGCCGACGAATTTACCTTGCTCTGCAACGATTTTACCGCGAAGGAAAACCACGTCACTACGGCCTCTTCTTGGCATACCCTCATAGCCCGAGTAATCTATTCTCGACAAACCGTCCTTGTGTGTAAATATTCCGGAAAAGTTCGGGTCATACACAACAATATCCGCATCACTTCCGATTGCTAACACGCCCTTTTGAGGGTACATGTTAAATTGTTTTGCGACATTCGTACTACAAACGTCAACCATCGTTTGAAAATCTATTTTGCCTTTGCAAACACCGTATGTGTGCACAAGATCAACACGTTCTTGAATTGATGGAATGCCATTTGGAATAAGTGTAAAGTTATCGATCCCCATATCTTTTTGACCATGAAAATTAAAAGGCGCGTGGTCAGTACCAATAGTCGAGATCGATCCGTTGGCTAATCCATCCCAAAGTGCTTCGTGTTCTACCTTGTCACGAAGCGGTGGTGACATCACAAACTTCGCCCCTTCAAAGTCCGGTCGTTCTGCGTATGTTTTGTCTAAAATAAGATGCGGCGCAACTGCTTCGACAGTCACATCAACGCCTCGCTTTCTCGCTTCCATTGCACTATTCACTGCTTCACCACAAGAGGTATGTACAACATAGATCGTTGCCCCTGCACGCTCTGCAAATTCACAAAGATGCTGTACGCCACCCGCTTCAACACTCCGAGGTCTTGATGGCTCGTGCCATTCTGTTCCCGTTTTACCCTCTGTAATCAACTTTTTTTGCATTGAATCTATGGCTTCTGCATTTTCGCAGTGCGCGGTGAGCGTGACGCCAAGTTCCCTACACATTTTCATAAGTTTAAGTAAGTCTTCATCTGAAATATCGAGGGCTCCTTTGTACGCCAAGAATATTTTGAATGATTGTACGCCTTGGGTTGCAACTAACGCGCGGAGTTGTTCTTGTGCAAGATCATCAAATCGAACAACAGCAAGATGAAATGTGTAGTCACAACAAGCGCCGCTATCTGCAAGTTCGTTCCACTCCGCAAATGCAGCGGCAGGCTCATCGCTTGGTCCTGGACAAATCATTTCGATGATGGTCGTTGTGCCGCCAACTAGTGCTGCTTTTGTTGCAGATTCATGATCATCTATCGCGTTTGTCCCCATAAACGGAAGATGGATGTGCACGTGTGGATCTATGAACCCAGGAAATACACATTTCCCAGTTGCATCAATTGTAATCTGTCCCTCAAGTTCGCCACCCTCTTTTATTTCCGAAATAACTTCGCCTGCTATTCCAATATCGCCGACAAAAACTCCATCTGGGGTGTACACCGTGCCCCCTTTGATGACAGAATCAAACATCATGCAGTTTCCTTCGCGAATGCCTCATCAAGAACTTCAAGCATGAACACAATATCTTCTTTGGTCAAGCACATTGGAGGTTTAATACGCAAAACGTTACCGTAGTACCCTCCCTTACCAATTAGCAAGCCCAAATCTTTGCAGGTTTCAAATATATCTGCAGTTAATTGCGTTGCGGGTGTCTTGTCTTCGTCCTCAACAAGTTCTAACCCTCCCATGAGACCCTTACCCCGAACGTCACCGATGCATGCATATTTATTTTGCAAATCGGCGAACCCAGCGAAAAGTTGTTCGCCAAGGCGTTTCGCATTTCCTTGTAAATCATCCTCTAGAATTACTTCTAGTGTTGCCAGTCCTTGTGCGCACGAAACAGGATTACCGCCAAACGTATTGAAATGAATCGCCTCCGTCATCGATTGAGCAATTTCTTTTGTTGTTACAACTGCGGCAAGTGGACAGCCATTACCAATTCCCTTTGCCATGACCACCATGTCTGGTACTACGTTGTTGTTCTCAAATCCCCAGAAGTGTTCGCCCGTTCGACCAAAACCCGTCTGAACTTCATCTGAAATACAAATTCCGCCCGCATCGCGAACGTACTCGTATGCATTTTGCAAATAATTCGGTGGCATTTCAATCACACCGCCAACGCCTTGTATGGGTTCGGCGATGAAAGCTGCGATAGAACCAGAACTGCCCCGTTGAATGACATCCTGCACATCTTTGGCATATGCTTTTCCACTTCCAGAGTCGTATCCAAAGTGGCCGCGGTATCTGTCTGGTACTACCGTGTGGTGCACCCCAAAGCCATGCGGAACTGCATATTTCCAAGAGGAGTGCGCTGTTAATCCCATCGCACCCTGCGATCCACCGTGGTACCCATTGCGAAGTGCAATCACATCGAAATTTTTGGTGTATGCACGTGCCATCAAAATTGCAAGATCGTTCGCTTCCGAACCGCTATTAGTAAAATACACGCAGTCCAAACCTTCTGGCAATGTCCTTGCTAATTTCTCCGCAAACTTTGCGATGTTTGGATGCAAGTAAATAGTAGTGGTGTGTTGCAAGCGTGAGTTTTGCGTATTCACAGCTTGCATAATTCGTGGGTGGCAGTGCCCTGCACTTACCGAGACAATTCCCGCAAATCCATCGAGGTATCGCTTCCCCGTTTCATCAAACAAGTATTGCATGTGCCCATCAACAAGCATGATGGGATCACGGTAATAAGTCACCAATGCAGGAGTAAGAAATTCGCTACGAAGTTTGATGACTTCACCTTTCGATGGACCATCATATGCTGGGGGTGCATACGCACAATTTGGTAATTTAGCCATGTTATTCTTTCCCTCGATTGGTTACCCAGTACAACACAAATGCAATTGTTATACCTACAAACCACGCATAACTATACAAAGCATTGAAAATTTCAGGAAACAAATCTGTCTTGAATGCCGCATTGATAAAGCCGGGCAGGTTAGGTGCAACTGCAATCGCTAGTACGACAATCGTGCTCCATCGAATGCCAGAGTATTCCCCACTCGAATCGTAGAGTGCATCGCTATTGAGCCGTAACCTTCGAATTAAAAAGTAATCGCAAATCATGATGCCTGCGATTGGTCCAAGCAATGCACTGTATCCGATAAGCCAAGTAAAAATATAATCCCCAAGATCGTTATACAAACGCCAAGGCATGATTACGACACCAATAATACAAGTAATAATACCGCCCATTTTAAATGAAATATTTTGTGGGCTAAGATTTGCAAATCCATTTGCCGGACTTACCACATTTGCTGCAATGTTTGTTGAAAGTGTTGCAATTGTGAGTGCAATCAAGGCAATGACAATGGCCGTTGTTGAGCCGAGTTTGCCAACAAGTAAAATGGGATCCCAGATTGCGCTCCCAAAAATAACAATTGTTGCAGAGGTTACTGCTATGCCAATGAACGAAAAGAGAGCCATCGTCGTTGGCAAGCCAATGAGTTGGCCTAGTGCTTGATCTTTTTGCGTTTTGCAGTACCTTGTAAAGTCAGGAATATTCAAACTCAGCGTTGCCCAAAATCCGACCATCGCTGTTAACTGTGGGAAGAACATCGGCCAAAAAGGCGCAGGGTTCTGGGGTGATTCGGGGAACATCTGCGAAATTCCGCCAACTTTGATTGCTGCCCAGATCAGCATCGCAAGCCCCATCGCTATTAGAAATGGTGCTGCCCATGATTAAAGCCATTTAATACAGTCGATTCCTCTTAAGACAATGACCACGTTCAAAATCCAAAATGCGAGAAAGCACACAAATTGCAACGCAGTGATCCCTAGGAATGGAACGACGGACACATCTGCAGCGATATCTATCCAACCAAGCGCACCTAAGACTTGGTAGATTGCGAAACCACCAATCCAAGTTTGAATGCCAAACCAACCGCATGCAACAAGAGAACGCGCGATTGCAGGGACGTGCGCACCCTTGGTACCGAAACTAGCACGAGCAAGTACTGGGAATGGGATGCCATACTTGGTGCCAGCGTGTCCCATCAGAATCATAGGAACAAGCACAATTACATTACCGAGCAGAACCGTTAAAACCGATTGCCACCACGTCATGCCTGCTTGAATCATCGAAGCGGCAAGCATATATGTAGGGATGCAAACCGACATGCCAATCCAGAGAGCGGCTAAGTGCCACTTGTTCCACGTTCTGTTTTCAAAGGAAACTGGGGCTATATCAGGATTGATAAGATGATTGGTCATTGCTTATTTTCGGGCGTTACGGCTTCGTGATTTGCGTGTAACTTTCTGGACGACGGTCTCTATAGAATTGCCACGTGTTTCGAACTTCTTCAATCATGTCAAGATCGAGGTCAGCGATGATTACTTCATCTTGGTCGCGTGAACCCTCGACCATAATTTGCCCTCTTGGATTACAAAAATAACTTTGACCATAAAACTCACCAATCCCCCAAGGCTCCTCTGTACCAACACGATTTATTGCGCCAACGTAGTACTGATTTGCAACGGCGTGTGCAGGTTGTTCGAGTTTCCAAAGGTATTCACTTAGACCAGCAACAGTTGCCGATGGATTGAACACAATCTCAGCACCGTTCAAACCCAGTTCGCGAGCACCTTCTGGGAAGTGACGGTCGTAACATATATAGATACCAATTTTTCCAGCGCTTGTTTCAAAGACAGGATAACCAAGGTTCCCCGGCTTAAAGTAAAACTTTTCCCAAAAACCGGGGTTGCAATGGGGAATATGATGCTTACGGTATTTACCTAGATATTCCCCATTCTCATCTATAACAGCTGCGGTGTTGTAATACACACCAGTCATATCAACTTCGTAAATTGGTACCACAAGAATCATGCTGTGCTCTTTTGCAATTTCTTGCATTAACTTGATTGTTGGACCATCTGGAATATGCTCTGCAATTTCGTACCAGCGAGTATCTTGTTCTGCGCAAAAGTATGGGCCATAGAAAATCTCTTGTAAGCATGTGATTTGCGCGCCTTGCCCCGCCGCCTGTTTAATAAGTTCGACATGCTTGTCAATCATCATTTTTTTTGTTTCAGCGATAGACGCTTCCGGAGGAGCTGGATTTGATGCTTGTATGAGCGCTGCTCTGGTTATTCGTGCCATGTTAAACCTTTCTGTGCCGAGGGTTAGAACCAGCGACTCACAAGTATGCGACCCTCAGTATAAAAACGAACGGAGTCTTCGCCATTGGAATGAAGTGTACCGAAGAATGAATCCTTCCAACCACAGAACGGGAAGACCGCCATTGGCGCGGGAACACCAACGTTAATGCCGATCATACCTGCACCAGCTGTGTCTTTGAATTTGTTTGCTGCGTATCCGCTGTCGGTAAACATGACAGCCATGTTTCCATAGGGCGAACGTTGCGTAACTGCAATTGCTTCATCAAGCGTATCAACCCGTAAAATCGAAAGCACAGGACCAAAAATCTCTTCCATCGCAAGTGCCGAGTCGTGGGGTACATTGTCAAAAATAGTCGGTCCCACAAACCCTTTGAGTTTTACTTCCCTGCCATCAAGAAGTAACTCCGCCCCTACTTCTATGCCAGCTTCGATTGCGTTGTTAACTCGTTGCACACTTGCATCATCAATGAGCGGTCCCATAGTACAACCTGTAGCATCGCCTTTTGCAACATTGATTTGTTTTGCCGCAGCAACAATTTTTGGAATAAACCAATCGGGCGTATCGCCAACCAGCACAGCAACCGATCCCGCTAAGCATCGTTGTCCCGTGTTCCCCATCGATGAACTAATCACTCCGTCAATCGCGGCATCTTGATTTGCATCGGGCATAATAATCATCGTATTCTTTGCACCAGCCATACACTGCACTCGTTTACCTGCGATTGAAGCTGTTTTGTATATATGTTTAGCTACTACAGTTGACCCAACAAACGAAACCGCTTTGACATCCTCGTGGGTGAGCAAATGATTCACAACGTCTGGACCGCCAGTAACCATATTCAACACGCCGGGTGGAAGACCTGCTTCACTTGCAAGTTCGACTTCGCGAAGCGCACAGAGTGACACTTTTTCAGATGGTTTTAACACAAACGTGTTTCCACAAGCAACTGCAATTGGCCACATCCAGAGCGGCACCATAATTGGAAAGTTAAACGGCGTAATACCAACGCAGACACCAATTGGTACGCGCTCAAGCGAACTGTCTAACGGTATTCCTTCTTCTCGTTCACGACTAAACGAAGTTGAAACTGCAATACGCGGAAGCGTTCGCCCCATCATGAGCGATGGTGCCCCGCAAGCATATTCAACACAATCTATCCCACGGCGAACATCGCCACGAGCTTCAGCGGTAGTTTTGCCATGCTCGTCGACAATCATTTGTGTTAGTTCATCGAAATGTTTTTCAAGAAGTTCTTTATATCGAAACAATACTTGGCATCTATCACCAACCGGCGTTTGGCTCCACGCTTGGTAAGCGCTTGCGGCGGAGGCGACCGCGCAGTCCGCTGCTGCTACTTCTTCCATCCCTACTTCACCGAGCACTTCACCCGTTGCGGGGTTTACTACATCACACTTTTTCCCACTACCTGGCGAAACGCGTTTTCCATCAATAAAATGTTCTACTGTGTGTGTCATACTGTAGAGTTTACCTTCCTTGGACCTTATATAAAGCTTCTTTTGCTTGTTTAAAAGTCGGTTGTAACTGTATTGCGACTTTAAATGATTCAATTGCGGAATTTTTATCACCAAGTGCAACTTGCGCATTGCCAAGGTGGTACCAAGCCAGAGCAAATTTCGGAGAAAGTTGCACCGATTGCTCAAGAAAACCCCTCCCATTGGCTGCTTCACCAAGTTGAAACCATGCATACCCAAGGGCCGCAAGAACTCTTGGTTTATTTGGCTCTAGTGCATTTGCAATTTCAATGTGCTGTACTGCTTTTTCAAATTGTTTCGCTCCAAGATACAAATTTCCTACTTCAAACTGCACTGACATATTGTTTGGCATGAATACCACTGCTTTTTCGAGCAAGGTAATTGCTTCTTGTTTTTTGCCAAGTTGTATAGCCGCCAGAGCATACCTATAAAGAGTTTCCGCTTGAAAGACCGTGTTATCAGAGAGTGCAAATGGTGAGTCGGCGGGTACTTCAAATGCGCGTTTGTAAAAATCAAAAGCATTTTGGTATTGTTTTGCGTTGAAAGCAAGTTGTGCCAAATTGGCAAGCGCAGGACCGTGCTTGGGTTCATCTTGCAAAATAGAAAGCCAAACTTGACTTGCTTCATTAAACCGTTCTGCTAAAAACAGCGCCCACCCGTACTTTGTGCGTGTCATGACATACTTTGGATCAATTTGCAAACCAGCCTCAAGATGCACAATTGCTTGCGTAACGGTTGCTCTAGAATACCGGTCGCTTCGTAGCAATATTTCAGCAAGTGCAAGGCGCGCGTCACGATCGGTCGGGTCAATCGCGACTGCTTGTAAAAGCTTTTGTTGCGCGGCGTCAATTCGACCAGCGATAATGTCTACTTGTGCTTGCGTTACAAGATGCTGTGCAAGGATACACATAGATTCAACTTCAAAAAGCCACGGATCGTCCATCTGATATCCCATGTCAACTGCGACAAAGGACTGCGACTGTCCATCGTGTAGTTTTGCCTTTGCAGTTCGTTGCAATGCTTTTGCTGCTTCGATAGTAGCACCATCTAAAATGTCTATAACTTTTTGCCACTGCTCTTGACTTGATGCAAGTTGTGCAAGGGCAACACGTGCATATTCTGTATTTGCCCGCTGTAAAAAGTCCTTTGCGATTTCATGTTCGTCCCTGCCAATGTACAACTCGCCAAGTCGAGTTTGTAGAGGTGCGTACGAGTCATCAAGGAGCGAGGCTTGCAGAAAATATTGCAAGGCAGAATCGCTATCTCCAATCGCAACATCGAGCATGCCTAGGTAGTACGGCCACCGCGCATTGGTTGGCTCGTTCTTCATTGCTTGTACATACTCGCTTCGGGGGCTAAAGCCATTTGCATGTAAAAACATTCCGCGTTTGCCGGAAGTGGAAATGTTGTTCAGCGCTGTCTGGATTTGTTCTGGAAGATCGCTTTTTATCGAAGTTGCCCAGTCACCCTCGTTTTGCCAGAGTGCAACGCGTGTAATACGATCAAAGGGTGGATACAACGCCATGCCGCCAACAACAATGTCGGGCTTGCCGTCGTTGTTCATATCCCCAACATCGCACGTTACCAAATGTGTCGGGCTTTTCGCAATAGTGTGTTTTGTAAATGACATAGCATCGCCTTGCTCCCACCAAACGATGCTTGGCGTATCGGGTCTTTCCCAAAACGCAAACTCAGAGACAGTCACGATGTCAAGGTCACCATCACCGTCCATGTCTATTGCTGCTGGACCATACGCGCCATCCATTTTGCCAATCCTGTGATAAACAAAGTCACGATTGCCAAGATTTTCTAGCCATTGCAATCCGTGAGTTGGCAACGGTCGGTAATCGACTGAAACAAACGCGTCACCATTTGTCCAAAGAATGTCTTGGTCGCCGTCTTTATCTAAATCAACAATAGTGATTCCAGAACTCGAAAAATCTGCGTCTGCAACATCGTGCAAAATTTCTGGCATAAACTCGCCTTGGCCATTATTAACAAAAGCAACGACTGTTTCCCATTCTTGCGAAAGGAGTGTGACGATATCCAAATCGCCATCGTTGTCGATATCCACAATTGGCGCGTGGATAGCGCCGCTTCGTTCTATGAGTTGGTGTGGCGTAAAATTCCAATCTCCAATGTTCTCGAACCACTGCACTTGGCCATGGGTATAACCAAACTGCGCGACCGACAAGTCCAAATCGCCATCACCATCCATGTCCCCAGCCTGCACGTCAGTGACTCGCTGAATGTTTTCCGCAATAATATGGGGAGAAAAGTGCTCCTCACCATCGTTTTCAAGAATAATGACTTTTCCAGTGTGCGCTGTCGAAGGCAAAATGACACCCATTGCAGCGACTAGCACATCCAAATCCTCGTCGCCATCGATGTCAACTGCTTCTGCGTGCACAGCACCAGAAATATCTGCATGAATTGTTTTTTCAACGCCATTCTGTATCCAAGAAATTTGATGCCCAGATACATCACAAACGAGAATATCTGGAACACTATTTTGGTCCAGATCAACGATATTGACATGGGCTATTGTTGGGCGATCTGCGGTTGATGGAATGTTTCCAAGGGGTACGAGCGGCGTGAGGGATAATATTTTCTCGGCAGGCTCGGGCGCGTCTATATATATATCGCTGCAACTTTGGATAATAACCACAGAGAGGAGCAATAATAATTTCCGAAACATGAACCCTTATCGTACTAAAAACACTGTTTACATGCCGCCAAAACCCAAAAACAACCTCTTTTTCTATATTTGGCAACATATTCGTGTACAATCATGCCATCTAAGCAGCCTAGTGCCTAGATCTGTGTTTTTTACTAGGTAAGTTTGTCATCCTATAAGAGGGTGAAATGTAAAGGTTAGGGTAGAGTTATGAAATTGTATATTGGAAATTTAAGCTGGGAAACAACAACTGAAGATCTCAAGTCACACTTCGAGCAATTTGGTGGTGTTTCAGATGCAATAGTCATCACAGATCGCCAAAGCGGTCGTTCACGCGGATTCGGTTTTGTCACAATGGACAACAACGATGAAGCAAACAAAGCATTGGAAGAGTGTAACGGCGTCGAACTTGATGGCCGTGCTATTAAGTGCAGCGAAGCGACTCCTCGCAAAGCTGAACATTAATCAAATAATTATTTGATCCTAAAAGCCCCTGGCACCAGCCAGGGGCTTTTTTTATTTGTTTATTTTTACTGCTTAGTAATCATTTTTTAGCATGCAATATTATGAACTAGCACAACTAATGGGGGCAGTCCAAGACCTCATCGGCAATGGAACTCTTGACTTAGTCTGGCAAGAAGGCGAAGAAGAATAACTTGCCATTAAACTTGCTTTCATAGAGATACTTCCAGAGCAGCATTTGTAGGAGCAACTGCAGCGTTTGGTTTTTCGATGAAGGAGATAAAAGAGCATGCAGTAGCGATCCTTTTCTTGAACAATAATTACCCTCACTCAAAAACGACTTGACATCTACCTTAGAAGAATCAATACTACCACTGTTCAGCGCTAAGATCGTGCTGCGGGCGCAAGCCCGTGTATCTGGCATTGAAACTGTATCCCCGTCGTTGTTCCCGGAAGGGCTTCGGCGGGGTATTGTTTTTAACAGAGACTTCTTGAATCAGGTTAATGATCTACAAACAATCCGACACCGCTCCCTGCAGGTTCTGGATTTGGTTGTAAAATTTTGGTCGAATTATTTTTACGACCAAGCGAATACGAATCTTCGTCACCACCGAAGTCGAGCAATGCACTAAACGAATATGTATGGGACGATTCCCAGTGATACTCGTTGCTTCCGGATTCACCCTGCGCTGGTGTCGTACCAGAATAGGAATCCATTCCACGCAAATCTATCAAGTACGCAATAGCCTGCTGTGCTGCAGACCCCTGCGTCATTGCATTTGCAGTGTACGAATCATTACCACTTTTATCAAGCAGACAGCCTGCAGCAATGTCCCAAGCAGATCCTTGGTCTGCGGCAGTCATTGCCCAATACGTATCATCTCCTGCGTCATCAATGAGAACTCCGAATGCTTGGTGCACACCAAAACCCTGTGCATATCTATTACCGTGGTAATCATCATCACCAGAAAAATCGCGCAAGATTCCTAAACCGTGATAGTACGCACCGCCTTGGCTAAATTCTCCAGCTTGGTATTTGTCGTCACCCGCAACATCGCACAAAATGCCGATGCCGCCAGCGGCATATTTTCGGTAACCAAATCCCATCCCCTGACTAAAAGCGCAATAGACATCGGTCGTACCATAGATTGATGGCTTTGGACCATCTGCTTTATAGAAATCATCACCTCGTTCATCAAAGACAAAGCCAAAGCCACGGGGTCCGCCAACGCCGATAGATAAAAATTCGCCAAGATATTCGTCGTCGCCTTCTCCAAGATCCATCACGATACCTGCGCCGTACACACCCGCACCAATTGACCACTGCGTCCCCATGTACTTGTCGTTTCCATTCCTATCAATAATCATTCCCACCCCAAAGCAAGCAGCACCAGTTGAAAAAAGTCCGCCAAGTGTTCCGTAAGAATCATTGCCACCACGGTCATCAATTATCCATGTACCAAACAAGCCCGCCGCTGGGCCCTGTTGCTTTGTGCCCGTGTACACGTCGTTTCCGCCAAGGTCAACGACCTTGCGGTTTCCAACGACAATGTCATTTGCAAAGTATGTATCGTCACCACCCAAATCAAAGACTTCTGCGATCAATGCCATGTTGTATGTATTATCACCCTTGCCACCAACAACACACCAACCGTTCTTGCCCATCTGGCCTGCTAGTACTTGACCGGTTACACCGGGGGGCATTGCCTTACCAAAGAAAGGCTGCGTTGTAGTTTCCACTGGAATTTGGATCGTCGCAACGAGTGCTTTAAAATCAACTTGGGTTGAAAAATTAATGACCTCAAGTGCAGATTGCAATTGTTTTTCTTCAATGTAAAACGTTTCGTTTGGAATTGCGAGAAATTTCAACACTTGCTCCACTGAAGGATGGTCGGTAAACAGCAGAGTATCCAACGAAGCCTTTGCATCGAGAACCTGCTCAGCTAAAGCGAGTATGTTGCTCGGTTCGCAGTGAAGCGCCATCAGCCTATCTGTAAGATCGCCTGCTAGTTCGGGAAGATGCAGCGGATGTTTAAACGCACCCAGTACATATGAGAGTTCATGATAATCTGGCTCCCTTTCTGGTCGGGTCGCAATGCTTTCTTCAATTTTTGCAACCTCCGATTGCATTTCCTTTGGAATATGTGAACGCACTAAAGAATCTTGCGTTGGTGTCCATTCTGTTTCGATTGCACGTTTTAACCCAATCGTTCCACCAAGAATTTCGGGTACAACAACAGCCACAATTGGATCGTGATCAGATGCACTCTTGCCATCTTGCCTTGGTCGTACAATTTCAGCACGTTCTATATTCCATTTGTCGTTCAGAAAAATATAATCGATTCGTGGACAAGGTATGTTGACATTAAATTGATGAAAGGTCCCACCTTCGGAAAGCGGAACTGCTGGCGCATATCCAGCGTCCTTAAAAACTATGTATGGATCACTTTCTGGAGTGAAATTAAAATCGCCCATTATTGCAACAGGAATTTTCCCTTCGCTGAGTTCTTTTGTTTTTGCAACTATGAGTTTTGCACTTTCAAGTCTCGCTTTCTCACCACGATGATCAAAATGCGTGCTCCACAGTAGCATGGATGGTCCGCTTGTCCCGACTTCACGTACAGTGACCCATGTAGCGGTTCTGGCAAGGGAAGCATCCCATCCTTTTGAAACTTCATCAGGCGTTGGCGACAACCAGATTTGCCCCTCACTGAGCGACTCTAGTTTTGCCGTATCAAGAAGCAAGCCACTAAATTCGCCTTCTGTGCTACCCGAACGGTGGGCACCAATCTTTTTATACCCCGGTAGTTGCTCATCGATATACGTAAGTTGCCCAAGTAGTGCTTCTTGGATTGCTATCACCGCCGGAATAGTCGCACGAATCGTCTCAACAACATGCTCCTTACGAAACTGCCAACTATTTTCTCCATCGTTGGCGGTACCGTACCGAATATTAAACGTCATCAACGTGATTGGTTCTGCGAAAGAGAACTGAGCAATCGCAAGAATAAAGAGCCAAATACAAACTTTCATCTGCTTAGTGTACTACCAAGAAGCAACACCAAACTTTTATTAACCCTGGGTTAATTAATTTGCGTAAAACTTGGAGGAAATGCCCTTTTCACGGTTGGGGTCGGTCCACGCAACGAGGACACCGTCTGCTAGTCTTGCAATTCGTGGGAAACCTGAAGAACGCGAATGCGATACTTCTGCGACTTCTACTTTGTTTTGGATTGTCCCATCTTCGCTCACGGTTGCAAGCATCACAAATGCCTTCTCGCCCTTTGGCTCAAGCCACACAACTGCTGCTTTGTTTTTCCCAGTAACAACAATATCAACTCGACCAAGAACGCTCTCTGAAATTTTTATGGGTTCTTCTGAAAATGCTACATGGATTGCAGAATTTTGTTCTGGAGCTGTGTACCACGCTGCAACGAAAGTATCTTCTACTACATCCATAGAAGGACCGTTTACTGGGCAGCCTTCGATATTCCAATTATCCGCGAATATATTCTTTGGTGTTCTGCCTAGAGTGGTAATTGAAATGTCTCGCATTTCGTCATCACTTCGATCACGATACATCAC
Source organism: Phycisphaerales bacterium (assembly GCA_014238785.1). Classification (GTDB taxonomy): domain Bacteria; phylum Planctomycetota; class Phycisphaerae; order Phycisphaerales; family SM1A02. The sequence continues at coordinate 70,331 of JABAAL010000011.1, read as the reverse complement.
GACTGCTTCGCCATCTACCGCCACAGCATCCGTACCGCAACATTCGCATACACGGTCATCAAGCAATTCACTTTTTTGGACCTTGTCATTTATGAGGGCTGTACGAAGTTGCATATCTCCACCTCCTTCTCCCATATGTCCATCGCCCGTCATAGCACGACCATCAAGCCAAAAAGCACGAACTCCGTTTTCACCCTCTGGAACAAGGGAAACAAATCCGTGCTCACCAAGCACTCGGTCATCGTTAAGCACTCCCATGAGTGACCACGTACTTCCGTCATCGTCACTTCGTGCTACTGCAATGTCGTATGCGTATGCCCCTGGTCCTGATTGCTGTGGCCAGGTCACAAAAAGTGTGCCGTCTTTGGCAACGCCAAGTTCTGGAAAGTCCGCCCAGTTTGCAAAAAAATTGTTGCCTTGCACAATCATAGTTGCATCGCCCCAATTGCCCTCTACAAATTTTGCGCATTTCAGCGCCGTGATATTTTTTTCTTTGTTGACTGGTTCAATCCACGTCATCCATGCGCCACCATCCGTTTCAACGAGGTTTGGAGCTATGGCATTTGCAGAAGTTGGTGACGTTGAAAGAAGGCAAGCAAGTAGTATATTGAGCATCGGTGAATGATAGCAACTTTGGTTTGCACAATGCTATTAACGTTGTCGCTTGCGAAGCAAAGACAAATTCCAACTTTTCAATGCCTCTGAATCGTTGCTATTTACTGGCGCAACGTGCAAGATAAAGTTCGCAATGCCCGTTTTACGTGCAAGATCAACGAGTTTTGCTGGCACGAATGGGTTACGAGGATTTGATTCGCTGTTGTTATACGTCCACGTCGATACTAGTTTGTCACCAGATTCTAGTCGAAATGGTTCTTTAAAAAAAACGGTTTCGCCGTAATGGGAATCCCAATGGGAAATTGAAAATAACGTTCTCTCTCCACGTTCTATCTTCATTGAAGAACACTCCGCACCAGCGCGTGGTGTTATGCCAATCATATCGACGGCAACTGGCACCTCGATTGTTTCGCCAACTGTGTATATGTCATCTTCTGCTTCGATATAAATACGCCGAACCATTGAAACTATTTCTTGAACCGATCGAGAGTCTTCTGTTGCATCCGTTTGAATTGCAACAGAGCACAAAAGTTTTTCTTGTTTTCCGCGTGGGCGAAAATGAGTTTCTGCAATAAGGTCAGCATTCTCTGGAATCTCCCAGTGAAATCCACGAGGCAACTTAATCAATCCACTTCCTGGACCAATTTTTCCATGCATTCCAGATGGCAACCAGCCAATATCACCCATCATTTCATAGCCTGCTTCGTCTGGATCCCAACCATCAAACATACGCCCTCGCCCGCTATGATCAAAAACTAAACTAACCATTTGTACAGCGCGGGGTGCAGTGGTTTTGAATTCAAGCGATGTCACTTTCATTGGTTTTGGATTATTAATAGGCAATACAAATGTTTGTTTATCAAGAGTTCCTAAATGCCAACGCGGTTTACTTTCCGCAGGAATTAGCCAGGGCATCTCAGGGTTTGTTGCGCCAACGGCATCAGGAACCACAATACCACCACCACATATTGCAACATCCAGGCCTTCGCCCTTTGGTTTTCCAGCATCAATCCATTTTTGTATTGTTGCAATTTCTTCTTTGGAAATATTGCGTTTGTGCTCAACAGGCAATCCTGCGTCATCCACAATCCATGGAGGCATCGCGCCTGAGCTTACCAACTCGACAATGAAAGAGGAACGCCCTGCAACATCATCGTACGTTAATAAATGAAATGCTCCAGCCCCGCCCGAGTTATGACACGGCATACAGTTACTTAGAACGATGTGGCGTATATCCTCTGTCCAAGTTGGTACGCGGGATTCCTCTTGTGCAAGTAGGGCTACAAGAAGTAGTTCAATCATTGCATTTTCTCAATAATACAACCCGTTGGTATTCGATATGCAGGAGTTACTTGTTCATTTGCGAATGCAGCATCAATCGCATCTCGAACGTAATGTTGCGTAGCGGTATCTCGACGATTGCCCGGAGAGTCAAACAAATTGTTAATGAGCCCTTGATATACTACTATTGGTAAACCTTCTTTGTTGTATCTGATAACGATTGCTTCTGGAGTAATTGTCGCGTTGAACTTATTGACAAGTTCATGTTCGCTGTCAACAAGTACTTCCATCGTCAGACCAAACTCTTCTGCGTGTGCATTTGCATCACGATATGTTCGGACTTCCAAAACATGTATGAGAAATAACTCGCCACCTTTTGATTGAACCTCTTTATGAATTCTCTCAATCTCTGGGGCCAAAGCATTGGCGATTGGACAATCGGTACTGCTAAAGATTATGACATCGACATCGCCTTGAATACCTTGAATCGCATTAAACTTTTTTGCGCCTTGGTTTACACAGCCGTTCATAAAACAAAGGAACAAAAGCAAAAGAGATTTAAGCATTTTATCTCATCGGCAATGGAGCATTATTTCGTATAGGAACATTTGGTGGAGCGAATCCTGCACAAAATTGATCTGCATATGCTTGGCAATTTGCATCCCAGTCTGTGCAACAGTATTCGTAGCCAGGCGTAGTATGTACGCAATTGCATACTGGTGGAGGTATCATTGATTGTGCGCAACCATCACAGCCGCCGCCACCGCCGCCACCTTCAAAGTTAGACATTTCTGGCTCGCCGCTGTAACAGCCTTGGTACCAAGGAAATCCATTTGGATCTTCACTATATGGGAGGGATGCGTGATAATGATAACCTCGAATAGAATCACTATGACCATGACAAGCATCAAGAGGATTTTCTAATCCATTATGAGCATCAACGCCATCTGATTCCCATGGACCAAAAATAGGGTAACCATCAAATGAATAACCAATAACACCACTGTGCCCATCAGTTTCTACAGCATCAAGAGCTGGAGACCATTGGTGGTAGTGATAGGAACCGTCCGGTGATGGGTGGCCGTTGTATTCATCGAAGCAAATTGAACTAGGCGCATCAACACCACCCCCATCGTAAGGGTTATAAATAGACACCCCGTTAACAGCAACTGCTACTGGTCCAGGCTGATCTAAATATTCAATTGCTGGATTATTCGTTGGCACGGCATTCATTGGAATATGCCAAACATTATTCTGATCAGTAACACTATTTGGATTAAAGCATCCTGTTGACCCATCAAATGGCCCAGTGGGATGACTTGGAATACCACTTGTTGAGGCAATAATCATATTATTTGCATAATCAAATTCAATCATTGTATTAACTGAAAATGGATGGATGGATTCGCAATCAGTTCCCCATTCATCAATCAACATCAATAAATCGGCAACCGTAACTATGCCATCGCCATTAATATCAGCATCTGAATTAGCACTGCCCCAACTGTCAATCACAAGAAGGACATCGCCCACGCCGACACTACCATCAGCATCTAAATCGGTCATGCAACCTATTCCATACGGCATTGCAAAAGCTCCAGAAAGAACCAATCCAGCGGATAAAGCGCCAAACAATTTTGATACATGCATAATTATCATCTCTCTTTCAAAGGTTAAATGTACTTCACTACCAATTCATTGCAAGTATTTAATCAACATTTGTATTACTTTTTTTAGTTTAGTGAGGCAAAGTAGCCAAAATAGTGTCACAAATTAGCTTGGTTGCGATTTCAATTACTGAAAGTCAAAAGGAAAAAATGTATACGATTAACCTTCAAAATAAGGAGACAGTCACCGTAACTTAGATTCATTCGATTATTGGCTCTACTTGAGCATTTGAAAATTTCAAAGCGTCATAAGAATAGACCAAAACAGCTATCAAAATTAATCCGAATACAATCCCTCTTTGTAATCCGAATTCTTCTTTAAAAATAACTGTGGCCAAAATAAGTTGCCCCGAAGGTGCAATGTATTGCAAAATGCCTAACGTAGAAAATTTTAAGCGACGTGCTCCGCTTGCAAAAAGCAGCAATGGAACAATTGTAACTAAGCCTCCAACCAAAAGACCACCAGTGATGTACCAGTTGCCTTCCGTGCTTACCGCATTGCCGGTTGAAACTAGCCACCATTGCAAACCAATACAAATTGGAAGTGCGAATGTCATTTCGATCGTCAATCCTTCAATAGACCCTACATTCATTATTTTTCGCAACAAGCCATACATCGCGAAAGTGCACGGGAGCGTAATTGAAATCCACGGCAATGAACCTTGAGAAATTGTTAAATACACAACACCTACAAAAGCAATACCTACAGCAACCGCTTGCATTTTACGCAATCGTTCACCTAAAAAGAGAAAACCAAAAGCAACTGTAACTAATGGATTGATGTAATACCCAAGACTGCTATCAATAAGTCGATCCGTAACGACTGAAATCACAAATACAATCCAGTTCACCGAGATAAAGAACGCAGATGCTAGTAACAAGAAACATGTTTTCTTGTCTCGCAATACACTAAAACATTCTTTAATTTTTTGTCGAAAAAACAGTAAAGAAAGAAGCAACGGAAGGCCTGAGATAACTCGCCAAATCACTAATTCAACTACTGGCACATCCTTGAACAATTTAAAATAAATCGGTGTAACAAAAGCCCACCAAACATAAGAACCTATGGCAAATAGTACCCCCGCAATTGACTTAGACTGACTAGTCAAGTCAAGAGATACCAGAGTGGGAACAGAAATATCCAAATAACATCGACAACGTGCCAATACAATCCGCCACACTCAACGGGTGAGTAGTACCGCTTCGTAAAGTCGCCTCGGTTCAACCGCCACATGAGCCAGAGCAAGACAATCATTCCAACTACAACATGAAATCCGTGCAAGCCAGTCATGAGGAAATACAGACCAAAAAAGAGGTGGGCGTTTGCGGGTCTCGCCTCATCAAGTTGTGGAACCTCTGGTCGTTTATATACCGCTAAACGCTGCGCTTGAGATGCACCATCGGATGCAAGGCCAGACGGTGCTAGCATTGCTTTTGGTGTTGTTGAATGAGGCAGCGCATCAAGAAACGAACCTGCTTCTTCAGGTTCTACAGTAATCGGCGTGGGTGCCACCGCGATGGTTGTTTCTTCATCGCTAGGTGAATCTGGAATCGTCAACGTGTGCATGTACGCAATGATGTCAAGTAACTGCGCATCTTTGAGCATCGGGTTACCACCCTTGGGTGGCATTTGCAGTTGCAAAATGCTCTCTGAATCATTTGCCGTTCTTCCCTCTTTTATAAATGCGAGTAACTGCGTATCATCGTGGCTTCGAACATAAGAACTTGTATTTAAAACCGTTCCCTGTCCCGGAACACCTTCGCCGGTTGCACCATGGCAAGATCGGCACGTTGCATTCCAAAGTCCTTTCCCAGCCTCGGCATCTCCGTGGCCCAAGGCTACGGCGCCATGGTCCCCCCCCGCGTCATTGCCGTGATCGCTTGTTTGGTAAAACGCCATTCCACCAAGAAGGTGGTCATGAAATTTGTGCTCGTATTCAATTGACTTAATGCCCATAAATATTCCAGCACAGACGAACGTGATTCCAAGGCAAACCATCGCACTTCGCTTCTTTTCTTTTTGCACAAAGGTGATTGCCATTGCCATCGTCAAACTACTTATAAGAAGTACCGCTGTATTTGCTGCGCCGTACTGTTCATCTAAGAACTGACCACCCCACTTAAAAAGATCAGGATGGTTCGCGCGGAACACTGCGTACCCACAAAACAAACCACCAAACAATAGAATTTCCGTTGCTAGAAATAGCCAGATGCCCAACTTTGCCGCATCGTGTTGTTGCGACATATCACGATAGTGATGTTGAACATTTTGTTCGTGGCTTTCTGACATTGCTGTAACACTCCAATATTCTGGTGGGAAGCCAATCGAGGCTTACGGGTATAAAACGGGAAGTATAGCCACTTTTATCCTAATTCGGGCAAAATGAGCGGTTCTGGCGTACTATCCCCAGTAATGTTATTGTTGTTAGCACTACTCTTATTCACACTAAATTTGGAGCCCCAAATTCCTATGTATTCCCGCGCTGGATATGACATTACCCCTCTAACGGAAGATGCGAAGAAACCACTTCTTGAAAAGCTCGACGAAGAAGCGATCCGTATTACGCAAAATGCTGGCACTGAACGTCCTTTTTGCGGCACTTTACTAGACAATAAAAAAGACGGGTTTTATGCCTGTGTTGTGTGTGGATTACCACTGTTTTCAAGCGAACACAAGTTCACTTCTGGAACGGGTTGGCCAAGTTTTTTCTCGCCCTATGCAACTGGGCATGTAGCCACTCGGGAAGACACCCAATTTGATATGAAACGCGTGGAAATTCTCTGCGCTCGTTGCGATGCACACCTTGGCCATGAGTTTGAAGACGGACCAAAACCAACGGGCAAACGCTTCTGCCTTAACTCAGCATCGCTTCACTTCTACGAAGAGGGAGAAAAACTTCCAACCCAATCCAAACCGATCCAAGCAGAAGTCGCCTACTTTGCCGGTGGTTGCTTCTGGGGCGTTGAACACTGGTTTCAAAAAGGCAAAGGCGTCATCAATGTTGAGAGCGGGTACATGCAGGGTGAAACAGATAACCCAGTATACGCAGACATTTGCTCTGGAACAACTGGACATGCTGAAACTGCAAAGGTCACTTTCGATCCAACAGTCATTTCATACGAAACACTTTTGGAAGCATTTTTCAAGATGCACGACCCAACGGAAGTAGGCCGACAAGGTCCAGACATTGGTTCGCAATATCGATCTGGAATTTGGACTACCTCTCCCGATCAGCAAACGACTGCAACTGCTTATATTGAAAAACTTGATAAATCAAAAATGTTACATTCTCCAATTGCAACGCAAGTTGAACCTGCAAAAAAGTTTTACCTAGCCGAAGATGGGCATCAAGATTACATTGAAAATACTGGACGAGCTTGCCACATAACCAATCCTTGGTAGGGAATTACAAAAAATTACTTGCTCAGCAATCCTCCGCTTCCTCTGACTCATGTCCGTAAAAATAGTACATAATCAAGACGAGAAAAGCAATGAAAGTAATAGTTGAAGCAAGAACATATAGCCCAAGTCCGACCGAAACCCCGATTGTCGAAGTCACCCAAATACTTGCAGCGCTTGTCATTCCCTGTACTCTTCCACGCGATTGAATAATTGCACCAGCACCAAGGAACCCAACGCCCCCAACAATGCCTGCGATAATTCGGCTCGAGTCCAAATTGATCGAAGAAGAAACTCCAGATGCCAAACTTTCCGCACCTCGCTGTAACTCTGAAAGTTGAATGACGGCTTCAATGCCAATGAGCGTAAACGCAGCGGAACCTAAACTTATTAACGCCATTGTTCTCAGGCCCGCTGGCTTATTGTGCCTGCTTCTGTTAAATCCAATCAAAGCTCCAAACAAAACCGCCAATACAAGGCGTAGAATAACTTCCCATTCGCCTACTACAATCATGATTCATTCCTTTGTTCTATCAAGAAAGTTCGTTCCGCTAAAAATACTTTTTCCCGCTCTGCAAGATGTTGCTTTATAAAGTCGAGTTGCTGCTCTGCTTCTCTTCTTGCTTGTCTTGAGTCCCCGCCGTGCCGAGGGTCTTCCTCGATTTGCTCCAAGTCCATTGCCATCACTAACGCAACAAAATCTGCGTCAATTATTGGCTCTCCAGCTGCTGCTGCAACATTATCCAATGCTTTTAATTCTTCGATAATGCGACGAGTAACTTCCTTGACATTTTCCTGTGGGCCGAACATCAACAATGACTCGCGCGTTGCTAGTCTACGCCGTTCTATTGACTCTTCAAGTTCGTCAATCTTCCCATGCAATGATTTCGTTGCTTGATCCAGTGGGGCTGGCGGCTCAGGTGGCGCAAAATCATTTAGATTGACTTTTGAACCTCGTTTAATGACTTTACAGAACCAACCAGAAATTTTGTAAGCCTCATGTAGTCTTCGCATTGCAGTTGGGATGGGGGTAGGACTTCCGTGAACTGCCGCGTTGCCATCGCGTCGAATTGCGTGCATAGAATCTGCTTGCCTTCTTGGAACTATGCCACCGCGTTCTAGCGCGCCTAACATTGAACCAAGGTCTTGTGAAATATCGCTTCGCATTTGCAAGTTAGTTAACTTTTTTGCCATCGTCTCAACCATCAGCCGTAGTTTAAACATGCAGGAATCTGGATCCGTATGTACATACTTTTCCGCCTGTTTTGCAAGTTGAGCAACGCGTTTGTCAAATCCTTCTAAAAACTGAAAATTTGTTTCTTGCTTACTCACGCCGGCGCTCCGTGAGGTCTTAGCATTGAGGCAATAACGCGTGCGTTCACGCAACAACGTTGAAAATCGTCAGGCGAAACTTCAATCGCCGAGGCAAGCATAGAAGCCCAGCGTACTTCAAGAGGCTTCATCTTTCGATCAGCGTAAGAAATCATCATTACACCCGTTAAAATTTTCTCAGCCAACTCTCTTGGCAATTGCCGTACTCCTGAAAGGCAATCAATCAGCGTTTTGTTGTCTATGTGTTCAACGTCTTTCGCTTTTCTGCAAACACTCTCTTCAAAGCCAAGAATTGCTTGCGCGTACAACCCAGTCGCGGCCTCTTGGACTGCGGCCATTTCTTCCCCTGCAACCGCCATTGCTCTAGCAGATAAAAACCAAAGGGTTGCAAGTTGAATTTGTTCTGATTCTTGCATGGGCAATGTACAATTGTAGTCGATTGATTACTTTTTCTCTCTATCTAAAAAAGAGGGGAAATCATCCGATACTGTTCTAGCTGCCATCGCTTGTACAGTCAAACGAGCGACTATCTCTGGGTTTGCATCTGCAAGATTAGACGTTTCATTTGGATCGTCTTGCAAATTAAAAAGCATCACCTCGATTCCTTCCTTCTTTTTAAAACGGATCAATTTCCATTCGCCCTGGCGATAGGCTTGCACCTTTCCGTGTTCCCAATACAAGCCTCGTTCGGGCAAACTGGCGCCAGCAAAAAGCGGTAAGAGTGAAACGCCATTTGTATCTTCGCACTCTGCTCCTGCTACCTTTGTGAGCGTTGGATACCAATCCCAAAAAACAGATGGCGTATCATTTGTTGTGTTTGGTTGTATGTGCTTTGGCCACCACGCAACTGTTGGTACTTTTATACCGCCTTCAAATAACTGCGCTTTGCGCCCACGAAGTCCTCCGCTGCTCTTGAAGAATTCCATATCAACGCCACCCACCCAAGATGGACCATTGTCCGAAGTTACAACTACAATTGTATTCTCTGCAATGCCGTTTCGCTTGAGCGCGGCAAGAATCGTCCCAACCTCGGTATCAAACCTTGTAATCATCGCTGCGTATGCTGCTCTTGGTCTTTTGTGGGGTAAATATCCCTTGTCCCCAAGGTATGGTTTCTCGTCCCAGTCAAGTGGATATAGGTCGAGCTCTTCATTTGGAATTTGCAACGCTACGTGTGGAATCGTGCTTGCGAAATACAAGAAAAATGGGTCCTTTGCGTTGGCATCAATAAACGCAACCGTTTCCTCTAAAATTCTATCTGGCGCATATGTGGCTGCACTGTATTCCTCAAACGAACTCTCCTCGTCAAACTTTTGATGCGCGCTAAACCAATCTTCATTTCCTTTGAGCATCTCCTTTTCGGTATTCTTCCAAAGGTGTGTTGGATAATAGTTATGCGCAACGCGTTGGCAAAGATATCCATAAAACACATCAAACCCATGGTCGTTGGGCAATCCACTCGTTTCTGGTCCACCTAAGCCCCACTTTCCAAACGCAGCAGTTGTGTAACCATTCTCTTGCAACGTTGTGCTGATTGTCGGGGCTCCTTGGGGAAGTGGAAATTGACCTTCAGGTTCGCTTGGTCCCCAACCCCCAAGTTCCCTGTTGTTGCGAACGATTGCTTGACCAGTGTGTTTTCCAGTAAGCAGCGTACACCTCGACGAAGCACATACTGGGCTTCCAGAATAATGTTCCGTTAGCAACATCCCCTCTCGAGCAAGTTGATCGATATTTGGTGTTCGAATGAATTCTTGCCCAAAACAACCAACTTCACCGTACCCAAGGTCATCGGCGAGGATAAAGACAATATTTGGCTTAGTGGGCGTTATTGATTGCTTCAGCGTTGTTTTTGCAAAAACAGGTGAATACAGCAACGAAAGGGTGAGAAGTTGGGTAATTTTGAACATGCAACAATCATAGAGAAAATAAAAGTTTTTTGAATTATTTCTTTGGTTTTTCCTTGGAATCACTGTTCCATCCTATACAGTATGTTTTGAAAAGGTGCTAGAGATGCCTTTCAAGAAGAGAAAAATAGTGTTTGGATAGCACGCAAAAAAAGAGAGAGAAGAGATGAAAAATTTAGTACTCACAGGATTGTTTGTTTCACTTGCAGCGGGGACTGCAACTGCTGACATGCTGTATTCACAAAGTTTCGAAGACACATCATTGCTAGGTGACAAATATTTTGACCTCGGTGATGTAACTGTATTTCACTGGCTACAGAATAACGATGGTCAAGCAGCAGTGAACGGTGATGGCTTCAATGCTTGGTTCCAACCTTTCGAAACCCCAGGCGTAGGCCTTGGTGATGGTGACTATGTTGGTGTTACAAATTATGCCGGCAACGTTGGAGCATTTTATGATGGTGATCAAGGCTATCAAATGTCCGATACTGATGGAATCATGGGCTTAGACATTGATGATTTTGGTGCAGGCGTAAATGTTTCCTTTGCAATTTTCCTAGCCACCACTGGGTACGAAGACACAGATGCTCTAACAGTATCTTATGGCGACGATGTGCTATTGCAACTTGGAAATGGCGATGACGGTGGTCTAGGAATGGAAACCGCTGCAGGCACTTGGATATTCATTGAAGCAACCGATGTATCAGGTAATCTTTCAATTGCATTTGCATCGAATTCTGGCTCAGAAGCTGTATTCATCGATGACATTAATATCTGGACTGGTGCAATTCCAGCGCCAGGTGCATTAGCGTTACTCGGACTTGCTGGATTAGCAAGCCGTCGTCGACGTTAATTGACTTAAATAAGTTATCCAAATAAAAAGACCGTGCTGCTTTGCAGCACGGTCTTTTCTTTTTCTATATTTAACCTTTTGTTACGGGCAAACTCCCCACGCTGATATCAGTTGAATAATATCCAAAACACCAACTTCGCCATCGCCATTAACATCTTCTGGGCAACTTACGCAAATGATATCGATACACTCGACATTAGTGCCATGAAAATCGCTGCCCGACTCCACACATGCATGCTCTGTGGATTGGACGCAATTTCCGCTAACACAACAAGCGCCTAGAAAACTGTTGCTTGATTCGCAAGTAACAGACGCACAAACCGTTGCATCGCCAGACCAAGTGCCGCCACCGTCTGCACAATTATCTTCTTCCATTTCCCAGCAAGCAGCACCGCCACAACATGCTCCGATTCCGATCACACATTCGAAAATTTCGCCAATAATAATTGGAGGAACGCCTGAAAAATCTCCATCACTATCACAAACAAGGTTGTTGCAAATAGTAGGATTTTGCAACGTTGAGGGTGCACTGTTCTCAGTATTAAGAACTGCACCATCTCCAACGCCATCGCAATCGCTGTCAGCTATATTATTTTTAAATTCACAGTTTGTAAAAGTAACGGTGCTCTCATTTCTAAGGTCAGCGGCACCGCCCAAATCACGTGCTGAGTTATTTACAAACGAGCTACTAATAATTGTGGCATTTCCGCCTAGATAACCGAACAATGCTCCACCACGATTTGAGGCGTTGGAATCAAAGACGCATTCTTCAACATCAAGAAAACTACCTTTCGAATAAATACCCCCACCATTTTCCACTGCTGTATTGCCCTCAATAGAAACAGAATTTAAAATAAATTCACCCGAACTCGGGCTATCTTTCACATAAATTGCACCACCATGATTGCCGCTGTTATCTTTAACGCTACCGCCCGTCATTACACAATTACTAAACTTTAGATATATCCCAGCACCTGACCCCTTGGCCGAGTTATTTTTGACAATCACGTTCTCCAAAGTAATATCACTCGAATCAACATAAATGCCACCACCATTGTTGGTTGAGTGATTGCCCAGAACGATACAGTCCTTAAGCACAGGGGAAGAATTCTCAATAAGAACGCCGCCACCTTTTCCAGCAGAACCGTTTCTAATAGTAAAACCTTCAAGAATTGTATTACTGGTTTCACCCAAGTTAAATGTAACAACCGAACCAAAAGAAGAACCAGCATCAATAATCGTACCTAACGCGGTACCAGAAGAATTCTTGACGGTGATTTCTTTTCCAAGAAAGTTAATTGTTTCGTTGTAAACTCCACTATCGACTAAGATAGTGTCGCCATTATTTGATGCAATAATCGCTGCTTGGATGGAGTTGTAGTCACTTGGAACGAGGATCGTTTCCGCAAAAAGCATGCTAGGCAATGAAATAATTGCTATCGCTGGAAGTAAATGTAATCGATTCATCGTAATTCTCCTTGGGTTATTCATACCTCTAATCTACTGATATTACAACAATTACAACTCATAGAAGCATAAAATCATGTGTTTTCCGTTGAATCATATCAAGACCGGCTCTCATTGAATAATAAAAGGTGTGATAACTACATTTGGCAAGTTAGGCAATCACCAACCCACGATTGTTTTGCTACTATCACCACTGGTTTTATTAGGTAGGCTTTTCCTCGTTCAAACGACGATGAAACCTACAACAACGCTATGGATGGCACAACGCAGGAAGGACTCAGCAAAACCAAATGGATGCATTTTCAATACACGGCGGCCAGCGCTTAGCCGGTTCAATTTCGGTCGATGGCTCAAAGAATGCATCGCTCCCACTTCTCGCTGCCGCCCTTCTCACGCAAGAGCAAGTGCAATTCAATTGTGTTCCGAATCTTTCTGACATCTCGAACATGGGCAGACTGCTTGAAGAACTTGGATGCAACGTAATTCGTGACGGCGAACAGGTTACCGTTACAAGTGTTGATGAAACGCAATCGCATGCAAGATATGACATTGTTCGCACGATGCGTGCGAGCGTTTGTGTACTTGGCCCCCTACTAGCTAGGCGCGGCGAGGTGCGCATCTCCATGCCGGGCGGTTGCGCTTTTGGCGATAGACCAATCGATTTACACTTGCGAGGGCTTGAAGCACTCGGCGCAAAAATAGAATTAGATGGAGGTGATATCATTGCTCGTGCCGATCGACTTCATGGTGCAACAATTTTCCTTGGGGGCCCGTTTGGTTCTACAGTACTTGGGACTGCCAATGTCATGAGCGCTGCAACTCTTGCCAAAGGCAAAACAATTATAGAACAAGCTGCATGCGAACCAGAAATTACCAACCTTGCAAATCTGTTAAATGCGATGGGTGCAAAAATATCTGGTGCAGGAACACCTCGAGTTACAATCGAAGGTGTTGATGAACTCGGCGGCACAACACATACCGTCATGCCAGACCGGATTGTCGCGGGAACGTGGGCGATTGCTGCAGCAATGACAAACGGCGACGTTGAAATAGAACGATTTCCTCTAGACCATCTTCTAGCTGTTACGGATGTGCTTTCGACTGTTGGTGTTCATATACACCAGACAGACACATCGCAAAATCCAAAATCATGCACCGTGCAAGTTGTTAGTGATCGCTCTCTGCAACCTGTAATGTTCACGACCCAACCGTATCCAGGATTCCCGACTGATTTGCAAGCCCAGATGATGGCACTTTTATGTTTCTCAAAAGGGAATAGCATCATTACAGAAAAAATTTATCCTGAACGGTTCATGCACGTCCCTGAACTTAGCCGCATGGGTGCTAAATTGGTTCGGCAGGGTTCTACCGTTATGGTGCAAGGTGTCGACCGACTCGTTGGCGCTCCCGTCATGGCGAGCGACCTTCGTGCTTCGGCAAGTCTCGTGCTTGCAGGACTTGCTGCCGAAGGCGAAACCATCGTAAGTCGCGTGTACCACCTTGATCGGGGTTATGCCTCTATGGAAACAGGACTCAAGAAACTTGGTGCCAATATAAAACGGATCACAGACGATCAATTCGTTGACGGTTTACCCGTTGTCGAGACGATTCCTGCCAAGAAACTCATACAAACCGACCGCTGAAGCAACTGCAACATTTACTGATGGGACATGCTTCGTCATTGGTATTTCTGCAATTGCATCACACAATTGGATCGTCGTTGAAGAGAGCCCTGATTTTTCTTCTCCCATAATGAGAGCAAACTTTTCTGTCGGTTCAACTTCCCACATTGGTTTTGATACATAACCGGTTTCACAGCCAATTAGTTTTACACCAAGTTCCTGTTTCAGTCGTTGAAGCCCCCCCTTCCAATCAATCATAACTGCCCATGGAAGTGAAAATGTATGCCCCATTGAAACGCGTATTGCCTTTCTATACAGAGGGTCGCAACAGCGATGATCAAAGAGAAGGCCATCAACCCCGAACGCCGCCGCGTTTCGAAAGAGTGCTCCCATGTTGTCTACGTTTGTAATTCCCTCTGCGAGAAGAAGTGAGATTTTCGTGTTCCCTTTTACATTCTTAATGATCCTTGTAACGCTGTCTCCTTCCTTCTCGACAATTGGGCGATGAACCGCTGCAAGCGCTCCGCGATGAATATGAAAACCTGTAATGTCAGACATCACAGATACATCTGCAACAAAAACTTTATGGTTTTTCCCAATGATAGAAGCAAGTCGCTCATGTTTTTCTGGGGACAAGAACAAGGAATGGATGTTCCAATCACTTTCAAGCAATCTGCGGACAACCATTTCCGACTCAACCATACAGAGGTGCTTACGGCCACGTAGATCCGCGTCTCGAATATTTCGGTAGACATCGACTTGAGGATCATCGATGGATGTTACCGCTACAACATTTGAATTCGCTTCACTCAATTTCATTCATGATCTGGAAAATCACGTTGTATCCGTTTCTCAAATGCCTTGCGTGCCTTTTCAAATGCAACTGCACTTTGCGATAGAGAGTCCGCTAAGGACGAAGCATCATGTGGGGCATCTGGAGAAAGAGCGGCATTTTGCAATGCAGTAGCTGAGATTTTTAACTCAGACAAAGCGGATTGTAGTTGCCACGTAGCTGCGTTTAATTGTTCATACGCAATATCATGATCCGTTGGCCTGTACAATAAACGCCATGGGCTTGCTGATATTTCATCAATAGCGGCCTTTGCCCTCTTGGAACTTTGATTAACATTGCTGATGATGTTTGAAATTTCAGCAGCCCACAAGGGAGAATTTTCCTGATACGTTTTACTCATTGCTTCAAGAGATGACATTGTTATCTCAAGCGATTCCATCGTATTTTCCATTGAAGGCAATATATTTGCCTGAACATCTTTTACAGTCTCTTGAATTTGTAATAGCGTTTCATTAAATTGGCTTGGTAACGACTTACTCTCTGAAAGGATTTTCGAGATCGACGATTCCCATTCAGGCCAGATTGACTGTGCTGATGCCATAAGCACTTTGAAAGAAGTCAACGACGTGCTTGCTGAATCAAGTGAATTTTTTAAAACCTCAGCGTCTCTATCTCCTAATAGTAACTTGAGTGCGCCACCACCATTGGTAATGGCTTCACTTAACTTTCTAAGAGAATCCAAGGTATTTGAAATATTAATCTCAGCATCACTGCCCAATAATTGCGACATCATCGTTTCGGTCATTCCAATTAACTTCGTGCTTGACGTAGCCTTAGAACCATTCCCAACATTCGAAATGGAAAGCCAAGCGGTTGAACCTAATATCCCCGCACGAGCATGAATAGATGCATTTTCATATAACTCAAATTTATTATCTATCTTGAAAAATACATCAATCAATCTGGTTGGCGAGTCGTCACTCGATCGTGGTGACACTTCAAGTATTGACCCAACGAGTACACCACCGAGTTTCACTTTAGAACCAGACGAGAGTGCCCCGACTCCATCTTCAATTGTAAAAACTGCATGATAGTTTGAAGTCGTACTAAACAGTCGACCCCATGCATTTGTCAAAATACTAAAAACTACAATTCCAAGAATTAGTGCAAGGGTGACAAATACACCCGCCTTCACATTGTTCTCTCGTTTATCTCGAACTTGCGACATACCTGCTTACTCCTTTGAGGAATGAATGGATGGGCCACGCGATAATCGCGGCGCACTTATACCTAATAAATCTTCTGCATAACTTGAATCTTCTTTCCTGCGTGTTAATGGTCCCTCTGCATCTCCACGTAAAAATTGTCGAATCAATTGTTGACGTTCATCTAACTCATGCACGTTCTCTTTTGGGCAATCTCTGAGTTGCTCAAAGACTTCCCGCTTATCAATCATGAGCATTTTCCCTTTGTCGAGCATTGCCATTCGGTCAGCAATCACGAATGCTGAGTCCATATCATGTGTGACTACTACGCTTGTCGCGCCTGCTTTTTTTGCCAAGTCCAATATGAGTTGGTCAATTGTTGCGCTCGTCACTGGATCTAAACCCGCAGATGGCTCATCGTAAAACAATAATTTTGGATCGAGCGCGAGCGCTCGAGCGAGCCCCGCCCTCTTTTTCATCCCACCAGATATTTGCGAAGGAAATTTTTCAGATGCTTCCCGAAGCCCTACTTGTTCAAGTTTAATTTTAACTATAAATTTGATAATATCCGGATCCAAATCAGTATGCTCTCTCAGGGATAACGCCACATTATCTGCGACACTCATCGAATTAAATAGAGCACCAGATTGGAACAGAATTCCAAACTGTCTTCGAACTTTATTCATTCCGTGTTCATCCAGTTGTGCTAAATCTTCACCAAATACTTTTACCGTTCCACTATCTGGAATAAACGTGCCAATCATGTGACGAAGCAGTGTCGACTTGCCCGAACCCGAACCACCCATAATGACTAAAATTTCACCGTCGTTGACATCCATGTCCACTCCATCAAGCACCGTTTGCTCACCAAAGCGGCAAACTAAATCACGCACTGAAATGACGGGTTCATTCTCCAATTTGTTTTTGCTCCACGGTACCCTGGTTTGCAGGATACACGAGATTGCCTAGTTCTTCATCGTCAATTCGGAACCAAACGAAGCGATTTTTGAATTCACTCGCTCCATTAACGGTTTCAAAGAGCTGAAACATTGCAGTCAAATGGACATCATCTACGTTCGAAAACTGAAGTACGTATTCCAACTCCGCTTCAACAGGGACCATGCCAAACCAAAGCTTGTTGCTCTCTATTTCTGCTTCGCCAACATGCTGATCTAATTCCCCACTGTTGAGCGTACCATATCGATTATGTAACGCTGCTATAAAAACGGCGCATTCTTCATCTGAACTTAAATTTCCAAAGGCAGCTTGAAATGCCTTTATATGGCCCGACTGACCTTCCATAATCGCTGCGATTGGACCGTGTTCGATTTTCTCGCGCACGTTGATATTCCACCAAAGCATACCCCCACCCCACAAGCCTGTGATCATTGAACCAAATAAAATTGCAAACCAAGCAAGACGAATGCCACGAGTATCACCCTTTGCTTTGATATCGATAATTGCTCGGATGCCAAACAAAATTGCTGCGATTGTAAAGAGAGGACAAAATCCTAGTGCACTTAAAAATGCAACGAGGGACCATGGGTTAATTTTCTTCTGATGCATAGACCGAGTTAAGACCCTGTTGGCTCAGCCGGCAATTCAATCGTCTTATTCACTTCTGGAGCACAGGATGAATCTTTTGGAAAAATCAAGTCTCCATTTTCTGCATCATTGATTTTGAAACAACCTATTTTTGTTTCAAAATCATAACCGGTTCCCGTAATGATATGCATTAATGCTTCTGCATTCACATCGGTCGTTTCAAAAATTAAACGGACTGAAATCACTGTTTCGCCTGCTCTTGGTTTTAACGTCGGTTGTTGCTCTTCAAGGTTCATAGTTGCAGAGTCAAATTTTCCATATCGCAATGTAAGTTCACTAATAAATGATTTAATTTCTTCATCAGTCACATGCATGGAACTTTGAGAAAGACCTGTACGGAATGCCTCGTAATCGCCCTCGTATCCAGCTTCAATTGTTTTCGTTGTCGTTTCGCCAACCTGTCCGATGAACTTAAATGCCATTTGACCGAAGAACACCCCCGCTCCAATCCAAAGTACTGTTGAAATTAATCCAACAACAATTGCAGTCCAAGCAAACCCCTTACCAGATCTCCCCTTAAGGGTTGCCAGCGAAATAATCCCGAGAATTGGTCCAACAATTGTAGCAATTGGACAACACACGATAAGTGAGCTTATAAGTGCCGCAGTCGCTAACCCACTTCGTTGGCTTGTTTCAGTTTCTATTGAGAGTTCTTCAATTGAGTTCATTCTTTTTGCGCCTTTACGTCTTGTTCAATAACATCTTTTGGAATGCCGAGAAATTCTGCCATATACTCGCCAAATACTTTTTGGTCTTCTTCTTTTGAAAAATCTAAGCGAAGTTCATTAATTACTTTGGTGCCCTGCCCAATCCAAGCTTCCCATTGAACTTCATCAACATTTTCAAAAATCCATTGCCCAGTTGCGCCCGGTAGTGGAGCCTCATTTAGCTTTTCTCCTGATTCGCCCGTTGCAACTTGTTCAACGGTAGGAATCTCGATTCCTGCAGCTTCTAGAATTGCTGCAATTCCGTCCTTCACTCTCATCTCACCTTTGGAAGCTGCTTGCTCATATCCCTGAGTGAGCACCTTTGTTGCTTCAGCCTTATTTCCCATTTGCATGAGTGCTGAACCGCCAAGTTCCATCGCTCTTGTCATTTCTGGATTTAATTTCACACATGCTTCAAAGCTGGTGGCTGCTTCGCTATACTTCTGCGCCTCTAAATACGCAGAACCTAAGCTGAAGTGCGCCATGTCATTTGACGGATCAGCCGCTGCCATGTTCTGAAATCGTTCAATTTTATCATTCAAATCGTTCATCCTTGCATTGTACCCGCTCCTCATAGGGTATGACTCCCTTAGGGTACAATGGGGACCTGATGGTACAGATGCAAGTAAAACTTGGTCCAGCAACGCTTCGAAATCCCGTTGTTTTAGCAGCGGGCACATCTGGCGTAATGGGTGAAATTGAAGATGCACTCAACCTTTCGACAATCGGAGCAATAACGACGAAATCTATTACAAAAGAACCCCGAATAGGAAACGAACCTGTTCGGATGGTGACGCTTCAAAGTGGAATGATGAACGCAATTGGCCTTGCCAACGAAGGCATCGATTCCTTTATTGAGAACCATGCACAAAGCGTCCCATCACTCGATACAGTCGTCATCGGCTCCGTTGCCGGCGACACCATCGAAGCCTATGTTGCTGTTGCAAGTGCAATGGACAGTATCTTGGGCATCGACCTCGTTGAGATTAATGTCTCCTGCCCGAATACCCAAGATGGTCTCGAATTTGGCGGATGCCCAAAGAGCTTAACGATGTTGCTTAACGAGATAAGGCCCGCACTTTCAAATAGTGGCATGCTTGTCAAACTTTCAGCAGCTCCAGGAGATATTCGCAAGCACGCGCAAGCCGCGATTGATTCTGGTGCAGATGCACTCACTCTCATCAACACAATCCCATCACTTGCCATCGACATCGAATCAAGAACCCCAAAACTATCACGGGGAATCGGAGGCGTTAGCGGTACAGTTATTCATCCAGTTGCTGTTAGAGTTGTTCACGAAATATATAGAGACGTTGCAAAGGATGCAAATATTCCGATCATTGGAACAGGAGGAGTACTACGCTGGGAAGATGCTGCAGAATTTATTCTAGCTGGCGCAACCGCTGTGGGGATCGGAACTGCTTCTTTTGTGAATCCCGCTTCTGCACAGAACATTGCAAAAAAACTAACCTCTTGGGTAAAACGCCAAGGATGCCAAAGCATTACGGAACTTATTGGCGAGCTGAAACTTCCTTAACAAGTTCACAAAATAAATCGCCACGCTCTTCATAATTATCAAACTGGTCCCAACTTGCACAGCCCGGGCTCAGAAGTAACACATCGCCTTGCTTCATATTGGATACTGCTTCACAAACTGCTTTGTCAAGTGTTTCAACACATCGCACTTCGCCTAATGCAAGTTCTGCAATTGCATTTCGAGTTGCACCAATTGCATACATGCAGCAAACTCTCTCGGATTGTTTCGCTAGAAGTGATAAATCGATGTGCTTATCATAGCCACCAACAATTAAGTGAACGAGAGAAGCATCATCAAATGAGTCAACCGCTAACTTCGTTGCGCTTGGTGTAGTTGATTTTGAATCATTGTAAAAACTTTTTCTTACAAACTGTAAACGATGCGAAAGTCCACGAAAGTTTTGAATACCCACGCGCGCGGCCTTTGATTCTGCTCCCACTGCGATGGCTGCTAAAAAAGCAACCGCAGCGTTTCTTTCATTATGCTTTCCAAGCACGGTCAAGCCACCAAACGTAGCTTCAGCATCTTGCGTTAACGAAGTATCGCCTTCCTCCTGATGTGCAAATATTACTTCTTTACACGATTTATATGACTCAAAGGAACCATGCCAATCGATGTGGTTTGGTTCAATCGTAGTTAATACGGCAACACTTGGCGACCACTGTCCACCTTTTTCTATCCACCATAACATTGCACTCGAGAATTCCAATACAACAATATCCTTATGTCCAATCGATGAAAGTTCGCCAAGTAAACTTCCACCAAGGTTTCCCCCTAGATGGCACGGAATTCTAGAAGAACATAATGCTTCGTGAATCATTGATGCTGTAGTAGATTTTCCTGAAGTACCAGTTACGCCAATAACATTCTTCCTATCGAGTTGTTGTATCAACAGCTCGATTTCCGTTGTTACAACCACACCGGCATCCCAAGCAGCTTGCAAATAGATATTTTCCCAAGGCATTGGAATTGCTGGATTTGCAATAACAACATCTGCGGATGAGAAATCTTCAATTCGATGTTCACCGAATACTATTTGCAAGTTTGAGTGCGAACCAAGTTCAGCAAGTTGCTCTGCAAGTTCTTCTTTGCTCGTAAGATCCGTCAACAACACGTTCGCACCTTGACCAAGAAGCCACTTAGTAACTCCAAGCCCCCCACCAAAACGGCCAAGACCCATGACGGTCACTCGTTTATCTTGAACAATCATGTCCACGAGTTCTTAGCGCTCGTCTTTAAAAATCGACTCACGCCCCCCGTTTTTCTTTGATACACCCACCACTCTAGAAGTAACACCACGAGGACTGCTGCAAGCGCCCAAGGCCAAAGTTGAATAAATGATGCCCCGCTTGACTCGCTCGCTTCAATAGTGTTCGCCCCGATTGAAATACTTTCCACACTTGCAATATTCGACTCTTCTTTAAGTGAATTTACCGCTACACGCCTTTGCAATTGACCGTTCCACGAAACAGCATGGAGCCCAGTTATTCGGATTGGCCCCCAATGCGCTCGGCCTGTTGTATCAACACTGACTTCATGCTCTTGACCGTTAGGTTCTTTAATAGACACCCTCTCAACTCCAGAAGGAACATCTAAAGATATCGTTTCGCCCACTTTCCCAAGAGCGCTGGACAATGCATCGCCACTTCTTCCTAAAAATTGAACTGCGTTATAGACAAAGAAAGGAAAACTTCTAAGGTATGGCCAATTACTTTCAAGGGGATCAAATGCAACGTACACAACTTGTACACCTCTGTCACGCACAGTCATCACTGCTGGCCATCCGCTTCCCTCTAACAGCACGTCAAGTCTCTCATCGACGACTATTTCAAACCCCTTAGCGATAACGATATTTTCAAATCGCACAAAACGCATAACAGGATGATTTTCTTTTGCAACGAGCATCACTTGTGCTTCGCCTTCAACAAAAGTAGAAAATGCATCCATAGGAGGAGGCGAACCAAATAATAAATAATTTCCCTGTGGCAACTTCTCAAGTTGAACATCTCTTGTCACAATGACATCAAACGATGACGTTTCTTGGGTTGCCACCATTGTTTGCAATGCACTTGGGGCAACAACTTGCAACTTCGCAAGTGGCATCCCTTCAAGAACTGTCTTGACAAGGGAAGGTCCATTTTCTGCAAGTAACACTCTTAATTCTTTTGGCGGAGAAATGATAAGTGAAGCGACATCATCGACCGCCAGTTCGTCACTTGAAGTAAGAACGGCGTGGACAACTCCACCGCTAGGCATTGAAAATGGCATAAAAATAACGCTTGCTGTTCCGGAGTTCTTTTCGGTTTGTGCGGGTATCAAAACTTGTTGCACACCAATCGGGGATCCGTTGACTGATACCTCAATATCAGTTGTTATTTCCTGTTCACCTGTATTAATCAGTGAAAGAAATATTTGAACATCATCGCTTGTTTCTGAAATTCGCTTTGCATTAATTGTTGCAATACCAATATTCGTTTGTTCACCCTCCCCAATACGATGGTAGTGCAAGGTTTCACCACGTTGCAAAGCTTGTGCTTGTAAGTCTGGAATTTGCCCATCACTAAAGAGTTCTAATTGAGCCGATTCACTAAGCGCTAACCCGTTTTGTTCTGGGTCAACATTTGTGGTGTACGCGCGAGCTAGTTTTAGTGCCTCTTCTATATAAGATTTTCCATGAGTTGGCTGAATCGATTTGATTGCAGCAATAAGTTGCTGCTCTGAATCTGCAAATGGAATAATAATCTCTGCAGAATCTGAAAATGCAATCACCATTGTCTCGCTTCCGCTGCCTGAGAATAACCCGCCACCGTGCAGCGTGGATACAAGTTCAATCGCTTTAATCTTGGCACGCTCAAATCGCGAGACGCCACCCTCATCTCTTGCCGCCATGGAAGCTGATCGATCGATTAACAACACATGCTTCCCTTGCTTGGGTGAACCACCCTCTACTTGTGGCTGCATGATAGAAAACACGACAAGTAGCAACGCCAACAGTTGCAGTACTAAAAGTAAACTAGGCCGTAACCGTTGAAACGGGGAATTCGCATGCAAATCTTCGACCGCGCCCTCCCAAAGTACTGTTGACGAAATGCGAAGTGGTTGCCTTCGTAACCTCAAGAAATACAAAATCAACAAGAGAGGAATAACAATTGCGCCAAGCAATAATCCAGTTCCAGGAGTTACCCACGTCATCGAAGCAGCCCCCTACTTCGTAAATATTCCACGAGTAACTGTTCCATATCAATATCAGTTGATACTTTTACATTTCCCGCGCCTACACGTGTGCATTGCTCCCGAATATCTTCGCAATACTGTTGAAGACGCTGCATATACTTTGCGATGAGCGGCGCAGTGACGGTAATCTCACACGCATCATTTGTTTCAGAGTCTTCTAAACGCAAATCGCCTTCTAAGCCAGCTTGTTGAGGATCAACTTCTTCAGGTGCAAGAGTTTGCATTACAAAAACATCCCAACCTCCGCCAACTAAATATGAAAGTCCTTGCTTTACTCCCTCAGTATCAAAACAATCACTTACTACTACAAGGACACCTCGACCCTGCCTAGAGGTTGAAATGACTTTACATGCTTCAACAAACGATGTGCCGCCTTCTGGCATCAAATCCAACAGCCATTGACCGATATCTCTTGTTCTCTTTCTCCCACGTAATGCAGAAAGACGTTTAACGCCTTTGTCATTAAATGAAAACAGAGAAACTTTATTGTGACTACTAAGGGCGATGTACCCAAGTGCCATCGCAAGCCGTCTTGCAAAATCGAACTTATTTGGGTTGCCGTATTCCATAGAAGCGCTTGCATCAATAGCGATACCAAGAGTCAGTTCCTCTTCTTCTAAAAATATTTTCATAAAGAGACGATCAAGCCGAGCGTATACATTCCAATCGATAAACCGTAAATCGTCGCCTGTAGTGTATTGCCTGTAATCTGCAAACTCCACACTCATACCTCTGCGACGACTTCGACGTTCACCCTGCGTTTTTCCACTAAATATCTTCCTTGCAACAATGTCAAGTTTATCTAGCGAAGCCATCAACTTGGAACCGAGTAACTCGTCAACTTTCGCAGGTCTCTCGTGGACCGTCTTACCAAATTCAGACATCTTGCTCCTCGCTCACAAGCGTTGGCACCTCTTTAAGAAGACGAGCTATCATCTCACTGGTTGATCTTGAATCTGTTTCCGCTTCAAATGTTCTGACGATTCGGTGTTGAAGCGCTGGCACCGCGACGGCTTTTATGTCACGCTTCGAAACCGCAAAACGACCATCAACAACTGCTGCAACCTTTGCTGCTGACACAATTGATTGCGCACCACGGGGGCTCGCGCCAACAACGATATTTTCACTTACCCATTCCGGTGCATGCGAAGAGTCCGCATGAGTAGCTAACACTAAACGAGTAACGTAATCTTGAATATGTGGAGCAATAACAACATGCCTAATTAATTGTTGCGCAGCAAGTATAAAATCACCTTCAACAATAACGTCCGCTTCTACGGCAACATCGCCCGTTGTCCTAGTGACTATTTCAAAAAGTTCTTCCCTTGTTGCATATCCAACATCAATTTTAAAAAGAAAACGATCGAGTTGCGCTTCAGGCAACGGATATGTCCCTTCCTGTTCAATAGGATTCTGCGTTGCTAACACAAAGAACGGTTCAGGCAGTGCACGAGTTTTACCATCGATCGAAACCGAGTGCTCTTGCATCGATTCCAAAAGTGCTGACTGGCATTTTGGAGTCGCTCGATTTATTTCATCAGCGAGTAATAATTGATGAAAAACTGGTCCTTCCCGAAATGTGAATCTTCTCGCTTTCGTAGATGGATCTTCATCGACAACGACTGTTCCAACAATATCAGCGGGCATCAAATCTGCGGTGCACTGGATTCGCCCGGTTGACAATTGCAATACTTGGCCAAGGGTTCGAACAAGTAATGTTTTACCTAGCCCTGGAGGACCTTCAAGTAATGCGTGCCCATCCGCAAGAATCGCAACAAGCACCAAATCAACTACACGTTCTTGCCCAACAATTACCTTGCCAACCTCGTCACGCATTGTAGAAAAACCCGCACGAATAACTGAGCATGCTTCACGTACATCCTCGGCGCTGTTTATTTCTTGGGGCAAATGCTCCACGGTAAGGGTCATGCATCACCATCCTGACCACTTCGCTTTCGCTTGTTTTTCAAGAGTTGGCTTAGATTATCATCTATATCTTCTACGTCTTTTTTCGGTGGTGCTGGAACTGGTTTAGAAGGCTCCTCCTTAGTTGATGTTTTGGGAACAACTGCATCTGTTTGGTTGCGCACCATTGGTTTGTGAACTATTCGCAGTGCTTCTACTGAGCCAGAAGTTACCTTACTAACTGGTGCTAACATTGACTGCATGCTCTTTTTATCAATCCAAAGACGCCTAATCGCAACATCAATAATCAATATCGACGCTGCGATTATTGCGAGTAAGTCCCAAATTGGTTGCGGACTTTGCGGGAGCTCAATATCAATACCATCAAACAAGTCCACAGTATCAACATCGTCTAGTGACAAGACTCTACCGCCAGTTCTTTGGGCAAGTTCAAGCAAAAGAGCTACATTTGCTGATGTGGATGCATATTCTCTTGGATATGGGACAGTCACGGCTGTTGGAATTCTTCCTGTCATCTCGCCGCTTGCATCCTGAAAAGCAATGTTCACAAGCCACGCTCCAACTTCACTAGCATCGAACTCCGCGTGGTACCTTCCCGGTCCAGTTTGTTCCAAGGTAAGTGGAATTGCTTCGCCATCGGGGCTAATGACGACGGCCTTTGAATGCATAAAGTTTAAGAACGCCGCATCATCATCCACTGCTTCTAATTCAACAATTCCACGTTCACCCTCAACCCTTGAAGTCACCATCATGTTTGGTGGAGATGAACCACGCATTGCCCATCGTATTGTCGCTTCCCAAAACTCAGGAAAACTCGACCAACTCGGCCACTTCGTTGCCCATCTATCGCCAAGGTCACTTGTAAACGCAACCGACTTACCTAACCCATAATGCCACCAAGCCAAGAGCGGATCTTCGCCATCGCTCATAGGCATTATCCAAGGTATCTGTGCAAATCCACCCTTATTCCCTGTCACAACATATCCGCCAACTGCAGGGACTGAAGAAATATCGCTCACAGGACCAGAGACGCTTGGTTGAATTGCAACTGGCCAGGGCCCACCCTCTTGTAATAATGACCGCGAGTTGAGTTGCGCTTCTTTGATAAAAATACTTGGTAACTGGTTTGGATTGTTCACCATATAAAAACGTCCACCGGTGACCGTCGCAATGCCTTCCATTTTTTGCTGATCCATCGCAGAACCATGTCCACCGACCATGACCGTCGACACAGTTATCTCATAGGAACGATACGCTTCCAACAATTCTTGGGAAGGCCCTGATGGATCACCGTCAGTAATAATAATAACGTGCCGCTGCGCTGCATCCAATTGCTTCAAACCATCAAACGCCAACTGCATCGGCGATTCAAAATCTTGCATATCTCCAAAAACTAAACTGTTCACCGCATCGTGAGCAGAAACCTTATTTCCCGCAACGGTCAGCGGCAATGACCAACCAGAATTGTTCAGAGTAAACTCACCGCCGTTCCAGTCGTATTCAATTATTCCAATGTAATCTAACTCACTTAGAGAATCGATTGCAGCGTTTGCCATCTTTTGTCCCCAATAATTCCCTTGCGGCATTTCACATGAATGCATGATGAGTGCTAATGCGCCACGAGGAAGTTGACGTGTTTGGGGCGGCTCACATTTAAGTGGCATTGCCTGCTCAAGTTTGGATCCTATCCAACCTCCTGCGCCAAACGCTGTCGGTCCCCCTGTCATGATGAGTCCCCCGCCTACATCGTGCACAAATGAATACAAATGTTGCTCTTGCAAATCATCAATCGCCCACCTTGGAATGTCGGCAAGAATAACTGCGTCATATCCAGAGAACCCAATGCTGTCTCTTGGAATATTTTCTGGCGCAATTGTTTCTACTTCAAGTCCCGATGATGCAAGAATTTGCTGCAAATGAGCAGAAGCTGCTTCGTTTTTTGTCACAAGTAACACCATGCCACCTTGCGACACAAATGACACCGCAAGACCAGTGTTGTTCGATGCTATTGTGTCACCCCCGGTTGCGCTTTGACTGGGCACCCACATCGTTTCAAACTTTTGTGGGCCTCCACTATTAATTGGGATGTCGAACACCACTGCATTCACGCCACTCTTGAGTGTAAGGGGAAGTCCGGTACCATCCTCTTCTGCCAACAAGTCAATCTCAGTACCGTTTTGAAGAAGATGCAACGTACCACTTGAGGCTCCAACACTTCGAAGAATTATTCGTATTGGAATGGATTGCCCAACTCGTGTTTGCGAAGGAGCGACTATTTTTTCAACCATTACTTCATTCGCATGATCATATTGCAACGGAAGTACGTCGACTGGAACCCCATTTGCTTTTGCTACGTTTGCAATGGAAAGCACGAGACCGTCAGTCTCGTTCCCATCAGAAACTACGACGATTCTTGACGCAGTATCTTGTGGCAACAATGCGAGTGCCAACTGCACACCCTTCGCTAAATTCGTTGCGCTCCCCATCGGTTCATTCGCCGCAGGTTCAAATACCGTCAGTGCACTGGGCATTGAACCTATTACCGCATCACGCCCAACGCTAATCACCGCCAAACGGTTATCGCTGCCACGCTTTTCAGGAGAAGTCCAACGTTGCAACGCGTCCACTGCTTGCTCTTGCAATTGACGGGGAATCGACTGACTCCTATCGAGCACCGTTATTACGGAAACCCCCTTCCCTGTTTTTTCCCATACTGGTTTTGCAATCGCAACAGCAAGAAGAATGACAATAATGCACCTTGTAATTGTTGAGGCTATTGCGCGATTCCTCGAACCTGTTCTCGTCAACGCTCCCCATGCCAGCATGACAACGGGCACAAGAAGTAAGAGAAGGAATAGCCAACCAGGGCGATCAAATTGAATCGGAAACACCATTAAAAGACCATCATATAGGGCAACCGTTGAAGGCGGTTGTTTCCAGTATCTGCCACTATGAATCCATCTGGACCAATTTCAACGGCCCAAGGTGTTTTGAATAGGCCTACTTCATCACCAGCCCCGCCCAGTATTTGCATCGCATCGCCATCTACGGTAAAGCGTTGCAATCGATTGTTCCCGAATTCGCAAACCAAGAATGTCGTAGGAGAATCAAACACAATTCCGTACGGGTAAAGCAATTGCCCCTTCTCTCTGCCAGCGGAAGCTATAATTTTCACCACTTCTCCACTTGGAGTTCGTTCAACAATGCGATGATTCCCCGCATCGGTGATAAATATATTTCCAGTGGAAGGTGAAATTGCGATAGATTGGGGACGAAGGAAACCATCGTCATCTGAGCCAAAATGCCCAAACGAATATTGGAATTTTCCTTCACGTGAAAACACATTGATACGATCATTGCCGCCGTACTCTGAAACGAACACGATGCCATCTTTTCCAAAAGCGATATCCGTTGGATATAAAAATTGTCCATCACCCGTTCCATACTCGCCAAAAGAAAGCACTTCATTTCCTTCTTGATCGAGTACCAAGATGCGTTGTTGGTGCGTATCTGCAATCCAAATTAAACCATCACTATCTATTGATACTCCAGTTGGAAATCCGGTTCCACTCAATTGCAAATCCCAAGAAGATAGAAAAGTCCCATCAGAGTTAAACCGCTGTAACCGTCCAGTCTTATCAATAACAACAAGTAGAGTATCGTTTGACGCAATCGCTCGCGGTGTTGTGAAGCGACCATCTGATCGTCCAACTCCTCCAAGCTCACTTGCCTGAGCTATTGGATCTTGAACTTGCGTATTGCAAGAAACAAGAAGAGCCAGAACAAATACGAGCATCAATTTTCGATTTGCAAACATAATGCAAATACCACTTAGACCAGCAATAAGAACAATAAGAAAGAGTGCCGATGTCACAATTTGCGGTCGTTGGTAATGCATTGCATTGAGCAGAGCTACGGCAATTGGTTGCTGGGATGACGGTGGAGATATTTGAGTCGTCATCGCTACTTCACCTAGCGACACTGCGAACGAAACACCAACAATCACGCTTCCTGCGATGAGTAATCTATTGCGCAGCGCTGTCACGAATACCCACGGTGTCGAAACTCCATCAACAACACAGAGCGTCCTTGTGTTTTGGCACGACGCGACCCATCTACCGCCAAGAGATGCAATGAAACCAACCTTTGTAAGATGAGCTATCACTACAATAAGCGGCGTTCGATAGACTGCCTCCACTCCCGCGCTATGCCATGAAGTGGCAAGGGAAGATGCGACAACACTAGCAGGCAAAAATGCGGCAATAATCCATAGAAAATCAAGCGAACTGGCGATCGACTTTATCATTGAACACAAAGAGAGATGCATAGATGACGAGGCGACAAAGATACAGATGGAAAAAAAAGCAACTGCTACAGCGACACTCACACTAAGAAAAATGTCTCCTGAGTAAAGCTTCCAGAACTGACCTAACGCTTCGCCAGTCACCGCCAGAGCAATAACCAGAGGCAAACCAGAAAGAACCGCCCAGATTGCAAAAAAAGGAATTGAAGAACGGGGGACAAGAGCGATCGTATGATTTTTCCTTGGTTTGCATGTTATGAGTGCTAAAGAAGCAACAACAGCAATGAATACACATGCGAAACTTAAGAGTGGAACATCAAATATCGACCCACCCGAAGCAACCACACTTCGTAATTCATTTCCTATTGAAACAACTTGTGCCAAATCAAAACACGTCGTATTTGAAGCAATACATGCTGCAACTAAAACTACAGCGGAAAGTAGAAGTTTTTTGTCATGCTTTATACGTTGCCAACACCTTTCAATTTTTGTCCCCCCATCGAGTTGTCCAAGAATAGAAAGCGAACTGTCTGACCGAGCATGCATTGTGGAAATCAGCGCTGGAATCGGCCAAGACCAACCAACGAGCGCTGAGGCGAGACAAAGTTTTGTTGCGACACTCAACAAACCGTGCTCCACAACGTACGCGTGCAAACTAGTTCCAGACGGCCACACTTGCCACCAAACGTAGAAGATTGCATAGGCAGGAATGACTAATGTCATGACCAACATCACAAGAACTCCCATTTGAATATTCTTTTTAAAAGACGCTATTCGTATTCCAACTGGCCAACCAATCGCAGTAGAAATAATTGCAACGCCAACTGACCATGCAAAAGTCTTGAGCAGGATTGGTAACGATGCAAGCGTTGGAACAGAACTGGCCACAGAATCTCCACTATTAATAAACAATGAATACATTGCAGGTACAAAAAGCACAAAAATTGCTAAGAGAATTCCCACCAACGCCAACAAAATATTACTTGCTTTCATGAGACAGCGCTTTCATCAGCCGAGCAATTGCTTCATCTTCCAGCGCAGATGCTTTAGTAAAATCTACTTGTAATGGATTGTCCACTTGTAACTGTGGAAATTGTTCCGCGACACTTCGCTGCAATGGAATATTATGCGATGTCGATGTCGCAAGTAATAGTGCAACTTCATCGCTAAGCATAAAATCCACAAACTGATTTGCAAGTTCAGGATGTGCACAGCTGCGGATAATCGCAACCGTGTTTGGAATGAGTAATGTTCCTCCGCCCTTGCCATCATGGTGCGAAGGATAATGCATTGCAACAGATTCACCCCTTGCTATTGAAGCGTGTACATCATCACTATCAGTCATTGCAAAAGTTGCTGTACCGTCAACAACCTGCTGCACAGTGGCGGCATTCCCCCCAAGCAACGGCTTGCCCTTGATTGTTTTTAAAAACTCCGTAAACGCTTCTGGAAAGAGCGCCATCACAGCAACGTGCGTTCTAGTTGTACCAAAACGTGGGTCTGCTATCGATGCGGCTCCAAACTCCCACCAAGTCTTTGGGAGTTCCGTTTCTTCATGTTCAAGGGGTCTATACGCAATACCCCTTGCTCGAGGCGAAAATGCAAACCACAAAAATGATGCATCTCGATGTTGCGCCGGCCAAGAGAGTGTAACCTCCGTTTTAGCCGGTACTATTATTTCATCCTGAGCGAGTCGGATCGTGCCTAAAATTTCAGACGACCAAAATACATCTGCAATAGGATTATTTTTTTCGCGTTGCAACCGTTGCACAAGCGCTGTAGTTTTTGACGCTTCGGTATCGCCTACCCATGAAACTTCTATCCCAGTTTTCTCTGTAAATGCAGCAAACACTTCTCTGGCAATTTGTTCATCAGCCGAAACATAGACTGTGACTTCGTTCTTATTTTCTGTTGAAGCAAAACAGCCAGCAAGCGTAAAGCCCGCAAGCAAACTACTCGCTATTTTCAGTATCTTCATTACCCGATGGCTCCGTCAGTTCTTCAAGTTGCCCAAAATAGTGACGTAACAAGTCATGATACTTACGTGGAACCTCTTCGTCTGTAATGGCTTGCTCTGTTTCTCGACTTTGTGTTAACACCGTTTCCTTCACAACTGAAGTTGATTCGCCAGTCGTCAACATGCCACCCTCAAATAATTGCTTTGCAATAATGGTGCCATCGAGCGTACTCACCGGTGTTCGCTCTGCAACCATGGTTGTTTCTGTTTCTTCTATTGGATTGGAGCCTCCATTACCCTGCCCTTGCCCGCCTGTTTGCCCCATGCATGAGCCTGCTTTCTTACAAGCATTTTTTGCCATCTGAGCCTTTGTCATGAACTGTTGCATTGCTTGCATTTTTTCAAATTCACTTGCAGCGAGGGTGCCTTCTTTTCCGCTTGCGCATTGTTTACAACCCTCCCCCATTTTTTTGCACTGCGCACTTGCCTTTTGTTGTGCTTTGAGTAATTCAAGCAACTTTTTCTTTTGGTCTTCCGTTAAGTTTTTTGCATTTTGAATCGCCTTCATAGCGGCTTCTGCATTTTTCGCGAGCGCACCGTTTAATCCAGCTGCGGACAATTCAGAAGCTAACGCATCGTTTGCTTTTGCAAGTGTATCAAACTGCTTTGCAAGTTCTTCTAGTTGCTCTGCTAGTTCTTTACGTTCTTCTTCAGACAATTCACTTGAATCCATTTTTTTTTGCAACTTATCGAATTCTTTTTTGGCTTTGTTCATGTCGCTATTTTTCATCGCAGCAATCATAGGAAGCGTACTTCCACTCTTTGGAAGTTTCAATCCCTGCATTCTTCGCAACATCTCTTCGAAAGCAAGTGCATTTTCGTCCTGCATCATTTCATCGAGTCGTTTTTGCAAGTCTGTCATCTTCTTCAAAGCGTCGCGTCGCATTTTTTCAGGGTCAGCAAGGTTATCTGTAGTTGTTGCAGCAAGTTGTTCTAATTCGTCTTCAAGTTCCTCGCTCAATTCTTCATCAGCTTTTAATTGTTCAAGCACAGAATCAACTGAGGATTCAATATTCTCTCTTGAAGCTAGGACCGCAGCAGGAACACCTTCTCCACCGCCGCCGCCTCCGAAGCCCCACTGTGGAGACCATAATACGAAAAATGTAGCGCAAAGTACTATCAATCCCCAAGCAAATGTTTTAGGAAACTGAATTGGAAAATTTCGTACTACTGAGGATTCGACTTGCTCCCTTTTAACAACCGAAAGAGCGTCTGCAAGTACGGCATCTGCAAATGGATTCCCAATTGTCTTACAAGTCAACGCAGATGAAATACGATCGTGCAGTTGTAATCTATTATCAACTTCTGAGGCGGCCTCAATTGTCGAAAATGTTTTTGAGTTCCACTGTGAAACAATAATGACAACACTAAAACATCCAAAAGCAATCCAAATACTATCCCATGGAAACAGCGGCAAACTGCCGAAGCGATCAACGACTGCTACTACAAAGACTGCACTCGTAAGATAAAGAAACCAATACGAAAAATGGTGCAATACCAAATCAAATTGCAATCTTGCCTTTGCTTTATTCGCGATATGAAGAAGGATGTCCATATAAATGCTCTACCTCAATAAATTGTACGCTAGAGCGTGCAACAATGAATCACAATTCTTGGAGTAATTCGATGAGTTGTGCCTTTACATCCTCTAAAGGCGAAAAAACGCGTGCTCCAGCTGCATGTACATGTCCGCCACCTTCAAAATTATTCGCTAGCTTGTTGACATCAATCAACGGAAATAGCGCTCCGGGCATTGATGGCTTTGAACGAAAACTTATCTTCGTCACAGTCGGGTCAGTATCCGTAATAAGCACAGCCGCTTGAATATTCTCCAACACCATAGGCGTGTTCACTAACCCAATGAGATCCGTGGAAGATCCATTTGTTTCTTGGAAATCTGTTGAGCGGAGACACATAATTGCAACTGGTCCAACGTATTCAATACTTGCAAGCATCCGCTGCAAGAGTTCCATCCGTGCAGGCCTTGCTGTTTCTTCGAGTGTTCGATAGAGTTCATACCTATTAATATTGTGTTCAAGCAATCGAGATGCATCCGAAAAGCAGCGGGCATCAGCATTTGAAAATCGAAACCAACCTGTGTCAGTTCCCAAGCCAATAAAGAGTGCTTCTGCGACCGAGTTTCTTCCCGAACCAAGTGAAATTCCCATCTCTTCAAAAAGTTCCATGACAACTTGCGTACAAGCTGCAGCAGAAGTATCCACAACTCTATCGGCAGCAACCTCGTCACCGTTTGTATGATGATCCATTCCAATCACAATTTCTTTTCGTTCCCGTAACCATTTCTCGAGTGCTTCAAGTTGCGACCAAGCTCCGGTGTCGGCAACGATAATCAAATCGGGTTCTTCCTCTGGAAGGCCAACCTCATCTAAAATGTTTAACTCACAATCACCCGCTGCAAGCCGAAGCCCATGTTCAATTGGCCCAATGAACAAGTTCGTTGCGTCTTTCCCAATACTTTGAAGCCCTCGGCAAAGCCCAATGACTGAACCAATTGCGTCACCATCAGGTTTTCTATGCGTTGTCACGATAATGCGCTGCGCGTTAGTAATTCGCTGCGCTAATCCTGAGAAACTTGTTGTCGATTCATACACGTTTGCCTGTGTTGTCATCTTGTGCTTTCTATCAGTGTAATTGTTGACTGGATATCCGCATCGATTTGTAATCGAAGTGCATCGATTGACGTAAATGTAATTTGCTCGCGCATCCAGTGCGAGATAGTAACAGTCAACGGCCAATCATAATGCTCCAAATCTCCATCAAACGAAATTAGATGGGCCTCTAGCACTCGCTCATTCTCGCCGAAGGTTGGCTTTGTCCCAACACTTATTGCTGCAATATACAATTCGCCTTCAACAACCGCACTTCCAGCATAGATACCATCCCTTGGCAGCATAGTCATGACCTGCGAGAGATTTGCTGTAGGGATACCCATTTCTCTGCCTCGTTGGTCTCCCTTTGTCACAATTCCAGAACATCGCACCTCTCGACCTAACATGAGTGCCGCATCCTCTACTCGCCCACGCTTGAGTAGCGACCGAACTTCAGAGCTACTTGCTCGAAGTGATGTTGAATCACCCAACATCACCAGAACAGGCTCTAGCTCGAAAACAGAAAATCCAAGTTTTTTCCCAATATCTCGTAGTGTTTCATTTGAACCAACTCGATTTTTTCCAAAACAAAACCCCTCCCCCTCAACTATTACATCAGGAGAAGACTCTGCCATGACATCAGCGATGAACTCTTCTGGCGATTGGCAGAGCAAACTCTTTGTAGGTTCAATTTTTCGCACTCGATTGGCGCCCGCTGATAGCAGCAATGCAGACCGTTCCTCAAACGTCGTTATTCTGTCGAGTTTCGCCGTTGGGTCCAGAATACTCACTGGAGGTGGATCAAAGGTCTGTATTTCAACATGCCCATTTGGACCAACCATATCTCGTGCAGCCTGCACTAAAGCCAAATGACCATGGTGCACCGCATCAAAATTCCCAATTGATATTGCTTTCTTCATAACTGGACATTCTACACGCAGTATTCACTTGTTAATAAAGTGGTGGTGTGTCACTTTATTTGTACCATTATCTCTTGTATTGATGGGCTTAAGCAGGTCTAATACCAACTATGGCAATCCTCTCTAACCAGCCCATTGGCAGCAAGCCGGACAACCCTAATTCCGTCATCGATAAGGTCACAAATAGCCTTCGAACCACGGCCGAAGACATCGTTCCATGGTTTCTTGAACAAATGCCGCTCATGTATTTTCAAGATACTCATGAAGAAACCCAACTCGCCCACCTCAGAGCAATCATCGCGGCAAAAGCCTCAGACCGACCAATCGAACTCACGCTGAGATCGGAAGATGGTTCAAAATGGACATGCATGCGACCGCTGGACTACCCTGGAGTTCTCGCTGAAATTATGGATGAACTCCCCTTAAATGAAACACTACGCGCTGCAAAAATCCATACTGCAGGTGACGGCACTCTTGTAGTAGATACATTTGAATTCGGTGAAGCGGCTCCATTTTCTCTTGAGAACCAAGAACACGCAACGCAAGTTGAAGACACTATTTCGTATGCTCAAGAACATGGTCTTGATTGGAACGCTGACCAAGTTCGAAGTTATTTTACTCGCTGCTCTGAAGATTATCTCGCAACCATCACGCCACTTCGAATGGAGAAACACTGGCAACTCGTAGAAAGCCTCACAGGAACTGACGGCACAGCCGTTGCGCTTGAACGTGAATCAGACCCATCGCTAAGTCGGATTATTGTCGCAGTCAGCAACTCCACAAGGCGATCCATGTTGCAACGGATTGCAACTCGTTTAAGTAAATCTCATATCAATATTCATCGGGCGTACCTTGATAGTATTGAAGATGGTGACAATGGCTGGATTACCCTTGTTGGATGTGTTGTTCAAGGGCCAGATGGCGGAGTAATTGACGAAACAAGTTCACTATGGGAAGAAGTTCGTGCAGATTTATTGCGACTCAAATGGCTCGACCCACGAACGGTTCGACTTGGATACGCGTATCCTGAACTCACGCTCGAAACTGCTGAAATCATTACCGCAATACTCGATTTAGTCTATCAAGTGCTCGTAAAGAAAAATGCATACGCGTTCAACCCAACGCGGATGGACCGGTTAATTAGAAAAAACATTGAGATTGCTTCCGATATCGCAGATGTATTACGCCAACGGTTCAACCCAGACCACCCACTTAGTAACAACGAGTACGACTCGTTACGCACTTCCCTCCTCGAAACGATCGACAATACCGTCGACCTCGAAGACGCTCGAACTATCTTTGTAAAAATGCTTGAGGCAGTCCACGCAGTTCGTCGAACTAATTTGTTTATAGAAGACCGCTACGCCCTTTCCATGCGAATTGATGCATCCTTGCTCACAACAGAAGATCGCGCAGAGTGCCCCTTTGGCGTGTTCTTTGTGCACGGGAGAGATTTCAACGGATTCCACGTACGATTTCGCGATATCGCTCGTGGAGGTGTGCGCGCAATTCACCCGCGCAGCGTTGAGCAATTTACTCGTGAACAAGAACGACTGTACGACGAAGCGTATAACTTAGCGTTTGCGCAACAACTCAAAAATAAAGACATACCAGAAGGTGGTTCCAAGGCGGCCATTCTCGTGCACCCTCAAGGCCGCGTAAGTCGTAGCGTGAAGGCGTTCGTGAATTCCATTATCGATCTCATTACGCCAGACAAGAAGACAATTGCTAAAATAGTTGATCGACTCAAGCACAAAGAACTTATTTACTTAGGCCCAGATGAAAACATCACACCCAAGTTGATTGACTGGGTCGTTGATAGAGCTCGACGTCGCGGATACCCAATGCCAGCAGCGCTCATGAGTTCAAAGCCGGGTGCAGGCATTAACCACAAGGAGTACGGCGTAACAAGCGAGGGTGTCGTTGTCTTTTTAGATACTTCACTACGTGCTATTGGCATCAACCCAGACAAAGATACGTTCACCGTCAAAATTACAGGCGGGCCAGACGGAGATGTTGCTGGCAACGGCATACGAATTCTCAACCGTGAGTATGGAGACAACGTAAAAATTCTTGGCATTGCGGATGGCTCTGGCTGTGGCGAAGATCCTGACGGTCTTGACCACAACGAACTCCTACGCCTTTTTGAAGAAGAGCTGCCAATTGCGAGCTTCGACAAATCAAAACTTGGACCAAACGGTTCCATTGCCACCGTCAATGACCCAGAAGGTGTGCACTTGCGAAACACGATGCACGATCGAATCGAATCCGATGCTTTCATCCCCTGTGGCGGCCGCCCCGCGACGGTGCACGGTGGCAATTGGAAAAATTTTCTCAAGGAAGACGGAACACCAAGTTCAAAAGTAATCGTCGAAGGCGCAAACTTGTTTCTCACACCTGAAGCAAGGCGTGAACTTTCCAATGCTGGTGCATTAATTTTGAAAGATTCTTCCGCCAATAAGTGTGGTGTGATTTGTTCTAGTTTTGAAATTGGCGCATGCATGCTCATCGACGAATCTGAGTTTATGGAAATTAAGGAAACGTTCGTTGAACAAGTGCTAACTCGTTTACGGCACCTTGCTCGCGCTGAAGCGGAATTGCTCGTGAGATTACATCAACACCATCCACATTCACCGTTGCCAGAAATGAGCATCAAAATCAGTCAAATCATGTCGCGTGTTTCTGATTCCCTCATTGCAAACTGGGATAACATGAGCGATCAACAACAAGAGGAACTCAAACGGCTTGTAGTTGAACATCTCCCCCCGATTCTTCTTGAACGAGTAGGCGATTCACTCTGGACAGAAATGCCAGACGCATATTTACAGTGGATGATGGCAAAATCACTCGCAGCAAGAATCGTCTATAGAGAGGGCTTTGAATATCTCGAAACAATGGAAGATGCCGACCTTGCAGGGCTTGCACTTCGATACCTCGACCTTGAAGAGGAACGCGAAAAACTCACTACGACAATTTTATCTTCTAATTTGCAACATAAAGACAGGGTTGCTGCGTTGTTACACGATGCGGGCATTTTTTCAACCATGGGTCGTCGTCATAAAAAGTGACGCAACTCAACAGCACTACTCCATTGGAGGTTTCTAATGCGTATTCGACTTCTCACCCTTGCACTGGTACTATCCTTAACCCCAACACTCGATGGTCAAGTTTCGTTAGAAATGCAGCCAATCGAGTCAAATGCGGCCATCACGGATGTCAGGCTCTATCGAAATCGTGCGGCAATTACACGAACGACGACCCTTAACCTTGAAGCAGGCGGACACGCAGTGTTCTTCAGAGATTTGCCATCCACTGCCTACCTTGATTCCATCCAAGCACACGTAAGTGACAACGCATCCCTTCTTAGTGTTGATACTTCAACAACACCAACGCTCGTTGTCAATAACAAATTAGTTGAAGAAATTGCTACTCAAATCAAAGAGGTCGAAGATACTCTTGCGCTGTTAAATTCTCAATCAAATGCAATACAAGCACAAATCGACATGCTACACACACTCGTCGACAAGGCATCAAATGACAAAGCGCCTCCAGTTAACATCGATGAGTTCAGCGCCCAGATAGCATTTATGGGTAAAAAAATGCAGGAACTTGCGCACAATAAATCTGAAAACGCAACTGAAATACAAGAACAAAAAAAGCGCCTTCAAAACTTAAAACAACGCAAACAAAATATTGCATCTGAACGCAAAAACCAAACAGAAGCAGTTGTTGATATTGGCGTTTCTTCTGACTGCACCGTCACGATACAACTCACGTATCTTGTGACAAACGCAACTTGGTCACCAACATATTCCATCCGTGCGAACGCCGAAGGCAATGCCATTACCATCGACTATGATGCTGAAATTACACAAAAAACTGGGGAAAACTGGACGGACGTCGCCTTAACATTGTCAACAGCACAACCACAACAATCAATTATGCCGCCAATGCCGAGCCCGTGGTACGTCACTTTATATGAACCGCCACCCCCGCCATCCGCTCGGGTTGCTGTTGGAGAATCCGCTCCGCGAGAAAACGCTGCCCAAGATAGTAGAATGAGTTTCGCTTTGCAAACGAACAAGCAAGTATTGGGCGCATCTGCAGCCGCATCAATCGTCGGAGATGGCCCCGCTGTTAGTTTCGTACTTCCAAGAACAGTGACCGTTCCTTCGAATGCTGCAGATTCTCAAACATC
This sequence comes from Phycisphaerales bacterium, assembly GCA_014238785.1. Lineage (GTDB taxonomy): Bacteria > Planctomycetota > Phycisphaerae > Phycisphaerales > SM1A02. The sequence goes on along the minus strand of JABAAL010000011.1, from coordinate 31,136 downwards.
GTCTATCGCATCTATCGAAACATCTGCACAACAGTACCTTATCTCTGTACCCATGCTAACCGACCGCGTTTTTACTCGAAGCGAAACCGCAAACAAAAGCGATTACATCTTGCTTCCCGGCCGTGCTTCTATTTTTCATGGAAGTGATTATGTAGGCAAAACATCTCTTTCTACAATTTCTCCAGACGAAACGTTCCCAATAGACCTTGGCATCGACCCTTCAATCAGCGCAACTAGAACACTTGTCGAAAAAGCCACAACCTCGACGGGCTTGTTTGGTTCAGGCAAAAAAACGGTATACGAATATCAAATCAAAATCTCAAATGGAAGCAACAAACCCATAACCCTTCGCGTATTCGATCGTATTCCAATTTCGCGAAACGAAGAAATCGAAATTACTCTTGATACCGTTTCCGCTCCACTTTCAACAGACACCGAGTATCTCAAAACTGAACGCCCACAAGGCATTCTCCGGTGGGATCTCACTATCCCAGCAAACATGACTGGAGAACAAAGTTTCTCCATGACGTGGCAAGTGACAGTTGCTAGGGGCAAGGATATAAAGACAACGCCACTTCCAGAGTAAAAACAGCGTTTATTTGTCTTATACGGTAAAACCACACCCATTTTCTTCAACGGGGTGTTATCTTGATTGGTACACTGCTTAACTCAGGTTAGTTCATTTCTTCGCGGTTCACCCTTGAGCCAATTTTTCAGGAAACAATTACGAATGCGACTTTTTTTAAGACGATACTGTTTACTCACAATTACCGCCTTGCTTTGTATTGCACCACTTGGGTGTGAGGAGTCGCTTGCTAACAATGTGACTCGAAAGTCACTTGATGCATTACTTGTAGATCTAAATGTTGCCGTGAGTAAAAATAGCCAAGAAGAGTTAGAAAAAGTTATTAGGGACGCCAAAAAACTTCAAGCATCCTCGAAATCGCACATCCAAAGTAAAAACTTAGTCCTCGCAACCGCAAATGAAAAACTTGCTCGACTTAAATACCGTGCTTTATCCGTATCCCTTTATGCAACAAAAGCATCGCTACAAAGCATCGCTACTCAATCAACAAAAATTTCCAGAATCCGCGGCACTGCCTCCTCTTTCTTCCAAGCGGGTCAACCAACAGATAGCGTTGATATGGGGCAACAAATACAATTAATCGCTGAACAAAACAAACTAGTTCAAAACGGCACTGTCTCACAGAGCACCTCTTCAATTGCAATAAGCAAAGTTAAAAGCGAAGCTGCCAGAACAGAAGCCGACGCACTTAGTGAAACTGCGAAAGTTCTTTTTCAAGAATCAGAAGAGCTAGGCATCATTGAGGGACACGCCTCATTTAAAAAAGGCGTACAAACTGTTCGAAAATCGCAGCAAGTTGATATGTCCGCCGAATCAATTGAAATCGAATCCTTGCTCTTAACACAAAGACTCCTTGACGATGCACAAGCTGAACTTGATGCAATCACCATTATTATCGAGGGCGTTAAAAACACCAGTGAATCACTCGAAAAAGTTCGTTTTGTCTCAATACAAAATGCCAATACTCTCAACCAATTTGCTGATGAGCTTGACATTGAAGTTGCAGCGAATATGGCTACGGCTCTCGAAGATGCCAAAAGGCTACTCACTCAATTGAATGCCATTGCCACTGAAATTGACGCTGCCATCCAAGCGGTGAGTCGCAGCGGAGGGAACACAAGAGAATCTCAACAAACAGTCTCTTCTTGGAAACTCAGCCTTCAGTGGCTCCTTGGTCAAGTTGAAGAATCTAAACATTTCCTTCTCGCTGAAGAACGTGTGGCAGTTTTAAAACTCATTGAGAATGCGATTGAAACTTCCTCTTCTACGTGGCATGCACGAGGCAACAGTATTCAAATTGAAATAGATCGTGCCTCGGACGGTGCTATTGCTGCCTATGAAAATGCCACGAACCTTGCAGGGAATCTCGGTTCAAATAGTGAACTTCTATTGATCCAACTTGAAGCAAGAATTGCTGTTCTTCAAGGCAAACCCGTTTCCGAAACATCTGAACCCGAGGATGACGGTTCTCCAGCCACTTCAAATGAAACCCATTCAGATGCTACGCAAACGGCTGGCTTTGCAACTCCTGAAGAACTTATCGCTACGTTCAATGCTCTTCCTCCGTTTGAAAGAGCTGATGGAACAAGCCCAGCACCAGACTTGTCCGTATATTTCGATGGTAATAATGCAAATGGGCAGAAATTTCTTGGGCTTATGCAAAAAATTACAACGTCTTTTTCTAACCTCGCCATCGCTGTACGCACACATATCGGTGCTGATGCAATCCAACAAATGATTGACAAGTTGCCACCTTCGCCAAGCGGTATGCTAAAAAGCAATCTCATCTTAAATACATTAGAGGTGCAGGGAGAAGACAACGCAACGGTTACCGACGCTTCTGGCAAATCAATGCAACTTCAAAAAACGGCTCAAGGATGGAAAATTCTGATGGGTGCAAGCTTGGACGCAAATCCACAAACAACAGAATTCGCAATGATGATGCTCGAGGGTTTAGGAACGATGGCTGGTTTGATGGAGATGGTCACAGACCAAATCAATACAGGACAAATCACAACGTTAGAGCAACTTGAACAAGTCATAGAGAATGCCTCTGGCGATATGGAACTTTAACCCCGCTCTTGTAACAATACAATCCGCGCTGCTTCTGATACAAGTGCATCCTCCAATGGATCCTGAGCGATAGAAGTAATTGCTGCCTCGAGTGTTTCGTCTTGTGAGTCTGCAAGAATATTTCCAGCAACAATAACTGCGTTACGACGAATCATGCCAAGTTTCGCTCGTTTCATAGATGATCCACGAAAGTATTCCCTTCGATCTTCTTCGTTCCACTGCATAACTTTCAACACATCAAGCGAGTCCCTAGTTGAAGCATAGGAACTATGAATCTGTGCCTGAGCAGATATTTCACTGGGCTGATTATGCGGGCAGACTTCTTGGCAAATGTCGCACCCAAAAATCCAACGACCAATTTTGGGATACAGTTCAGGAGCTATGTCTGTCCGGTGCTCGATCGTCAAATAACTAATACACTTTCGAGCATCTACTTCCCATGGAGTAATTGCCTCTGTTGGGCAAGCATCTATGCAGCGAGTGCACGTTGCGCATGGATCCGATTGCTCTTTAATCGAGGAGTTCGTTTGTTAAATAACCGCCGTTGTAACAATCGCCCCAAGCAACATCCAACTTCCAATTCCCTGTTCAATTAGTAATGTGTGCTTTCCAACCGAACCGATTCCAGCGCGCTGCGCAAATTCTCTTTCTAACAAGGGCGCGGTATCCACGCACGCGCGGAATTGCTCTCCAGGGAACTCTTCCCTAAGAGTATCGGAAATACTATGCAACCGTTTTTTCATTTCCTTGTGGTAATCGCGCCCTCTAGCGTAGCGTGCAATCCGTCCATCTCTAGCGCAAAGAGGTTCCTCTTCTAGCTTCCCGTATCGATCTGCAACGCAAATCACTGAAGCAGCGCCTTCAACTAAATTTCGAGGATCAAGCCGTACATCTACATTTCTATTTAACCACTCCATCTCTCCATGTTTTTCATCCTTAAGCCACTTGCGCAACACAGCGTCATGCGACGAATGGCTCGCAGTGGTAACTCCAGCTAATGCGAATCCCTTCGAAATGCACAAGTCAACAACACTCTTTGAATCAAGCATAAGAATTAAAAATCAGGAGAAATGCCCGGAGGGACAATTTCTAGATTTGCATATTCCAAGACAAGGTGCTTTACACCTCCATGAAACTGCACCGTTACGGTAGAACCACGTGTTCGCCTGATGATGCGCTGCACTTTTCCAAGACCAAATCGTTTATGACGAACAATAGTACCAACCGTAATTTCATCTTGGTAGACATCTTCCTGGCTTGGCACTTCCCAGTTGTCTGCTGCTACCTCTTCATGCAAAGTGACAGATTCCCCACTACCGCCAGCCATTTCACGAATAAATCGACTTGCCATAGTACGGTTACTTAGACCACGCTGCGTTCTTCTTCTTGCGTTGGTGAGCAAAAGATGTTTCCTCGCGCGCGTAATGCCAACATAACAAAGTCGCCGTTCTTCCTCCATCTGATTATTTTCATAGAGCGAACGTTCATGTGGCAATACGCCTTCTTCAAGACCTGCAATTGCAACAAAATCAAATTCCAAGCCTTTTGCTGCATGCAAGGTCATCAGTGTCACTGCACCATTCTTTGGATCAACTGCATCAGCATCACTCACTAGAGTCACATGTTCTAAAAATGAAAAAAGTACATGCAAAGGCGTGGGAGGTGCCTCTTCTTCAGACTCGGCTCTCTCCTCAAAATCTGCTGCAGCAGAAACAAGTTCTTCCAAGTTTTGTAAGCGTTCCAAATCATCTTCGCCAGCATGTTTAGTATAAAACTCTTCAAGTCCAGATTCCCGTACTACACGCTCAACTAAATCCGCCAGCGAACCCGCTGCAGTCAAACTTTCATCCGAGCGTCCATCGATTTGCCACTGTTCAAACGTTGCAGCAAACTTTTTCATCGATGTCACAGATCGGGCAGTAAATCCCTGTTCTTTTGATACGAGTGAAATCGCCTCCAACATCGGCAGTCCATGATTTCTTGCGAGTTGCTCGAGTCGAGAAATCGATGTCGCACCAATACCTCGAGTTGGAGTATTTATGATTCGAACAAATGCAATATCATCCCGTGGGTTTACAAGTAGTCGCAAGTAAGAAAGCGCTTGCTTAATTTCTTGACGAGCATAAAACGCTGTGCCTCTTGCTACGACATATGGCACACCCTCGTTTCGAAACGCATCTTCAAGTACACGGCTCAGTGCGTTGACTCGATAGAGCACTGCCATCTCCTTAAGAAGCACTTCCTCCTCTCGAAGCTTTACAACTTCTCGAACAATCGCTTCCGCCTCTTCGTGCTCTCCTTCTAGCGATAGAACGGCGGGCATATTGCCGTCATGGAGTTCGGTGTATAGTTTTTTCTCTTTACGTTGGTTGTTATGTTCTATCAATAGCGCAGATGTATTGACAATGTGCCCCGTTGAGCGAAAGTTTCTGCCTAAAGGAACGATTGTTGCGTCACTGTATTGTTCTTCAAAGTCAAGAATATTCGCAATGTCAGCACCTCTCCACGCGTAAATAGATTGGTCAGGATCTCCAACGACACAGATATTCCTGTGGTTTTTTGAAATACTATCCGCGATCACAAATTGCGTGTGATTCGTGTCTTGGTATTCGTCTATCATCAGATATTGATATCGTTCTTGTAAACGATGGCGCACTTCTTCATCTCCAAAAAGCAATTGCGCCGTTTTTAACAAAAGATCATCAAAGTCTACTGCATCATTTCCTCGCAAAATGTTTTCATACGCTCGATATATTTTTGCAATTGACTTCGAATAAAAATCCGATGCTTCTTCTTGAAAAGTATCTACGTCAATCAATTTGTTTTTTGCAGCACTAATCGCCGCCAACACCGAAGCAGGCTTCCAATTGGAATCATTTAACTCACACGCACGTATCGCTGCTTTAACTGCACTTCGTTGATCCGCTGTGTCGTAAATCGTAAACGACGTAGTTCCAATTATTCTATCTCCCCACTGACGCAATACACGTGCACAAAATGCGTGAAACGTTGAAACTGTCAACCCGCGAACTTGTAACGATTTCTCTTCGAGTAATGCATGCACTCGGTCGCGCATTTCTTGCGCCGCTTTATTTGTAAATGTAAGTGCCAGTATGTTCCATGGTGCAATACCACTTGCAATCATGTTTGCAATACGTTGTGTAACAACTGTTGTTTTGCCAGACCCAGGCCCCGCCAGCACAAGCAGCGGTCCGTGCACGTGCGCTACCGCTTCTTGCTGTGCTTCTGTTAACGATGTCAATTGTGCTTCCGTGCCCATCATCATGGCAGTGTAATACGTCACTGAGTCAAGTTACGAGAAATTTGGAACAATCGTAGCTGAAAGACTAAAAATGGCAACATAGGCAATTTCAAATAGGTGTCAAATTAATACCAAACACTCTATCCACAATTCCATACCTGCTTATCCTTTTTTAACCTCCGATAGTAAATGCGGTTAGAACTATCTAAAGATAGATACGATATTTTGTGGTTTGTGTTATTGCAGACCCAAGATGTAGTGGTACGATAACAATGTGTGGAAGACTTCAATACTTGCTGAAAACAGACAGAAAAAACAGCAGATATCTGGGTAAAAACCACGTCCATTATCGTTTTTACGTAAAAACGAGTGATTTATGTTTTTTCAGGGGATCTTTAGGAGAGGCGAGTAGATGACCGTATTATGCGACCGACAAATTGAGGAGTTAATCTCAATTGAACCATTCCAAAAGAACGCAACAAGATCCGGTACCATTTCGTACGGCGTTTCAAGTTATGGGTATGACGTTCGCGTTGGAACAAAGTTCAAAATTTTTACAAACGCAACTTCGGGTGGCATTGCAATTATTGACCCCAAACAATTCACTGACGATTTGTTCCTAAGCGTTGATACTGTTGACACAGGCAACGACTACATTGTCATTCCACCAAACAGTTTTGTTCTCTGCGAAACGGTTGAAGTGTTTGAAATTCCAAGGAATATTCTAGCAATTTGTGTTGGGAAGTCCACCTATGCTCGTTGCGGACTTATCGTAAACGTCACGCCACTTGAACCACAATGGCGTGGAAAAATCACATTAGAGATAAGCAACACGACTCCCCTACCAGCAAAAATTTACGTAAACGAAGGTATAGCTCAGCTCATCTTCCTAGAAGCATCAGAAGTTTGCGACGTCAGCTACGCAGATAAAAAAGGAAAATATCAAGACCAAGAAGGACTCACCCTCCCAATGGTCGACTCGTTACAAGTAACTCCATATATCAATTGAGACAAGCAGTAAAGAAAACCAGTTAGACAAGCACGGAAGCAAACAAGTACAGATGAAAATACAAAGAAGATTTACAACAACAGGCGAAAATGTTTGGGACACCATTGAGTGGTCCACTCGTTCAACAAAAATTACTAATGCAGATGGATCTGTCGTATTCGAAATGAATGACGCTGAGATCCCTGCAAAATGGAGTCAACTTGCCGCCGACATTATGGTCAGCAAGTACTTCCGCAAGGCGGGCGTACCGCAAATGAACGAAGACGGTACACCCGAACTCGATAAAGAAGGCAAGGCGGTCACAGGTTCAGAAAAATCTGCCCAACAAGTTATTCACCGGCTTGCTGGATGCTGGCGAAGTTGGGGCGAATCCCACGGCTACTTCGACACACCTGAGGATGCACAAGCGTTCTACGATGAACTCTCTTGGATGATGCTCAACCAAGTAAGCGCTCCAAATAGCCCTCAGTGGTTTAACACTGGCCTAAATTGGGCATACGGGATTTCAGGCCCCGCACAGGGACACTTTGTTTCTGACCCAGAAACGGGCGCTGTCACCCCTGCCGACGATGCATACTCTCACCCACAACCACACGCCTGCTTCATCCAATCCGTTTCTGATGATCTCGTCAACGAGGGCGGCATTATGGATCTTTGGACTCGCGAAGCACGGCTGTTCAAATATGGTTCAGGCACCGGTTCAAACTTCTCATCGCTTCGAGGTGGAAACGAACCGCTTTCTGGCGGCGGTAAATCAAGTGGACTCATGAGTTTCCTCAAAATTGGAGATAGTGCTGCTGGTGCAATCAAGTCCGGCGGCACTACCCGTCGTGCTGCAAAGATGGTTTGCCTCGATGTCGACCATCCAGATATTGAAGAATTTGTGACGTGGAAAGTCCGCGAAGAAATTAAAGTTGCAGCTCTTGTTGAAGGCATGAAGCATCTTACAACAGAGCAGCAACAACAAGCAAAAGACCTCGGACTCGCGCTCGATTACGATTTCAATGGAGAAGCGTACCAAACAGTCGCTGGTCAAAACTCAAATAACTCCGTTCGACTTTCGCACGACTTCCTCGAAGCCGTTGACCGCGAAGAAGATTGGAACTTGATTCAACGAACGGATGGAGAAATTGCAAAAACGGTTCCTGCTCTAGAATTGTGGGACACAATCTGCGATGCTGCATGGCACTGCGCTGACCCTGGCGTACAGTTTGACACTTCTATTAACGAGTGGCATACTTGTCCAAAGAGCGGTCGGATTAACGCCTCTAACCCATGCAGCGAATACATGTTCCTCGATGACACTGCGTGTAACCTTGCATCGCTTAACTTGCTCAAGTTTTATGACAGCGACACTCGTATGTTTGACGTTGATTCTTTTGAACATGCTGTTCGGCTCTGGACAATCGTCCTTGAAATTTCGGTCTTGATGGCTGCCTTTCCATCTGAAGCAATTGCGTATCAAAGCTGGCGCTACCGCACACTCGGCCTTGGTTTTGCAAACCTAGGCGCAATGCTCATGCAAGCGGGCATTGCATACGACAGCGAAGCTGGTCGAGCCGTTTGCGGTGCAATTACAGCAACGCTTACTGGTCGGTCGTACGCCGTAAGCGCTCAAATGGCAGCAGAATTTGGACCTTTTGATGGTTTTGCTGACAACGCAGATGACATGCTCAGAGTAATCCGAAACCATCAACGAGCAGCAAACGGTGTTGCACGTGACAGTGGCGAATATGAAAAACTCCGACTCGCACCAGTGCCGATAAACCACTCGCTCTTCCTTGATGACACCATCAATATTACTAATGCTGGCGCCTTACTTGGTCGTGCGGTACAAGCATGGGACGAAGCGCTTGACCTCGGCGGGCGCCATGGATTCCGTAACGCTCAAGTCACAGTCATCGCCCCAACCGGAACAATTGGTTTATTGATGGATTGCGATACGACTGGCGTTGAACCAGACTTTGCGTTAACCAAATTCAAGAAACTCGCAGGTGGCGGCTACTTCAAAATAGCAAATCAATCATTACGGCCAGCGCTCCTTGCACTTGGATACAGCTCACACGAAGTTGAACAAATAATGTTGTACGTGATGGGCACGCTCATCCTTGACACGCCAATGCCAAAGACCGTCGCAGACGATGGCGAAACCATTTCGTTCACAAAATTCCTACTCAACAATGGGTACTCCGAGGAAGAAATCGACACGATGAACGACTCGTTGCCAACTGTGTTTGAATTATCATTCGCGTTTGCTGCATGGTTGATGCCTGAGCATGTCCTTGAAGCGCTCGGCACTTCACGAGAAGAAGCAACTGCTAACCCTTCGTTCAACGGACTCCAACTTCTTGGTCTGACAAACGATGAAATCTCCGAGTTGAATCGACGTATCTGTGGAACGGGCACTATCGAGGGGGCTCCAAACCTCGCAGAAGATCATTTACCCGTATTTGATTGTGCAAATCGATGTGGCGAGACTGGCATCCGTTACATTGCCGCCGAGGGGCACATCCGGATGATGGCTGCTTGCCAACCATTTATTACCGGTGCCATTTCAAAAACAATCAATCTTCCAAACGAAGCAACAACCCAAGACATCGCCAAGTCCTACTGGCTTAGTTGGGAACTTGGGCTTAAAGCGAACGCCCTATACCGCGACGGTTGTAAGTTAAGCCAGCCCCTTAATGCTAAAGTTGATGTCATTCTGGACGATGATGAGGACGAAGTTGAAGTTGCTGCAGCATATGAAGAAATTGCAAATGAAGTCATCGCTGCTGCCGATATGGCGAAAGAAGATCAACCAAAAGTCATTGAAAAAATAGTTGAGAAAATTATTGAAAAACCAATGCGCCGTCGGCTTCCTGACACACGAAGAAGTATTACCCACCACTTTAATGTTGCTGGGCACGAGGGATACCTCACCGTTGGCATGTACGAAACAGGCGGCCCCGGCGAACTCTTTATCACCATGTCAAAAGAAGGTTCAACAATTGGCGGATTAATGGACAGTCTCGGAACCGCAATTAGTGTTGCATTGCAATATGGTGTTCCGATTGAAAGTTTAGTCAGCAAGTTTGCATACCAACGATTCGAGCCGCAAGGCATTACGACTAATCGCGACATCCCATTTGCAAAAAGTTTAGTGGATTACATCTTCCAGTGGATGGGTATGCAATTCATTGAAGGATACAAAGAAGCGAATTTACCAAACCGTGCTGCAACTTCAACGTTGCCGAATCACCCAGAACCTATGAAACGGACCACACCAGTCAAGGAGGACAAACGATGGTCAGGACTACCACAAGAAGATACAAATATAACTCGCCGCGATTCTGTGAGCACCGACCTTGGTGGAATTACACCGAAGGTCTCCACGGGAAAAGCGAAGACCGATGCAGTCGTTGTACAAGAGAGATACGATCGATTAAGTATCCAAACTTCGAAAAGCAGCGTCCAAGTAGAAGAAATAACCGCGCAATCTTCGCTAAGTCAGTCGAATGCGAAGATGCAGGGTGATGCGCCGGCATGTCCCTCATGCGGAGCAATTACTGTTCGAAATGGAACTTGTTACAAATGCATGAATTGCGGAGATTCACTTGGCTGCTCATGAAAAATTAGGAGAGAACTGGCTGGGGGTTGTTGGAGTTAAACACGGATGACTGATTATGTACAAGTAAGAGGAAGGAACCACTTGCTCGAGGGGTGCGCCGATGGAACGGTAGCACTCTCATGTTCCGCCCTTAGACGGAACACCATCTTCAGAAAATGTAGCTTTAACAATTGTGACCTTCGCCCAGATCAAGGATGAACTGAGGCACCTGTGCGGAGTTGCCACCTTAGGGTGAATCAACTCCTTCTCTTCCCCCCCCTGAGACGGACCCACCACCGTTTTAGGGGGTTTTTTGTGAACTGTCACCGTCTCCAAAAAAACTCCTCGGAGGAATTTTTCCGTTTCACTACTGAATAGGGATCAACCCTGTTGAATTTGTTACAATCCGCCCTCTCATGAATTTCACAAATTATCTCCCCGTGCTGTTGATCATTCTCATGGCTGTTGGCTTTGGGGCAATTAATATAATCGCCTCTGGGCTACTTGGCCCAAAGCGTTCTGGCAAGGTAAAAGACACCACGTATGAGTGCGGGGTGGATCCCATTGGAACTGCACGGAAAAGGTTTAATATTCGCTTTTACATCTTGGCAATGACATTTCTTGTCTTTGATATAGAAATTATCTTCCTCTACCCATGGGCTGTTGATTTTTCACAACTAGCCCAAGGTAGCCAAGAGGCAACGTTATTCCTTGGTCGAATTTTGTTCTTCCTCGGCACTTCAATCGTTGCGTACATATATGCGTGGAAAAAGGGTGTTTTCAACTGGGATTGAAATGACCTTTTGATGTAGAATGCCACGTTCGCAAACGCGGGGTGTAGCTCAGCTTGGCAGAGCGCTTGTTTTGGGAACAAGAGGCCGCAGGTTCAAATCCTGTCACCCCGATTAAAAGAGCCCCACATCAAAGATGTGGGGCTCTTTTAACTTTACCAAAGTCGTTTTTAGCGCCTATCGGACGTCATTACTACTTTAAAAATGAATATGGAGAAGATTTGCTCGACTTTGTACTATTTTATGACATAGTGGTAGTTGCATCCAAGTACAAAGTACGTTCTTAAGGGTGCAAAGGTGAGAAAGATGCGAAAGATTATTTCAATCATAGTTATTGCACTGTTTTTAACGCAATCCTTTGCATATGGGCAAGGGGGACCGGGAGGCGATGAGTGCAATGACCCCAAGTACGCCTACGCAGGAGCTAATTCTTTTTCCACACTCTCAGTGACTCCAAGTTTTCCAGAACCAGATGATGCAATGTGCGCAGGCACTTCATTGAACTGGAATGCAAGCCCAGATATTTGGTTTGAATTCGTTCCAACTTCTTCTGGATTACATACCTTTACAACTTGCGATGTAACGAGTTACGACACATCCATTGTTCTTTATGAAGGTAATTGTTCAAATCAAGTTGCTTGCAACGGTGACGGGTCAGGCAGCACTGGGTGCCAATCCTACTACTCTGCTATTGAGTATTACCTATCCAACGGCGTTACTTACTACATACGCATTGGCGGTTGGAATGGAGATGTTGGTGAAGGTACGTTAACGATTGATCCCAGTTCGGGAGGCAACAATATTTGGTACGTCGATATTGATAATACAAATCCGGGCAGCGGTACAGATTGGGCATCTGCGTTTACCGATGTACAAGATGCTTTAGATGTTGCGGTAATGGGTGATCAAATTTGGATTGCCGAAGGCACGTATCTGCCATCAGACACTGGTGGCTCTTCCGATCCACGAGAAGCATCTTTTAGGTTATCTGATGGAGTTGAGGTATACGGTGGTTTCATGGGTAACGAAGTTGACATTGACTTTCGCCTCCCAACACAATATAGAGTTACCCTCTTAGGCGACCTCAACGGTGATGATCAAACAAGTGGTGACAACAGTGAAAACACGTACCATGTTGTAACTGCTGAAGGTATTTCCACGGCATCACCAATACTTGATGGTGTATCTATCGTTGGAGGAAATGCAGATGGATCTGGTAGTAATAAATACGGTGGTGGCATTATTGTAAAATCCTCGGGCGGGGTTATTCCAGTTCCATGTATCGTTCGGAGCTGCCTAATTAGGAATAACGTAGCATCTGAAGGTGGAGCCGTTGCCACACATTCTAGTTTGGACGCCATTCTGATGAACCGATGTGTGCTTGCAAACAACAAGGCTAATTATGGTGGAGCCATTAGCAACGTTGGCTATTGCCAGATAAACAATATGCTCATTATTGCGAACCAAGCTGACATTAGAGGTGGGGCAATTTACAACACGGGTCAATATTTTGATTCAATAAACTCAACCATCGTGCAGAACCATGGCGGCAGTATTGGTGGCATTTATTCCGAATTCAGCGCTTTACAAAGTACGAATACTATTCTTTGGGGTAACACGGATGACTTTGGGGACAACGCACAATTTTATGCAACCGCATGGAGCGGTAATTACAACTGCATTCAATTCCTTGACCAGAATCTTGGTGGAATAGGAAACATAGGCGCCCACCCGCGATTCCTTGATGAGTTCGGCGGCGACGGTCTACCCGGTACAGGTGACGAAAACTTTCGTCTGCTTCAACGCTCTCCCTGCATCGATGCGGGTGACACGACTCTAGTTTCATCTCCTAAAGACCTTGATGGAAATGCCCGAGTTGTTGATGACCCTTACACAGCAGACACTGGTGTACCCCCATCTTCTGGTGGTCCGGTCGTTGACATGGGAGCATACGAACATGCTTTTGGCTCAAATGATTTTTGGATTTGGTCTGGTTCGAATAGTGACTACTTCTATGATTCAGAGAACTGGTTACCTCAGGGTGTACCCAATACTGGCTCGAATTGTCTCTTCAGTTCAACTGGATATAGCGACGTAACTTTTGATCAAACAGCACAAATACATGGCATGTTTTTTACTGAAGGAAGCTTCACCCTTGCGCTCAACTGGAATTTACTCATCCTTGACGCTGCTTCTCGCCCACTACGAGTAGATGCTTTTGGAAACGGCGCAACTGTTACGTTTAAAGATGGTGATATCATCGTGAAAGGTGGGCTAAATCTCGATCGTGGTAATGTTTCATTTGAAAATATAACACTTAATGTAGGGGAAATATTGCTTGAACGTGATGCGATATGTAACTTCGATGGTTGGCTCGTAGGTGATCTAACAAATAACGGAAGTGTTTTGTCGACAGCTGGTAGGGATACTGGTTCCTTCCAAATTCAAGGGTTCCTAATGCATCAAGGAGATGGAGATGCCTCCGGTCGGCTCGTCGGCTCAATGCCATTTGATATGTATGGGCTTACTTCGGGAGTATCACACGACCATCTTGCAATTTCTGGTGCTGTTGACATGTCATGTTCAATAGACTTACGTTGGAATAGAGAGTGGACACCAGAGGTTGGAGATTCACTTGACTTGATAAGCGTTGGATCTTCTAGTGGAGAGCCAACTGTTGTCTATAACTCTGGGCTCCCGTCTAATCTTTCAATTCGATGGAGTTCTCCAATAGCACTTCGCAGCAGCCATGAAGTAGTCGTAGAAACCACGGGACCAATTCTTTTCGGAACCGAAAGTACACATGATTTATCTTCTGCAAACGTGCCAAGCGATATCGTTGTTGCGGATTTAAATAACGACAACTTTTCAGACGTTGCAATATCTATTCCAGCAACCGGCGGAGCAAACGGAAGCGTTGTCATCTTGTTCAATAATGGTATGAGTGGGAACACATGGCTTGGCTTTACAGAAAGCAATCCAATTTTAGTAGGTATCGATCCCATGGACATAGAAGTCGGCGACCTCAATGACGATGGCACTGCAAATGATTTAGTAGTAGCGAATAATGGAAGCGATACCGTTTCGATTTTGTCAAACGATAATACAGGGACATTCACGAAAGAAACCGATGTTTCGACAGACAGTGGGCCAATGTTTATTACTATAACTGACTTTGTAGAAGAGACTGGACTGAGTCGAGATGACATTATTGTTGCTTGTAGTTCCTTGAATGCTTCTGTTTTAAACAAAACGACCTTTAGATCAAAAGCTATAAATTTCACACATACCAATTCCATTAGTATTCCGTTCCCAGGCGACATCGATCCAGGTGATATCAATACAGACAAGGATATAGATCTTATTGTCCTTGATACGGCAAGCACAAAAGTTCGTGTGATGGATGGGAATGGCGATGGTACCGTCGCTACCGTTCCGTTGGGTGATCCTTTAGGCAATCCCTTACCTTCGGGAAGCGGTCCAGTCGAACTTGTACTTTTCGACATCGATGATGATGGCGATAATGATGTAATCACTGTAAATGAAACAAGCGGTTCACTAAGTGTACTTCTTAGCGATGTTGTTTCCCCGGTTCGTGACAATGGATCCGAACTTGGTAATACCTCGACATTTTCAATCGGAACAGATCCTGATTCTCTCACGGTCTATGACTTTGATAATGATGGCGACGAAGATATTGTTGTCTCCTTCATCGGCGTTATATCAGGAAATAGAGAACTTACCGTCATTCGAAACGACACTGCTTCTCCTGGCGGAACAGTAATTCTTTCAGAGGGTGATGCTTCAGGATCAGGTAGCGAACCTGTGAAGGTCAAGCATGGTAACTTTAATAATGATGGTGTTGAGGATCTTGCTGCGGTAATTGACCTCGGATCAAATGGTCCAGGCATTGGTATTTACTTCAATGCTACCGAAGTAGTTGTAAACTGCCCTGCTGATATTGATGGCGATGGTTTTGTAGCAGTTGGCGACATCCTTGCGATTATTGGCGCTTGGGGCACAGTCAATCCAGATTTTGATTTAGACGAAAGTGGCATTGTCGACGTTGGTGACATTTTGCTCATCGTGAGTAATTGGGGTCCTTGTTAAAACAAGTGTCACTTAACTGCTGCTCTCATAGCATATGAGGTAATAGCGCCTACCATTCGTTAGCGGCTGCAACTGAAGGGCGAAGTCCGGGCACGTCTTTTACTTGCTCTTCGTTTAATACCATTCGCAAGCGCATTCGAAGTCGATCGTTTAACTCTTTACGTTCAAAACGAAGTGTTTCCAGACTAAGTTGCCTGTGGATGTCTTCCTTACTCATCATCCCCTCTCCACTTTTAGCAGAGGCATTGGATTTATGGTTACTAATCATGGATTCGCACAATGCCCAATACTCCGATCTATACGCATCAGTAATCGAAGCGAGTTTGCTCGCCTGCGAAGTTTCAAGTGCAGCAATGGCATTCGCGGCAGTCAACATAGTTGTCAAATCAGATCCCTTTTTGAAGACATCGGGATACGCCTTTGAAACAAACTCCATCCTAATTTTCCAAAAATCTGCCTCTGGAACTTTCGCTAAAAGAGAATCCATAACCGTTTGATTGATAAGGAGTAGACTTCGTCTTGCATCACGAACGCTCGTAAATGAATCTTGCCATCTTTTTTGTATTGCCTGCGCCCCACTGCCATCTCGATTATTTTCTTGCATTATAAACATAGCATCTTGCATGTGATTCATAGCATATGTGGCTTCAACGAAAGCGCCATGTGCATCTTCAACTTTACTGTGGTACTCTTGCATCGCACTGCGTATCTCTTGCATAGATTCTTGCAATAGTCCTTCTTGGAGTTCATCCGAAACATCAGACATAACGTACAACCCAACAAGGTCAATCGTATCACCTTCGCCTCCGCGCCAGCCAAATGGATCTTCAGGTGCAGCAGTTCGCTGACGCGCACGATGATGTTCGAGCATCTTCAGATTTGTCTCGTCTCGTTCTAATGAAGTGATAGCCGCTAGGTCATCGAAAAATGATTGATCGAGCGATGCAACTGCTTCAGCCGCAACGTCGCTAGCGTCGCGAATAGATCGCACTCGCTTTGCGTTTGACAACTCCTTATCTTCACTAATTACTTTAGACCTCGTAGAAATTTCTTTATTTGCAACGCTGTATTTCTCACGGTATTCATCGTAGACGGCGCTAATAATCATCGCACCACTTTCATCAAGACCAAGAACTATAGCTGCCCTCTCTGGAAATGATGGGGTAATCGGTTTTGGAATAGTTGCACCACCGTAGAGTTTTGTTGACTCTGATTTTTCGAGTGTGCCCGTGAATTCTTCACCAGATAATTCAGTTGATTCAAATTCAGTTGACCCGAATTCAGCTGATCCGCTTGCAATAAATGTCCCGCCATCTGAAGAAGAGGAACTCACTTGAATTTCACCAGACTCCACCATTGCATCGAATTCTTCTTGAGATAGTTCGGTTGAAGAAGTTGAGACTGCAACGTGTACGCCAGCAGAGGAATCTCCATTACTTACTGCAACGGAATTGCCTACGAACAACTCCATAGGAGTTGATTTTTTAGTGTCTTTCAATTTTGCAACGAGCTCTTTTCCAAGTATGCCATTGATTTTTGATTCCGTAGCTTCAATGTAGTCGCGCCTGCCATCTTTTAACTTAGTAAGTTTTTCATCGAACTCCGTACCTACCTCTCGACTCATCGTTGCAATTGTCTGGTTTTGGCGTGATTTTTCAAGCAAAGATGCATGTGCCGATGTGCGATTTTTCCACTTTGAGCGAAATGTATCGCGAAGATCTATAAGTTCCACTTTTTTCCAATCTTCAATCTCCTTCAGGGTAAGTGCACGGTCTATATACCCTTCAATTCTATTCCCCCCTCGGACAGCATCGCTAAATGACCTTTTAAAATAATACCCTTGCAAGTTCCGAGCATTCTCTTGGTCAAGAATTGCGTCAAGTTTTCTCCACGTTGACCAATTGAGTTGGCTAAGATCGTAGGCTTGTTTGACCAACGGCATTAAAAGTAAATCTCCACGTACTTTTAAATCATCGAGCGCTGTTTCATCCATCATGAACTGCATCATCATTGCCTGCTGGTCCATGTCTCGAAGCCCAAGTTCATCTATTTGGTCAAGAACATGTCCAACGGCTTCAATGATCGCATTAAAACTCTGTTTTACTTGCTTGATGTATCTGGTGTCGTATTGGTCTAAGAGTTCATCCGATTCGATACTCGAATCGACATCAAGTTGGGCGAATATTTTACGCATGTCCGTCCTTGCACCCCTGTTCAACTGACCCATGAGTTGTGTTGTAAAGATGTTGTACGCTTCTAGCTCTCGGGCAATTCGTTCTCTATTGAGAATAATAAGTTGCTTTTCAGTCAACATCGCCGCGAGTTCATCGAAGAATTGCGTGTCTGATCTGTGTATTGCAGACATAGCGCGTCTGGCTTGCTTGATGAGCCCCTCAACCAGTTGTCTTTCTGGAATATTGAATTGCATGAATCCGAAGGTTTCCGCTGCGTCTGCAATCCCGTTTTCAAAGTCAGCAATCTCGCCAACGCGTACTCTTGCAAAATCTACAAGATATCGATCGTATACTTCTAAAATTGCTTCACGCTGCGCGCTTGTCATGCCTAGTTTGTTCGACATGAGTTCTAGCTCACGTACTTTAATTGGGTCAGTAAGCAGTGGAATCGCCTGCGCATTCGTTTCCTGTGCAAATATCAGCAACGATGTGATTAGGACAAGGACACCTGTATACATTTTATTTTTCATGAAAGTATCTTAACATAAAAAAATGACGCAACGAGCGTAACTCGTTGCGTCATTGGGTTTTACCTTTGAATTGCCTGCGTTTATGCAGCTTTGCGTGGGCGCACGTTCTTGCCAACAGTTCGTTGATCTTCCGTTGCACGTCGGGTTGACTCCGTCGTGAGTTTAGTTTTTAACTCTGCAGGCGAACTTGCCCAAAGATCCGCGCCGATTTCTTCAGCAAGACCTTCAACTCGATTAAAGAGTCCGCCACCAACGGCTATTTGTGTATTTGGCGAAGCACCGATTGTTTTGATTGTGTCAATAATGTTTCGGATATGTGGTGCATCACATGGAGCGGACGAGAACATGCAGAGTGCATCCGGTTTGCATTCATTTGTTTCTGCAAGAATTTCGTCTGCTGGAACACCGCCGCCGCCAAACTTCACTTCCCAACCATCTGCTTCGCAAAGGTCTGCAACGATTTGCGCTGCAAGGTCGTCCGCTTCGCTAGGTCCACAGAAAAGAAGGATGTTTTTGTTATTACATGCTTGTTGTGTATAGCCTGCTTGAACTTGGTCCACCAGCGATCGAAGAAGGCGAGTGGCGTAGTGGTGCGCGACACTTGTCATCTGATATGATCGGTAGAGCGTATTGATTGCATCAAGAACTGGCCAAAAGCCATTCTCGGAAATCTCTTCGGCTGACCAGCCGCTTGTAATTGCTTCTGCAACAAAAGCGCGGGCAGCAGGTCGATCGCCTGTTATGAGGAGCGGAAATAGTTTTTCAATAAAAGTATCTGTGTTCACGGCAAAACCCCTTTTGCGTTGTAAGCCTCTTATCCACGAGGCGTTTTCGTTCTGTCAAAGACAGTGTCCTTGGAGCGCCAACCATTGGAACTCAGACCATGGACAACCCTACAATCGTTTGATACCCATTCACCGCTCGACAAATATCGAAATTCACCGTTTAAAGTCAATATCGGACCCCCTTAGAACACAATTTAAGATGCAAAAATAGCCAAAACATTAGATGAAGACTACTAAAACCCTCTTATTATCGGCAACTGCTGCCCCATAGGGTTCTGGCCTGCGCCATAGTGTCTGGCCCCAATTGGGTTTGATATTACGGGCACTCGCCCCAGCTACCAACAACTTCAAGAAGGTCAACAACATCGATGTTTCCATCACCGTTTAGATCGCATCCTGCATTCGTACCCCAAGCGTCGATAATTGCAAGCAGGTCACTCACTCCAACGACGCCGTCGTTATCGCAGTCAGCGGCACAAGGTTCACTGCCCCCACCCATCCATTCTAAGATTGTACCCATAAGTAATTGTTGAGCGGGCGCTGGCATTGCTTCGATTGGGAAGCCAAGGAACACAGCGCCCCCACCTTGCTCGCCCTCAAGTTGTGTTCCAGCATTTCCTGCTGAACCACTAAAAGCGAGTTGTGCTTCTTGCGAAGCATCCACTTCATCACTGTAGTTTGTAAATGGGTACGCTAAATTCACGGAACCAACATTCTCAAACATGTTTTCCCCTGTTACAGTTGATTGATTCACATCGCTATTGAAACTACCTATACCAAGGTAACTTTGTCCAAATGGAGTGAGCCCATTATCGTATAAATAATCTTGACTTGAGAGTAGGAGATACCCACTATTGTCAATGTATGAAGCGAGTGCCGCTTCACCTGTACTACCTGGACCTGCAAATCCACCCCACTCGTCACCGGTGAACCAAATCACAAGTGGATAGCCCTGCAACTCTTCTATAGAAGGTTCGTTATTCGAATTATTGGTGTCGTGTATCTCGTACAAGATGCCTGCTTCGTCGAGCATATCTGTGTAGTCAGATCGAACGTCAGGAGAATTGTCGTCGTCGTCAACAAGAAGAATCATCATCGCATCCGTTGTTCTAAAAGTCCACCACTGAGCCCAGGCACTCTCTCCGCAATTATTACTTGCACGAACTCTCCAGAAGAATGGTGTATTCGAATCAAGTATGAATGGCAGTGCATGTTCCGCTTCAAAAATATCAGAAGCATCATAAAAAATACCAGAATCAGAAGATGATGTTGATATCTGCAATCGCCAAGACATGGCTGAATCATCATCTAACCAACTAAATGTAGGTGCCAGTGGGATCTCTGTCTCGCCATCATATGGTTCTTGAAGCGTTGGAACTGAAGACAGCCCACTTGAAACTCGAACGAGCACAGAGGCTTCGTGCATGGATCCATCGGCAGGTGCAATACCAACCACTTGTACTATATGTTCCCCCTCTTCTACAGATTCCGGGATATTCAAATACAACTCTACTTCAGCAGGCGGTACAACAGTAAACGCAGAAAGATCATGAAGAATTCCAGAGTTCGTTACGACTGATAGTACTACTTCATTGTCATAGCCCATCAATTGTCCAATCGAAACTGTACAGACTGTTTCTTCTGGCGCGCATACTTCTACTAAACTTGGTTCAATTGCCATTGAAAAATCTGGCTCAGAAGCACAGTTGTAACAAACAACCGAAAAATCTTGATCGATGCCATCGCCCTCATTTGGAATACCATCCGAGTTAAGGTTCGCTGCTGTTACTGTAATAGTTGCTTGTCCTGGAGGAATTGGTCCAAGGAATACACCTTCAGTATTATTTTTATCATCCGCACTGCCGCCCGTTATTGACCAACCTTGCGACCCGATGTTGTTACCTCTATACAAAGCAGAACCTACAGAAACAGTTAAGTCAAGATCATTATTCCACGCAGGCGTACTCCCACCAAGTCCGTGTCCAAGGGCATCGGTCCATACCAACATGATTTTCATTGGCTTTGATGGGTCAAGTGGCGAGACCGTTGCAGACCATTGCTCGCCTGTCTGTTCAAGCACAACGGGAGCGTCGTAATACCGAACACTACCTTCATCATGTACAAGAAGAGAATCCAAATCCATTCTACCCCACCCTTGTTTAGAATCAAATACATGACCAAGGGTTCCACCATCTGCATCGTTATTCCCTGCAAGGTCTATTGCCGATGCGGTGAATGCTGCTTTAGTTAGTGCAGGAGTTGGATCAATTCCATACGCAGTTCGATATTGCTCAACAAAGAGTGCAACGCCGCCTGCAACTTGTGGACATGCCATACTTGTGCCGCACATCAAACTATACGAGCCCGGAACTGTTGAAAGTGTTTGGCAACCGGGCGCTACGATGTGTGGAATAGTCCTTCCATCAAGACAAGGCCCGTGTGCAGAGTTGCTCGAAATATCATTTATTGCTGTGTATTGATTCCCACCGCCGTCTCGCATCTTCGTGGAGCCAACAGTAATAATATTTTTCGCTTCATCAGGCGAACCCTGTGAACTCGTGCCACCATTACCGTTCATAATTGCTAGCACATAGGTAAATTGTTGGTTGCCCTCTACATCTGGATCAGCATCCCGAACTGCAATGTCAACTTCAAGTGTATCGATGTCGTAGCCTTGAGGTGAACCTGCTGGTCCCCAACTATTACTTGAAGCGAGCGCGCCGTTTTGGCGTGACTCGACCATTAACTGTGTCATGCCTCCTGGTTGTTGATAAACAGGTGAATAAACTTGCTCAAGGAGTGAAACGCCCGGCGCTACACCTTGCCCTTGCAGGAACCCATTACTATCTGTGCTGCCACTGACGCCAGTTGCTCCAATTGTTCCTGCACAGTGTGTCCCGTGTGAACTTGAAGCACTTCCGCCGCAACTCTGTCCACTGCATGCAACAAACTGGCCGCTCAAATCTACATGATTTTCATCTGATCCGCCATCAACAACTGCAACGATGACACCATCGCCCGTTACACCTGCAGCTGCATTGAGCCAGTCTTGATACCCAGGGTACGCCATACCGCCCGCGTCGATGTTACCGGCATTCACTTGGTTACTCATTTCACTCCGTAAACCACCATCAGTTGGCTTTGGTTGCACTGTAAAAATCCCAGGGATTCTAGAAATTTCAAGATACGAACTTCCGGGAGCAACAAAAGAAACAATTTCAAAACGAGAGTCAAGAGAATGATGGTCCATTCGTTTTGCTCCAGCATCTCGAAGTTGTT
Organism: Phycisphaerales bacterium; assembly: GCA_014238785.1. Taxonomy (GTDB): domain Bacteria; phylum Planctomycetota; class Phycisphaerae; order Phycisphaerales; family SM1A02. Next base: position 8,948 of record JABAAL010000011.1, on the reverse strand, counting down.
CGAGCACTCCTTCAAGCTCTACACCTTTGTAAACCATAACTTTTGAATCGATAGGTTGAGGACTTAAGTTTCGCCACTTTGGTAACACTCGATACCCATTAAGAAAATCGCCTGACCATCGAACGTGGGGAAAGCCCTCTGCGTTATCTCTACTTTGAGAATCGGCCCACGTAATATACGTAAAAGGATGAATATATTGCAACGGCGTAATCCCCGATTTTCGCATTACCTGTATCCACGACTCTTGAATTGGTCCATCGAATTGAACAAGCCGAAGGTCATTGCCATGTTGCGATACTGCTTCCCACTCCGTTGGTGTCGTAATCACCTTAGTTTGTGGATCAAATGTCTCTTCGCCAAGCGTAATCGCATAGTCCAATTGCGCAGGCTTTGCGCCATGTGCTGTGGACAACAAAATACAAAGCGCGACAAAAACGGAAGTGCAATAATTAATCATATCTATAAAACCTTTTCTTCTTCAGTACTTATATTTAAGAATACATAATAGTTCGAGAAAACCAAGGGAAAAGTTGCGAAAAAGTTGGTTATTGAACATAAAAAGGGAGATGTCGTATTCAGTCAATTGTGTTATAGGACGATGTAGAGGCTAAAAATCGCAGCTTCTTGGCGCGCGAGGAAACGGTATAACATCGCGAATATTTGCCATTCCAGTCGCATAGAGAATTGTTCGCTCAAAACCAAGCCCAAAGCCAGCGTGTGGGACCGTTCCATACTTTCGCAAATCGCGGTACCACCAGTAGGGTTCCGGCTCTAACCCACACTCAGCAAGACGTTTATCGAGTACATCCAGGCGTTCTTCACGCTGAGAACCACCAATTATTTCGCCTATTCCAGGAGCAAGAACATCCATCGCAGCAACCGTTTTTTCGTCATCATTAAGGCGCATATAAAACGCTTTGATTTCTTTCGGATAATTCATCAAAACAATTGGTCTTCCAACATGTTCTTCCGTTAGCCATCGCTCATGTTCTGACTGTAAATCACTCCCCCACTCGACATGATAATCAAACTTCGTTCCAGATTCTTGCGCTTTGGTTATTGCAGTAATTGCATCCGTGTATTCCATTCTTTCAAAACTAGACGAAACAAAATTTTCAAGTCGTTCAATGCAACCCTTATCAATTCGCTGTTGAAAGAAGTCCATGTCGTCTGGACGCTCATTGAGCAAGTCAGTGAAAATAGTTTTTAAAAAGTCTTCAGCAAGATCGGCGTCGTCGTTCAAGTCAGCAAATGCAATTTCGGGTTCAATCATCCAGAATTCTGAAAGATGCCTTGAAGTGTTTGAGTTTTCTGCGCGAAATGTTGGCCCAAATGTATACACACGGCTTAGTGAGCATGCATATGTCTCAACATTTATTTGCCCAGACACAGTCAAAAATGATTCTTTCCCAAAGAAATCCTTATCAAAATCGACTTTGGCTTCCTCGTTCATTGGCGTGTTGACCATGTCAAGAGTTGAAACTCTAAACATTTCTCCAGCGCCTTCGCAATCACTTGCAGTCACAATTGGCGTGTGAACCCACAAAAATTTATTCTCGTGAAAATATCGGTGCACTGCTTGCGAAAGACAATCTCGAACGCGAGCAACCGCTGCAAAAGTATTTGTACGAGTTCGCAAATGCGAGACAGTGCGTAAATATTCGAATGTGTGTCGTTTCGCAGCAACCGGATATGTGTCTGGGTCTTCTACAAAACCGACAACCTTTACTTCCGTTGCTTGCATTTCAACTGATTGCCCTTTGCCTTGCGATGCGACAAGTTCGCCCGTTACTTCAATCGATGCTCCCGTCGTTACGCGTAAAATTTCTGATTCGTAATTTGGCAAATCGTTGTTCGCAACAATCTGCAAAATATCGAAACAACTTCCGTCAGTTATTTGAATGAAGGATAAGCCTGCTTTTGAATCACGGCGAGAACGAACCCACCCCTGTACCGTGACTATCTCGCCAACTGGCGTCCTTTTGTCCTCTTTCCCAGCAAGAATCGAGCAAAGCAACGTAGATTTTGTTTGATACACCATAAGTCGGCGAATGGTACCACCTTCCTCCTAATTGGGGTTAGACCCCATGGGGGACTGACCCAAAAGAGAAAACACTGCCAAGACGGCAGTGTTCATGAAGCGTAAAAGTGCATTGTCAGGTAATACTGCGGATAAGAACGGCATGAGATTTGCATTATCAGGATTCGTATGGCTTTCGATCGTCCAATTCCAATACAAAGCACCGAGCCCTCTAAGCGGCTCAATCTGTTACTGACATGCGGTTCATGGCGTCAAGATTCTCCAATATTACAATTACCGCGCCTGCTCGATCCCTTTGGAATACGCAGTTTAACTGCAAAAAATGGCGTTGAAGCTGTTCAGATGATTGAAACGAGTGCTATTCATATAGCAATAGTTGACCTAGCAATCCCACTTGAAGAGGGCTCAATAGACAAGCGCCCCGGCGGTGATAGGGTGCTGCAATTACTCCGTCGACTTGACCCAAGACCACCAACAATCGTCATAAGACCACGGCAAACCTCCGCAAGAGAAAATGCCCGAAGTTTGGCACGTTCCCTGCATGAAGGTGCCTTTACAGTAGTCGACCGTCCCGCAATGATTGAAACCCTGCTCGATGCCCTGCAAAGAGTCCTAAAGAAACATTACGCGAATCGATGGCCAGAACAGAATTGGAACCAGTAACAACCGCGAACACATCGCAAAGAGAAACCATAAAGAAAGTAGGAGTACAACAATGAACGTAAAACCACTTGGAGACAAATTACTTGTCCAACGTGCAGAAGCACAAACGCAAACTGACAGCGGTATCTATTTACCAGAGTCTGCAAAAGATAAACCAAAAGAAGGAATGATTATTGAAGTTGGTAACGGCCACCTCAATCAAGAAACTGGTGACCGAATCCCTTTTACCGTAAAAAAAGGTGACCATGTTTTATTCACTTCCTACGCAGGTACTGAAATTAAAATTGACAACGTAGATTACTTAATCATGACCGAAGATGACATCCTCGGAATTATTAAGTAACTTAGCAAGGACACTACTATGGAACGTGGACCACTACTTGAAATTCTAAATGATATGGTTGGAACGAATACAGAACTTTCCATAATGTTCTATGGAAAAGACAATGAGCTTGAAGTAATGAACGTCGAAGTTGTTGAAAAATTAACAAGTTCACAAGGCATACACATCAAAACGAAATCGAATAACATCTGGATTGATAGTTCGCACGTATCGGCCGCATGGCAGGCACGCGATGACATCTAATCTATAAAGGAAAGAAAAATACCATGACCGCAAAACAAATTGCATTTGATAATGAAGCGCGTGAGCAAATGCTCCGCGGAATTCAAAAACTCGCTAAAGCAGTAAAGACAACACTCGGACCTTCAGGCAGAGTGGTCATTCTAGAAAAATCATTTGGTGCTCCAACTGTTACAAAAGATGGTGTGACCGTTGCCAAAGAGGTTGAGCTTGAAGATCCACGTGAAAATATGGGTGCACAAATGGTCAAAGAAGTTGCTGCAAAATGCTCAAAAGATGCTGGCGACGGCACGACCACAGCAACCGTATACGCTGAAGCAATCTTTAGCGAAGGGTTAAAGAACATTACCGCTGGAGCGCATGCAAACCAAGTTAGACGAGGCATTGACCTTGGCGTCGCAGCGATAGTGTCCGAACTTCATTCAATGTCAAACGAAGTACAAAACTCCAATGAGATTGCACAAGTAGGCATGTGCGCCGCAAATCAAGACACAGCAATTGGCCAAATCATCGCAAAAGCAATGGATAAAGTTGGCAAAGATGGCGTAATCACTGTCGAAGAGGGTCAATCATTAGAAACTGATGTCGAACTTGTCGAAGGTATGCAGTTTGACAAGGGCTACCTAAGCCCACACTTTGTAACTGACGCGGCATCGATGGATGTCACCCTTGAAGATTGTTATGTTCTAATCAACGAAAAGAAAATTAGTACCGCAAAAGACATGCTTCCAATTCTTGGTAAAGTAGCTGAAACCGGCAAAGCACTTCTCATCATCGCGGAAGACGTTGATGCCGAAGCGCTCGCAACCCTTGTTGTGAATAAACTACGCGGCACAATCAAAGTCTGCGCAATCAAAGCACCAGGTTTTGGCGATCGTCGCAAGGCAATGCTTCAAGATATCGCAATTCTTACTGGCGGTGAACCCGTCATGGAAGAGCTTGGTATGAATATCGAAAACCTTGAACTTGCTCAACTCGGAAAAGCAAAGAAAGTCACTATTAACAAGGACGCAACAACAATCATAGAAGGTGCAGGAAAATCTTCAGATATCAAGGGTCGCATCGACCAAATCCGCGCACAAATCGAAAATACCTCCTCCGATTACGATGCTGAAAAACTTCAAGAACGACTTGCAAAACTTGCAGGCGGAGTTGCACAAATCAACGTTGGCGCAGCCACCGAAGTTGAGATGAAGGAAAAGAAAGCACGAGTTGAAGATGCCTTGCACGCTTGCCGCGCTGCTGTCGAAGAGGGCATCCTTCCAGGTGGTGGTGTTGCCGTTATCCGTGCAAAACGAGCTCTCGAAGGAGCTCGAAAGAAAGCCAAAGGCGACGAAAAACTTGGAATCGATATTTTGGGACGTGCCCTAACCGCTCCAATCCGTCAAATTGCAGAAAACTGCGGGCTTGATGGCTCAATTGTGTGTCAAAAAGTTGAAGAAGCAACCGATGACAATTTCGGTTTCAATGGTCTATCTGGCCAATACGAAGACCTCATCAAGGCTGGCGTAATTGTCCCAACAAAAGTTGAGCGAATCGCTCTGCAAAATGCAGCAAGCATTAGCGGCCTTTTACTCACAACCGATTGCGCGATTACTGATATCAAGGAAAAAACTGCTTCGCCAGCTGGAGGCATGGAAGACATGGGCTATTAAGTCTATTTGGTAGTATGAATACTAAAAAGGAGCGCCGCACACGATCGTTGCGACGCTCCTTTTTTCTTGTTGGTTCTTTCCCCTCCGAATAACCAACATACCCCTTCTCTTCATATTGAGATTCGCAAAACTAGAGTAGGCGGTTCCATCGGAGCTCTGGTAGAATGAAAAATCTATGGAAAAAAGCGGCTCACATCGAAGAAAACATCGGCAACAAAGCCACCATCAATCTCACTCAGACGAAAAGATAACACCTGTATTGGAAGGAAATCCCTTAGTTCCTACCGGAGAAGCTGATTGGATCGATACTGTGGACGAGTTTCTTTCACTCTGCAGCGAACTCGAAAAAAATGGAGTTTTTTCCTACGACACCGAGTTTATTGGCGAAGACTCCCACTACCCCCAAACGTGCCTGATCCAAGTTGCAACAACACAGCGGGTCGCGCTCATCGATCCATTTATTATCACTGACCTTTCGCCACTACACGCACTCATCGCAGACCCAAAAGTTACAACCCTGCTCCACTCCGGATCCCAAGACTTGGAGCCAGTTGCAAGGATCTTTGGCAAACCACCTGCTGCAATTTTTGACACCCAGCTCGCAGCCGGTTTGGTTGGCTACCCGTATCCAATTTCTATTACAAAACTCATAGAGTCAATTTTGCATCACGATGTTGGTGGACACTTTACGTTTTCCCAATGGGATGCACGACCACTTACCGACCGACAGCGCTTTTATGCTGCCGACGATGTACGGTATCTCATTGCAATCCACAAACACCTCCACACCAAATTAGAAGAACTTGGCAGAACCAAATGGGCAATAGAAGAATGTTCAAAATTCACCTCTATGGAAACGTATGCATTCAATTTGTTTAATGTTGTAAAACGAATTTGCAAAAATAAAAATCCTCGAAAAAAAGAAATACAACGTATTCAAGTCATTGCTGCATTACGTGAAAACATTGCTATTGAACTCAACCTCCCAACTCGTGCCGTTATACCGAACGAGTGTGTACTCGCACTTGCAAAAAAACCTGTAGAAACCAACGAACAACTGGCTTCGATGAAGGGCTTCCCGAGAAATATGGCAAACCGCTTTGGGGAAGAAATACTTCAAGCATTACTTGAATCGCCATCCGTCGATCCGATGCAGATGAGAAAACCACAAGCCATCGAAAAAGAAGCCGAAACTCGGCAAGAACTTGATGGCATCTGGTCCCTCTTTGGTGCGTGGTGTGTTGGGAAAAAATTATCAACGGGCCTCGTTACTAATCGCCCAACGTTCACCGATTGGTTTCTTGCGTTACGAGAGGGGACGCCGCTTGTCGACTCACCCCTTGCAAATGGCTGGAGAGGCGAGGCGGTGCAAGAGTTCGCAACCATGCTTTCTGGAAACGGCGAAATTTCTTTTTTCTACAATAAAACGCTGCATACAACAAGTAATGCAACATGACAAATCCACCATTTGATCCACAGCAAGCTATGGAAAGCGCTCGCCACGAATTTGGCGAACACGGTGGAGTTAACATGTCCATCGAAGCGAGCACGACGTTTACCGTCATGACTCCAGACCTTATGCCTGAAATTTTCGCAGGTCAACTCGGTCCAAATGAAGGCGGATGTTATTTGTACGGTAGGCATTTTAATCCCACTGTTTTCGTCCTTGGCAGAATGGTTGCCGCAATGGAAGGGGCACAAGCGGGCTACGGAACAGCAAGCGGACTATCTGCAATATCCTCTGTCATCATGCAACTGTGCGCCGGTGGTCGCAGCGTGGTTTCATCCAACACACTCTACGGTGGAACCTACGCTCTCTTCGAAGATTACCTACCAAAGAATTGCAACATCTCAACAACATTTGTTGATATACAAGACTTGGATGCTGTTAAAAAAGCATTGCAAGATGGTGCAAAAGTGTTATTCACCGAAACACTTTCCAACCCAACACTTAGGGCTGCCGACATCTCCGCGCTTGCAACACTTGCAAAGAAATACGACGCAACGTTTGTTGTTGATAATACATTCACTCCAATGATTTTCAGCCCAATCCAACAAGGCGCTGATGTTGTCATCCATAGCGCGACGAAGTTTATAAGTGGCGCTTCAGACGTCATAGCTGGCATTATTTGTTGCAGCAAATCCTTCATCGAAGAGCTCATGGATCTTCATCTGGGTTCGTTGATGTTACTTGGACCAACGATGGATCCAATTGTTGCGTTTCGTTTATCACTGCGGCTCCCCCACCTTGCTGCAAGAATGAAAGAACATGGAAGCCGTGCAATGTTCATGGCAAACAAACTACAAGACTTTGGGCAAGACGTCGTATACCCCGGACTCGATTCTCACCCAGATCACGAACTATTTACCAAAGCCCATAACAAAGAATTTGGGTACGGTGGATTGTTTACCGTAGACATGAAAACGACAGAGCGCGCAAGCAAATTGATGGATCTGCTTCAAAATGAGCAACAATTTGGTTTTATCGCAGTAAGTCTTGGGTACTTCGATACCCTGATGTCGTGCCCGGGGGCCTCTACCTCTAGCGAAATGAGCGAAGATGCGCAAAATACGGCAGGGATTTCCCCTGGCCTCGTTCGATTCTCCATCGGGCTTACGGGTTCCGTCGAGGAACGATGGAACCAAATGAAGAAAGCAATTGAGCAATGTTAACCACGAAGACCCTTAGCTCCTGATACGCTTATAGTATAGATGGCACGCGAACGAATCATTTCTCCTAAAGAACAAACAACAGATGTTGAACCCTCTGTAATAGAAAGTTCAACACATTCAATCCGGCCTACAACACTAGAGCAATACTTAGGGCAAGCAGAATTACGCGAACGATTAAGCGTCGCACTTGAAGCTGCAAAGGATCGAGACGACCCAATGGAGCACGTACTTTTGTACGGACCCCCGGGACTTGGCAAAACAACGCTTGCGCATGTCATCGCAAATGAACTTGGCACTCGTGCTTGGGTAACATCGGGGCCTGCACTTACAAAGGGCAGTGACCTCGTTGGCACATTAACTCGAATGGAGCCGGGTGATGTATTATTCATCGACGAAATCCACCGCCTCCCCGCCGCCGTAGAAGAATATATATACCCTGCGATGGAAGATTATAAAATTGATTTCACACTTGACTCGGGTATGCATGCTCGAGTTGTCACCTATGCACTTCAGCCGTTTACTTTAATCGGAGCTACAACTCGAGCTGGTTTGCTAACTGGCGCACTACGTAGTCGATTTGGCATTGTCCATAATATTCGCTTTTATGAAACAGATGAGCTCACTGCAATCTTACAACAAGCAGTTATAAAACTTGAGATGGCACCTATCGACGAAGCATCTCTTCATTGCATTGCTTCACGCAGCCGTGGAACACCGCGAATCGCACTTCGTTTACTTAGGCGAGTGCGAGATTATTCCCAAGTTCGATGCCACCATCGATTCGACCAAACAGTTGTTGACCGCGCGTTAAAACTTGAGGGTATCGACGACATGGGTCTTGACACCCTCGATCGGATGTATTTAGAAACACTTGCAACGGTGTACGAGGGCGGACCCGCTGGAGTTGAGGCAATTGCAGCAACAATGGGTGAAGATGCAGGAACTCTGCAGGACGTTGTTGAGCCCTATTTACTTCAAGCGGGGTTCCTCTCAAGGACGCGTCAAGGTAGAAAAATCACTGAAATTGGTCAAAAACTGCTCAAATCAGGGCGGAAAAACTAAAATTTCCCTTTTTTCTACCAGAAATCGAATATTTCATCTATTTTTACCAATTTTCCCCTTGGCATTTACAAACTTTTACTCAATGATATAATTGGTCGAATGGGTAGCGTTACCCAATGGATAAGAAGCAGGTCGCGACCACATGTCTTTTGATCTGCAATGCACGTGGTAGCCCTTTATTACTACCACATTTATTTAGAGATTAGTAGTTTTTATTAAATCTATTCATCTTGCCAAAACGTATGGTTAACTACATACAAAAGGAACTTTT